>NZ_AGFU01000034.1 GCF_000226955.1 Sphingomonas elodea ATCC 31461
CGGTCTCGGCATTCCTGCTGAACCGCTCTTCCGATCTGAGATCCTCGACCGTGTCGATGCCCTTCAGCCCCAGATGATCGGCGGTGACGTTGAGCACCGCGCCGACATCCGCTCCGTCGAAGCCGAATCCCTCGCGGAGGATGCCGCCGCGTGCCGTCTCCAGCACCGCCACGTCGACCGCCGGATTGCGCAGGACGGTGCGCGCGCTCTTTTGGGGCCGCTGGCATCGGCCTCGGTCATCAGATGGCCGTTGAAATAGATGCCGCTGGTCGTCGTCATCCCGACATTCTTGCCGGCCTGGCAGAGGATCCGGGACACCATCCGCGCCGTGGTCGACTTGCCGTTGGTGCCGGTGATCGCGAAGATCGGGATGCGGGCACGGCTGCCGCGCGGGTAGAGCATGTCGATCACCGGCGTGGCGACGTCGCGGGGCGTGCCGCTGGAGGGTTCCAGATGCATGCGGGAGCCCGGCGCGGCGTTCACCTCGACGATGCCGCCGCCGGTCTCGCGCACCGGGCGGCGAATGTCGGGCGAGAGCAAGTCGATCCCGCACACGTCCAGCCCGACCACCGCCGCCGCCTGCTCGGCGATGGCGCGATTGGCGGGGTGGATCGCATCGGTGCGATCGAACGCGGTGCCGCCGGTCGAGAGATTGGCGGTATCCCGCAGGACCACCCGTTCCTCGGCCATCGGGATGGTCGCGGGGGTGCGGCCGGACTTGTCCAGCAGCGCCAGCATCGCCGGGTCGATGACGATGCGGGTGAGGACATTCTCATGCCCGGTGCCGCGCCGGGGATCCTGGTTGAGGTCGTCGATCAGCTGGGCGATCGAGTGGAAGCCGTCGCCAATCACCTGGGCGGGCACCCGCTCGGCGACCGCGACGACCTTGCCGTTCACCACCAGGATGCGGTGGTCCTTGCCCGGCACCTGCTGCTCGACGATCACCCGGCGGCTGTGCTGCGCGGCGAGCGTAAAGGCGGTGTGCAGCGCTTCCGCGTCGGCGATGCCGGTGGTAACGCCGCGACCGTGATTGCCGTCGAGCGGCTTCACCACCAGCGGCCAGCGCAGGCGCTTGGCCTCGGTCAGCGCCTCCTCGACGCCGCGAACCACCACGCCGCGCGGCACCGCGGCCTCGACCAGCGCGCGGGTGGGGCGCAAAGTTCAGGCCTTGAGGATCAGCCCCTTGCGGTCCATCCACCAGCCCACCGCCCAGCACAGCATGGTGTAGGCGAAGGCGCAGAGCAGCGACCCCAGCGGTCCCGGCGCGATCGCCTGGAACACGTCGACACCCGCCGCCTCGTAGGTGCCGCTCTCGCCGCCCGCCGGGATCATGTTGAGCACGGTCACGAACAGCTCGGAGAACAGGTAGATCGCCAGCGGATTGTGGCCGAGGATGGTGAAGAAGCGGGTTCCGCGCTTGAAGCCGGCGATCTCGATCAGTCCGATCACGCCGGCCAGCAGCACCAGGTCGATCCCGACGGTGAGCAGCACATAGGAGCCGGTCCACAGCTTCTTGGCGATCGGGAACCAGGGCGACCAGGCAAGCCCGGCCAGCACCAGCGCCGCGCCGACCAGCGCCATCCGCCCCACCGTGCGGCGCAGGTCGCCGCCCTGCACGATGGCGAGGCCCGCCAGATAGCCGGCGATCACGTTGACGGTGGCGGGCAGGGTGCCGAGCAGCCCTTCGGGATCGAAGCCCGCATCCTTCTTGTAGAGATGGCCCGGCCCCAGCAGCCACAGGTCGATCTGGGTGCCGATATTGGCGTATTTGTCGAACGCCATGCCCGCCGGGCTGAAGACGAGGAGGATGGTCCAGTAGCCGAGCAGCATGGCGATGCCCGCGAGCAGCAGCTGGCGGGGCTTGAGCCAGCGGATCATCAGCCCGGCCAGTACGTAGCAGAGCGCCAGCCGCTGGAGCACGCCGGGCACGCGGGTGAGCGCGAAGGGCTTCAGCGCCCAGCCATCGGGTCCCTGCTCGACGAAGGGGAACCAGTACATCAGGTAGCCGAGCACGAAGATGATCGCGCCGCGCCGGAACAGTCGGGCGAGGAAGGGCCCGGTCGCCACCGGCTTGCGGAAGGCGAAGCTCATCGCATTGCCCATCGCGAACAGGAAGGTGGGGAACACCAGATCGGCAAGGGTGAAGCCGATCCATTTCGCATGCACCAGCTGCGGGTAGGGCTCGGCACCGGGGCCCGAGGTGTTGACCAGGATCATCAGGAAAATGGTGGCGCCGCGGAAGACGTCGAGCGCGAGGAAGCGCGGCTTGCCGGCGAGCGCGGCGACAGTGTTGGCCTGGGTCTCGGTCATCGGGCGTCGCTTTCGGCGAGAAGGGTGCGGGCCAGCGTTAGCGGTGCGGCGGGGCGCTGGCGAGGCCACATCCGGCCGTCCTTCAGCCAGGCGGCCTGCCAGGTGCGGATGGCGTCGCTCGTCGCCTTGGCGTCGAAGGGCGTGTGCGCGGCGGCGGCGGCACGTTGTGCCGCGAGGAAACGCTGCCAGCGCGGCCAGTAATAGCCGGCATAAAGGCCCTGCCAGGCGCGCGAGGCATAGTCGGAAAGGTGGCCGGTGCCGCCCCAGACGGTGACCACCGCCTTGGCCTGTTCGACGAACGCCGCCTTTTCGGCAGGCGTGTCGCCGTACGCGGCCGCGTCGGCGAGCCAGCTGCCCAGCGTTTCCTGCTGGTTGCCGGCGAGCGCGTCGATGTGCCGGGCGAGCCGTTCGGCGGCAGCGGTGGCGCGGTCGCCGGCGGCGAGGTCGCCCGCCTTGTAGGCGGCGACGGCCGTCTTCAGCCGGTCGTCCAGCTGCACGCTGGCATAATGGCGGACCAGATCGACCACGTCATAGGTGTAGAGCGGCTCGCCGCCATGCTGCGGCGCCTGGGCGAGCAGCGCCTCGATACCCGCCCGCAACGCGGCGGGATCGCCCGGCGCGGCGGGATAGTCTGCGCCGTCGAGGCTGGGGAACTTGAAGAATAGATAGCCACCGGCCTGTTCGTGCCACCAGCGCGGGGTCCAGTAGCGGGTGGTGTAGGCGCCGGCGATCGCCTTGTCCCAGGCGGCGACCAGCGCGGGCGAGGTCTTGCCGTAGCGCGCGCGGGTATAGTCGCCGATCCAGGCATCGAGCGGGCGGGCCTTGCCGGTCGCGTCGATCTCGCCCCAGGCGAGGTCGTACGCATAGGCATAGGCGATGCCGTTGCTGTGCAGCCCTTCCGGGAACAGCCCGAAGCCGCGCATCCGGCCATGCCCCGGGTTCGCCAGCGCGGCGGTGATGTCGCTGCGGTAGAAGGCAAGATCGCCATAGACCGGGTTGCTGCCGCCGTAATTGTGGACATAGCCATAGGCCCAGCCCTTGCCGTAAAAGGCCCTGGTCGCGTTCCAGATGCCGGGATAGCGGTCATTGCCGATATCAAGGATCAGCATGCGCTCGTCAGGCACCTTGGAGAGGAAGGCGGCGATCGCGTCGGGCGTCCAGAACGCCTTGTCGGCGCCGAACAGCCATCCCTGCATCACCCAGGTCGCGTTCGGCGCGGCGGCGGTGATCGAGCGATAGAGCCGCTCGCCATAGGCCGCGAGCCGGGCGTCGCGCACCTCCTTGGGCAGCGCGGCGGCGCGGGTGGCGGCGGTGTTGGCGATCGCGTCGCCGTACGTCGCGGCGCGGGCGTCGCTGCCGTCCTCGGCGATCGGCGGCACCATCTCGTTGAAGGCATCGGCGAGATAGTATTCGCCGGGGCCGTAGGTCGCGGTGTAGAGCTGGAGGAAGCGCGCGGCGAGCCTGGCGAACAGCGGGTCGGACGGGTCGAGCCAATAGGTCCCGGGGAAGCCCTCCCACTGGCGCATCTGGTAGATCTTCGCTTCCGGATGCGCCTTGGCGAACGCCTCGGGCACATAGCCGGAGAAGGCGGGCAGGATCGGCTTCATGCCGAGCGAGCGCATCCGCGCCAGGATCTGGCGTTGCAGGACGCGCTTCTTCTCGATCCAGTTGGCCGAGAGCGGCGCGCGGTATCCCGCGATGTTGCCCATGCGCTGCCAGGGCAGGAAGGGCGCGGCGGAGAGGCTGGCGGCGATCTGGGTGTCGGTCATGCCCTGCTCGCGCCACAGCGCGCGCCAGACATGTTCCTGCCCCTCCATCGCCAGCGGCGTATCGACGCCGTGCGCGGCCATCCAGTCGATCTCGCGCTCCCAGCGGCTCCAGGTCCACCAGGGGGTGGTGTAGCCATAGGTGCAGGTGTTGAGATAGGTGCGCAGCGAGAAGGGCGAGGCGACGGTGCCGCTGTCATAGCCGTCGCGGAGCGCCAGCGGGCGGCTGCGTACGCCTTCCCAGGAAACGAACAGGCTGCCCTGCCGGCCCAGCGTGCGCGCGGCGCCGCGGACCAGCGCGACCGGCGAGGTGCCTTCGATGCGCAGCCGGCCGGCGGCGGTGCGGGCGCGGAATTGCGGGGTGGCGGCAGGGATAAGGCGGAAGTCGATCCGGCGTGTGTCGACGCCGAGGCGCGTCAGCACCGCGCGGGCGGCGGCGGTCTCCGCGGACGCGTGGACGGCGGGTGCTGCCGGGCGGGCCGGATTCGCCGCGACGGGCGCGGCCAGGACAAGGCCGGCAGCGACCGGGCCGAGGAAACGGAGACGGCGGGCGGCGGTGTCGGCCACGTCTGAAATACTCCACTCAACAAGGAAGCGGGGTGGGTGCGCCGTTGCGTCCCCACCCCGTGAAAGATTCGGTCAAGCGTGTCGGGGAGATCCCGGCGCACCAACCCCGTCCGTCATTCCGGCGAAAGCCGGAATCCATTGGCACGTCCGCTGCCATTCATGCCGCTGCCGAGCGGCGAATGGATCCCGGCTTTCGCCGGGATGACGGTGTAAGGGGAGAACGGAGTTCCTCGACATGGTCGGTCTTACATCTTCAGCGTTGCCGACAGATAGAAGCTGCGGCCGTAGAAGCTGCTTTCCTGCCAGACGGCGGGATCGCGGAAATAGGCCTGTTCGCGGCTGTTGTTGAGGTTGATCACCCCGGCCGCGAAGCTGAGCCAGCTGTTCGGCGAATAGCCGCCGCTCAGATCGAACTGGGTGCGACCGCGCACGGTGTGGCCTTCCCGCGCGAAGAAGCTGTCCGCGGCGTTCTGCTCATAGCTGCTGCGATGGTTCACCGACAGGCGGATGTTGAAATGGTCGTTCTCCCAATAGGGCGAGACGTTCCACGTCACCTTCGACAGGTTGCGGATCGTGAAGCCGGTGCCGATCGCCACCTTCTGCGGATAGACCCGCGTCAGGTTGGCGAGGATGCCGAAGCCGTCCACCGGCAGCAGATCGTCGAACGACTGGTTCCAGCTCACCTCGAAGCCCTTCACCTTGATGGTGCTGGGATCGTTGCGGGTCTGGGTGATGTCGTAGCTGTTGCCGCTGGCGTCGACGCAGTCATTGGCCGTGGCGGTGAGCGCGGTGCCGTTGAACGAGGACGGGCAGATCAGCGACGAGAAGGTGCCGTTCTTGATCCACTTGTAGAAGCCGTTGATCGCGATCGCGCTGGAGCGGGTGAAGTACCATTCCACGCCCAGGTCGAGCTGGTTCGCGGTCAGCGGCTTCAGCGACGCCTGGCCGAGATCAACCGTGATCGTGCTGGTGCCCGGCGGCGAGGTGTTGGGCGAGCTGCTGGTGGTCTGCGCCATCGACGTGCCCGAATCCATGATCGGGCGCACCAGCACCTTCGCGGCGGCGAAGCGGACCTGCACGGTACGCGTCGGCTCCAGCACCAGGTTCAGGCTGGGCAGGACATTGTCGTAGCTCTGCTCGATCGCATAGTCGCCGATCTTGCGCTGCACTTCGGTATAGCCGTCGGTGCGCGGCGCGGTGACGTTGCCGCGAACCTTCTGCTTGGTATGCTCGTAGCGCACGCCGAGATTGCCGCGCAGCGTCATGTCGCCGAGCCGGGTGTCGATGTCGGCCATGACATAGGCCGCCGGCATGAAGCGATCGACCTTGTAGCTGCCCTCGGGTGCGGGGATGTCCGGCACCACGATGCCGGCGGCCGCGAGCGCCTTGTCATAGGCCTGGAGATCGGGACCGACCCAGGCGCCCGGAATGCCCGAATCGCCGTTGAGGAAGCCGCTGACCGGATAGTTGGTCGTCGCCATCGCCGGGAAGATCGGGCTGGACGGCGCTGGCTGCCTGGAAAGCAGCGCGATCATGTCGTGGCGGCTGACGTCGCGGTCGAAGGTTTCGTGGCGGTACTTGGCGCCGACGTTCAGCTTGGTGATCGGGCCGAGCGCCACTTCCTTGTACAGATCCGCCTGGCCGGAGGTTTCCGTCGACGCCATCTTGCGGGTCGCGCCGTTCGGATACTCGTTCCGGCTCAGCGCCGTGGGGGCGTACAGCGCGGTGTTGGTCAGGCTGGTGCCGACGCTGTACTTGACCGACTTCCAGTCGGTGAAGTCGATCGTCGCGGTCGGGATGGTGACGCCAAGGATCGCCGCGGCCTCGTTCTGGTAGGTGCTGCCCTTGGTATAGTTGAACACCGAGCGCGCCGACCAGCCATTGTCGCCGGTCCACTTGCCCGACAGGGTGTAGCCCTGGCTGACGAGGTCGCGGTCCTCGTGCTGGCGGTTGTTCTCCATGGTGAAGTTGGTGGCGGTTGCCTTGGTGGCGACGCCGCCCACCACGTTGCTCGCCGCGATGCGCGACGTGTTGAACAGAAAGACCTGCTGGTTCACGTCATAATCGGTGATGTCCTTGGCGTAGATCGCGCTGGCATCGATCTCGATCCGGTCGCTGGGGCGCCACTGGACGCCGCCGCTGCCCATCAGCCGCTCGGTATCGCGGTCGATGCGGCGGTAGCGCGGGCGGCGGGGCACGAAGGCCGAGGCGCCGTTGATCGTCTGGGTCGCCCAGCGGTCCATCCAGAAATAGTCGGCGCGGTCCTTCAGCTTCTGGTAGCCGAGGTTGACGTAAACGCCCAGCGTGCCGTCGGCGAACTGGTCGACATAGCTGCCGCTGATCTTCGGCGTGATCTTGCCGCCGGCATATTCGGAGTTCTGGCCCTTGACCGAGAGGACCAGCTGGCGCTCCTTATAGTCGAGCGGCTTGGTGGTCTGGATGTTGACCGTGCCCGACAGGCCGCCGGCATCCATGTCCGCGGTGGGCGACTTGATCACCTGGATCGCGTTGGCCAGTTCGGTCTGGATGATGTCGTAGCGGAAGCCGTCGGTGAAGTCGGCGCTCTTGAAGGTCTGGCCGTTGACCGTGGTCATCGCATATTGCGGGCCCAGGCCACGGATGCTGATCGTGGCACCACGCCCGTTGATGTTCGACATCTGCACGCCCGAGATGCGCTGGATCGCCTCGGTGATGTTCTCGCTGGGGAACTTGCCCAGGTCCTCGGCGGAGATGCCGTCGGTGACGCGCGTGTCCTTGCGCTTGGCGTCGATCGCGTTGTCGATGGCGGCGCGGATGCCGGTGACGACGATCTCGCCGCCGTCCTGGCCTGCCGCGGCGCTGTCGGTCGTCTGTGCCTGTGCGGCGGTTGCCGCGCCCAGCGCTGCCACGCAGCCGGACGCGAGCCAAATGCTCTTGGTGAGCGCACGAGCCTGTGCGCCGATCTTCCCGGTCTTCATTTTATACCCCCGTAGCTGTCGTCGGACCCTCGGTGTCGCGGCGCCCCCGTTCCTCCCGTTGCATCTTATCGGGCCGCTGCAATGCCATATTGGTTGCTATCGGTCTTATGTTGTCAAGGCCAGTTCAATACAAAAACAAGTGTTGGTATTACCTCTTTGTAAGACCGAACCGACTTGGAAAGAGAGGTGTCGGGGGTAAGTCACTGATCTAACAGGGGCAGCGAAAGGGTGTCGCCGAATGGTCACACTCGGCGTGAATTGGACTTGCAGAGGTATTGTGGTGTCTAACCGGTCAACCGGTCAGACGCGGTGCCAGGATCCGCATCAGCGCCTCGCACCCTGCCGCGTCGCCGGCATCGAAGCGGGCCGGCAAGGGGCTGTCGAGGTCGAGCACGCCGAGCAGCGCGCCCTGGTGAACGATCGGCACCACCAGCTCCGATCGGCTGGCGGCGTCGCAGGCGATGTGGCCGGGAAAGGCGTGGACGTCCTCGACCAACTGCGTCTCACGAGTCGCGGCGGCGGCGCCGCACACGCCCTTGCCGAACGGGATGCGGATGCAGGCAGCCTTGCCCTGGAAGGGGCCCAGCACCAGCTCGTCGGCGACGTTGCGGTAGAAGCCGGCCCAGTTGAGATCGGGCAGATACTGGCCGATCAGCGCGGAGACGTTCGCCATGTTGGCGATCGGATCGGGCTCGTTCGCGGTCAGCGAATCGAGGGCGGCGGCGAGATCGCGGTAGAGCTCGGCCTTGGTGCCGGCGGTGATGTCGAAGCTGTACATGGGCGCGATGTAGGGGATCGCGGGGCGGGGTGCGAGGGGGCAGGGCGCTACCCCGGGATGACGGCACGCGCTTGCTGCAATTCTCAGTCGAAACTGACCTTGCCCCGTCCCGCCTTTACCGCCGATCGCCCCTTCTTCGCATCCACGCGGCGGGCCTTGGCGGCCTTGCTCGGCTTGGTCTTGATGCGCTTGGCCTGTCGTTCATGGGCCTTGTCGATCAGGTCGGACAGGCGCTGGCGGGCGTCGGTGCGGTTGGCGTCCTGGGTGCGATATTGCCGGGCGGTGATCAGCAATTCGCCGGCCGAGGTCATTCGCGTGCCGGCGAGTTCCTTGAGCCGCGCATAGGCATAGGGCGACAGGCCGAGCCGGAACACGTCCACCCGCAGCTGCACTGCCGTCGCCACCTTGTTGACGTTCTGGCCGCCGGGCCCCGTCGCGGCGAGAAACTTCTCCTCGATAATCGCCGCGTCGGGGATTTCAGCCATGGGTCGGACGGCCGAAGCCGATATGGTGGAATCGCGCGGGCAGGGGGGCGTCGCCGTGCACGTCGGGCTTGCCGGGGCGGGGCAGGGTGATGGACTGGGCGTGGAGCATCATCGCCGGGCCGCCGCGGCCATAGACCGGATCGCCGACGATCGGAATGCCGATGCCTTCCAGCGCATGGACGCGGATCTGGTGGGTGCGGCCGGTTTCGGGATAGAAGGCGACCAGCGCGCGGCCGTCCTGCACCTCCATCCGCTTCCAGCGGGTGCGCGCAGACTTGCCCTTGGGGTCGTGCGTCATCCGCCAGCCTTCCTCGATTGTCGAGACCTTGCCGAGCGGCAGGTCGATCTCGCCGCTCTCCTGCTCGGGCACGCCGTCGAGGATCGCGACATAGCGCTTGGTGACCTGGCCCGCTTCGAATGCCTGGCCGAAGCGCTTCATCGCCTTGGGATTGCGCGCGAGCAGCAGGCAGCCGCTGGTATCGCGGTCGAGCCGGTGGACGGGGACGGGCAGGCGCTCGAAACCGAAGGTCAGCTGGTCGAGCAGATCCTCCAGGCTCTCGCTGCGATCGCGCGGGCGATCGACGGGGAGGCCCGCCGGCTTGTCGATGATCAGCGCTTCGCCGTCGATGAAGAGTACCCGGTCCTTGAACATGCGCGGGATATAGCGATCCGCGTCCAATTCGCGAGCCCCGAAACGAAAACGGCCGGAGCAGGGGGAGCTCCGGCCGTCGTTGTGCGCGGCGCGATACGCTACGGGCGCGCGCTTCGGGGGTTACGCCTTCAGCTTGGTGGCGGTGGTCGCGACGCGGGCGCCGAGATAGCGGGCACCGTCGAGCTCGACCGCGCTCGGCTGGCGGCTGCCGTCGCCATCGGCGATCGTGGTCGCACCATAGGGCGCGCCGCCCTTCACCTCGTCAACGCCGCCCTGACCCTGGAAGCCATAGTCGAGGCCGACGATCGTCATGCCGAAGTGGAGCAGGTTGGTGAGGATCGAGAACAGGGTGGTTTCCTGGCCGCCATGCTGCGACGCGGTGGAGGTGAAGGCCGCGCCGACCTTGCCGTTCAGCTGCCCCTGGAACCACACGCCGCCGGCCTTGTCCCAGAACGCCGCCATCTGGCTGGCCATGCGGCCGAAGCGGGTGGGGCTGCCCACGATGATGCCGTCATACTGGGCAAGCTGGTTCACGTCGTCCAGCACCGGGTGGCTCTCGTCGACGCGGAAGCCGGCGGCCTTCGCCACTTCGAACGGCGCGGTCTCGGCGACGCGGCGGACGTCGACGGTGGCGCCGGCGCTGCGGGCACCCTCGGCGACGGCATCGGCCATCGTCGCGAGATGGCCGTAGGAGGAGTAATACAGAACGAGGATCTTGGTCATGGTTGCGGTCCTTTCGGCAGGAAGGAAAAGGGGCGGGCGGGCCGCCCCCGGGAAAGCTCACTCGGTGTCGACGAGGACGATCTCGGCGTCTTCGAGCGCGGTGATCGTCACGGTCTGGCCACCGCTGAGCGCTGCACCATCGCGGGCGTCGATGCGATCATCCGCAAGGCTGATCGACCCCACCGCCGGTACAAGATAGGCGTGCCGACCCTCACCCACGGTATAGGGGACGCTCTCGCCCGCCTTCAGCGTGGCGCCCAGCACGCGGGCATTGGCACGGATCGGCAGCGCGTCCTTGTCGTCGGCAAAGCCCGAGGCCAGCGTGACGAAGCGGCCAGTGCGATCGCCCTTTGGGAAGGGCTTGGCGCCCCAGCTCGGCTGGCCGCCGGCCTCGCGCGGGAGGATCCAGATCTGGAAGATCCGGGTGGTCTCCGGCTCCAGGTTGTACTCCGCGTGGCGCACGCCGCTGCCGGCGCTCATCACCTGCACGTCGCCCGCCTCGGTGCGGCCCTTGTTGCCCATCGAGTCCTGGTGGGTGATCGCACCCGAGCGGACATAGGTGATGATTTCCATGTTCTGGTGGGCATGCGGCGGGAAGCCCGAATTGGGGGCGATCTCGTCGTCATTCCACACCCGCAGCGCGCCCCAGCCCATCCGGGACGGCTCGTAATAGTCGGCGAAGCTGAAGTGGTGTCTGGCCTTGAGCCAGCCGTGATCGGCGCCGCCCAGGCTTTCGAAACTGCGTTTGTCGATCATCGCTGATCTCCCATGTGTCGCCGCCAAGATAGGCAGCCCGATCGGCGCGTAAACGGAAACGTTGGAAACTGATCGTTTCGTGATATGGCTTCCGATGCAGCAGGAGGTGCGGGATGAAGCTACCGGATTTCGAGGCCTGGGCGGTGTTCGCCAGCGTAGTGGAGCACCGTTCGTTCAGCGGCGCGGCACTGGCGCTGGGGGTCTCCAAGGCGACAGTTTCGAAGGCGATCACCCGGCTGGAAGAGCGGCTCGGCACCGCCTTGTTCCACCGCACCTCGCGGCGGCTGACGCTGACCGACAGTGGCCAGCAGCTCGCCGAACATGCCCAGCGTATCCTGGAAGACGGTCAGTCGGCGGAGGAGGCGGCGTTCGAAAGCGCCAGCGCGCCCTCCGGCGTGGTGCGGCTGGCGGCGCCGCTCACCTTCGGCGCGCGGCACCTGTCGGGCCTGATTGCCGAGTTCATGGCGCTGCACCCGCAGATCAAGGTGGAACTGACGCTCTCCGATGCGTTCATCGACATCGTCGGCGAGGGGATAGACGTGGCGCTGCGCATCGCCGAGCTGCCCGACAGCTCGCTGCGCGCGCGGCGGCTGGGGCCCGTGACCATCCATGTCGTGGCAGCGCCGGGCTATTTCGAGCGCGAGGGGCGGCCGCAGCATCCCGCCGATCTCGCCCGCCATGCCTGCTTCGTCTATACCAACACCGCGACGCCGGGCGTGTGGCGCTTCAAGAAGGCGGGCGGCGAGGAAGCGGCGGTGCGGGTGGACGGGCCGCTGCGCACCGATAATGGCGAGGCGATGCTGCCGGCGCTGCGCGCCGGGCTGGGCATCGCCCGGCTGCCGGGCTTCCTCGTCGATGCCGAGCTTGCCGCCGGGCGGCTGGAAGCGGTGCTGGCCGACTGGGTGGCCGGATCGGTGGGGCTGCACCTCGTCACGCCCCCCGGATCGCGCCGGCCGGTGCGGGTCGAGGCATTGATCGACTTCCTGACGGAGCGGTTGCGCACGCTCTGCGTTCGAGCGGCGTGAAGCGCCTCGTCCCCGATGAAGCCGATGCGCGGTTCGTCCGCCGCGTCCTGATCCTCCTCACCGTCGGTGGGGTGGTGGTGGCGCTGGTGCGCGCCGCCGACCTGCTGATCCTGACCTTCGGCGCGGTGCTCGGCGCGGTGGTGATCCGCGCGATCGCCGATCGCTATGCGCAGCTGGGCGTGCCCCGGCGCTGGTCGGTGGTGGCGGCGATGGCGAGCGTGGTGGCGGCGATCGCCTTCCTCGTCTGGCTGTTCGCGGTGCAGTTCGGGCCGCAGGTGGAAGCGCTGGTGCGTTCGATCCCGCAGCTGATCGCGCGGCTGGAGCAATGGGCGCAGGGCAGCCCGGTGGCCGCCAAGCTGTACGACGCGGCCGAGGCGGCGTTCGCCGGATCGCGCGTGGCGCGCGACGCCAGCGGCTTCGCCCTGGGTTCGTTCGAGCTGTTCCTGAATTCGCTGCTGCTGCTGGTCGGCGCGCTGTTCATCGCCGCCGATCCGGGGGTGTATCTGCGCGGCGTGCTGCTGCTGGTGCCGAAGGGCAATCAGCGCGACGCGGTTGCGGACGCGCTCGCCGATGTGGGGACCACGCTGCGGCTGTGGCTGCGCAGCCAGCTGATCCTGATGACCAGCATGGGCCTGCTGGTGGGCGTGGGGCTGTGGATCGCAGGCGTGCCGTCGCCCGCCGCGCTGGGGCTGCTGGCCGGGCTCAGCGAATTCATCCCCTATGTGGGGCCCACCGCGGCGATGCTGCCCGCGCTGGGGCTGGCCGCGACCGGCGGGCCGGGCTCGCTGATCGGGTGCCTGCTCGTCTTCGCCGGCGTGCGAATCGTGCAGACCAATTTCCTCACGCCCTTCGTGCAGAGCCGGGTGATCGCCATCCCGCCCGCCGTCACGCTGTTCGCGATCATCGGCATCGGCTTCGTCTTCGGATTGTTCGGCCTGTTCTTCTCCGCCGCGCTGCTCGTGGTTATATTCACTTTGGTGCGAAGCCTGTATCTTCGCGAGGTTCTGGGCGAGAATATCGAGGTCCGCCCGCACGATAGGGAACCTCCGTTTCGGCCCGATGCGTAGATTCCACGGGGCTTGCGGAACCCGCCGGCTTACGAGAAATTAACCTTTCGGCTTCATTGACGCTTAGGTTAATGAACGTCCAAGCGCGTCGGGCATCGGGGCTACGGCGGGTGGTGTGGACAGGGGAACCGGCAATGCGCGTGCTGCTGATCGAAGACGAGCCTAGCACAGCCAAGGCGATCGAACTGATCCTTTCGGGCGAAGGGTTCAATGTCTACACGACCGACCTGGGCGAAGAAGGCCTGGACCTCGCCAAGCTGTATGATTACGACATCATCCTGCTCGATCTGAACCTGCCGGACATGCACGGCTATGACGTGCTGAAGAAGGTGCGCACCGCGCGGGTGCAGACCCCGGTGCTGATCCTCTCCGGCATCAACGAAATGGATTCGAAGGTGCGCTCGTTCGGCTTCGGCGCCGACGACTATGTCACCAAGCCGTTCCACCGCGAGGAGCTGGTCGCCCGCATCCACGCCGTGGTGCGCCGCTCCAAGGGCCATTCGCAGTCGGTGATCCGCACCGGCAAGCTGGCGGTGAACCTGGACGCCAAGACCGTCGAGGTCGACGGCGCCCGCGTCCACCTGACCGGCAAGGAATATGCGATGCTGGAGCTGCTCTCGCTCCGCAAGGGCACCACGCTGACCAAGGAGATGTTCCTCAACCATCTCTATGGCGGGATGGACGAGCCCGAACTCAAGATCATCGACGTGTTCATCTGCAAGCTGCGCAAGAAGCTGAGCATGGCCTGCGAAGGTGACAATTACATCGAGACCGTCTGGGGCCGCGGCTATGTGCTGCGCGAGCCGGACGAAGCGATCCAGGCGGATACCCAGGTCGCCTGATTACCCGATTTCCCGCAGGGGCAAGAGCCGCCGTCACCCCGATGACGGCGGCTTTTTTGTGCCTACAGCCCCTCCCCTTCAGGGGAGGGGTGGGGGATGACCGATCGGCAAGCGACGCACTTCTTGGCGGCAAACCCGTTCATGCGGGCTGATGGTAATCTGCTTAGATGTCCGGGAGTGGTGGGAAGCGGACGAATACTACCAATCGTCTCGTCTCTGCTCTGGTCTATGTCGTCGCACTTTTCGCGCGGCCGAGTGCCACAAGCGCGTCTCGAAGTATTTTAGCTCTCTGCCCGACATCTCATCGCCAGCCTTCGCTGCACGCCTGAGCCAAGTGCGGTATCCACCCAGATCATTCCGGTTGAAACTGGAGATTGCAGCGTTTCTTGCCGCACGTGCATCACCGTGACGGTATGCTCGAAGATAAAGTCCGGCGGCGCTGAACCGGTCCTGCGGAGAGCCGAAAGCCTGCAGGCTATCTCCTTCTGATAACCAGTCTGCCAGATCAATCATAGCATCTGTGTGTCCTCGCAAAGCCAGATGCCACATCACCGGCACCCACAATCCGGACGATTGACGGTGCTTGATGCGCAATGCCTTGAGATATTGCCGTCCCGTCGGCGTGCCATCGTTAAGGTGACTCATCCACCAAACATTGCACGGCATTGCCATGGCAGCAAATGGGGCGGTTCCGGTCAAAACGATGCCCCTGCACAGGCCTAACCCCAATCCCTCCCCTGAAGAGGAGGGCGTTTTAAGGTCGCTTCGCCTGCGCCGCGCCGCCGATCCGCCCGCGCCACCGCGCGGCGGCCATCGCCAGCCGGACCATGCGCGGCTTACTTCTTCGCCACCCAGGCGCGCTGGCCGGCTACCCAGGTCTCCACCACCTTCACCCCCCTCAGTTCCGCCGGCGACACGGCCAGCGGATCGCGGTCGAGGATCAGGAAATCGGCCCAGAGGCCGGGGGCAAGCCGCCCGAACTTGTCCTCGGCGAACCCGGCATAGGCGCCGCCGATGGTGAAGCCGGCCCAACCCTGCTCGCGGCTGAGCTTCTCCTCCGGCCGCCAGCCGCCCGGCGGCATGCCCTGCGCATCCTGGCGGGTGACGCTCGCCGCCCAGCCGGCCCAGGGATCGGGGCTCTCGACCGGATAGTCGGAGCCGAAGGCCAGCCGTGATCCATCGCGCAGCATCGTCTGCCAGGCATAGGCGCCGGCCAGCCGGTCCGGCCCCAGCCGCGCCTCCGCCATCGTCCGGTCGCTGGTCTGGTGGACCGGCTGCATCGACGCGATCGTGCCGAACCTGGCGAAGCGCGGCAGGTCCTTGGGATCGATGATCTGGGCGTGCTCGATCCGCCAGCGCCGATCGCCCTTGTAGGTTTCCGACAGCGTCTCGATCGCGTCGAGGACCTGGGCATTGGCGCGATCGCCGATCGCGTGGACGGCGAGCTGGAAATTGTCCATCGCGCCGCGCGCCATCAGGTTGAGCAGCTGGTCGTCGCTGAGGAAGCCCAGCCCCTTGTTGCCGGGCGCATCGGCATAGTCGGCCTTGAGCCACGCGCCGCGCGACCCCAGCGCGCCATCGGCGTAGAGCTTGATGCCGCCCATCCGCAGCCGATCATTGTAGAGCCACGGCGTGGGGCCGGCACCTGCGACGCGCAGCGCGGTATCGACGCCGTGGGCGTAGCTCATGATCCGCACGCGGAGCTGGCCGATATCGGCCATGCCGCGCATCGTTTCCCAGTCGTCGACCGTGGTGCCCATGTCGGCGGTGGCGGTGATGCCGAGCGAGAGCAGCTTTTCCTGCGCCGCCAGAAAGGCCGCGTTGCGCTCGCGCGGGGTCGGCTGGGGCACGACCTTGGCGACCAGCTCGGTCGCGGCATCGACCAGCACGCCGGTGGGGCGGCCTTGCGCATCGCGCTCGATCCGGCCGCCGGCGGGATCCCTGGTGGCGGCGGTGATGCCGGCGAGTTCGAGCGCGCGGCTGTTCGCCCAGCCGGCATGGCCGTCGACGCGCTCCAGCCAGGCGGGGCGGTCGTTTACGGCGCGATCGAGATCGGCGGCGGTGGGGAAGCGGCCGAGCTTCCAGCTTTCCTGGTTCCAGCCGCGGCCGAGGATCCATTTGGCCGGGCTCTTGCCGGCATGGTCGCGGATGCGGGCGAGAGCGTCGTCGAGGCTGGACGTCGCGGTCAAGTCGAGCTGGAGCTGCTGGAAGCCGAGGCCCATGAAATGGCCGTGCGCGTCGACCATGCCGGGCACCAGCGTGGCGCCCTTCAGGTCGATCCGCCAGACCGGCTTCTTCGGGCGCTTCTGCCCCTTGGCGATCAGCGCCACGACCTTGCCCCAGGGATCGATCTGCAGTGCCTCGAACCGCACGACCGCGCCTTGGGCGTCGAGCGTGATGCCGTTGACATTGTCAATGATTCCATCGGCCTGCGCAGCGGGCGCGAGCAGCAGGGCAGTGGCGGCGGCAAGCCGCTTGAGGCGCGTGAACATGGGCGCAAGGCATAGGGCCTGTTCCCCTGCCGCGCCAGATGGTCTAGGCGGACAGGATCATGGCTACCAAAGCAGCACCCGCGCCCGCCTCGCTACCCGTGTCGATCGACGATGTCCGGGCGGCCGCGGCGCGGATTAGCGGCGCCGTGGTGCGCACGCCGACGCTGCACAGCCGCACGCTCTCGCAGCTGACCGGCGCGAACGTGTACCTCAAGTTCGAGAATCTGCAGTTCACCGCGGCGTACAAGGAACGCGGCGCGCTCAACACGCTGCTCCAGCTGGATGCCGAGCAGCGTGCCAAGGGCGTGATCGCCGCCTCCGCCGGCAACCATGCCCAGGGCCTGGCCTATCACGCCACCCGGCTGGGCATCCCCAGCACGATCGTGATGCCCAACAACACCCCGATCGTGAAGGTCACCCAGACCGAGGGCCACGGCGCCAATGTGGTGCTGTTCGGCGAGACGTTCGATGCCGCCTATGCCCATTCGCGCGAACTCGAGGCGGAGAAGGGCTATACCTTCATCCATCCCTTCGACGATCCGCGGGTGATCGCGGGCCAGGGCACCGCGACGCTGGAACTGCTCGAGGATGTGCCGGGCATCGACACGCTGGTGGTGCCGATCGGCGGCGGCGGGCTGATCTCGGGCGCGGCGGTGGTCGCCAAGGCGCAGGACCGGCCGATCGAGGTGCTGGGTGTGCAGGCCGAGCTCTATCCCTCGATGTACAACCGCGTGCACCATACCGAGATGCCGTGCGCGGGCGACACGCTCGCCGAAGGCATCGCGGTGAAGTACCCCGGCAACCTGACCGGGAAGATCGTCGAGGCGCTGGTAGACGACATCGTGCTGGTGGGCGAGCGGCGGCTGGAGGAGGCGGTGAGCCTGCTGCTGCAGATCGAGAAGACGGTGGTGGAGGGGGCAGGGGCCGCCGGCCTCGCCGCGCTGCTCTCCGAACCGGAGCGCTTCAAGGGCAAGGCCGTGGGCACCATCCTGTGCGGCGGCAATATCGACACCCGGCTGCTCGCCAACGTGCTGCTGCGCGACCTTGCCCGATCGGGCCGGCTCGCGCGGCTGCGCATCCGGTTGCAGGACCGGCCGGGCGCGCTGTTCCACGTCGCGCGGATCTTCCACGAGCAGGGCGTGAACATCATCGAGGTGTATCACCAGCGGGTGTTCACCTCGCTCCCCGCCAAGGGCCTGATCACCGACATCGAGTGCGAGACGCGCGACCGCAACCATCTCGACCGGCTGATGACCGCGCTGCGCCGGGCGCAGTATGAAGTGAGCATGGTCGAGCTCGCCTGAAAGCGCGTGCACCGGCAGGTGGCGCTGCGGCCGCATAGGGCGCAGTCCCTCCTCGGGCTGAAACGTTATTCAACCGTCTCAAGGCCATGCTGCGTCCGAGCGGGCCGGGGCCGCGAAATGCGCCGCGGCGCATTTCGAAACAGCCTCCCCGGCGATCTTGAGGCATTGACGCGGCGTGGCGCGAAGCGAAGCATGTCGCTCGCGGCCAACTTCCCTCGTGGAAGCAATCTCCTGTCGTCGGTTCATGACAGGGGCGGGCACGCGGCGTTGTGCTGAAATGATCCAAGTAACTCTTTCTTAACTATAGGATCAAGTTCTCTTCCGGTCCTCCTCCGCGTAAATCCGGGTTCAGCAAGAGCCCCAAGCTACACGCGGAGTTGACTATGAAGATCGGTACCCGTTCGGCAAAGATGAAGAAGCTTCTCGCAGTCGCTGCACTGGTTGCATGTGGTGCTGCGGGCTCGGCGAGCGCCGCAACCAACCTTATTTCCGATGGTGATTTCTCCAGCCGGAATCTCAAGGGCGGCTACACGATCCAGAACGCAATCGGCAGCTGGGTCAGCCGCAACGGCGCCGGCGTCGAGATCGGCGCGTCGGGCTGGTATGGCCTGCCGTCGATCAATGCCGGCGGCCAGAACCTGGAAGTGAACGGCAAAGGCTTTGGCGACGTCTATCAGAACGTCAACCTCACGGCCGGCCAGCGCTATGTGCTGACCTTCCTCTATGGCGGGCGCCCGGGCGGCGGCGAGCAGAAGCTGAACGTCTATGCCGGCAACGACCTGCTCACCGCCACGCCGCTGACCGGCAGCTATGGCAGCTGGACCAGCCAGTCGTTCAGCTTCATCGCCAAGGGCGGTTTGACGCCGATCGAGTTCAAGTCGATCGCGACCAGCGGCCGCGCCTCCTACGGCAACGCGATCGCCAACGTCTCGCTCAGCGCGGTGCCCGAACCGGCCAGCTGGGGCTTGATGATCACCGGCTTCGGCATGGTGGGCGGCCTGCTCCGTCGCCGCAAGGCGGCAGTGCGGCTGGCCGCGTAAGCGGAAGGCGCGACAGGCCCGGCGATGCGTCCAGGCGCATCGTTGGGCTCCGCGATCCGAGCAGGAACATGGCGGGGCGGGGCGTCGGGGCATTGCGTCGACGCGCCATTCCCGCAATAGCGCGGTGGTGCGCACGCTCTTCTCCACTTTGCTCTACCAGCAGCCGCTGGGCGACGACGCCCTGATCGCGGAGCTGGAAACCTCGTGCCTGCAGCTGGCGGAGGACGACGTGGCCGGGCGGCGCTGGTGCCGCGAGAACCATTATCGCGGCTATACCAGCTATGCCTCGCTCGACGATCTGCCGATCCGCGACCCGGCGTTCGCCGATCTGAAGCGGCTGCTCGACAAGCATGTCGCGAGGTTCGCGGAGGCATGCGCGTTCAATCTGGGCGGGCGCAGGCTCAAGCTGGACAGCCTTTGGGTGAACGTGCTCGACGGCAAGGGCGGGCACAGCGCGCACATCCATCCGCACAGCGTCGTCTCGGGCACCGTCTATGTCGCGCTGCCGGCGGGCGCGCGCGGGCTGAAGCTGGAGGATCCGCGCCTCGCAATGATGATGGCCGCTCCTACGCGGCTGCCCGACGCGCCGGAATCGCTCCAGCCCTTCATCGAAGTGGTGCCGGAGGTGGGCACGGTGCTGCTCTGGGAAAGCTGGCTGCGCCACGAGGTTCCGCCGGGCAATGGCAAGGACAAGCGGATCAGCGTCAGCTTCAACTATCGCTGGTAGGGATTGCGATTGGTTTGTGCGCCCCCAGCGCCTATGTTGCGGGCCAATGGCTAAGCACAGAACCAGCGCGGGGTTGCCCACGCGGCAGCAGATTCTCGATTTCATCGCATCGTCGAACACGCCCGCCGGCAAGCGCGAGATCGCCAAGGCGTTCGGGCTGAGCGCGCAGGACAAGATCCTCTTGAAGGCGCTGCTCAAGGACATGAGCGACGAGGGACTGATCGACGTCGCTCCGGGCCGTGCCTTCCACAAGATGGGCGGGCTGCCCAAGGTGACCGTGCTGCGCATCACCGATGCCGACGGCGACACCACCTGGGCGGTGCCCGAGCGCTGGGAAGCCGAGCATGTGCCCGCCCCCCGGCTGCGCGTGCGCGAGATGCGCGGCAAGCGGTCCGCGCTGGGCGTAGGCGACCGCATCCTGGCCCGCACCGAAGAGGCCGGCAACGGCTGGATCGCGCATCCGATGAAGACCCTCGCCCGCGGCGAGGAACTGATGCTGGGCGTGCTCCACGAAGAGGGCGGCAGGCTGTGGCTGCAGGGGGTGGAGAAGAAGGAGCGGCGCAGCTGGCCGGTCTCCGACGCCGGCGGCGCCGAGATCGGCGACCTGGTGCTCGCCGAGAAGACCGGGCGGCCGCCGCGGATCACCGCCAAGGTGGTGGAGCGGCTGGGCGATCCGTTCGCGCCGCGCAGCTTCTCGCTGATCGCGATCCACCGCCACGGCATCCCCAACGTGTTTTCGGAGGAACTGCTCGAAGAGGCCGAGCGCGTCGCGCAGCAGCCGCTGGGGACGGACCGCGAGGATTTGCGCCACCTGCCGATCGTCGCGATCGACCCCGCCGATGCGCGCGACCATGACGATGCCGTCTGGGCGACGCCCGACGACGACCCCGCCAACGAGGGCGGCTGGAAGGCGATCGTCGCGATCGCGGACGTGTCCTTCTACGTGCGCCCCGGCTCGCAGCTGGATCGCGAGGCGCGCAAGCGGGGCAATTCGGTCTATTTCCCCGACCGCGTCGTGCCGATGCTGCCGGAGGTGCTGTCGGCGGACGTCTGCTCGCTGAAGGAAGGCGTGGATCGCGCCGCGCTCGCCTGCCATCTGCAGGTCACCAAAGGCGGCGCGCTCAAGAGCTGGCGGTTTACGCGCGCGGTGGTGCGGCTGGCGGCGAACATCGCCTATGAGGATGCGCAGGCCGCGATCGACGGGACGCTCGATAAGCCCCTCCCCTTCAGGGGAGGGGTTGGGGGTGGGGCCCGAGCTGGGAGCGAATCCGACGCTGGGGGCGCACTGCCCCACCCCAACCCCTCCCCTGAAGGGGAGGGGCTTTTTGAAGTACTCCGCCCGCTCTGGGATTGCTGGCACGCGCTCTACGCCGCGCGCGAGAAGCGCGAGCCGCTGGACCTCGACCTGCCCGAGCGGCGCATCGTGCTCGACGAGAAGGGGCGTATCCTCTCGGTCGCGCCGCGCGAGCGGCTCGATGCGCACAAGCTGATCGAGGATTACATGATCGCCGCCAACGTCGCCGCCGCCAAGGCGCTGGAGGCGAAGAAGACACCGGTGATGTACCGCATCCACGAGCCGCCGGCGCGCGAGAAGCTGACCGCGCTCAAGGAATATCTCAAGACCTTCGAGGTCGAGTTCGCGCTCGGCCAGGTGATCCGCCCGGCGACGTTCAACCGCATCCTCGATCGCATCGGCGAGGAGGATTTCCGCCCGCAGGTGATGGAACAGGTGCTGCGCACCCAGACCCAGGCCTATTACGGCCCGGAGAATGTCGGCCATTTCGGCCTGGCGCTGGGCTCCTATGCGCACTTCACCTCGCCGATCCGCCGCTATGCCGATCTCGTGGTGCACCGCGCGCTGGTCGAGGCCTATCGGCTGGGGCCGGGCGGGCTGACGCCGGAAGAGTCGGGCAGCATGGACCGGATCGGCGAGTCGATCAGCCAGCTCGAGCGCCGCGCGATGGAGGCCGAGCGCGAGACGATCGACCGCTATGTCGCCGCCTATCTCGCCGCGCATGTCGGCGAGGTGATGGAGGCGCGGATCACCGGCGTACAGAATTTCGGCTTCTTCGCGACAGTCGAAGGCGTGGGCGGCGACGGGCTGGTCGCCGCGCGCGACCTGGGCGCCGAGTATTTCCACTATGACGAGGCCGGTAAAAGGCTGGTCGGCGAGCATAGCGGCGAGGAGTTCACCCTCGGCCAGCGGATCGAGCTGCGGCTGGTGGAAGCGAACCCGGTCTCGGGCGCGCTCCGCTTCGAGCTGCCCGACGGCAAGGGATCGGCCGGCGGGCTGCAGCGGACCGGGCGGCCGGGCAAGGGGGCGCCGAAGCGGGTGATCCACCGCCGAGGGCGCCCCGGCAACATCCGCCACAACGGTCGGAAGCGCTGAGCCGGGGGCCTGCCGGGACCCGTCGCTGGCAGCGCTGTCTAAAATCAGTGCAAAGGCGAAACAGCCGCGCTACAAGTGCCCCACAGAGCATGTTGCAGTGCCGTAAAGTCTGGGAATGAGGAGTGCAGATGTCGAGTCGCCCGACGATCAAGGAAGTATCGAAGATCGCGGGCGTGTCGTTCAAGACCGTCTCCCGGGTGCTGAACAACGAGAAGCATGTAAGCGAGGAGACTCGGCGGCGTGTAGAGGAGGTGGTGGCGCAGCTGAACTTCCGGCCCAGCCACGCCGCGCGGACGCTCGCCGGGCGACGCTCGTTCCAGGTCGCGCTGCTATACGACAATCCCAGCCCCTATTACGTCTTCCACATCCAGGCCGGCGCACTGGAGCGGTGCCATGAGCTCGGCTACCGCCTGCTGATGCAGCCGCTGGAAAGCGCGGCGCCCGATCTGGTGCCGGAAGTGATGGCGCTGGTCGACGAGGCGCATCTCGACGGGCTGATCCTCTCGCCGCCGCTGACCGAGATGCCGGAGCTGATCGAGGCGCTGGACAAGCGCAAGCTGCCCTATGTCCGCATCGCGCCGGGCCTGCGCAAGGATCACGGCCTCGCCACGACGATGGACGACGTGGCCGCCGCGCGCGAGATCACCCGCCATCTGATCCATCTCGGTCACCGCGCGATCGCTTTCGTCCGCGGCCCGGAAAGCCATGTGTCCTCGGCGGATCGCCTCGCCGGCTATCGGCAGGAGCTGGAGGCGCACGGCATCGCGTTCGATCCGGCGCTGGTGATCGCGGGCGACTACAGCTTCCAGTCCGGGGGGGCTGCGGCACGCGCGCTGTTCGCCCGGGCGCCGCGGCCGACGGCGATCTTCGCCGGCAATGACGACATGGCCGCCGGCGCGCTGGCGGCGGCACACGAGGCCGACGTTGCGGTGCCCGAGGCGCTGTCGATCGCCGGCTTTGACGATTCCGATCTGGCCCGCGCGGTTTGGCCGCCGCTCACCACCATCCGCCAGCCGGTGCGCGAACTCGCCTATGCGGCGGCGGACCTGATGCTGGCGGGCAATGCGATTACGCCGCAGGTGACGCTTGAGCACGAACTCAAGGTCCGGGCGACCACGGGGCCGGCGCCCAAGGGCTGATCCAACCTCGCCCGTGCCATCCCATCCTGGCACAGCGTTAACCATGCTTGTCGCTGGGCGAAGTGGTAAACGGCGCGTTAACCTCCCGCCATGCCATTGCCGCTAGTCGTTCGAGGCGCCCGTCGCCACCCGTTCCGCCGCCATGTGCGGCAGGTGGTTGCGCGCCAGCGCAAGGCGAGCGAGGACGGCGACGTGAAGCTGTTCGTGCTCAGCTTCACCGCCTTCTTCGTCTGCTTCTACACCTTCCTGCTCTAGGGGCGCCTCAGCGCGGGCAGATGTCGCGACCGCGCGGCACGTCGCCCTCCTGGTGCAGCTTGCGGGCGCACCAGGCGGAGATCAGTGCCAGCACCACCACCACCCACAGCGAATCCTCGACATTCACGCCGGGAATCCGGGTGAAGCCGAAGATGCCGACCGAGCCGAGCACCATCGCGCCGGAATTGACGACGTTGTTTGCCGCCACCGTCCGCGCCGTCTGCGACTTTTCCACCGTTGTGGTAAGGAAGGCATAGAGCGGCACCACGAACATGCCGCCGGTTATCGCGATCAGGATCAGGTCGCCCAGCGCGTGCCACGCCGCCGGCATCCGCACGAATTCCAGCGTCGCGAGCAGGGGGCCGTCATGGGTGGGCCAGTATTTGGCGGTGAAGTGGAAATCGACCACGATCGCGCTCATCGCCAGCACCGAGGGCACGCAGTAGCGCGCCGAGACATTGCCTTTCAGCAGCTTGTTGATGATCACCGATCCGATCGCGATGCCCACCGAGAAGATCCCGAGGAACACGCTCGCCACGTCCTTCTGGGCGTGGAACACGTTCTTGACGAGCGGCGGGAACAATACGCCCAGCACCGCGGCGATCGACCAGAACACGCTGATCGAAAGGATCGCCAGGAACAGCCGCCGGATGTGCAGGGTGGCGGAGATCAGCCGGGCCGAGGCGCGGAAGATGTTGAGGTCTATCTCGAGATGCGTCATCGGCGGCGCCGGCGGGATCTGCAGCGAGGCCAGCCAGCCGATCACCGCGACGCCGATCACCGCGAAGGCGGCGGCATGGGCGCTGATCAGACCGCCGGCGATGGTGCCGAACAGGATCGCGATATAGGTGCCCGCCTCGATCATGCCGGTGCCGCCCAGCACGTCGTCTTCAGCGAGATGCTGCGGCAGGATCGCGTATTTGATCGGGCCGAAGAAGGTGGAATGCACGCCCATGCCGACCAGCGCGACCAGCATCAGCGGCAGGCTCTTCACGAAGATGCCGGTGGCGCCCACCAGCATGATGCCCACTTCGGCCGCCTTGATGATCCGCATGATCTTGGCCTTGTCATGCGTATCGGCAAGCTGTCCGGCCAGCGCGGAGAACAGGAAGAAGGGCAGGATGAAGATGCCGGTGGCGATGGCGCTGAACCGCGTCTCCTGCTCCACCGAGTTGAAGATCTGGTAGGTCGCGAAGAAGATCATCGCGTTCTTGAAGAGGTTGTCGTTGAACGCTCCCAGGAACTGCGTGACGAAAAGGGGCAGGAACCGGCGCTCCTTCATGAGCCCGAGCGCACCGATCATTCGATAAAAGCTCCCCTGCCGCGGTTTTCCGCATGGTGAAGGCGCGGCATACCGGGGGGCGGGCGCAGCTTCAACGGATTAATCGGCGAGGAGGGGAACGGGTGGAGAACATGGCGCGGGAAACGCGTATCACGTCGCCGGCGGTGCCGACCGGACTGGCAGCCATGGTGGGAAACCGGACCTGGTTTCGCGACCGGGTCGGCGAATCCGGCTGCACTGTCTATCGGCTCGCGGGCGTTGCCGGGGACGACTTGTATCTCAAGACCGGCAGCGGCGCACAGCTCGACGACCTGGTGGACGAGATGGTGCGGCTGCGCTGGCTGACACCGCATCTGCCGGTGCCGCGACTTCATGGCTTCGTGCTGGAGGGCGGCACCGGCTGGATGCTCACCGGCCGCTTGCCCGGGCGGACGGCGTATCAGGTGCTGGAGTCGGATCCCAAGGCCGCGCCGGTGCTGGCGGCATCGCTCGGGGCGTTCCTGCGGCGGCTGCATGCGATTCCGGCCGAATGCTGCCCGTTCAACGCCGATCATCGCCTGCGACTGGCGGCGGCTAAGGTCCGGCTGGAGGCTGGGCTGGTTGAGGAAGACGAGTTCGACGAGGCGCGGATCGGCATGTCGGCGCAGGCGGTCTGGGACGAGATGCTGGATGCGCTCCCCCCGCAGTTCGAGCGGGTGGTGACGCACGGCGACTTCTCGCTCGACAATCTGTTCGTCGTCGACGGGGCAGTGACCGGCTGTATCGATCTCGGGCGGGTCGGCATCGCCGATCCCTGGCAGGATCTCGCCATTCTTTGGAATTCGCTCGAGGAATTCGGGGAGGATCTGCCGCCGGCGATGCTGGCGGCCTATGGCGTCGCGCTGGATCCCGCGCGGCTCGACTTTCATCTGCGGCTGGACGAATTCTTCTGACGCGGCCGCCCTTTGGGCCTCCCGTGTGGCCTTTCCTGGTGCTAGGGCATTGGGGATGCTGACGTTGCCGAACATCCTGACCCTGTCGCGCATCTTCACCGTGCCGCTGCTGGTGGGGTTCCTGTGGTGGCCGCAATGGGCGCCGGGATATGCGATCGCCTTCGCGCTCTACGTCCTGATGGGCATTACCGATTATTTCGACGGCTATCTTGCCCGTGCGCAGGGAACCGTGTCGAAGCTGGGCGTCTTCCTCGATCCCATCGCCGACAAGATCATGGTCGCGGCCGTCATTCTGATCCTGGCGGGCAAGGGGGTGATCGCCGATTGGCACATCATCGCCGCGCTGGTGATCCTGCTGCGCGAGATCGCGGTGTCGGGCCTGCGCGAGTTCCTGGGCGGGATCCAGGTCTCGGTGCCGGTGTCGCGTCTCGCCAAGTGGAAGACCACGCTGCAACTGGTATCGCTCGGCGCGCTGATCCTGTCCGGCGCGCTGCCGCACTGGGACTGGGTGCTACTGGTGGGGCTGGTGACCCTGTGGGGCGCGGCGGTGCTGACCGCGATCACGGGCTGGGACTATCTGCGCGTCGGCCTGAGCCACATGGACAGCTGATGGGGCTGACCATGCTCTATTTCGCCTGGGTGCGCGAACGGGTGGGGGCCGGCGAGGAGCGGGTCGATCCGCCCGAAGGCGTGCAGACCGTGGCCGGGCTGATCGAGTGGCTTTCGGCGCGCAGCGACGGCCACGCCGCCGCCTTCGCCGCGCCGTCCAGGCTGCGCGCGGCGATCGACCAGCGCTTCGTGCCGCTGGATGCGGCGCTGAACGGCGCCCGCGAGGTCGCGATCTTTCCCCCGGTGACCGGCGGATGATCCGCGTCTCGGTCGATCCCGCGCCGATCGCGCTGGGCGTTGAAGTCGCCGCGCTGGAAGAGGGCGGGGCGGGCGGCGTCGCCACCTTCACCGGCGTGGTGCGGACCGACGACGGCGTCGAGGCGCTGGAGCTGGAGCATTATCCCGGCATGACCGAGGCGGCGTTGTGTGCGCTGGCCGAGGCGGCGGTGGCGCGCTGGAACCTGCTCGGCGTTTCCATCGTCCACCGCGTCGGGCGGATGACGGCGGGCGAACGGATCGTGTTCGTCGGCACCGCCGCCGCGCATCGGCGCGAGGCGCTGGATTCCTGCGCCTATCTGATCGACCGGCTGAAGACCGACGCGCCGTTCTGGAAGCGCGAATGGCTGGCCGGCGGCACGCGCTGGGTAGAGCCGCGCGCGGGCGACGAAGAGGCGGCGGCGGTCTGGTCCTAGCCGGGCGAACCACCGGGCGCGCGCCGCAGGCAGTTGACGCTCGGCAAAATATGTCAGAGTAATCCGCGAAACAACCGGCCTGGCGGGACGGGGCAAGGGCATGCGCGCGCCGCAATGCACCCCCTGCGCCCCGCCGGTGGCCGAACCAAGGCGGAGGACCTGATGCTTACTCGACGCTTTTTCCTGGCCGGTGCCGCGGCCGCTTCGGCGACGCCCGCGCTGGCCCGGGTCTCCGCCGTGCCGACGATCGTCAACCCGGTGGTGCGCCAGCGCGCCGACGCGCAGGTGTTCCGCCACACCGATGGCTGGTATTACCTGACCGGATCGGTGCCCGAATATGACCGGCTCGTCCTGCGCCGGTCGAAGACGCTCGCCGGGCTCGCCACCGCGCAGGAGCGGGTGCTGTGGCGGCACCAGGCGAGCGGGCCGATGTCCGGCTTCCTCTGGGCGCCGGAGCTGCATCGGATCGACGGCAAATGGGTGATGTATTTCGCCGCAGGCCCCAGCGGGGGCGGCGAGGACGTGTTCCGCATCCGCACCTATGCGGTGGTGTGCGACGGGCCCGATCCGATGACCGGCAGCTGGTCGGTGCTCGGCCAGCTGCAGACGCCGTGGGATTCGTTCAACCTCGATTCGACCAGCTTCGTCCACAAGGGCCGGCGCTATCTCGCCTGGGCGCAGCGCGAGCCGGGGATCGAGACCAACTCGAACCTGTATCTCGCGCCGCTCGCCACGCCGCTGACGCTGGCGGCGCCGCCGGTGCGCCTGTCCGTGCCGACGCTGGACTGGGAGATCCAGGGGTACAAGGTGAACGAGGCGCCGGCGGTGCTTGCCCGCAACGGCAGGCTGTTCATGACCTATTCGGCGAGCGCCACCGATGCGCGCTACTGCATGGGGATGCTCAGCTGCCGCGCGGATGCCGATCTGATGGAGGCGGCAAACTGGTCGAAATCGCCGGTGCCGGTATTCCAGACCTCGGCCGAGCACCGGATTTTCGGCCCGGGGCACAACAGCTTCACGGTCGACGAGCGCGGCCGCGACGTGCTGGTCTACCACGCCCGCGACTATGCCGAGATCAAGGGCGATCCGCTGTTCGATCCCAACCGCCACACCCGCATGCAGTATTTCCGCTACGCTGCCGACGGCACGCCGATCTTCGGTCCGCCGGTGGCGAACGGTCCGCTCCGCCGGATCTGATGCGCCCGAGGTGCACCCCGGCACGGTCGCCGTGCGGGGTGTTTGCGCATATTAGTCGGATAAATAGAGACGGCACTTTGGGAAGGCGCGCGGCTGCCCAGTCGAGTCGCTCTCTGAATGTGACCGTTTTGCAACGCTATTCCGGAAATATGCCTGACTAATCCGGCCGGCGCTTCCGCATCCGCTTGCGGCCGGCCCATTTCCTGATAGGTAAAAGTCAGAGTAATGAGCGCCGAGAGAGCGCCGTCTCACCAAACCTTCAGTCGTGGGGAGGATACCGGATGGTATCGAAATTGCTGTTTCTGGCGTCGGTTTCCGTAGCGTCGATCGCGGTCGGCGGACAGGCCGAAGCCCAGACCAATCCTGCCGTTTCCGATGGTGCGCAGGATGCGGTCGCCGACGAGATCGTCGTCACCGGCGTTCGCGCCTCGATCGTCGGCGCGATCAACCGTCGCCGCGAATCGACCCAGATCGTCGATTCGATCGTGGCCGAGGATGTCGGCAAATTGCCCGACAACAACGTGGTCGAGGCGCTCCAGCGCGTCACCGGCGTCCAGGTGACCGATCGCGGGCAGGGCGAGGCGGCGGGCATCCAGATCCGCGGCCTGCCCGATGCGCTGACCACGCTCAACGGCCGCAACGTGTTCACCGCCGCCGGCCAGGCGTTCACCCTGCAGGACGTTTCCGCCAACCTGATCAAGCGGGTGGACGTGTACAAGACCCGCGCCGCCGACCAGATCGAGACCGGGCTTGCCGGCCAGGTCGATGTGGTGACGCGGCGCCCGTTCGATTTCAAGGGGTTCGCCGTGTCGGCGCTGGTTCGCGGGATCTACGACCAGGAAGCCGACAAGATCAATCCGAACGCGGCGCTGCTGCTCAGCGATCGCTGGGAAACCGGGATCGGCGATGTCGGCCTGCTGGTGAACGGCAGCTATACCCGCTCGAAATTCCGCACCATGTCGACCACGGCGGGCGCGTTCGTGCCCTTCGCGACGCTCACGCCGCCGGCGGGCACCGGCCTTGCCGGCTTCCAGCGCATCTTTCCCGCGGCGACCGATCCGAGGACGGGGGCATTCCTTTCCGGCCCCGGCGTGGGCGACTGGAAGGTCGGGGCCGAGACGGGGCTGCCGACCGCGCCGGGTTCGACCCTGCCGGTGAACGGCATCGCCACGCCCTACTGGCTGTCGCGCGATGCGGTGTTCAGCTCCGACCTGTACGGCAAGCGCGAGCGCCCCTCGGTGAACGCGGCCTTCCAATGGGCGCCGAACAGCAGCTCGGTCTATACGGCGGAAGTCTTCTATGCGGGCTTCCGGGGCGAAACCTATAACAGCCTGCAGTTCAGCTTCGTCGATTTCTGGGCGAACCCGCAGGCGCCGTCGCTGTACGACGGCACCAACATCGTGAAGTCCCGGGTCGCCAACAGCGTCTACGGCTTCAACAGCGGCGACTATACCCGCAGCCAGACCGACAGCTTCGTCTATGCGCTGAACGGCAAATGGGATCTGGGCAGCCGCGGCGGCATCGTCGCCGACGTCGCCTACCAGACGAGCAAGTACAAGACCGCCTTCTTCGCGATGCGCACCGACCGGGTGGCGAACCAGATCACGACGGACTTCAACGCCGGCGGCGGCATCCCCTCCTACCATTTCGACAATGACGCAGCCCTTGCCGATCCGAGCGTGTGGAACGTCGCCCAGCTGTACGACAACGAGAATCGCGACAAGGGCAGCGCCGTCACGGCGATGCTCGACGGCCATTATGGCTGGGACGAGGGCTTCCTTCGCCAGATCAAGGCGGGCTTCCGCTTCGATGCGCGCAAGGCTTCCAGCGACGTGCGCACCGCCGATGCGGCGCCGCTGGGCCGGCCGCTGTCCAGCCTGCCGGCAGGGGCGAGCTTCACCAATTCGGACTTCTTCGAAGGCCGCGGCGACGTGCCGACCAGCTGGGTGACGGCGAACGGCTATTACAACTATGCCCATGCCGACGAGATTCGCCGGCTCTACGGCCTCAAGACCTCGGAACAGCTGACGCTGACCCGCGTGTTCGACGTCGAGGAAAAGACCACGGCGGCCTATGTCCAGGCCGACGGGCAGCTGATGATCCTGGGCCGCGCGCTGAACCTGCAGGGCGGGGTGCGCTATGTGGCGGTGGATACCGATGCGGTGTTCGTCGACCGGTTCAACAACGGCGCCGTCTCGCGCGCATCGCCGGGTTCGGACCGGTTCCTCGCCAGCTTCACCGCACGCTACGAGATCACCCCCAAGCTGCGCGCGCGGTTCAACTATGGCGAGACGCTGCGGCGCCCGAACTTCGGGGACATCAACCCGAACTTCTCGCTCACCGGCGACCTGACCAATGTCGGCTATGGCAGCGGCTCGGCCGGCACCGCCAATCTCCAGCCGACCACGTCGAAGAACTATGACGCGGCGCTGGAATGGTATTTCGGCCGCAACAGCGCGATCACCGTCACCGGGTTCCGCCGCGACATCCAGGGCCTGGTTGTGCCGGTGAGCCAGCTGGAGTTCATTCCGAACAACGGCATCGTCGCGGGCGCGACCAACAATTTCGTGATCAGCCGCCCGGCCAATGCCTCGAACGGCGTGCTGAAGGGCCTGGAAGTGGGGCTCACCTACTTCCCGACCTATCTGCCGTCCTTCCTCGACGGCCTGGGCTTCCAGGGCAGCCTGACGGTGCTGGACTCGAGCCAGAACGTCCCGATCTACGACAATGCCGGCAAGCAGATCGGCGAGCAGCAATCGAGCTTCTTCGGCGTATCGGACTTCTCGTACAACGCCACGCTGGCCTATGACCACGGGCCGATCGGCGCGCGGCTTTCCTATGTGTACCGCAACGCCTGGCAGGTGCGGAACGAGGCGCGCCTGTTCGCCAACCCGCTGGGCGTATGGCGCCGGGCGGAGGCGAGCCTCGACCTCCAGCTGACCGCGCGGATCACCGATCGCCTGGGCCTGACCTTCGATGCGGTGAACCTCACCCGCACCAAGCAGCAGGAATATTACCGGTTCGGCAGTGTCGGCGACAAGGATCGCTTCAACCTCGGCACGGTGCTGATCCCGCGAACCTTCGCGATCGGCGCGCGCTACAGCTTCAACTGACCTCTTCGCGGGCGGGCCCAAGGGTCCGCCCGCTTCGCATTCGGAAGGAATTGCCCGTGAAGCGCATCCCGTCGCTCGCGTTGCTGCTGCTCGCCTCCGCCTGTGGCGGCAACGACAGCCCGCCCGCTGCCTCGCTTGTCGTCGTGCCGACGCCGACGCCGACGCCCAGCCCGACCCCAACGCCCAGCCCGTCGCCCACCGCCAGTCCGACGCCCGTCTCGATCGCGCTGAGCGGCGCGGTGAGCCCGGTCCATGATCCTTCCGTGCTGAAGGACGGCAGCACCTATTATCTGTTCACCACCGGCAATGCCGGCGACCCCGAAGGCCTGCTGGCGCTCCGGACCTCGACCGACCTGCGCAGCTGGACCCTGCGCGGCGGCAGTTATCTCGCGCTGCCGGCATGGGCGCGCACCGCCGTGCCGGGGGCCAACGGCATGTGGGCGCCGGACATCTCGAAGGCGGGCAGCCAGTACCGGCTCTATTATTCCGTCTCGACCTTCGGATCGAACCGCTCGGCGATCGGGCTCGCCACCGCGACGGTGATCGATCCCGCGGCACCGGCGGCGAACTGGGTGGACCAGGGGCCGGTGATCCAGTCGCAGAGCAGCGACGATTTCAACGCGATCGATCCCATGGCGTTCGGCGATGCCGACGGGCGATCCTGGCTGGTGTTCGGCAGTTTCTGGACCGGGATCAAGCTGATCCGCATCGATCCCGCCACCGGCCTGCGGCTTGCCGGCGATGCGGCGCCGCGCGCCCTGGCGCAGCGGCCGTTCCCCGGCGCGGTGGAGGCGCCGTTCATCCTCCGGCGCGGGGGATTCTATTATCTGTTCGTGTCGTTCGACTCCTGCTGCCAGGGGGCGGCGAGCACCTACAACACGGTGGTCGGCCGCGCCCCGGCGCCGGACGGGCCCTATGTCGACCGCGACGGCAGGGCGATGCTTCAGGGCGGCGGCACCGCGGTTCTCAGCAACGGGCAGGGCGACGGCAGCCGGTTCGTCGGGCGCGGCGGCGCATCGATCCTGCAGCAGAGCGACGGCGACTATATCGTCTACCACGCCTATGACCGGCAGCAGAACGGCGCGCCGACCCTGCAGATCCAGCCGCTCAGCTGGACCGCGGACGGCTGGCCGGTGGCAAGCTAGGCCGGCGGCGCATTTGACGATCCGCGCCATTGCTGCCACCTCTTTTCGCGACTGCGAAAGGCGGGTGGGTGCGGATCGTCATTGTCGATGACAGCGGAGCGCGCGCGTCGGTCCTCGAAGAGGGCCTGCGCGAGGCGGGCTATGACGACATCCATTTCGTGCCGCCGCGCGGGGCGTTCGTCGCGCGGATCGAGCGCATGGCCCCCGACGTCGTACTGATGGACCTGGGCAGCCCCAGCCGCGACACGCTGGAGGAGATGCTGCTGGTCAGCCGCGCACTGGCCAAGCCGATCGCGATGTTCGTCGACCAGTCCGACGATTCGATGATCGGCGCGGCGATCGATGCGGGCGTTTCCGCCTATGTCGTGGACGGCCTGCGCAAGGACCGGGTGAAGCCGATCCTTGAACTGGCGGTGCGGCGGTTCACCGCCTTTTCCCGAATGCAGAGCGAACTGGACGAGGCGCGCACCGCGCTCGCCAACCGCAAGACGATCGACAAGGCCAAGGCGATATTGATGGCGCAGCGCGGATTGAACGAGCCCGATGCCTATGCGCTGCTGCGCTCGACGGCGATGAACCAGGGGCGGCGGCTGGTCGACGTGGCCGAGGCGCTGATCACCGCGAGCAGCCTGCTCGGCGGAGGTGCGGCATGATCACCGTGCGTGCCGCCTTTCTGCCGCTCACCGACAGCGCGGTGCTGGTTGCCGCGCGCGAGCAGGGCTTTGCCGAGGCGCAGGGCATCGATCTGGACCTGGTCCGCACCACCAGCTGGGCGACGCTGCGCGACCGGCTGGTCTATGGCCAGGTGCAGGCGGCGCAGATGCTGGCCCCGCTTGCCGTGGCGGTGACGCTGGGGCTGAGCCAGCAGCCGGCGGCGCTCTCCGCGCCGTTCAAGCTCAACAGCAACGGCAACATGCTGGTGATGTCGGGCGAGTTCGCGGCCGCGCTGGAGCAGGACCTGCCGGCCCGGCTCGCCGATCCGCTGGGCACGGGGCATGACTTCGCCGCCGCGATCGGGCTGTTCAGGCGCAAGCCGATCATCGGGATCGTGCATCGCTTTTCGGGCCACGCGCTGATGCTGCGCTATTGGCTGGGCAGCGTCGGCGTCGATCCCGATCGCGACGTGGTGCTGCGGGTGCTGCCGCCCTCGTTGACGGTGGAGGCGATGCGGCTGGGCGAGATCGACGGGTTCATCGCCGGCGATCCCTGGCCGGCGGCTGCGATCGCGCACGGGCTGGCCGAGGCGGTGGCGATCGGCGCGCGCATCTGGCAGCGCGGGGTGGAAAAGGTGCTGGCGATGCGCACCGACTGGATGGAGTCGAACCCCGACACGGTCGATCGGCTGCTGGTGGCGCTGGCCCGGGCCGCGCGCTGGTGCGACGATCCGGCGAACCGCGGCGACCTGGCCGCGTTGCTGGCGCGTGAGACGTATGTCGGCGAACCGGCCGAGCTGATCGAGGCGGGGCTCGTCGGGGAACTGCTTCCCCGGCTGGAGGCCTCGGCGATCGAGCAGCCCGATTTCCTACTGTTCCACCGCGAGGCGACCGCCTTTCCGTGGCGCAGCCAGGCGCTGTGGATCTATTCCCAGCTCGTCCGCTGGCGCCAGGCCGAGCCGAGCGCCGCGGCGGAAGCGGCCGCCGGCGCGGTGTTCCGGCCCGACATCTACCGCCGCGCGCTCGGCGCCGCGGGCGAGCCGATGCCGGGCGCCAGCATGAAGCTGGAAGGCGCGGTGGGCACGCCTACCGGCGTCGGTGCCCATCGCGGCGCGCTGACGCTGGGGCCGGACCGATTCTTTGACGGCCGCGTCTTCGATCCGGATCGGCTGGAGGACTATCTTGCAGGGTTCTCCGGACCGCGTTGAACATCTTTAGTCCTTCCTCGTCGGAGGAGGGATTCCAGCCAGAACGCCCGTTGGTCTCGGTGAGACCTGCCCAACCCCGACTCCGCATCAGGTGAACAGCGCCCCGCGGCGTTCACCTGATGCGCCTGAAGGGGAGGGGCCTTACGTCGGGAACAACCCGCAACTTCGCGCTTGCAGCAAAAGCCAATCCGCGCAATTATTCGCGAGTCGCGCAAGGAAGCGCGCCCATCGGGAGGGCACCCCAAGGCCGGGGCATCCCTCTCCCTCTGAACGCAGCAAAGCCGCTGACCGGATTTCGCCTTCGCGAACGTCCGGCATGCGGCTTTTTTCTTGTCCTTTTCAGATCGGCATTGGGGACGTCATCATGGCAACGGCATTTCTGGATGGAACGGTGAAGGCACCGGATCGGACGACACAAGCCAGCAGCTTCTGGCGCAGCGGGCACACGCCGACGCTGGTCGCGGCGTTTCTCTATTTCGACCTTGCGTTCATGGTATGGGTATTGCTCGGGCCGCTGGCGCCCGAGATTGCGAAGACGCTGCATCTCACCGCGGCGCAGAAGGGGCTGATGGTCGCCACGCCCACGCTGGCCGGGGCGTTTCTGCGCGTCGTCAACGGGTTGCTGGTCGATCGCATCGGGCCGAAGCGCTCGGGCGCGATCAGCCAGATGATCGTGATCGGCGGGCTCCTGGCGGCATGGGCGATGGGGGTGACCAGCTTCGGCGGAACGCTGGCACTTGGCGTCATCCTCGGCTTTGCGGGCGCGAGCTTCGCGATCGCGCTGCCGCTGGCCAGCCGCTGGTATCCGGCCGAGCACCAGGGCAAGGCGATGGGCCTCGCGGGCATGGGCAATTCGGGCACCGTGCTCGCCGCGCTGTTCGCGCCGGGGCTGGCCAAGCTGTTCGGCTGGAATGCCGTGCTGGGGCTGGCCTGCATCCCGCTGGGCATCGTCTTCCTGCTGTACCTGGCGCTGGCGAAGGATGCACCCGATGCGCCGGCACCGAAGACATTGGTGGCGTATCTTCATCCGCTGAAGTCGGCCGACGCCTGGTGGCTGATGGGTTTTTATGCGGTCACGTTCGGCGGGTTCGTCGGCCTCGCCGCCTCGCTGCCCATCTACTTCACCGACCAGTTCGAGCTGACTACGGTGGTGGCGGGCTATTGCACCGCCGCGTGCGTCTTCGCCGGATCGCTGGTGCGGCCGCTGGGTGGCGCGCTTGCGGACAGGATCGGCGGCGTGAAGGCGCTGACCGGCGTATTCCTGCTCGCCGCCACCGCGCTGGCGGGGGTGAGCGTCGCGCCGACCCTCCCGATTGCGCTTGCCTGCTTCGTTGTGGCGATGCTGGCGCTGGGCACCGGTAACGGATCGGTTTTCCAGCTGGTGCCGCAGCGTTTCCAGGCGGAGATCGGCGTGATGACCGGGCTGGTTGGCATGGCCGGCGGCATCGGCGGCTTCTACCTTGCCTCGTCACTGGGCCTCGCCAAGCAGATGGCGGGCAGCTTTGCACCCGGCTTCCTGATCTTTGCAGGACTGTCGCTGGCCGCGCTGATAGGGCTCGGCCTCGTAAAATCTCGCTGGCGCGCAACCTGGCGCACAGCGGCGCGGATATAATTCGTAACTGGGAGGGCGGCGCTACGGTCGGTAGCGCCGCCGCTTTGCGATCCACGGGAAGGAGTGCCATGCGTTTCTGGATCACCACGGCAGCCGCCCTGGTCGGTGCGCTGCCGGCGTGCGCGCAAGACATCACACTCAAACCGCTGATCGAGGGGCGGACGCGCTACGAGCATGTCGACCAGGACGGGCTCGCCGCGGCTTCCGACGCGGTGACGATCCGCGTGCGGGTGGGCGCGGAAGCGACGCGTGGTGCCTGGTCGATACTGGGCGAGGCGCAGGGCAACCTGGCGATCGTCGACAACTATTATGACGGGCTGCACGGGATCGCCGACCGCCCGGTGATCGGCGATCCGCAAAATGCCGCCATTTACCGCGCGCAGATCCGCTATCGCTCGCATCCTCTCACCGTCACCGCCGGGCGCCAGCGCATCATGCTCGACGACGAACGCTTCGTCGGCGCCGCCGGCTTTCGCAACAACGGCCAGACCTATGACGCGGTGCGCACCGAGATCGTGCCGCTGAAGGGGGTGAAGCTGGACGTGACCTATGCCTGGAACGTGCGCACCATCTGGGGCAGCGACGGGCGCGGTTTCCGCCAGCGCGGGGTTTCCGGCGACAATGTCTTCGCCAACCTTTCCGCCGCGACGCCGATCGGCACGGTAACCGGCTTCGCCTATCTGGTGGACCAGGACGAGGCGGCGGTGCAGGGCTATCGCCTGTCCAACCAGAACTACGGTGCGCGGCTCGCCGGCGCCAGGCCGCTCGGGCCGGGGGTGAAGCTCAACTATCAGCTGAGCTATGCCCGCCAGTCCGACTATCACCGTAACCCGAACCGCTACCAGGCCGATTACTGGCTGGCCGACGGGGCGCTGGACGTGGGCAACTGGACGCTCAATGCCGGATATGAGGTGCTCGGCGCGGGGACCGGCACGGCACTCACCAGCTTCCAGACGCCGCTCGGCAGCGTGTTCAAGTTCCAGGGCTGGGCGGACAAGTTCACCACCACCCCGCCCAACGGACTGCACGACATGTATGTGGGCGGCAGCCATAGCTGGAAGAAGATCGGCCGGATCGACCTGATCTCGTTCCAGGCGCTGTACCATCGCTTCCAGAGCGACCGGTTGAACCAGCATTATGGCGACGTGGTGAACCTGCTCGCCACGGTGAAGGTGAAGAAGACCGCCTTCTCGGCCCGCTATGCCCGCTACGAAGCGGACCGGTTCGCCACCGATACCACCAAGATGTGGCTCCAGCTGGACTGGACCTACTGAACGCGCCGCACCGGCGCCTCACTCCAGATCGCGCGCGTCATAGTCGATGAAGCGCCGGCCGGTCCTGCGCCGGTGCCGGGCGCGCAGGTGCAGGAACAGGTAGAGGGCGAAGGCGGGGATGGTGGCGAGCGGCGTATAGTCGAACGGCACGCCGAACTGGTGCAACAGCCCCACCATCATCGCCGTGAGCGGCACGGCGACGCGGCCCCAGGAGAGCCATAGCTGCAGGTCCTGGTCCGAGCGGAACGGCGCTGGCTGCCGTTCGGGCCGGGGGGCGCGCCCGCGAGCAAGCGATCGTGTCCAGCGCGGCGGATCGAGCTTCATTCTGCGGGCAGTAGATCGCGGCGACCGTCGGCGCCAGTATGTGCCGCCACCGGAATCGCTTGAGCATGCCGGCGAATCGGGGTACGCTGCACTGCAGAAGGGCAAGGCTGTCCTTCACCACATCGCCATGTTGCCCCGCTGTCGGGCGCTTCATGGTCCTGTCGATGGCAAAGCCGCCATCCAGCGCTCGGTTCGCAAGACCGGGCGCCGGATGGCGGCTTTTTTCGTTTGGAGCGAAGCGGATGGAGTTTCTCGAAGCCACGGCGATCCTCGCCGATGCAAGTTCCGCCGAAGCGGTACGGTCTGCCGAGACGCGCCAGCATCTGGTGGTGATCGGCAACGGCATGGCCGGATGCCGCGCCGTGGAGGAACTGCTGGCGCGCGACGGCACGGGATTCCGCGTCACCATCTTCGGTGCCGAACCGCATGTGAACTACAACCGGATCATGCTGTCGCCGGTGCTGGCGGGCGAGAAGACGTTCCAGGAGATCGTGATCAACGATTCCGACTGGTATGCCCAGCACGGCATCGAGCTGGTCGCCGGCGATCCGGTGGTGGCGATCGACCGCGCCGCCTGCACCGTCACGGCGAAGTCGGGCCGCATCACCGGCTATGACAAGCTGCTGATCGCCACCGGCTCCGACCCGTTCATCATCCCGGTGCCGGGGCATGACCTGCCCGGGGTGATCAGCTTCCGCGACATGGCCGATGTAAATGTGATGCTCGCGGCGGCGAGCGAGGGCGGCGACGCGGTGGTGATCGGCGGCGGGCTGCTCGGGCTGGAGGCGGCGCATGGCCTCACCCTGCGCGGCATGAAGGTCACGGTGCTGCACCTGATGCCGACGCTGATGGAGCGCCAGCTCGACGAGGCGGCGGGCTGGCTGCTCAAGTCGGCGCTCGAGGCGCGCGGGCAGACCATCCTGACCGGCGCGGATACCGCCGCGATTTTGGGCGACGGCAAGGTCGAGGGCGTGCAGCTGAAGGACGGGCGCATCCTTCCTGCCAAACTGGTGGTGATGGCGGTCGGTATCCGCCCCTCGGTCAAGCTCGCGCGCGAGGCGGGGCTGGCGGTCGGCCGCGGCATCCAGGTCGACGATCACATGGTGACCAGCGACGCGAAGGTGCTCGCCGTCGGCGAATGCGTCGAGCATGACGGGCAATGCTACGGCCTGGTCGCGCCCTTGTGGGACATGTGCCGCAGCCTGGCCGACGGGCTGGTCGCGCGCACCAATCCCTATCGCGGATCGGTGACCTCGACCAAGCTCAAGGTCGCCGGGCTCGACGTGTTCTCGGCGGGCGACTTCTCCGGCGGCGAAGGCTGTGAGGACATCGTCCTGCGCGATGCGGCGCGCGGTATCTACAAGCGGGTGGTGCTGAAGGACGATCGCGTGATCGGCGCGGTGCTGTTCGGCGACACGAGCGACGGCAGCTGGTATTTCGATCTGCTCAAGAAGGGCGAGGATGTCGCACCCATCCGCGACATGCTGATCTACGGCCAGGCCTTCGCCTCGGGAGGGGGGCAGCCGGACCCTAAGGCGGCCGTTGCGGCGCTCTCGGACGATGCCGAGATCTGCGGCTGCAACGGCGTTTCCAAGGGCCAGGTCGTTGCCACGATCAACGGCGGGGCGTGCAGCCTCGATGCGGTGCGGGCCGGGTGCAAGGCCTCGGCCAGCTGCGGGTCGTGCACCGGCATCGTCGAGACCCTGCTGGCGCTGACGCTGGGCGAGGACGGCGTGCAGTCCGGCCCCAAGACGATGTGCAAATGCACGACCTATAGTCATGACGAGGTGCGCCGCGCGATCGTCGAGGGCGCCATGAAGAGCATCCCGGAAGTGATGCAGCGGCTGCACTGGTCGACGCCCGATGGCTGTTCCTCCTGCCGGCCGGCGCTCAATTACTATCTGCTCTGCGCCTGGCCCGGGGAGTATGTCGACGACCAGCAGAGCCGGTTCGTCAACGAGCGGCTGCATGCCAACATCCAGAAGGACGGCACCTATTCGGTGGTGCCGCGCATGTGGGGCGGGGTGACCACCCCCGCCGAGCTGCGCGCGATCGCCGATGTGGTGGAGAAGTTCAACGCGCCGATGGTGAAGGTCACCGGCGGCCAGCGGCTCGACATCTTCGGCATCCGCAAGGAGGATCTCCCCGCCGTCTGGGCCGATCTGAACGCGGCCGGGATGGTCTCGGGCCATGCCTATGCCAAGGCGCTGCGCACGGTGAAGACCTGTGTCGGCTCCGAATGGTGCCGCTTCGGCACCCAGGATTCGACCGGGCTGGGGATCAAGCTGGAGCGGGGCTTCTGGGGCAGCTGGATGCCGCACAAGTTCAAGATGGCAGTCTCCGGCTGCCCGCGGAACTGCGCCGAGGCGACGATCAAGGATTTCGGCGTGGTGTGCGTGGACTCCGGCTACGAGCTGCATGTCGGCGGCAATGGCGGCATCCATGTCCGCGCGACCGACCTCCTCGTGAAGGTGGCGACCGAAGAGGAGGCGATGCACTATGCCGCCGCCTTCGTGCAGCTCTACCGCGAGGAAGCGCGCTATCTGGAGCGGACCGCGCCGTGGATCGAGCGAGTAGGACTCGCTTCGGTGAAGGCCCGTGTCGTCGAGGACGAGCCGGGTCGCGACGCGCTCGCCGCGCGCTTCTGGCATTCGCAGTCCTTCAGCCAGGACGACCCCTGGGCCGAGCGTGTCGCCGGTGCCGATGCCGGCCTCCACCAGCCCCTTCTCGCCGCAGCGGAGTAATGTCCATGACCGACTGGTTCGATATCGGCGCGCTTGCCGACCTGCCGCTGCGGGGCAGCCGCACCCTGACGCTGGGCGGCGAGCCCATCGCGGTGTTCCGCACCCATGACGACCGGGTCTTCGCGCTGATCGACCGCTGCCCGCACAAGGGCGGCCCGCTCAGCGCGGGGATCGTGCATGGCCATGCGGTGGCGTGTCCGCTCCACAACATGCGCATTTCGCTCGCGACCGGGGCTGCCCTGGGAGAGGATGCCGGCTGCACGCCGGTGGTGCCGGTGCGGGTGGAAGGCGAGCGTATCCTGCTCGCCATGCCGGTGCGGGCGGCGGCGTGAGCGACGCCGTCCGCACCACCTGCGCCTATTGCGGCGTCGGCTGCGGCATCCGCGCGACCGTTACCGGCGAGCGCGCCGTCCGCATCGAGGGCGATCCCGACCATCCGGCCAACCATGGGCGGCTCTGCTCCAAGGGCACGCATCTCGGCGAGACGATCGGGCTGGAGGGTCGGCTGCTCCATCCGATGATCGGCGATCGCCGCGCCAGCTGGGACAAGGCGCTCGATCTCGTCGCCCGGCGCTTCCGGGAAGCGATCGCCGAGCATGGACCCGACAGCGTCGCCTTCTACGTCTCGGGCCAGCTGCTGACCGAGGATTACTACGTCGCCAACAAGCTGATGAAGGGCTTCATCGGATCGGCGAACATCGACACCAATTCGCGGCTTTGCATGTCCAGCGCGGTGGCCGGGCACATGCGCGCGTTCGGCGAGGACGTGGTGTCGGGCAGCTATGCCGATCTCGACGCGGCCGATCTGATCGTGCTGGTCGGCTCGAACACCGCCTGGTGCCACCCGGTGGTCTACCAGCGCATCATGGCCGCGCGCGCCGAGCGCGGCACGAAGCTGGTGGTGATCGACCCGCGGCGCACCGAAACGGCCGAGGAGGCGGACCTGCATTTGGCCGTCCGGCCCGGCAGCGACGTGGCGCTGTTCAACGGCCTGCTCGCGCATTGCCGCGCGGAAGGGCTGGCCGATGCCGCCAATCTCGACGTGCCGGCAGGGTTCTGGGAGGCACTGGGCGAGGGGCACGATCTCTGGTCCACCGCCCAGACCTGCGACCTCGTCCCCGCCGATCTCCAGCGCTTCTACCAGCTGTTCGCCGCGCACCCGCGCACCGTCACACTGTTCAGCCAGGGCATCAACCAGTCGATCCGCGGCACCGATCAGGTCAACGCGATCCTCAACCTGCACCTCGCCACCGGGCGGATCGGCACCCCCGGCGCGGCGCCCTTTTCGATCACGGGGCAGCCCAATGCCATGGGTGGTCGCGAGGTGGGCGGGCTCGCCTCCACCCTCGCGGCGCATCGCGGCTTCGGCGCGCAGGACATTGCCGATGTCGGTCGCTTCTGGGCAGCCGAGCGCATGGCGACCAGACCGGGCCTCAAGGCGGTCGACCTGTTCCGTGCGGTCGGCGAGGGGCGGATCAAGGCGCTATGGATCATGGCGACCAATCCCGCCGTCTCGATGCCCGATGCCGGCCGCGTCCGCGAGGCGTTGGCCGCATGTCCTTTCGTCGTCGTCTCGGATGTGATCGCACAGACCGATACCAGCGTGCATGCCCATGTCCGCCTGCCGGCCGCCGCCTGGGGCGAGAAGGACGGCACCGTCACCAATTCCGAACGCACGATCAGCCGCCAGCGTGCCTTTCTGCCGCTGCCCGGCGAGGCCAAGCCGGACTGGTGGATCGTCAGCCAGGTGGCGCGCCGGATGGGGTTCCGCACCGCCTTCCCCTTTGATCGCCCGGCCGAGGTCTGGCGCGAACACGCGCGGCTGACTGCCTATCGCAATGGCGGCGCCCGAATGCTCGACCTCCAGGCGAAGGCGGCGATCGGCAATCAGGCCTATGACGAGATGGCGCCGTTCTCCTGGCATCCCCAGCCCTTTGCGGACGGCCGCTACCCGACCCCCAGCGGTCGCGCCCGGCTGGTCCCGGTGGCGCAGCGACCGCTCGACGCGCCGCTGCGCGACTGGCCGATGACGCTCAACACCGGCCGCTACCGCGACCAGTGGCATACAATGACCCGTACCGGCCTGTCGCCCAGGCTGGCCCGCCACCGCGAGGAGCCGCTGGTCGAGATCCACCCGGACGATGCCGCCGCGCTGGCGCTGGCCGACGGCGCGCTGGCGCGGGTGGCGACGCCGCAAGGGAACAGCCTTTTTCGCGTCGCGCATCATGCCGGGCAGCGCCGGGGAGAACTGTTCACCCCGATCCACTGGACCGATCGCCAGTCGCGCGGCGGCCGCACGGGACTGCTGGCGCGCGATCTTGCCGATCCGCATTCGGGCCAGCCCGGCTTCAAGCTGTCGCCTGCGCGGATCACCCCGGTCGCGGTCGATTGGCGCGGCTTTCTGATCGTGCGGGGTGAGGGGGCGGCGCCAGACTGTTTGTGGGCCACGCGGGTGACGGTGCCCGGCGGCGTGCTCTACGAACTTGCCGGGACGGGCGATGCTGCGCCGCTCGACCGTGCCCTGCCCGCAGGCGAGCGTATCGAGGCGATCGACCCGGCGCGCGGGACCCGGCGCGTGGCGGTGCTGCGTGACGGGCGGCTCGCGGCGGTGCTGTTCGTCACCCGCGCCGGCGCACTGCCGAGCCGCGACTGGCTGATCGGCCAGCTCGACCAGCCCCAGGGCCCGCAAGTGCTTGCCGGCCGCGCGCCGGGCCGGGCGGCGGATCGGGGGCCGGTGGTCTGCGCCTGTTTCGATGTCGGGCTGCACACCATCACCGCGGCCATCCGCGATCAGCGCCTGCTGGACGTCGCCGCGATCGGCACCGCGCTGGGGGCGGGCTCCAACTGCGGATCGTGCCGGCCGGCGCTTGCCCGTATTCTCACCGACATGCCAAAGGATGCCGCGCATGGTTGAAGATTTTTCCGCAGGCAGCGTCTGGCTGGTCGGCGCCGGACCCGGCGACCCGGAGCTGCTCACCCGCAAGGCGGAGCGGCTGCTTCGCGCGGCGAGCGTCGTCTTCTACGACGCGCTGGTCGGGCAGGGGGTGCTCGACATGATCCCCGCGGACGTGCGGTTGGTGCCGGTGGGCAAGCGGGCCGGGCGGCATTCGAAGGAACAGGGCTCGATCAACGACCTGCTCGTCGCCGCCGCGCTGGCCGGCGAGCGGGTGGTCCGGCTGAAGGGCGGCGATCCCTCGATCTTCGGCCGTTCGATGGAAGAGCTGACCGCGCTGGCGGGTGCCGGGATCGCGGTGCGGATCTGCCCGGGGATCACCGCGGCGAGTGCTGCGGCGGCCTCGGCGGGCGTGTCGCTGTCCCTGCGCGGGCTGGCCCGCCGCGTGCAGTTCGCGACCGCACACAGGCGCGGCGACGCGCCGCTGGACCTCGACTGGGCGGCACTGGCCGATCCCGGCTGCACCACCGTCTTCTACATGGGGCGAAGCGCGGCGGACGAGATCAGCCGCAACCTCCTCGCCGCCGGCCTGTCCGGCGCGACGCCGGTGCTGGTGGCGAGCGACATCAGCCTCGGGACCGAGCGCCTGCTCCGCACCCGGCTGGACCTGCTGCCGCTCGCCGCGCGCGCCATTACCGAGGACCAGCCGACGCTGATCCTGGTCGGCGATGCGGTGGCCGGCGGCGCGGACAGACCGGCCGCGGTCCGAGAATCGGTCCTCCCCTGAATCCTATGTCCCGCGGAAGGCGGGGCTGGTCGTGCGAGACCTGTACGCCCGGCGGTGGGCGCAGCCGCCTTGTCGAGCGCGCCCGCGGTTGGCCCCATTGCCTCTCAAGTTGCTGAAAACCTGCGCCCGATAATAAGCATTAAACGATCCGAAACCATGGAGTTTCAACGATATTTCATGGCCTTGTGTGAAGTTTCCGCATGAGGGAATCACGCGTCGATTGGGGTCGACCAGTAACAAGGTGATTAACATGCCGGCGATTACCGTTAAAAATCAGGCTGAGTTAGACGCGGCTATCAAGACGGCCAAGGGCGGCGACACGATCCTGCTTGCTCCTGGTACCTATTCGTCGGTGACGATGACGAATATCAAGCCGGCAACCGTGCTGACGATCCAGTCGCTCGATACGAAGAACCCGGCGGTCGTGCAGTCGCTGTGGATCTCGTCTTCGAACAACATCACTTTCAAGGACCTGGACGTGAAGCGGGATTACAGGCCCGCGAACGACTGGGAAACTGCTAGTCGGATCCTGAATTCGAACAATATCACAGTGGACAACGTCCGGTTCAGCGGCGGCAGCGGCGATCCTGCATTATCAACCGGCGTCGGGCTCAGCATACGCTCGGGCACGAACATCAAGTTTCTCAACTCCTCCGTCGACCATTTTGGGCTAGGACTGAGCGTACAAGACATCAACAAAATGACGGTGCAGGGAAGCACCTTTCGTGACAACCGGCGAGACCATACCAATTTTTCGGAAATGACTCAGGTCCTGATCGACCGGAACAATTTCGTCGGGCTGTACCCGCAGGATGGAGAGCATCCCGACGCGATTCAGTTCATGACCGCTGGCCGCGCCAAGGCAAATACCGGGATCACCATCTCGAATAACGTCATCATGCAAGGGGATGGGCTGGGCACCCAAGGGGTCTTCCTGGGCGAGGAGACCGGCAACCTTCCCTACAAGGACGTGACTATCAACAACAATCTGATCTATCTCAGCGGCCTGTATCATGGCATCAACGTCGTGAACGGCAGCAATGTAAATATCACCAACAACAGCACGCTGTCTGTGGCCGATGAACGATCGACCTGGATTCGTGTCGAAAACGTGACGAGCGGGTCAATCGTCAATAACGTCGCGGATGAGATCATTGCAGCGAACAGTGCAGGTGTCACGCTTTCCAAGAATGTCAGCCTAGTCAAGGACTCGGTCGCGCTTCGCAAGATCCCGGACCTACACCTCGGAGCGGCGGCGCGCGTGGCCGGGCTCGTCCTGCCTGGCGTGGGCTATAATCCTGGCACCAGCAGTTCCGGGACCGCGTCGACCCTTCAGCCGCCCAAGCTGCTGCTTGACCTCAACTTCGCGTCGACAGGTGCAATTGATTCGTCGATCTGGAGCTCGGACGAAACAGTCTCCCCCCTTGCCGCCGGGGCCGTAAGCGATGGCATGGTGCGCGTCCAGACCGGCTCTGGTGTCGAACTGGGGCGTGACACGTCGCGGCAGCTATTTAGCCTATCGGCTTTCACTCTGAACTTCAATCTGAAGCGCGACGCACCCAATGCGGCGGTCGGCCAGATCATGGGCGTCTTCAAGAGCTGGGCGATCAATCTGGGGGCGAACGGTGAACTGACCTTCACGATGACCAATGCCGCGGGCAAGACCTCGACCCTTACAACCAAGGGGGCCAAGATCACCGACGCGAACCTGCATAGGATCGCCCTTACCTATGACAGTGCACGTGGAACGGCCGCGATCTATGTCGACGGCGTGGTGCGGGGCACGGCGGCGATGTCCGGCAGTACGCGCGCTCAAGAGTTCTGGGGCGTGTATCTCGGCGGCCAGTTCACGAACGCTTTCAGCGGCTCGCTTGGTGACATCGAGGTTCGAGACGCCGCATTGAGTGCGGCGCAAATCGTCGCTCTAAATGCCAACAGCAGCGTGACCGCCACAGGGGTGCAGGCGGCGGACGCTGTGAGGGCGACGGTGGTAAATGGGGCGGCGAGCACCGCGGCGGCGTTAATGAGCGGGACGACTGTCGACGGGGCCACCACCTCGCTGCCGACGTTGACGCTGCTCGGCGGGTCGGTCGGTGCCGGTAGCGTGCAATCCCCGCTCGCAAGCGCTATCGCAAAAGCCGTCAACGCGCAGACGACTGGCTCGCTTTCCAAGCCGACAAGCTTTCTTTCAGGTTCTTGGATGCAGATGCTCGATGCGTTCCACGCCTGACGGGCGCGCCGGTTGCCGCGCTTGCTCAGGCTAGTGCCATGGCCTAAGCGAGCGGTGCTATCGTTGGGGGGGCTGGGTGAAGAGAGAAGTATTGCATCTGCGCGGCGTGCGCGGCCAGATGGTGGTTGGCTTCGGGGTTAAGGGTCTCGGCGCCGTTACCAGCTTTCTCTTCACCTGGCTTCTGGCCCGTGCCGCCGGTCCTGTGGGCGTTGGCACGTTCGGTACGTCGTTGACGACGGTCCAGATGTGCGTGATCTTGTCGTTGCTAGGCCTCGATGCGATCCTCGTGCGCTCGGTGTCGGTGAATCTGTCGCTGAAACGCACTGGGCAGGCAAGGTCGGCTGCCGTGCACGCAATTCGGATGGGAGCGGCGGCGGGTCTCACCCTGATGAGCGCGATCGTACTTTTCCACTCGCAAATTGCCACGCATGTCATCGGCAGCGCCCTTGTGGGGACTAGCCTTATGGTCCTTTCACTCGCGATCCCGATCATGGTCTATTGCCGACTGGTCTCGACCGTGCTGCGCGGCGTGGGCTGGATCGGGATCTCTCAGTCAATCGACGGGCCGATCACCACCTCCTTCGCCAGCTCGGTGATGATTTTCGTGCTCTTGTCCGGCATTCCGATCAGCCTGTATTTTCCGTCGCAACTTTATGTGATTGGCTGGATCCTCTGCGGCGTCGTCGCCACTATTTTGTACCGGCGGGCCATCCGATCCTGGGATCCCCGGGAAGCCTTGTCCGAGCGCATGCTCCGTTCCGGCTTCCTAATCCTTGTCGCCAACGCCAACAACCTGTTCACCGATTGGTTTGCTACGATCCTGCTGGCGGCGACGCATGGGCCTGCCGAAGCGGGTGTGTTCCGCGTCGGCTACCAGATCGCCTCAACACTCAAGCTTTTCTCGGCGACGGCGGAGACCATCCTGCAACCGGTCTTCGCGGTTGCCTACAAGCATGGCGACCTCGCTAGGATCGGCCGAGTGTTGCGCCTTACCATTCTCGGGCTGACGCTCGCCTCAGTACCGCTCGGTATTGCCGTGCTTGTCGCACCCCACTGGATCATGCACATTTTCGGATCGCAGTTCGCGTCGGGTGCGCTGGCCATGCAAGTCATGGTGTTCGGCCAGCTGATCAGTCTACTCTTCGCGGCCTCGGGCAGTGTGCTGACCATGGCGGGACGCGAGCGTCTGACCGTCGCGTTGACCTCGGTGTCCGCGATACTCGGCGGCGTGCTTTCGGTTTTGTTGATACCGCCGTATGGAGCCTTGGGCGCGGCAATCGCGATCGGTGCCCCTGTGCTGTTCCTGCGGGTGGCGTCGATGACCGCGGTCATGCGCCTGGGTGTTCCGATCTTCTAAGGAGGCTTTTGTGGCAGAAGCGATGCGAGGATCGACGCTGGGCTCGAGGTCCGAGGTTTTGCGAAAGATTCCGGGAATTCGGTCGCTGTTACGGCCGAGCAGGGATGTTTTGTCTATCTACCATCCTGAACGCTCCGGCTGGTCTGTTGCTGCCCGTAAATCCGCGCTGCTCCTAGTGATCGTTGTCGTGGCGTTCATGTATGGCGCGATGGTAGCGATCCTGCCGCCGTCGATGCTCGTCGGGGCGGCTGCGCCTCTGGGTATCATCGCGCTGCTCGTGATATGGGCGCTCCCGGACGCGCGAAGCGTGCCGACGCGAGCGTTGGCAAGCAGTTTCGTCTTCTTCCTATTTTGCATGATCATTTGGCCGAACTATCTCGCCATAGCTCTTCCTGGCCTGCCTTACATATCAGTGCGTCGCTTGGTTGGCTTGATATTGTCGGGACTGCTTCTTGTCTGCTTGTCGACTTCTAAATTATTTCGCGCCGAGGTGGCGGCAACGCTGCGTGCGTCGTCGCGACTCGCCAAGCTGCTATTCGCATATTTCCTGCTCCAGTTCATCGCCTGCGTGCTTTCGGTCTCACCGGCCGAGGCTATCGGCCGATGGGTAAACGTCACGTTTACATCCACGGCGGTGTGCTTCACCGCGGTCTGGCTCTTCGGGCCGGCTGGAAAATCCGTGGAATGGTTTTGCCGGCGTATCTTCATCGCCGTTTCTGTTGTCATGATCATAGGTGCCCTAGAGGCCCGGATACATCATGTTCTTTGGCTGAACTATATTAGCTTTTTGCATATGGATCCGCTTGTCATGGAGGCTCTGGCTCCGCACTTTAGAAAATGGTATCGAGTCGTTGCAACTTATAGTACACCCCTGGCGTACGGCGAGTTGTTGGCGCTTGTTACTCCCTTTGTAATATTTAAGTTGTTAAACGCGAAGACTTGGAAAGAGCGTGTCGCGTTTGCTGCCTTTGATGGCTTCATTCTGTATTCCGCCATTCTTTCGACTGCCCGTCTAGCGACGGTTGGCTATTTGGTGGCACATGCCGGTGCCGCCCTGCTTTGGAGCGTGCATCGGTGGCGCAAGGTGCGTGGCGATATGACCGGCGTGTCGTTAACGATGGTGTATCCAGCGCTGCTTGTAGCGCTGGTACTAGCGGTTACCTTTGTTCCGGCAGTGCATGTGCGCGTACTAGGTGGAGGGGCCGCACAATCGAGTACGGACGCTCGTAGCGAGCAGTTCCATGCGGCGATCCCCGTTATCGCCAAACGACCTGTTTTCGGCTATGGTATAGGAGAGGGGGCTGGAGCGATCAATTGGAGAACGGTAGACGGATTTCTTTCGATAGACCTTGGGTTTGTGGCGATGGCTGCTGATATCGGCCTAGTCGGACTTTTTGCATATTCAAGTTTTATTGTTTTCTCTATTTTTGAGTTAGTTCGGCGAGGGCTTCGTTCTCCGGCCTTCACTTATCCACCAGAGTTCGCGATTGCTCTGTCGTTAATTGTTCTTATCACAACGAGGCTGGTATTGGCGCAGCCGGATAATGATCCCCTCTTCAACATCTTGTTCGGGATGGCGCTGGGGCAGTTGTGGCGAGCGCGCCTCAATGTAGTCAAAGATAAAGTTGCTCACGGCAGTGCGCACTTTTGGAATGTGGCCCCGAGCAAATAGGGTTCAACGAAGGAGGCGGTTGTACAGGGGCTGCGGCAGAAACCGCGGACGTATATCGGTACAGCCCGCTGTGTTTTTGGTCGGCACCGAGCAAAAGCTTAGGCTGAGCGCTGCATTCGGTCACTCAAGCGGCGCGCCGGCCCTTGCGTCGGCGCGCTTCTGCGCTAAGCGCTTGGGCCATGATCAAGCACGCCCTTTCCGTCACGCGCGACGGCGATTTCGCGCAATGGTACCAGACCGTCATCAGCGAAGCCGACATGGCCGAGGATTCGGGCGTGCGCGGCTGCATGGTCATCCGGCCCTGGGGCTATGGCATCTGGGAGCGCATCCAGCGCCTGCTCGACGATCGCATCAAGGCGACCGGGCACGAGAACTGCTATTTCCCGCTGTTCATCCCGCTTTCCTATTTCGAGAAGGAAGCCGAGCATGTCGACGGCTTCGCCAAGGAAATGGCGGTCGTCACGCACCACCGCCTGATCCAGAAGGACGGCCGGCTGGTGCCCGATCCCGAGGCCAAGCTGGAAGAGCCGCTGGTCGTCCGCCCCACCTCGGAGACGGTGATCGGTGCGGCGATGTCGCGCTGGGTGCAGAGCTGGCGCGACCTGCCGGTGCTGATCAACCAGTGGGCCAATGTCGTCCGCTGGGAAATGCGCACCCGCATGTTCCTGCGCACCGCCGAATTCCTGTGGCAGGAAGGGCATACCGCCCACGCCACGGTGGAAGAGGCGCAGGAAGAGACGCGCAAGATGCTCGAGGTCTATCGCGACTTCGCCGAGACTTGCCTGGCGATGCCGGTGGTCGCGGGCGAGAAGCCGGAGAATGAGCGCTTCCCCGGCGCGGTCTCGACCTTCTCGATCGAGGCGATGATGCAGGACGGCAAGGCGCTGCAGGCGGGCACCTCGCACTTCCTGGGCACCACCTTCTCCTCGGCGCAGGACATCAAGTTCCAGAACTCCGAAGGCCAGTTCGAGCTGGCGCAGACGACCAGCTGGGGCGTTTCCACCCGCATGATCGGCGGGCTGATCATGGTGCATGGCGATGACGACGGCCTGCGCGTGCCGCCGATGGTGGCGCCGTGGCAGATCGTGATCGTGCCGATGCTGCGCGACCAGCCCGAGGATGCGGCGACGATCGACTATTGCAAGTCGCTCCAGGCGGAACTCGCCAAGCTGACCGCGCTGGGCGAGCCGGTGCGCGCGCTGCTAGACCTGAAGGCAGTGAAGGCGCAGACCAAGCGCTGGGGCTGGGTGAAGAAGGGCGCGCCGATCGTGATCGAGGTCGGCGGGCGCGACGTGGCGGGCGGCAACGTCTCGGTGATCCAGCGCAACAAGCTCTACCGCGAAGACGGCAAGCTCGATTCGCGGATCATGCCGCGCGGCGATTTCGTGGCGGAAGCCGCCGCGATCCTGGAGAGCATCCAGCAGGGCCTGTATCTCGACGCGCGCGAGCGGCTGGACAGCAACATCCGCCGCGACGTGACCGATTTCGACGGCCTCGCGGCGATGTTCGCCGATTCGGTGAAGTTCCCCGGCTGGGCCGAGGTCAGCTGGGCCAAGCCGACCGGCGCCGAGCTGGACGCGGTGGTCGAGCGGCTCAAGGCGCTCAAGCTCACCTTCCGCAACGTGCCGGGCACTGCCGCGCCGGCCGAAGGCACCTGCCTGTTCACTGGCAAGCCGGCGGTGGAACGGATCCTGGTCGCGCGCGCCTATTGACGGTTCAGATCTTCCTCTGGCCGGGGAGGATCCTGACGGACCTGCCTTCCGCCCCCTGCGATCTGTATGCGTTCGTCGGGGCGGAAGCGGTGCGGCCAATCGCCACGGCATTGCATGCGGCCCGGCGAATCGATTCGGGCACGGACAGGCCACGGCCGTGACGGACCGCCCGATTTCCGCCCGCCTAGCGCAATGGATGGTTAGCGGCGCTTCAAATCGTCCCGTTCCGCGTCAGTCGGGAAAGCTGTGGCGCCAGGAATGGTCCTGATTGATGGTAAACGCGCTTTTCATCATCCCTTTCCGTCCCCATAGTCCCCATAAGAGGGGCCGGTCGGGACGGCCCGATGGAGAAGAGGACGACTGAGCGGTGACCGCATTATCTCGTTTTCCGCGTTTCTTCGTTACCAGTCCGTCACCGTGCCCGTACCTTCCCGGTCGCCAGGAACGGAAGATCTTCACGGAACTCTCCGGCCAGCAAGCCGGCGAACTCAACGATGCGCTGAGCCGGATCGGCTTCCGCCGCAGCCAGTCGGTCGCGTATCGGCCAAGCTGCGCGGGCTGCACCGCCTGTGTGTCGGTCCGCGTGGTGACCGAAGGCTTCCAGCCCAATGCCACCCAGCGCAAGCTGCTCAAGCGCTATGGCGATCTGGAGGTCACCGCCTGCAAGCCCTGGGCGACCGGCGAGCAATATGAGCTGCTGAAGCGCTACCTCGACTCGCGCCACCCCGGCGGCGGCATGGCGGCAATGGACGAGAGCGATTATGCCGACATGGTAGAGCAGTCGCCGGTCAGTTCCTATGTGATCGAATATCGCGAGCCCTCGGTGAACGGCGAGCGCGGCCGGCTGGTCGGTGCGTGCATCACCGATCAGCAGGGCGACGGGCTGTCGATGATCTACAGCTACTTCGTCACCGACGACGAGGCGCGGCCCGGCATGGGCAATTTCATCATCATGGATCATATCCTCCGCGCGCGGGCAGCGGGGTTGCCTTATGTGTATCTCGGCTATTGGGTGAAGGGCAGCGCGCGCATGGCGTACAAGACCCGCTATCGTCCGATCGAGGTGCTGGGCCCGACCGGCTGGGCGTTGCTCGAGGACGAGGACATGGTCGGCGCGATGCCGAGCGCGGTGGCGGCGGCGCTGGCCTGAGGGCGCCGCTTGAGCAACGCCGTCATCCCGGCGAAAGCCGGGATGTAGTCGCCTCTCGGTGATAGCGAGAGTCCAGACGGAGCCCCCAATGGATCCCGGCTTTGGCCGGGATGACTCGCCTGGGAGAGCTGCGGCTGACCGCTATTCCTCGTTCCCCAGCCGGTCGACATGCAGGTCGACGGCCAGCTGCTCCTCGCCATGCCCGATGCGGTGGCCCGCCACGGCGGCGGCCCCTTCGGAATCGAGGCCGACCGCTACCCGTACATAGCCGTCGGCGGGCGACAGCCCGGTAACCGGATCGAACGCCACCCAGCCAAGCCCGTCGATCCACGCCTCGCACCAGGCATGCGGCGCGCATTGCTGCGTGCCGTCGAGATGATAGCCCGAGACGTAGCGCGCGGGTGCCTCCAGCGTGCGCGCGGCGGAGACGAACATCTGCGCCACGTCGCGCGAGGCCTCTGCCTTGCCGGCAAAGGCCTGCGCCGCGGTGAGGCCGTTGTCCGGCACATCGGGCACGCAGCGGAAGCGGGCGTGCAGCGCCTGGTTGAGCCGGTGGAGCCGCTCGATCGGATCGGTGGTGCCGGCGCTCACATCGGCCGCGAACGCCGCCAGCGCGGCGCTGGGCGCGGTGCGCGGGGTCGAGCGCAGGAACAGGGCGGGGGGCAGCGGCTCGGGCGTGCCGCGCAGTACGCCGGCATTGTCGGTGGTCAGCACCTCGCCGGTGACGACGACCTCGATCGCCTCGATCGGACCCTCGGCGTAGAGCATCGTCACCGCGTTGCCATAGCCGTCCGTCGCGTCGCGCAGCCGCGCATCGCAATCGACGCCGACCATCCAGCTCACCACCGTCTGGTGCTGGGTGTCGCACGGCGTGAGGCGCAGCATCTGGACGATCCGCGCCTGGGGCTGGGTGAAGCGGTAGACCGAGCGGTGTTCGACGGCGATGCGCATCAGAGGAACCGGAACTGGCGAGCGATCGCGCTGTCGAGCAGCGCGTTCTCGGTGATGAAGGTTTCCAGATATTCGTGCAGCCCGCCGACGATGATGTCGGGGGTGCGCGCCTTCTGGCAGCGGGCGAGGCGGGCGCGGGCCATGCGATCGGCCTCGCCCTGGAGCCCGGTGCGCTTGGCGAGCTGGCTGAGCAGCGTCACCGTTTCCTCGACGCAGGCGGCCAGGCTGCGCGGCAGTTCCGAACGGCTGACCAGCAGATCGATCACATTGTCCGGCCGCAGCCCTTCGGAATAGAGCCAGCGATAGGCGGTGACGGCGGACACGGTCTGGAGGATCGTCGTCCACTGGTCGCGATCCACCGCGCCGCCGACGCTTTCGCCCGCCGGCAGCAGCAGATGATATTTCACGTCGACCAGCCGCGCGGTGTTGTCGGCCCGCTCCACCGCGGCGCCGAGCTGGATCAGCAGCGTCGCCTCGTTGCGCATCATCCGGTGCGTCGCGCCCTCGAAGCCGCGCGTCTCGCCCTTGATCTGCTCGACCAGGTTCAGCGTTTCGGTGGCGCCGCCGGTGGAGGCGCGGTTGGCGAACAGCCACCAGGCGCGGTTGATCGCGGTCCAGGCCTCGCGGGTGAGCGCGGTGCGCACGGCGCGGGCGTTGTTGCGCGCCATTTCCAGGCAGCGGATGATCGAGCCGGGATGGCTGGCATCCAGCGTGAGGAAGCGCGCGACATGCGCCTGCACGGCCGGGTGGCCGGTCGCGGCAAAGGCCTCGTCGGTATAGCTGACGGCGAGCGCGCTCTGCCATGCCGCCTCGCCGGCGGGGCGGGCGGAGAGCGCATCGAGGCGGATCGTCGCCTCGACCAGCCGGGCGATGAAGTCCGCGCGTTCGACATAGCGGCCGAGCCAGTAGAGCGCGGCGGCGGTGCGGGAGAGCATCATCATGCCGCGTCTCCCAGCAGGACGAAGCTGTCCTTGGTGCCGCCGCCCTGGCTGGAATTGACCACCAGCGATCCCTCGCGCAGCGCCACGCGGGTGAGCCCGCCGGGCACCACGCGCACCTTGTCGCTGCCGGTCAGCACGAACGGGCGGAAATCGACATGGCGCGGCGCCAGCCCCTTCTCGGTCAGCGTCGGCACGGTGGAGAGGGCCAGCGTCGGCTGCGCGATATAGCGGTGCGGCTCGGCGATCAGCGCGGCGCGGAACGTCTCGATCTGCTCGCTGCTCGCCGTCGGGCCGACCAGCATGCCATAGCCGCCGGATCCGTCGACCAGCTTCACCACCAGCTCGGGCAGGTGATCGAGCACATATTTCAGCGCCTGCGGTTCGCGGCAGCGCCAGGTCTCTACATTGGGCAGCCTGGCCTCGCCGCCGGAATAGAAGCGGACGATCTCCGGCATGTAGCTGTAGATCGCCTTGTCGTCGGCGATGCCGTTGCCCGGCGCGTTGAGCAGCGCGACATTGCCCGCGCGGTACGCCGCGATCAGACCGGGCACGCCGAGCAGCGAATCCGGCTTGAACACCAGCGGATCGAGAAAATCATCGTCGATGCGGCGATAGATCACGTCCACCCGCACGCGGCCGGCGATCGTCTCCATATAGACGATGTCGTCATCGACCACGAGGTCGGCCGCCTCGACCAGCTCGACGCCCATCGAATCGGCGAGGAAGCTGTGCTCGTAATAGGCCGAGTTGAAATGGCCCGGGGTCAGCACGACGCACACCGGCCGTGCCCGCCCGGAGGGGGCGACCGAGCGCATCGTCTCCAGCAGCATGTCCGGATAGCTGTCGACCGGGGCCACGCGGAAATCGCGGAACAGCTCCGGGCACAGGCGGATCATCGCCTCGCGATTTTCCAGCATGTAGGAGACCCCGGAGGGCGTGCGGGCATTATCCTCCAGCACGTAGAATTCGTCCGGCCCGGTGCGGACCAGATCGATCCCGCAGATATGCGCCCAGACCCCGTGCGGCGGCCGGATGCCGGCGACTTCGGGGCGGAACTGTTCGTTGCGAAGGATCAGTTCGGGGGGGATGATGCCCTCGTCCAGGATCCGGCGGGCGCCGTAGATGTCTTCGAGAAAGGCGTTGATCGCCTCGACCCGCTGGACGAGGCCTTCGCTCAGCTTCTGCCATTCGCGCTGGAGGAAGATGCGCGGCACGATGTCGAAGGGAATGATCCGTTCGGCGGCGTCGCTGTCGCCATAGACGGCGAAAGTGATGCCGAGCTGGCGGAAGGCCGCCTCTGCCGATTGCTGCCGCCGTTGCAGTTCATCGGCGGGTGTATCCGCGATCCATTGCGACAGGGTGGAGAACTCGGCGCGCGGTGCGTCCGGCCCGCCATGCCCCCAGATTTCGTCGAACGCCCCCCGTGATCCCATCGATGCTCCCAAACGCCCGAGTGGCCAATTGGGTGCATGCTGCAATGCTTCGTTGCGCCGCACAAGCGGGGATTGTGCGCGCCTTCGCGGCGACCCGGATTTTTAACGGCGGCTGGTGCAGGGTGCGCGCATGACGATCCTGCTCGCGCTTGTCGCCGCCGCCCAGCCGTTCACCATCGCCGAGACCGGGCAGGGCTTTGCCACCCTCGCCGCCGCGGTGGAATCGGTGCGCGACGGCACCGCGACGATCCTGATCGCTCCCGGCACCTACCACCAGTGCGTGGTGCAGGCGGCCGGGCGCATCACCTACAAGGCGGCCCAGCCGGGCACCGCGATCTTCGAGCGCACCGTGTGCGAAGGCAAGGCGGCGTTGGTGCTGCGCGGGCGCGGATCGGCGGTGGACGGGGTGGTGTTCCGCAGGTTCCGCGTGGGCGACGGCAACGGGGCGGGCATCCGCATCGAGATGGGCGAGCTGACCGTCACGCGCTCGACCTTCCTCGACAGCCAGGAGGGCATCCTTGGCGGCGGGCATCCGAGCGTGCGCAGCATCACCATCGATCGATCGAGCTTCGCCGGGCTGGGCCAGTGCGACGAATCGCCGAGCTGCGCGCATTCGATCTACCTGACGGTCGACGGGCTGGTGACGATCACCCGCAGCCGCTTCGAGCGCGGCACCGGCGGCCACTATGTGAAGCTGCGCGCGCGCCGCGTGGCGATCACCGACAACAGCTTCGACGACAGCGCCGGGGCCAGGACCAACTACATGATCGACCTGTCCGAGGGCGGTACGGGCCTGATCGCGCAGAACATGTTCGTGCAGGGACGCGCGAAGGAGAACCGCTCGGGGCTGATCGTAGTGGCGGCCGAGGCGCGGACCTATCCGACCGACGGGCTGCGGGTGGAGGGCAACATCGCCGCCCTCGCGCCCGGTGCGCCGGCGGATCCGGCGTTCGTGGCGGACCTGTCCGGCGGGCGGATCACGGTCACGAACAACCGGCTGACGGGGATGCGCGCGTTCGAGAAACGATGAGTTTAGATCCTCCCCGGAACGGGGAGGATCTTTGCTTACTTGCAGCTGTCCCCAACACCCGCGTCGAGATCGAGGCAGCGGCCGTCGATCTCCACCGGCACCGGCACCTTGATCAGCGCCGCCAGCGTCGGCGCGATATCCACCGTCTCCACCGACAGCGGCTGTTCGAAACCGGTCATGCCCTTGCGCCAGAACAGGATCGGCACGCGCCGGTCATAGTCCCAGAAGCTGCCATGCGTGGCGACATTGCCGATCGCGGGATCGAGGATCGGCGTCACGCGCGGCTTGAGCGCCACGATCAGATCGCCCGAACGCTGCGGATCATAGGAGGCGCGGGCGCGCTCCAGCAGGCTCCAGGTTTCGGGGGGCGTGTGGACGATCGGCGTCGCCTCGATCTGCGCGCGGGTGAACACCGCCTGGACCTGGCTGTTGGCGGCATAGAGCTTCGCGGCCTCGGCCAGCACGGCGGCGCGCTTCGCCTGCGGGACCGACGGCGAGACATAGACGTCGCCGCCCGGGCCGCCGACCAGCACCGGGCCGGTCAGCGCCAGCTTGCCCGCCAGCGCGCGGCTGATGCCGGTGGTGGTGACGTCGGCAGTGATGCGCTGCTCGGTCGGCGCGCCGTGCTCGCGGTGGCGTTCGGGCAGGTCGTGGCCGCCATGATCGGCGGTGAGCACCACCTGATAGTCGACGTTCGTGCGGTCCAGTGCCTCGAACAGCCGGCCCAGCGTCTGATCGAGCGAGAAGAGCTGCAGGCACATCTCGCTGCCCTCGGTGCCATAGGTGTGGCCGACATAATCGGTGACCGAGGCGCCGAGGATCAGCAGATCGGTATGGCCCTGCTGGCCGAGCTTCATGTCGGTCGCCAGCCTGGCGCCGAGCGCCAGCACCGCATCGTCGAACTCGGGCGAGATACGGAACGCCCTGGCGTCGCCCGCCGCGCGCGCGAAGCGGCCGTCGCCGACGGTCTTCGTCGCGCTCACCGGGATCGCGCGGCTGCGGGCCTTGCAGAAGGCCGGCAGGTCGAGCGGGGTCTGCGCCTCGGCGATGCGCGCGGTGGTGGCGGCGTTGATCCTGGTCACCGCCTCCGGCGCGGTGCGGCCGGCGTAGGACACGAACGCCTTGCCGTCCCACCACCAGAGCTCGTCGACCTTGTGGCCGCCCATCATCACCGCGGCGCGGTCCTTGCCCGCGACCGAGACGACGCGCGACTGCGGATCGGCCGCCTTCATCCACTCGCCCAGCGTGGGCACCTTCAGATGCTTGTCGGAGACGGTGTAGTGGTTCGAATCCGTGCCCGGCACGGTCTCGTCCTCGGCGCAATAGACCGTCTTGTCGGCGCGCGGGACGGCGAAATCGGTCCAGTCATTGGCGATGATGCCGGTGCGGGCGGGGTGGTCGCCGGTGAGGATCGTCGAGTGGCCCGGGCAGGTCTCGGTCGCGGCATGGCTCTGGTAACCGGCGGGGAATACCGCGCCGGACATCAGCCGGGCGAAGCCGCCGGTGAACTGGCCGCGATATTCGGCGAACAGATCGGCCGAGAACTGGTCGACCGAGATCACCACCAACAGCCTGGGCGGCGTGGCGGGCGCGGCGGGGGCGGGCGCGCTCTGCTGGGCCAGCGCGGGGGTGGCGGCCAGCGCGAGCGCGGCGAGGGGGGCAAGCAGTTTCATCAGGGCCGGCTCCGGGCACGGGTGGACGTTGGTGCACCCAGCTATTGTCGAACGCGGCGAACTGGGCAAGGACGGCGCCATGGCCCAGCTACGTTTCGCTTTGATGTCGCTCCTGCTCCTCTTCGCGCATGTCGCCCCGGCGGCGGCGCAGGGGTTCGCCAAGGGCCCGCATGTCCGCAGCGCGCTGGTGGCCGAGACGGCGACCCCGAAACCGGGCAGCGACGTGACGCTGGCGCTGGTCTCGACGCCCGATCCCAAGTGGCACGCCTATTGGCAGAATCCCGGCGATGCGGGGCTGCCGGCCGAGGCGCAGTGGACGCTACCGGCCGGTGCCCGCGCGGCGGATTTCCGCTATCCGGTGCCGCAGCGGCTGCTGATCGCCGGGCTGATGAACTATGTGTACGAGGGCACCTTCGTCCGGCTGACGACGCTGCACATCCCCGCCGATGCCAAGGGCACGTTTCCGGTCAAACTGAAGCTCGATTATCTCGTCTGCACCGATACGCTGTGCGTGCCGGAGAAGGCGGCGCTGGAGACGGTGCTGACGATCGGCGACGGCGCGATCGATCCGGCGACCCGCGCGAAGTTCGACGGCTGGCGCGCGAAGCTGCCCAGGCCGCTGAGCACGCCGGCCAGCTTCCAGGCGGACGGCGGCACGCTGCGGATCGCGGTGCCCTATCCGGCGGGCGCGGCGGCGAAGCAGGTCTATTTCTACCCGCTGACCGCCAACGCGGTGGACTATGCCGCGCCGCAGACCGTGACGCGCGACGGCGACCGGCTGGTGCTCGAGACCAAGGCCCGCACCGCGCCGACCGCGCTGGACGGCGTGCTGGCGATCGACGGGCAGGGGCTTACCATCGCCGCGAAGCCCGGCGCAGTGCCGCCGGCCAGGCCCGCCAGCGCCGCGACCCCGTGGCTGGCCGCGATCGGCGCGTTCTTCGCGGCGGTGCTCGGCGGGCTCATCCTCAACGTGATGCCCTGCGTCTTCCCGATCCTCAGCCTCAAGGCGCTGAGCCTCGCCAAGGCGAACAACGATAGCGGCAGCCCGCGCGCCGAGGCGCTGGCCTATACCGCCGGCGTGGTGCTGGTGTGCCTGGCGCTGGGCGGGCTGCTGCTCGGCCTGCGCGCGGCGGGATCTAGCGTGGGCTGGGCGTTCCAGCTGCAGGACCCGCGCGTGATCCTGGTGCTGCTGCTGCTCGTCGCGGCCATTGCCTTCAACCTGGCCGGGCTGTTCGAGATCACCACGCCCGCCTTTGTCAACCGCGCGGCGAGCCAGGGCCATGGCGGCGCCTTTGCCACCGGTGCGCTGGCGGCGTTCATCGCCACGCCGTGCACCGGGCCGTTCATGGCCTCGGCGCTGGGCGCGGCGCTGGTGCTGCCGTGGTTCGCCGGGCTGGCGATCTTCGGCGGGCTGGGGCTGGGCATCGCGCTGCCCTTCCTGCTGCTCGGCTTCGTCCCCGCGTTCCGGCGCAAGCTGCCCAAACCGGGTCCCTGGATGGCGACGATGCGGCACATCCTGTCGGTGCCCATGTTCCTGACCGCGCTGGCGCTCGCCTGGGTGCTGGGCAAGCAGGCGGGGGTGGACGGCATGACGATCGGGCTGGCGGCGACGCTGCTCGCGGCGCTCGGCCTGTGGTGGGCGGGTGCCCGCCAGGCCCGGGGCCGCAGCCGTGCGTGGCTGCCGGCGGTGCCGCTGGTGCTGCTGGCGCTCGGCGGCGTGGCGCTGGTCCGTCCGGCCGCACCGGCGTCCGCGGCCGTGGCGGGGACCGAGCCGTTCAGCGAGGCGCGGCTGGCCGAGCTCCGCGCGCAGGGGCGGCCGGTGTTCGCCTATTTCACCGCCGACTGGTGCCTGACCTGCAAGGTCAACGAGAAGGCGGTGATCGAAACCGCCGCCGTCGAGAAGGCGCTGGCCGAGGGCAAGGTCGCCGTGCTGGTCGGCGACTGGACCAATGGGGATGCGACGCTGGGCCGCTTCATCGAGGCGCACAACCGCGCAGGCGTGCCGCTCTACCTCTGGTACAAGCCGGGGCAGGATACGCCCGAGGTGCTGCCGCAGGTGCTGACCCAGGACCTGCTGGCGACCCGCGCAAAGGGCGGGTGATCTAACCACTGTCATCCCGGCGGACGCCGGGATCCAGACGCCACTCCGCCGCAGCAAGCGCCGATATGGAGACCCCAATGGATCCCGGCTTTCGCCGGGATGACGGCTGGGGCGGGCGGGTAGCGCCCCTCAGCGCAGCGTCTTGATGATCCCCGAGAAATCGAGCTCCGCGCCTTCGCCTGCGACGAACGCGGCATAGAGCTGCTCGGCGCGCGCGCCCATCGGCACCTGCGCGCCGACGCTGGCCGCCGCTTCCATCGCCAGCTTGAGGTCCTTGAGCATCAGGGGGGCGGCAAAACCGCCCTGATACTCCCGGTCGGCGGGGGTTTCCGGGCCGACGCCGGGGACCGGGCAATAGCTCGTCATCGACCAGCTCTGCCCCGAGGAAACCGAGGCGATGTCGAAGAAGCGCTGCTGGTCGAGCCCCAATTTCTCGGCGAGCGCGAAGGCCTCGCAGGTGGCGACCATCGTCGCGCCGAGGATCATGTTATTGCAGATCTTGGCCGCCTGGCCCGCGCCGCTGGCGCCGGCGTGGATGACGGCTTTGCCCATGTCCTCCAGGAACGGCTCGGCCCGCTCGAACGCCGCCACGCTGCCGCCGACCATGAAGGTGAGCGTGCCGCCATTGGCTGCGGCGATGCCGCCCGAGACCGGCGCATCGACCGCGAGCAGCCCGCGCTGGGTGGCGGCTTCGGCGACGCGGCGGGCGGTGGCGACGTCGATCGTCGAACAGTCGATCAGGATCGCGCCCGCCTCGGCATGGTCGAGCAGCGTTTCGGTGTAGAGCGCCTCGACATGCTGCCCGGCGGGCAGCATGGTGACGATGGCCTCGGCACCGGCGATGGCGTCGGCGGCGGTGGCGGCGGGCAGGCAGCCGGCCTTCTTCGCGCGCTCCAGCGCCTCGGCCGAAAGATCGAAGGCGCGGACGTCGTGGCCCGCCTTGGCGAGGTTCGCCGCCATCCCGCCGCCCATGTTGCCGAGGCCGATAAAAGCTACGCGTGCCATGTCTTAGCTCCCCTCCCGCTTGCGGGAGGGGCTGGGGGTGGGCCCTCCCTCTCCACAAGCGATGGTGTCGCGGATGCCGGGGGCCCACCCCCCAGCCCCCTCCCGCACGCGGGAGGGGGAGTGGTTCAGTGCTTCAACGTCCCGTCCAGTTCCCGGCACGCTTCTCGACGAAGGCGGTCATGCCTTCCTTCTGGTCTTCGGTGCCGAACAGGCCGTGGAACAGGCGGCGCTCGAACTGCACGCCCTGCGCCAGGCTCGTCTCGAACGCGGCGTTGACCATTTCCTTGTTGGCCTTGACCGCCAGCGGCGGCATCGCGGCGATGGTCGCGGCGGTCTGCACCGCTTCCTCGACCAGCTCGGCGGCGGGCAGGATGCGGCTGACCAGCCCGGCGCGTTCGGCTTCGCCTGCGTCCATCATCCGGCCGGTGAGGCACATCTCCATCGCCTTGGCCTTGCCCACCGCGCGCGTCAGCCGCTGCGAGCCGCCCATGCCCGGCGAGACGCCCAGCTTGATCTCGGGCTGGCCGAACTTCGCCGTATCGGCCGCGAGGATGAAGTCGCACATCATCGCCACCTCGCAGCCGCCGCCCAGCGCATAGCCCGACACGGCGGCGATGATCGGCTTGCGGGTGCGGGTGAAGGCGTCCCAGCCGGCGAAGAAGTCATGGCCGTACATGTCGGCGAAGCCCTGGGCCTGCATCTCCTTGATGTCGGCGCCGGCGGCGAAGGCCTTTTCGCTGCCGGTGAGCACCGCGCATCCCTGTGCCGGATCGGCGTCGAAGGCGCGCATCACGTCCAGCAGTTCGTCCAGCACCTGCGCATTGAGCGCGTTGAGCGCCTTGGGCCGGTTGAGCGTGATCAGCGTCACCGCGCCGCGCTGTTCGACGAGGAGAGTTTCGTAGGAAGACATGACGTTCTCCGTTCAGGGCGCCCAGGCCTGCGCGGGCGGCAGGGGGGCGAAGATGGCATCGATCGCGGCGCTGTCCACCGCTTCCGGGGTGGATGGAGACCAAAGCGGGGCATTGTCCTTGTCGACGATCACCGCGCGCACGCCCTCGGCGAAATCGGGCAGGCAGCAGACGCGGGTGGCCACCGCATATTCCTGGACCATCTCGGCGGCGAAATCGGGCATCGCGCGGCCTTCGCGGACGATGCGCAGCGACACCTTGCAGGCCTGGGGCGACTTGGTGCGCAGCGTGGCGAGCGTGGCGGTCGCCCAGTCGCTGGCCTCGGCTTCCAGCGCGGCGACAATGTCCTCCACGCTGTCGCCTGCGAACAGTCGGTCGATATCGGCATAATGGGCGAGGATCTTCGCGATCGGCGGTTCGACGGACAGGTCGTCGAGGATCGCCAGCGCCTTGTCGGGCGCGGTGGCGATCTGCGCCCTGGCGGAGGCCAGCGCCTCGGCCGGCAGGTAATGGGTGGCGAGACCGAGGGCGAGGCATTCGGCGCCATCGAGCCGGTGGCCGGTCAGCGCCAGATACTCGCCCATCCGCCCGGGCAGGCGTGACAGATACCAGCCGCCGCCGACGTCGGGGAACAGGCCGATGCCGGTTTCGGGCATGGCGAACTTGGTGTTCTCGGTCGCCACCCGGTAGCGCGCCGGCTGCGAGATGCCGACGCCGCCACCCATCACGATGCCGTCGGCAAAGGCGACGATCGGCTTGGGATAGGTGAACAGCCGGTGGTTGAGCCGGTATTCGGTGCGGAAGAAATCCGCCGCTTCGGCGCCGTCGCTCGCGCCGCTTTCGGCGATCATGCGGATGTCGCCGCCGGCGCAGAAGCCGCGGCCCTCGGCATGATCGAGCAGGACGATGTGGACGGCGTCATCGCCTTCCCACGCATCGAGCGCATCGAGCATTGCCTGGCACATGCCGGTGTTGAGCGCGTGCAGCGCCTTGGGGCGGTTGAGGCGGAGGCGGGCGACGGGGCCGTCGATCTGGGTGAGGATGTCGCTCATTCGCGCACCATCTCCCGGCCGACGATCATCCGCATCACCTGGTTGGTGCCCTCGAGGATCGAGTGGACGCGCAGGTCGCGCCAGAAGCGTTCGATCGGATAGTCCATCAGATAGCCATAGCCGCCGTGCAGCTGCAGCGCGCGATCGACCACCGACGATCCGGTGTCGGTGGCCAGCCGCTTGGCCATCGCGGCGAAGCGGGTCTTGTCGGGGGTGCCCGCGGTGACCTTGGCGGCGGCGAGGTAGAGCAGCGCGCGTGCCGCCTCCAGCTCGGTCGCCATGTCGGCGAGGGTGAACTGGGTGTTCTGAAAGTCGGCGATCGCCTTGCCGAACTGCTTGCGCTCCTGGGTGTAGCGCACCGCCTCGTCGAGGCAGCGCTGCGCGCCGCCCAGCGAGCAGGCGCCGATGTTGAGCCGGCCGCCGTCCAATCCCATCATCGCGATGCGGAAGCCTTCGCCCTCGGCGCCGACCAAATTTTCCACCGGCACACGGACATTGTCGAGGATCACCTGCGCGGTGGGTTGGCTGTGCCAGCCCAGCTTGCGCTCCTGGGCGCCGAAGCTGACGCCAGGCATGTCCTTCTCGATGGCGAGGCAGGAAATGCCCTTGGGGCCGTCCTCGCCGGTGCGGACCATGGTGAGGTAGAGGTCGTTCTCCCCGCCCCCGGAGATGAACTGCTTGGAGCCTGTGACGACATAATGGTCGCCGTCGCGCACCGCGCGCGTCTTGAGCGCCGCCGCGTCCGAGCCCGAGCCGGGCTCGGTGAGGCAGTAGCTGGCCAGCCGGTCCATGGTGACGAGGCTGGGGAGATACTTGTCCTTCACGGCCGGCGCGCCGAACCGGTCGATCATCCAGGCGGCCATGTTGTGGATCGAGATGAAGGCGGAGGTGGAGGGGCAGCCATAGGCCATCGCCTCGAAGATCAGCGCGGACTCGAGCCGGCCGAGACCGATGCCGCCCGATTCCTCCGAGACATAGATCGCCGCGAAGCCCAGCTCGGCGGCGGCCTTGATCGTGTCGCGCGGGAAGACGTGCTTCTCATCCCATTCAGCCGCGTGCGGGGTGATCGCATCGGCGGTGAACTTCTGCGCCAACTCCTGGATCTGGCGCTGGTCGTCGGTGAGGTCGAACTGGTGGGTCATGAATTTTGCTCGAATGAAGGTTTCGCACAGTCGCGTTTGGCCGCATCTCCAAACTGAAGGCGGCGGAGCAGCGAATAATCTTCTGTGGTGCCTTTAAAGGCTTGGCCCCAGACATGCGTGTAGAAGGGCTCGGTTTGGCTGCCCGTCCAGATGACGTAGCCAAACCCTTTCGAACTACTACCAACGCGATAGGTAGGTTTTGCCAGCCCCGCGTCGACCCGGTCGGTGCCGGGACCATCCTGTGGCGCAAAACCTTCGTAGAGGCCGAATCCGCCGGATGGGCTCTCTAGACCCTCCAGCAGAAAGTCGGGCCCATAGTTCAGACGGATGCGCTCCCCTGCTCGCAGGTCGATCGCGAACTTCGAGCCACAGTAGCGCAGCGGACCTTCAAATACGCGCTCACCGCTGCCGGACAGGCCGGTGGAGAACGACAGCGCGGCGACTGCGATCAGGAAAGATATCATTCTGCTACCCCATGGTCGGAATGACGAAGGCGTTGGCCGCGTCGCCCACGCCGCCATCCGGCCAGCGTTGCGTCACCGTCTTGACCTTGGTCCAGAAGCGGACGCCTTCCATGCCGTGCTGGTTGACGTCGCCGAACGCCGAGCGCTTCCAGCCGCCGAAGCTGTGATACGCCACCGGCACCGGGATCGGCACGTTGATGCCTACCATGCCGACATTCACCCGCGCCGCGAACTCGCGCGCGGCATGGCCGTTGCGGGTGAAGATCGCGACGCCGTTGCCGTACTGGTGCTCGCTCGGCAGCCGCAGTGCGGTCTCGAAATCGGGGGCGCGAACGATCTGGAGGACCGGGCCGAAGATTTCTTCCTGGTAGCTCTTCATGCCCGGGGTCACGCGGTCGAACAGCGACGGGCCGATGAAGAAGCCCTGCTCATGGCCCTGGAGCGAAAAGCCGCGGCCGTCGATCACCAGCTCGGCGCCCTCGTCGACGCCGGTCTGGATCCAGTTCTCCACGCGCGCCTTGTGCGCAGCGTTGACCACCGGGCCGTACTGCGCCTCGGCATCGGTGGAGATGCCCACCCGCAGCGAACGAATCGCCGGGATCAGCTTTTCGCGGAGCGCATCGGCGGTCTTGTCACCCACCGGCACCACCACGGGGAGCGCCATGCAGCGCTCGCCCGCCGAGCCGAACGCCGCGCCGGATAGGTCCGCCACGACCTGGTCGAGATCGGCATCGGGCATGACGATGCCGTGGTTCTTGGCGCCGCCCATCGCCTGAACGCGCTTCCCCGCCGCGACGCCGCGCTGGTAGACATAGTGCGCGATGTCCGACGAGCCGACAAAGCTCACCGCGCCGATCGCCGGGTGATCGAGGATCGCATCGACCATCTCCTTGTCGCCCTGCACCACCTGCAGGATGCCCTGCGGAGCGCCGGCCTCCAGCATCAGTTCGGCGAGGCGGACGGGGACGCTCGGATCGCGTTCGGAGGGCTTGAGGAGGAAGGCGTTGCCGCAGGCGATGGCGACGCCGAACATCCACATCGGGATCATCGCGGGGAAGTTGAACGGGGTGATGCCCGCGCCGATGCCGAGCGGCATGCGCATCGAATAGACGTCGATGCCGGGGCCGGCACCTTGCGTATACTCGCCCTTGAGCGCGTGGGGGATGCCGCAGGCGAATTCGATCACCTCGAGCCCGCGCTGGATGTCGCCCTTGGAATCGGCGATCACCTTGCCGTGCTCGGCCGAGAGCATATGGGCCAGCGCATCCATGTTCGCCTCGACCAGTTCCTTGAAGCGGAACATCACGCGGGCACGGCGCTGCGGGTTGGTCGCGGCCCAGCCGGGCTGGGCGGCCTGGGCGGCGGCGACGGCGCGGTCGAGATCGGCGGCGGTGCCGAGCGGCACCCGCGCCTGCACCGCACCGCTATTGGGGTCGAAAACGTCCGCGTGGCGCGTGGCTCCGGCGCCGGCTGCTCCCGCGATCACATGGTCGATCACACGCATCTAACTCTCCTGCGGGCCGGCTGCGCGCCGACTCATCTGTTGTAATTAAATTGCGCAATGGCACAGCGCATCCGGGATGTCATCCTAGCTGTTGATGCAGGACGCGGCCGTTTCCCGACGATCAGGTGCGCGCCTGCGTCAGCACGTCGGCGAGCAGCCGGAAGTCGCGTTCCCGCGGAGACGCCTTGCGCCAGACGAGCGCGATCTGCCGCGACGCATGGGCGGAATCGAGCGGGCGGGCGCTGACCGAGGTGTGCTGGAGGATGCCGGCATCCACCGCCATTTCCGGCAGCATCGTCACCCCCAGCCCGTTATCGACCATCTGCACCATGGTGTGGAGCGAGGTGCCCAGCATCGTCGCCTCGGCGCGCAGTTCGGGGCGGTTGCAGGCGGCCAGCGCATGGTCCTTCAGGCAATGCCCGTCTTCCAGCATGAGCAGGCGGGTCTCGTCGATCGCATCGGGGTGGATCGCCGCCGTGGGGTCCATCTCGCCGTTGCGGAAGGCGACGAACAGCCGGTCGTCGAACAGCCGCGCGCTTTCCACGTCGCCGCAGGAAAAGGGGAGGGCGAGCAGCACGCAATCGGTGCGGCCATGGCTCAGCGCCTCGCAGGCCTGGCCGCTGGTTTCTTCGCGCAGATACAGCTTCAGGTCCGGATATTGCTCGCGCAGGCGCGGCAGGATGCGCGGCAGCAGGAACGGCGCGATGGTGGGGATGACGCTCATCCGCATCTCGCCCGAGAGCGGGCGGCCGGCGGCGCGGGCGAGATCGCCCAGCTCGTCCGCCTCGCGCAGCACCCGGCGCGCCTTTTCCACGATCCGCTCGCCCAGCGGCGTGAAGCGGACCACCCGCCGGGTGCGTTCGACCAGCACGACGCCGATCAGCGTTTCCAGCTCGCGGATGCCGGCGGAGAGGGTGGATTGGGTAACGAAGCACGCCTCCGCCGCCCGGCCGAAATGACCGGCATCGTTGAGCGCCACCAGATATTGCAGCTGCTTGAGGGTGGGGAGGTAGGTTTGCGCCACTGATCGCCTCTCTCGATTGTCGAGCGGGTATATAGTGGCGTTTCCGAACATGGGAAGCGAGGCAGAGAAAAAGCGCCCCTCCCGCTTCCGGGAGGGGCGCATGGCTCAGGCGGCAACAGCCTGAAGCTCTTCTTCGGGCAGGCGGATCATGTAATCGAACGCGGAGAGCGCCGCGGTGGAGCCCGCGCCCATCGCGATCACGATCTGCTTGTAGGGCACGGTGGTGCAATCGCCCGCCGCGAAGATGCCGGGCTGGCTGGTTTCGCCGCGCGCGTCGATCTCGATCTCGCCGCGGGTGGTGAGCGCCACGCTGTGCTTCAGCCACTCGGTATTCGGCACCAGGCCGATCTGGACGAAGATGCCCTCCAGCTGGATGTCGTGCTCGGTCCCGCTGTTGCGGTCCTTGTAGCTGAGGCCGGAAACCTTCTCGCCGTCGCCGTTGACCCGGGTGGTCATCGCCGAGGTGAGGATCTTGACGTTGGGCAGGCTGGCGAGCTTGCGCTGCAGCACCGCATCGGCACGCAGCTGGCTGTCATATTCGATCAGCGTGACGTGCGCGACGATGCCGGCCAGGTCGATCGCCGCCTCGACACCCGAGTTGCCGCCGCCGATCACCGCGACCCGCTTGCCCTTGAACAGCGGGCCGTCGCAGTGCGGGCAATAGGCCACGCCCTTGTTCTTGTATTCTTCCTCGCCCGGCACGTTCATCTGCCGCCAGCGCGCGCCAGTGGAAAGGATGACCGCCTTGGCCTTCAGGCTCGCGCCGTTTGCCAGCACCACTTCGTGCAGGCCGCCTTCGCGCTTGGCCGGGATCAGCTTCTCGGCGCGCTGCAGGTTCATGACGTCGACGTCATAGTCCTTCACATGCTGTTCGAGCTGCGCGACCAGCTTCGGGCCTTCGGTGTGCGAGACCGAGATGAAATTCTCGATGCCCATGGTGTCGAGCACCTGGCCGCCGAAGCGCTCGGCCGCGACGCCGACGCGGATGCCCTTGCGCGCGGTGTAGATCGCCGCCGCCGCCCCGGCGGGGCCGCCGCCGACGACGAGCACGTCGAATGGATCCTTGCTCTTGATCTTCTCGGCCGCACGGGCTTCGGCACCGGTATCGATCTTGGCGACGATCTGCTCCAGGTCCATGCGGCCTGAGGCGAAGGGCTCGCCGTTCAGGTACACCGTGGGCACCGCCATGATCTTGCGGCCCTCCACCTCGTCCTTGAACAGTGCGCCGTCGATCGCGGTGTGGCGGATATTGGGGTTCAGCACCGCCATCAGGTTCAGCGCCTGCACCACGTCCGGGCAGTTCTGGCACGACAGCGAGAAATAGGTCTCGAAGGTGAAATCACCCTCGATATTGCGGACCTGCTCGATCAGCTCCTGCGCGGCCTTGCTCGGGTGGCCGCCGACCTGGAGCAGGGCCAGTACCAGCGAGGTGAACTCATGCCCCATCGGGATGCCGGCGAAGCGCACGCCGATATCGGTGCCCTTGCGGCGGATCATGAAGCTGGGCTTGCGATCGTCCGCGGCGTGGACAAGGTCGATCTTGTCCGACAGTCCGGCGATCTGGCTCAGCAGTTCGCCCAGCTCGCGCGACTTGGCGTCCTCGCCCAGGCTGGCGACGAGCTCGATCGGCTCGCGGATGTTCACGAGATAGCCCTTGAGCTGCTGCGTCAGGTTGGCGTCGAGCATGGGAAACTCCTGTATGTCTCACGAAAACGGCCCGGGGCGGAGAGGGAATTCCGCTCCGGGCCGCAACCGGCGCCCGCGTTTGGGGGGAGGGGCGGGCGCCGTAGTCGTCGATCCTCCGAAGAGGAACGGGTGTTAGATCTTGCCGACCAGGTCGAGCGACGGCGCGAGCGTCTCGGCGCCTTCTTCCCACTTGGCGGGGCAGACTTCGCCCGGATGGGCTGCGACATACTGCGCGGCCTTGATCTTGCGGAGCAGTTCCTGGGCGTTGCGGCCGACGCCTTCCGAGGTAATCTCCATGATCTGGATCACGCCGTCCGGGTCCACCACGAAGGTGCCACGGTCTGCCAGACCCTGGCCCGCGCGCAGCACGTCGAAGTTATTCGAGATCGTGTGATTCTGGTCACCCAGCATGTAGTAGTTGATCTTGCCGATCGCCGGCGAGGTATCGTGCCATGCCTTGTGGCTGAAGTGGGTGTCGGTCGACACCGAATAGACTTCGACGCCCATATTCTGCAGGGTCGGGTACACATCGGCGAGGTCTTCGAGTTCGGTCGGGCACACGAAGGTGAAGTCCGCCGGGTAGAAGAAGAAGACCGCCCACTTGCCCTTCACGTCGGCGTCGGTGACTTCGACGAACTTACCTTCCTTATAGGCCTGTGCGGTGAACGGCTTGATGGTGCTGCCGATAAGAGCCATGATTTTTGTTCCTCCAGAACGGGGGTTGCTGTTGCGAGACGGCATATAGGCGGCAGGACCCGTGCTGTGAAATTGGAAGACCCGCTTGGCCTGATCGAGTTTGCCACTCAGTGGGGCGGCGTTGATCGATCGCATGATGGCAAGGCGTCGGCGTCGGCGTCGACTGCAAGGTTCCCGGCATGGTTCAGGTCCGCGGACAAGCGCCATCCTTCACGCCGCGCGGACGAGATCTCCCGGCAGCGCTCCGGGTCGAAGGTCTTTGGGAGGGCGCGGCGCGCTTCAGCTCGTGGCGGTTGCCGGCAGGGCCTCGGGGTCGCGTGCTGCGTCCGGGGCGGCCGCCAAGCTGCCGCGCCGCCCGCTCTGGCGGACCAGTGCGCGCGACAGGTCCCGCGCGGGCGCCTCGATCCAGCGATAGGTGAGCGCCGAACACAGCACGATGCCGCCGAGCACCGCGAACGCCATTGCGTCCGGCGCGAACACCAGCACCTTGATCGTACCACCGCTGCCGAGCCGTGTCTCCACCAGCGGGTGATGCAACAGCCTGCCCGCGAGTGAGAGCACGTCCAGACTGCGTGCGATCACCAGCGTGTGCACCATGTAGATCGAGTAGGAGAGGGTGCCGAGCGCGAGGAAGGGCGCGAGCTTCAGGAGCCGACTGACCATGCCCTGCTCGGCCGCGAACAACAGCACCGTGCCGGCGAACACGATCGGCGCCGCCAGCGGCAGGCTTCCCGAAGCCACCAGCGCGCAGCACGATGCGACCGCCACCAGCTCCAAGATCGTTGCGATCGCGGTTCCCATCCTCGGCCGCCCCATTGCCGAGAACAGGATCCAGCACAGCACGCCCACCGAGAAGCCCAGGACGCAGCGGACAAAGGCAAAGCCCGTCGCCGGGTCCCAGGCGGCCGCACCGGCGAGCGCGAGCGTGGCGAAGGCGGCAAGCGCCAGACCCGTGGCAGCCCATGCGGTTCGCCCGGGCAGCGCGCGCACGACGAGCGCGACCAGCAGATAGGTCCAGACCTCCGCAGCGATGCTCCAGCTCGGGCCGTTCCAGACGATCGAGGGGAAGCCGCAGAAGATCTGGACCAGCGCGAGCGTGCCGGCGAGCTCCGCAGGGGTTCGCGGCTCCGAAAAGGCGGCGCGGGCGCTGAGCCCGGCGGTACCGAGCATGGCCCCCGCTAGCTCGATCACCACGAACAGGAGGAGGACGGCCAGGTGCAACGGATAGACCCGGCCCAGGCGCAGCAGCATGAACTGCCGCACGGAATAGCCCTCCCGCAATCGCTCCAGATAGCCGCACGCGATGACGAAGCCGCTGAGGACGAAAAAGAAGTCGACGAACATCCAGCTGTTTCGGACCAGATGCGAGTTCGTGACGACGCCAGTGGAGCGAAGGTGGAACAGAACGATCATGCATGCGCAGATGCCGCGCAGGCTGTCTAGGGCCGAAAAACGTAGGCCTGACTTTACCGGAGATCGGTCGACTGCGGTGGTGTCCGACATGAGGATGGTCTCCGGTTCCATCGGTACGTCCAGACTATCTCGAGGCTAATATCACCGGGAGGAGAAGTGCGTTGGGGCAGCCCTTCTCGACCGGGCAGTTCACTGTATCTCCGGTCGGAGGTGTGGCGTCATGAAGAATGCGCCATAACGGTGGAGAAAGACGATGCTTTTCAAAAAATATTGTTGCGTTTACGAAACGAGGTCCTGTAGACTGGACGCGCTATCGCCACCGCAAAACAGCCTTGCGCAGAAGCGCGCGGGGGTGCGGGAAGGCTGCGGCGGCGCGCCTCGATATGTCGTGCTCCACGCAACCCACCGATTCCGGCGGGCGACCACCTCCGGCGAGACGCTTGGCGCAGCGGTTGGCCGGGTTTACATCAGCGCGCGGTAGAGGCTGAACGCGCTGGTCGCGGTCAGCACCACGCCGACCAGGCTCAGCAGCAGCCGCACCGGCATGCGCTTGGCGAACATTGCGCCGAACGGGGCGGCGATGACGCCGCCGATCAGCAGGCCCAGCACCGGATGCCAGAACTCGGGCGTGAAGCCCTGGGAGCCGATGTGGAACAGGAAGGTCGCCGAGATCGTCAGCGTGAGGAAGAACTCGGTGGTGTTGACGGTGCCGATCGTCGTACGCGGTTGTGCGCCCTGGACCAGCAGGTTGCTTGTCACCACGGGACCCCAGCCACCGCCACCGGCCGCGTCGAGAAAGCCGCCAGCCAGCCCCAGCGGCTCGACGATCTTCGGTTCGCGCTGGTTGGGCGGGAAGCGGATCGCGCGGAACAGCAGGTAAAGGCCGATCGCGGACAGATAGGCCATCACGAACGGTCGGGTCACCGAGGCGTCCAGCGTCGTCAGCACATAGGCGCCGAGCACGCCGCCGATCATTCCCGGCACCAGCAGCCGCGCGAACAGCCGCCAGTTGACGTTGCGATGCAGGACATGGCTGAGGCCGGATACGCCGGTCGTCATCGTCTCGACCAGATGGACGCCTGCCGAGGCGGTAGCAGGAGCGATGCCCAGCACGCTCACCAGGAGCGTGCTCGAGATGACACCGAAAGCCATGCCCAGCGCCCCGTCGACCAGCTGCGCCGCAAAGCCTACCGCAACATAGGGCAGCATCTCGGCCAGCGTGATTCCTGCGAACATCCTTGCCCCTTTTCCCGTCGGCCGGAGAGACGAAATGGCGGCTTCCGGCAAATCCTACAAGCCCGATAGTGTTTATCGGATGCTGCCCGATCGGGGCCAAACGCTGGAAATCCCGGGGATGCCCCCCTATTTCGCGCGTGATATAAGGGGTCCGGCCATGTTCCAGCGTCTGAAGGGCTATCTCGATTCGATCCATGCGCGCGATCCCGCGCCACGGAGCCGGCTGGAGATTCTGCTCTATCCGGGCGTCTGGGCGCTGGGCTATCACCGGATCGCGCACGCGCTGTTCCGGCGCCGGCTGTTCTTCCTCGCCCGGCTGGTCAACCACTGGTCGCGCTGGATGACCGCGATCGACATCCACCCGGGCGCCACGATCGGCCGCAACTTCTTCATCGACCACGGCTTCGTCGTGATCGGCGAGACTGCGCTGATCGGCGACAACGTCACCATCTACCAGTGCGTGACGCTGGGCGGCACCAGCCCGGACAATGGCGTGGGCGGCAAGCGCCACCCGACGCTGCTCGACGGCGTGATCATCGGATCGGGTGCGCAGGTGCTGGGGCCGATCACGGTGGGCGAGCGCGCGCGGATCGGCGCCAACGCGGTCGTCACCAAGGATGTGGCGCCGGGCGCGGTGATGGTCGGCATTCCGGCCAAGCCGACGCTGGTCGAGGCGGTGGCGTGGCAGAAGGACTTCGTGCCCTATGGCACCCCGTGCAGCGATATCTTCGACCCCTCGACCCAGAAGCTCGAACTGATGCGCTGCGAGATCGAGACGCTGCGCAAGCGGCTCGACACGATGATCGCCGAGCGCGACGCCGAGGCCGAGCGGCGCGACCGGGCCTGATGGGAACGGTCACCCCGCTTACGATCAGCCGCGCGGGCCAGGTCGGGTTCGATCGCCTCGAGCTCAACCGCATCCTCGATCTCTACGGCCGGATGGTCGCTGCCGGGCACTGGCGCGACTATGCGATGCAGTTCGAGAAGGACGTCGCCGTGTTCGCCGCCTTCCGCCGCGCCGCCGAACGGCCGGAATTCCGGATCGAGAAGCGGCCCTCGCTGCGCAACCGGCAGGGCATGTGGGCGCTGATCAACGAGAGCGGCGCGGTGCTCAAGCGCGGGCAGGAACTGGGCCCGGTGCTGGCGCCGGTCGAGCGCCGGCTGATGAAGCTGGTGGAAGAATGAGAAGCGCTGTCCTCCCCCCGGGCGGGGGGAGGACAGGCGGTTCGATCAGGCCAGCGCGCCTTGCTGGGTCGGCGGCAGGCGCCGGGCGAACTCGCCGAGCACCCCCACCGCGGCGCGGCGCATGGTGTGCCAGAAGGCGGAGAGCGTCAGCAGCGCCGATCCTATCACCAGGCCGGTGAAGGCTGCACTCAGTTCCACCGCACCGCTCTGGTGGAACAGCGAGTAGAGCGCCCACAGCACATAGGCGAGGCTGGAGACGAGCAGCGCCCGCCGGTCCACCGCCAGCGCGACGAAGGCGAAGAACAGGTAGAGCGCGAAGACCAGCGCGGCCATCGGCGCGCCGATTTCGCCGTCGAACACGCCGAGCATGTGGAAGACCGGGTGGGCGATCAGCGGCGCGGCGGCGAGGTGGAGCCAGAAGGCGACATCGGAGCGGCGGGTGCGGCGTTCCAGATCGGTCATGTCCCAGCGCATCGCGGCGATGAAGGTGGCGATGCCGCCGACGAGCAGGATCGCGTTCACCCAGTCCTTCGCGGCGGGGATCAGCGAGGTGATCAGCCCGACCGAGACGCCGACAACGGCGAGCGCGCCGGCAGCGACGGTGATCGGCACCATGAACCGGCGCCAGTGCAGCCAGGCCGCGGCCGCGGTGAGGCTGCCGGCCACCGCCGCGATCGCGCCGGCAAGCCGCTGCTGCTGCAGATCGGTGGTGATGTGCAGCGCATCGGTGAGCCACTGGACGTTGATCACGAACAGCCCGGCGATCGTCGCCCCGGCGCCGCCGACAAAGCCGAGCAGCAGCAGGATCGAGGGCAGGGCAAGCCGTTTGCGCGCCGTGAAATACTCCGCCAGCATCCAGCTGGTCGCCGCAACGGCGGCCCCCCCGCCGATCAGGTTGGCGCCGATGACGCGCGGTTCGGTGCCGCCGCCGGTAAGCATTTCCACCAGGCTGCCGCCCAGCTTGCCGATCGCGAGCAGGATCAGCGCCGCCGCGATCGTAACGAAGATGTCGTTGAAGCCGCTCAGCAGCCGGAAATGCTCTTCGTCCACCGCCGGGGTCGCCCGGCTGGCGGCAACATGGTTGCGGAATGCCGTCGCGGCCTCGGGGGTGATCGCCCCGGCCTCCACGGCGCTTGCCAGTTCGCTCTCGCTGTACATCGGCCATCCTCCTTCGAAGCCGGGAGGATGTCACATGTGTATTGCTGATGCAATACGGTGTGGCACGGAGATCAGCGCTGCAACTTGCCCAGGATCGCCATGGTCTGCTCGGCGCCCGATCCGGGGACGATCTCGCCGGCGCGATCGGTGATCTGGGCCCATTGCGCGGCGACGGCTTCCGGCGTGGGCGCGGCCAGCACCGCGCCCTGGGTGAGGGTGATGTAGGCGGCCTGCACCACCCCGGCGCCGGCGCCGACGATCATGTTGCTCGGCGCTTCCGCCGAGACGAGGAACAACGCCGCCGGGGCCACCTGCTCGGGCGCGAAGGCGGCGAAGGCGGCTTCGGGGAAAAGATCCTCGGTCATGCGCGTGCCGGCGACCGGCGCGATGGTGTTGACGCGAATGCCGTGTTTCGCGCCTTCGAGGTGCAGCGTCCGGGTAAGGCCGGCGAGGCCCAGCTTGGCGGCGCCGTAATTCGCCTGGCCGAAATTGCCGAACAGGCCGGAGGACGAGGCCGTCATCAGGATGCGGCCATAGCCCTGTGCGCGCATGGTTTCCCACACCGCCTTGGTCGCGTTGGCGGAGCCGATCAGATGGACGTCGACGACGAAGGCGAAATCCTCCGGTGTCATCTTGGCGAAGCTCTTGTCGCGCAGCACGCCCGCATTGTTGATCAGGATGTCGATCCGGCCCCAGCGGGCCCTGGCGGCATCGGCCATGGCGACCATCGCCGCGGCATCCGTGACGCTGCCACCGTCGGCGATCGCCTCGCCGCCGAGCGCCTCGATTTCGGCGACCACGGCGCGGGCGGCATCGGAATGGCCCGATCCGTCGCGGCCGCTGCCGAGATCGTTGACCACCAGCTTCGCGCCCCGCCTGGCGAGTTCCAGGGCATAGGCGCGGCCGATGCCGCCGCCGGCGCCGGTGACGATGGCGACACGGTCGTCGAAACGGATGGTCATGGGCAGGGCTCTCCAGTTTATGCTTTGGAAAGCGCCTTACGGGAGGGCAGCGGGGCTGCCAATCCTGTCCCTCCCCCGGCCCGTGGGGGAGGGCGGGATCCAGCGGCGGTGCTTAGCAGCCGCCGCGTCTGGAAACAGGCTCAGTTCCCCGCGTCGAGCGCGTAGCCGGCCGAGCGCACCGTGCGGATGATGTCGGGCCGGTTGCCCTTGTTGATCGCCTTGCGCAGGCGGCGGATATGGACGTCGACGGTACGCGATTCGATGTCGCTGTCATGCCCCCACACCGCATCGAGCAGCCGCTCGCGCGAGAACACCCAGCCCGGATGCTCGAGGAAATGCTTGAGCAGGCGAAACTCGGTCGGCCCCAGCTGGATCACTTCGCCGCCGCGGCGGACCTTGTGGCCCACCGTGTCCATCTCGATGTCTGAATAGAGCAGCGCCTCGCCGGCCAGCGCCGGGCGCACGCGGCGCAGAACCGCGCCGACGCGGGCGACCAGTTCGCGCGGCGAGAAGGGCTTGGTGACGTAATCGTCGGCGCCGGTTTCCAGCCCGCGGACGCGATCTTCCTCTTCGCCGCGCGCGGTGAGCATGATGATCGGCACGTTCGCCGTTTCCGGCATGCGGCGCAGGCGGCGGCATACCTCGATGCCGGAGAGCCCCTCGACCATCCAGTCGAGCAGCACGATGTCCGGCGTCGCCTCCTTGGCGAGCAGCAGCGCTTCCTCGCCATCGGGGGTGTGCTTTACTTCATAGTCTTCGCGCTTGAAATGCCAGGTGACGAGCTCCGCGATCGCGGCATCGTCTTCCACCAGCAGCATCTTGACCCGTGCCATATGTTCCCCTCAGCTCCCGCTGCTTTCGCCGGCTTCCGCATCGGCGAGATAGTGCCCGGTCGCGGCAAAATAGACCATTTCGGCGACGTTGGTAGCGTGGTCGCCGATCCTCTCCAGATTCTTGGCGACGAACAGCAGGTGCGCGACCTGGCTGATCGTGCGCGGATTCTCGACCATGAACGTCACCAGCGTCCGGAAGATCGAATCATAAAAGTCGTCGAGCGCGGTGTCGCTGGCGTGCACCTCCGCTGCCGCCTTGGCGTCGCGCGCGGAAAAGGCGTCCAGCGCCGCGCGCACCATGTCGGCGGCGAGCTGGCCCATGGCGGGCAGGATCGAGACGGCCTCGATCCGCTCCTCGCCCTCGGCATGGATCATCGGCACGCGCTTGGCGATGTTCTTGGCATAATCGCCGATCCGCTCGATCACGGCGGCGATCTTCAGCGCCGCGATCACCTCGCGCAGGTCGTCCGCCATCGGGGCGCGCAGCGCGATGACGCGGACGACGAGCTTTTCCAGCTCCGCCTCGATCGCGTCGATCTGCTTGTCCTTCTCGCGCACGATCCTGGCCAGCGCCTCGTCGCCGCGCTGCAGCGCCTTCATCGCGTCGTAGATCGCCTGTTCGGCAAGCCCGCCCATCTGCGAGATCAGCGCGCGCAGCTGGCTGATATCCTGATCGAACGCCTTGACCGTATGCTCGTGGCCCGATGCCATCAGCCGTACCTTCCGGTGATATAGTCCTTCGTGCGCTCTTCGCGGGGCGCGGTGAAGAGGTTGTCGGTCTCGCCATATTCGACCAGGTGGCCGAGATGGAAGAAGGCGGTGCGCTGCGAGACGCGGGCCGCCTGCTGCATGTTGTGGGTGACGATCACGATCGCGTAGCGCCCGCGCAGCTCGTGGATCAGCTCCTCGATCTTGGCGGTGGCGATAGGATCGAGCGCGCTGGCCGGCTCGTCCATCAGGATCACTTCCGGGTCGACCGCGATCGCGCGGGCGATGCACAGCCGCTGCTGCTGGCCGCCGGACAGCGCGGTGCCGCTGTCGGACAGGCGGTCCTTCACTTCCTCCCACAGCCCGGCGCGCTTCAGCGAGCGCTCGACGATGCCCTCCAGGTCGGTCTTGGAAGACGCCAGCCCGTGGATGCGCGGGCCATAGGCGACATTCTCAAAGATCGACTTGGGGAACGGGTTCGGCTTCTGGAACACCATGCCGACGCGGGCGCGCAGCTGCACCACGTCCATGTTCGGCGAATAGATGTCCTCGCCGTCCAGCGTGATCTCGCCGGTCACCCGCGCGCTGGCGATGGTGTCGTTCATGCGGTTGAAGGTGCGCAGGAAGGTGGACTTGCCGCAGCCCGACGGGCCGATGAACGCGGTGACCTTGTCCATGTCGATGTCGATCGACACGCCGCGCACGGCATGGTTGTCGCCGTAGAAGACGCTGACGTCGCGGGCCGACATCTTGTGGGGGGCGGGGGAGGGGGCGGTCATTGCCAGCGGGTCTCGAACTTGTTGCGGAGGTAGATGGCGAGCCCGTTCATCGCGAGCAGCACGGCGAGCAGCACCAGGATCGCGGCGCTGGTCTTCTCGACGAAGCCGCGGCTGACCTCGTCGGACCAGAGGAAGATCTGCACCGGCAGCACCGTGGCCGGATCGGTGAAGCCGCCCGGCGCGGTGACGATGAAGGCGCGCATGCCGATGAGGAGCAGCGGTGCGGTCTCGCCCAGCGCGCGGGCCATGCCGATGATCGTGCCGGTGAGGATGCCGGGCATCGCCAGCGGCAGGACATGGTGGAATACCACCTGGATCGGGCTGGCGCCGATGCCGAGGGCTGCATCGCGGATCGACGGCGGCACACCCTTGATCGCGTTGCGGCTGGCGATGACGATGACGGGCATGATCATCAGCGCCAGCGTCACGCCGCCGACCAGCGGCGCCGAACGCGGCAGCATCGGGCCATAGACATGCCCGCCGATCTGCCAGGTGCCGAGGAACACGGCGAGGCCGAGCAGGCCGAAGATGATCGAGGGCACCGCCGCGAGGTTGTTGATCGATACCTCGATCAGGTCGGTCCAACGGTTCTTCGGCGCATATTCTTCAAGATAGATCGCCGAGAGTACGCCCACCGGAAAGGCGATCAGGAAGGTGATCGCCATGGTGAGCAGCGAGCCCTTGAGGGCACCCCAGATGCCGACCGCGACCGGATCGGTGGAATCGGATTCGTGCAGGAATGCCCAGTTGAAGTCGCGCGCGATGGCGCCCTGCCTCCGAAGCCTGGCGACACCTGCTTCCATCGCGGCGTCGCCGTCGCCGGCCAGCGCCTGGTCGAAGCCGGTGGCGGCGGGGACATGGACGATCGCGCGGTTCTCCAGCAGCGACGGATCGCGCTTCACTGCCTCCCGCACCGCGAGCCAGGCACTGGGGGCGAGATAGGTGCCGCCTTCCGCCCCGAAGGCGCGGATCGCGGCATTCTCCACCGCATCTTCCAGCCCGGCCCCCGCCAGCGCCAGATCGGCGGCCGGGGTGGCGAGTTGCGCGCGCTCCACCTTCAGTCCGGCAACCTTGAGGTCGATCGGTAGCGCGATCTCGGTGACGGTAAAGCCGCGCCAGCCCTGCGCCACCATCGTCAGCAGCAGGAAGCCGAGAAACGCCGCCGAGAGGATCACCGCGCCGGCGCCCAGCATGCGGAAGCGGCGTTCGGCCGCATAGCGTCGGCGGATGCGCTTTTGCATGCCTGCGCTCTTCCAGTCGGTCGGCCGTCGCTCGGCCTGGGAGGCCGCGGGCTTAGTCATAGGCTTCGCGATACCTCTTCACGACGCGCAGCGCGACGATGTTGAGCAGCAGGGTGATGACGAACAGCGTCAGGCCCAGCGCGAAGGCGGCGAGCGTCTTCGGGCTGTCGAACTCGGCCTCGCCGGTCAGCAGGTCGACGATCTGCTTGGTGACGGTGGTGGCGCTCTGCAGCGGGTTGAGCGTGATCGTTGCAGCCCCCGAGGCCGCCATCACCACGATCATCGTCTCGCCGATCGCGCGGCTGACCGCGAGCAGCACGCCCGCCACCACGCCGGGCAGCGCGGCTGGGATCAGCACCCGGGAGATGGTTTCGCTGGTGGTTGCGCCCATCGCCAGGCTGCCGTCGCGCATCGAGCTGGGCACGGCAGCGAGCGAATCGTCCGCCATCGAGGAGACGAACGGGATGATCATCACCCCCATCACCAGGCCCGCCGCCAGCGCGCTTTCCGAAGAGGCGAACTGGTCGCCCAGCGCCACCGCCAGCTTGCGCACGGCAGGGGCGACGGTGAGGGCGGCAAAATAGCCATAGACCACGGTCGGCACGCCGGCGAGCATCTCCAGCGTCGGCTTCATCCAGCGCCGGGTCGTCGCCGAGGCATATTGGGTGAGGTACACCGCGCTCATCAGCCCGAAGGGGATGGCGACCAGCATCGCGATCACCGCGCCGATGAAGAAGGTGCCCCAGAACAGCGGCACCGCGCCCAGCGAGGCGCCGGGGTTCTTGGCGTCGATCACCTGCGGGCTCCAATGGGTGCCGAACAGGAACTGGGTGATCGGCACTTGGCCGAAGAAGCGCGTCGACTCCCAGAAGAGCGACGCGAAGATACCTAGTGTGGTCAGGATCGCGATCAGCGATGCGACCAGCAGCCCCATCATCAGCGTGCGTTCCACCTTGGAACGGGCACGGAAATCGGCGCGGATGCGGCTCAGCGCGAAAACCGCGCCGGCAAAGGCAAGCAGGATGGCGGCGATGGCGCCGGTCCAGGCGTAGCGGCTGCGCGCGTCGCGGACGACGGGTGCAAGCTTGCGGGCCAGCGGATCGGCCTCGGTATCGAACGGGTTGCGTGCGACCTCGCGAGCCTGGGCGAGCACCGAATCACGCTCGAAGGCGAAATCGGACAGGCCGGCGGCAGCAGGGCTCTGCAGCACCGTCTGGCGGACCAGGCCCGGGGTCACGGCGGACCAGACGACGAGGAACAGCAACGGCGGCAGCATCGTCCACATCGCGACGAACCAGCCATGCTGGGCGGGCAGCGAATGCAGCCGCTTGGCGCCGCCGCGATCGAAGCGCAGTGCCCGCGCCCGTGCCGTCAGCCAGCCGATCAGGCCCAGGCCTAGGATCAGGAAGGAAAGCGCGAAGGGGTTCACGAGCGGCGGATCTCGGCGAGACGGAACGGGGGGGACGGGATCACTTGAGCCTTGCCGGATCGAGCGGGGTGAGATCGGCTACGCGCTTCGCCATCTCGGCGCGCATCGCCTCGGGTGCCGCGATCAGGCCACGCTTCACCAGCGGGCCGGTGGGGCCCCACAGCGTGGTGTAGAGCGTAAGGAAGTCCTTCAGCCCCGGCACGGCCTTCAGGTGGCGCTTCTTGACGTAGAGATAGAGCGGCCGCGCGCCCGGATATCTGCCGTCCGCGATCGTCGCATAGCTGGGCGCCACGCCCTCGATCGGCACGCCGTGCAGTCGGTTCTGGTTCTCTTCGAGATAGGAATAGCCGAAGATTCCCAGCGCATTGGGGTTCTGCGCCAGTCCTTGGACGATAAGATTGTCGTTCTCGCCCTTGTCGACATAAGCGCCGTCATCGCGGATGCGGCGGCATTCGGCGTCGTACTGCGCGGGATCGGCCTCGGCCTTGAGCTTGGTCGCGTTGGGATCGGCCTCCAGGCAACCGGGCGCCAGCATCAGTTCGACGAAGGCGTCGCGCGTGCCGCTGGTCGAGGGCGGGCCCATCACCAGGATCGGAATGGCGGGCAGGCTGGGGTTCACGTCGCGCCAGGTACGGGCAGTGTTGCGCTTGCCCAGCGGGTTGGCGGCGAGCGCCAGGTACACGTCGCGCTTGGTGAGCCGGAGCTTCGGGCCCTGGTTCGATTCCGCGAGCGCCACGCCGTCCAGACCGATGACGGTCTCCATCACCTCGCCCACCTGGTTTGCTTCGCAGCGATCATATTCCTTGCGCGTCATCCGGCGCGAGGCGTTGGCGATGTCCGGGAACTGGGCGCCGACGCCCTCGCAAAAGCGGCGGATCCCCGCGCCGCTGCCGATCGATTCCACCACCGGCGCCTTGCGGCCGCTGCGCGCGTTGACAAAGGCTTCGGCGACGGCGGTGGTGAAGGGATAGACCGTGGATGAGCCGACGACGCGGATCTCGCGAGTCGCATTGCCGTCGCAGGCCGCAAGGGCGAGCGAGCCAAAGGCGATCAGCGCTAGACGACCGAGCATCGTCACTTGTGGCTCCCCGAGGATGGCGGTTTGGCAGGCGACGCCGGCGTTCGCACCGCATCCCGCCCCATCCGGCAATCGCGTTACGACTTTATGACACTCTGCTCGATGGGCAGGCGCACCGTCACCGTGGTGCCGATGCCCACCTGCGAGGCGATGTCGAGCCGCCCGCGGTGGCGCTCCACCACATGCTTCACGATGGCCAGGCCCAGCCCGGTGCCGCCAAGCGACCGGCTTCGTCCCGAATCGACACGGTAGAAACGCTCGGTAAGGCGCGGAATATGCTCGGCCGGGATGCCCTCGCCCTGATCGGTGACGGCGAAGCGCACCATCGTGTCACCCTCGCTGCGCAGCGATACGGTCACCGGCGTGCCGGCGCGGCCATACTTCATCGCGTTGCCGATCAGGTTGTGGAGCAGTTGGCTGAGCTGGGTCCGATCCCCGCGCACCGGCGGCACGGCCTCGATCTCGGTGACCAGGTCGGCGGCGCGGGGGCTGCCGGCAAGTTCGCTGCAGACCTGGGCGATCAGCTCGCCGAGCGACATCGATTCCGCCGGCGTGCGATACTTCTCCGCCTCGATCCGGCTGAGCGAGATCAGGTCGCTGATCAGCCGGTCCATGCGCCGCGCCTCGTCGTGCATGATCTTGAGGAAGCGGGCGCGGATCTCCGGCTCCTCGCCGGCGCCGTCGGCCAGCGTCTCGACATAGCCGAGGAGGGAGGCGAGCGGCGTGCGCAACTCGTGGCTGGCATTGGCGACGAAATCGACCCGCATCCGGTCGGCCTGATAGCTGCCGGTGCGATCCACAAGATGGACGACGCGCTCGCTGGTTTCCAGCGTGCGGACGCGCATTTCCCAGCGCTGCTCGCGCGTGCCCAGACCCACCAGGTGGATCGGCGCGGCGCTATGGTCTTCGGCGGGATCGAGCAGCCGCTCGGCCGCGGCCGGGTGGCGGATCGCGAGGCGGACGTCCTCGCCCAGGATGTGCGCGCCGAGCAGCGCACGGGCGGCGGCGTTGGCGGCAATCACGCGGGTGGTGGCGATCACCAGCACCGGTTCGGCGATCGCCTCGATGACCTCGCCCAGCGCAGGTTCCTGTTCGGTGGCGAGCGCATCGGCGGGCGGCGGGGCGGCCGGATCGCCGCCGATCGCGACGATCAGCACGGCGGCGATCGCGCCGACCAGCATCACCAGCCCCACCTGCAATTCGGTGCCGAGCAGCAGCCCCACCAGCGCCGCCAAGGCGGCGACACCGATCGCGAGAATCAGGCGGGTTCGGGCGGCCGAAAGCATCCGCGCCTTCTAGAGCCTTTTCTCCGGCGGTGAAGACGCTGCCGATTCTCGCACACGATTTTCGGGACGAGCGTTCGACTTGGCGATGTTCTGCGGCCCAACCGTCCCAAGACGAGGCGCTATTTACGATTGCGAAACCGGCGCGCGCGCAGAAGAAGAGAGCGATGGACGATCCGAAACCCGAAGACCTGCCGACCCGTCGGCGCGCGCTGATGCTGGGCGCTGCGAGTGCCGCAGCGATCGTCTCGATTCGCCCCGCGCTGGCGCAGACCAACGCCTCGATCCTGCAGTGCGAGATCCCGGTGACCGATCCGGCGCGCGCGGGCAGCTATATCGCGGCAGACGGCCGCGTCGTGCCGGCGCGCACGCGCGGTGCCTTCCCCGCGCCGGGGCGCAATTTCAAGGCGCAGGACGTGAAGCGCGCGCTTAACGGCGGCACGCTGCCGGGCACCGATCCGCAGGCGAGCCGCGCCTATACCAACTATATCCGCCGCCTGCAGCGCGGGACCAGCGGCTTCACCTGCTTCGCCTCGCTGCAGATGCCGCGCGGCTGACGGCGCCGGCGGTGTTCTATCGCGCCGCCGATCCCGCGACCTTGCGCGTCGTGCCGCTCGATGCGCTGACGCTGGTCTACCACCGCGCCTCGGGCATCACCCATATCGTCGACGCGCCGGTGCCGGAGATTCTCGACATCCTGGCCGAGGGGCCGCGCGACGTGCCCGGGCTGCTCGCGGTGCTGGCCGCGCGCTTCGACCTCGCCGACCCCGATCCGGCGGCGCTGGCGGTGCGGCTCGACGAGCTCGTCGCGGCGGGGCTGGTGGAGCGGACATGCGCCATCTGAAGCTGCTGCGCATCGGGCCGCTGGGCTTCCGCATCGGCAGCCATTGGCGAGAGCCCATCGCCGCGCTGGACGATCTCTACCGCGACTATCCAGGCCCGCAGGACGGCATCGCGGACTTCAACGTCCACCTGTTCGCGGCGCGGCCCTGGCGGCGGGTGCTGCGCCCCTCGGTGCACATCGCAGGCGACTTCGTGATCCCCGATGCGGCGCCGCTGCCGCTCGCCCAGGGGCTGCTCGCCGCCGAGATGGGGATGAACCTGCAGATGGCGCTGGGGCTGCGGCGCTACCTGCTGCTGCACGCCTCGATGGTCGAGCGCGACGGGCGTGCGGTGCTGATGACCGGCATCTCGGGGGCGGGCAAGTCGACGCTTGCCGCACTGCTCATGGCGCGCGGCTGGCGGCTGATGGGCGACGAGTTCGCGCTGATTGACTGCGCCACCGGGCTCGCCCACGCCTTTCCCCGGCTGGTCAGCCTGAAGAACGAGGCGATCGACGTGGTCGCGCAGGCGCTGCCGGGCGCGCGCTTCGGGCCGCTGCTGGAGGGCACGCCCAAGGGCGCCATCCGCCATCTTGTGCCGGACGCCCGCGCCATCGCCGCGATGGACCAGCCCGCCGAGCCCAGCCTCATCCTCTTCCCCCGCTTCGGGTTCGACGCCGCCGAACGCCCGGTGCTGCCGAGCGAGGCGTTCGTTCGGCTCACCCAGAGCTCCACCAACTATGTGACGCTCGCCGAACGCGGCTTCGACGCGCTGACCCGGCTGGTGCAGAAGGTGCCCTCGCGCGCGATCGACTATCCGGACGCCGAGACCGCCATCGCCATGGTGGAGGCGCTGGCATGAACCCGGCGCTGCTCCTGGCCCGGGTGCTGCGAGATCCTGCCGCGATTGCGGGGCTCTCGGCGCCGGACTGGAACGCGCTCTGGGCCGTCGCCCGCGCCGAACAACTGGCGGGGACGCTCGCGCACCGGATCGCCGGGCTGCCGATGCCCGAGGCGGCGGCGCGGCTGGTGGCAGACGCCATCGCCTCGGCCGAGCAGGGCCGCACCGCAGCGCTGTGGGAAGCCGAGATGGCGCGCCGGGCGCTGGCCGGGCTCGACGTGCCGGTGGTGCTGCTCAAGGGCACCGCGTTCGCGGCGGCGGGACTGTCGCCTTCGGTCGGGCGGACGATCGGCGATCTCGACATCCTCGTGCCGCGCGACGCGATGGCCGAGGTCGAGGCCGCGCTGCTCGCCGCCGGCTGGGAATGGGTGAAGCCCGATCCCTATGACGACGCCTATTATCGCCGCTGGATGCACGAGCTGCCGCCGCTGATCCACCGCGACCGCGACAAGATGATCGACGTGCACCACACGATCCTGCCACTCACCGCGCGCACCCGCCCCGACGCGGCGGCGCTGCTGGCGGGGAGCGTGGCGCTGGGGAACGGGCTGCGCATGCTCTGCCCGCAGGACATGCTGTGCCACGCCGCCGCGCATCTGTTTGCGGACGGCGATCTGGCCGGCGGCATGCGCAACCTGTGGGACATCCACTGCATGCTCGGCGAATTCGGCTTCGACGGGCTGGCGGAACGCGCCGCGCAGCACGGGCTGGGTGCGGCGATGGCGCGGGCGGTACGGCAGTCGGCGCGGCTCTACGGCACCGAGGCGCCGCGCGACTGGCAGGGCTGGGACGCGCTCGATCCGCTGTTCCACCATCGGCTGACGGCGCGGGACCGCTGGGGCCGCTCGACCCGCAAGGCGGTGCAGCTCGGTTTCTACCTCCGCTCGCACCTGCTGCGGATGCCGCCGGCGATGCTCGCGCGGCATTTGTGGACCAAGTGGCGCAAGGGGTATCGGCCCGTCTGATAGCCCAACGGCCGTCATCCCGGCTTTCGCCGGGATGACAGAGAGGGGAGGCGGAGCCGATGCCGGTCGACCCCGCCCCCCTTTCGACAATCAGAAGGTCGCGACCTTGACCATGAACCGCACGTTGCGGCCCGGCTGGACCACCAGATCCTTGTTGAGCGAGGCGGCGTTGCGCTGCACCTCGTCGGTGAGGTTCTGGCCGATGATCGCGAACTCGATTCCCGGCAGCGATTGGAACGGACGCCACGCGATCTGGGCGTTGAGGTTGTTGTAGCCCGGCGTCTCGGTATCGAACGCGCCGAACTTGCTCTGCTTGCCGGCATGGACGAACTGCACGGCGCCATCCAGCCTCGGGCTCAGCCAGTTGATCCCGCCGCCCAGGCGATAGGGCGGGATGCGCGGCACGTTGCCGCCGCTGTCCAGCGTCGCCCGGGTATAGTCGGCCAGCGCGGTCAGCTGCAGCGTGCTGTCCTGTCTGTGGAACAGGTCGTAGCTCGCCTTGCCCTCCAGCCCGCGGAAATGCGCGCCCTGCTGGCGATAGTTCAGCTCCTTCAGGTCGCCGTCGCCGCCCACCGCGCAGGTGCCGTCGTCGTCGCAGGTGCGCCCCGTCAGGTCGCCATAGATATAGTTGTTGAACCAGGTCGAATAGGCGCTGCCGTCGAAGTGGAAGCGATCCAGGTTCACCCGCACCGTCGCCTCGATCGAGTTGGCGCGCTCGATCTTCAGGTTGGGATCGCCGGTCTCGAACGTGTTGGGGCCATCATGCCCGCCGCGCGCGAACAGCTCGGTGATCGCGGGCGCGCGGCCGGTGCTCGATCCGGTCAGGCCCAGCTTCACATGGGCGCCGACATCGAGCAGCGCGCCGATCGCCCCGCTGACCGGCGTATAGTCGCGCGCGGTGAACACGTTCGACGCCGGGGTGCCCTCGGCGCGGACATGCTCGACGCGGCCGCTCGCCTGGAGGTGGAGGATGTCGGTCAGCGGCACTTCGGTGAAGAGGTACGCCGCCTCGCTCTGGGTGGTGGTGGGGAACAGGTAGCTGCTGTCCGCACCGATCGCCGAGAACTTGCGGTTCTGCACCTCGAAGCCGATCGCCGAGTTGCGGATCGGCCCCAGCGGGTTCAGCAGGAACTCGAGGTGCCCGTCGAACTCCTTGTTGCGGAACGTCGTGTCGATCGTGCCGTCGGGTTCCTTCTCGTCATGCGTATAATCGGCATAGCTCGCATCGAGGTTGATGCTCTTGAGCGGGCCGGTGTTCACCGCGAACACGTTGCGCGACATCACCTTGGTCTGGCGCATGTCGATATAGGTGGTGTCGCTGGGGATGCCGTATTTCGAGTTGTACTGGCTGACCGACAGGCCGACATGGCTCGCATCGTCGCCGCCGAAGAAGTAGGAGCCGCCGACCGCGCCGCCATGGCCGCGGAAGAAGCTGTTCTGCTGGGTGCCGAGCGGCGTGTCGTAATTACCGGCGTCGCGGTAGAAGCCATCGGCGTGCAGCGCGACCGCGCCGAGCTTGGCATCGACCAGCGCGCCGCCTTCGCCGACATTGGAGACGGTGCCGTAGCTGCCGACCGCTTCGCCCGACAGCGTCTCCTTCGGCAGCGCCATCGGCACGCGATTGTTGATCACGTTGACGACGCCGCCGATCGCCTGGCTGCCATAGCGCAGCGTACCGGCGCCGCGGACGACCTCGATGCTCTGCGCGGCGAAGGGATCGACCGGCATGCCGTGATCCGGGCCGATGTCCGACACATCGGAGCTGCTCGATCCGTTTTCGAGGATGCGGACGCGCGTCGCGTCCATGCCGCGGATGATCGGCCGGCTGGCGCCGCTGGCGAAGGTGGTGGCGGCGATGCCGGGTTCCTGGGCCAGCACGTCGCTGATGCTCGCGCCGCCGGCGCGCAGGATCTGGTCGCGATCGACATGGGTGACGATCGTCGGCACCTCGTCGCTGGCGATCGCATAGGGCGCGGCGGTGACGATGATGGTGTTCTTGTCGTTCGCCTGCTGCGGGTCGGGATCGGCAAAGGCATGGGGAACGAACGCGACAACGGCCGCGCCCGCGAGAAGGGCAGTACGCATGAAACAAAACTCCGTGAACCTGGGGGACGTCGCGCAGGCGGCGACGCGATATTTCTGTCAGGCGGTGCGGAGTGCGGGCGGCGCGCGGCTGCGCCAGGCGTGCGAACGCAGCGCGCGCGGGGCCGGATCGCCTGCCGGCGATTCCCGCCATTCGGTTGCCGGCTGCGGCGGGCTGAGTGTGGGCGGGGAGGAGGCCAGATAGGCGGCGGCGGTCGCCAGCTCGCCGCAGAACGGGCAATCCTGATCGTCGTCATTCGGCTTGGGCGCGTGATGCGCGTGCGTCGCCTTGACCCAGCCGGGGGTATCATGGGCATGCGCGCGGACGATCCCCGCCTGCCAGCACAGCGCGAACGCGAGCAGCAGTCCCGGCAGCAGCCGGACGAGAAGACCAGGTACGCGGAACGAGCGCATTCACGATGCCGTACCGCAGCATCGTGAATGTTTCAATATATCATTGGTGCGCCAGAGCGGCGATGGCGATCCGCTCCTTCGCCAGCGCGAGCGGCGCGCGGCGATGCGAGACGAGCACCAGCCCGGTGCCCGTCGCATCGAGCCATTGGCCCAGGCGGCGGACCAGTTCGGCCTCGGTCGCGGCGTCCAGGCCTTCGCTCGGCTCGTCGAGCAGCAGCCAGGGCCGCCGGGCGAGCAGCGCGCGGGCCAGTGACAGCCGTTTGCGCTCGCCCCCCGAAAGCGTGCCGCCGGCCTCGGCCACCGGCGTGTCGAGCCCGGCGGGCATCGCGGCGACCGTGGCGTCCAGGCAGGCGATGTGCAGCGCGGCGCGCATTTCGGAGTCGACGATGCCGGGGCGGGCGACGCGGAGATTGTCGGCGATCGAGCCCGCGATCAGCACCGAATCCTGCGGCGCGAGAGCGAACTGGCGGCGCAGCGCATCGGCGGTGCAGCGGTCGACCGGCGTGCCGTCCAGGGTGAGCGCATGGACGGGCGCGCGCAGCCCGGCCAACGCCTCGATAAACCGGGTCTTGCCGGTACCCGAGGCGCCGGTGATCGCGACGCGCGCGCCGGGGGGCAGCGTGCGGCCGTCCAGGCCGATCGGGCGCGCGGCCGCCTCGATCGGCGGCGGCGGCGCGCGATCGCCGGGCAGTTCGGCCAGCGTTGCGAGGCGGGCGAGGCCCTGTTCGACGCTCGCCTGGCGCAGCGCCGTGCGGGCGAAGGCGGCCATCGCCTCCACCGACGCGGCGGCGGCGAGCAGCGCCAGCGCGCGGATCGGGGCGGGCCCTTCGGCGAGGGCGAAGACCAGGGCGGCGGCCAGCGTGCCATAGCCGGCGAGCAGCCCCGCCACGATGCCGTCGCCCCGCGCCAGCGCCGCGCGGGCGCGGTCGAGCGGGCGGGACAGGTCGGCGATCGTGTCCGCAACGCGCGGGGCGAGGCCATAGGCGATGATCTCGGGCCGGGCGGCGGCATAGTCGACGAACGCGGTGCGCAGCGCGCCCAGCGCCTCGGCGGCGTCGGCGGCGGGGCCGGTGGTGAGGCGGCGGGCGGCAAGGGTCAGCAGCGGGGGCAGTGCCGCGAGCAGCAGCGCCAGCGCCAGCGCCGCCTGCCAGCCGGCAAGGGCCACCAGGGCAACCGCGAACAGCGCGGCGGCGAGGCTGGCGGGGCGGCTGGGTCTGCGGACGACCAGATCCTCCAGCGCCTCGATATCGCCGATCAGCCGGGCGCTGGCATCGCCGCCGGCAAGGTCGGGCGCGGTGCGGCTGTCCTGCGCGGCGAGCTTGCCGAACAGCGCGCCGCGCAGGTCCGCCATCGCGGTGAGCGCCGCCTGGTGCGAGAGCAGCCGTTCCCCGTAGCGCCCGGCGGTGCGCAGGATCGCGAGCCCGCGGATCGCCGCGCTGGGGATCAGATAGTTGAACGCGGCGGCGGCTGCCGCGCCGCTGGCGCCGGCGATGGCGGCGCCGGTCAGGAACCAGCCGGACAGGGCGAGCAGCAGGATCGCGGCAAGGCCCGCGATGGTGGCGCAGGCCAGCGCCTGGCGCAGCGTGCGGCGTTCGGGCGCGGCGAGGGGGAAGGGGGTCACAGCGTCACCTTGGCATCGGCTGCCGCGATCAGGCGCGGATCATGGGTGGCGACGATCACCGCGCGGTCGGCGGCGAGGCCGCGGAGCAGCGCGGTGATCGCGGCGGCGGATTCGTCGTCGAGATCGGCGGTCGGCTCGTCGGCGAGCAGCAGCGGCCGATCGGCCAGCAGCGCACGGGCAAGGCCGAGGCGCCGTCGCTCGCCGCCGGAAAGGCCGGAGCCGCGATGGTCGAGCGGCAGGTCGAGGCTCGCGCCCCGGCCGGCGAGCATCGGCGTCAGGCCGACGCGATCGATCGCCGCGAGAATCGCGGCGTCGGTCGCGTGCGGCGCGGCGAGGGCCAGGTTGTCGCGCAGCGTTCCGGGCAGGATGAGGGGGTGTTGCGCGGCCCAGGCGATGCCGCCGGGTGCCGCTGCGGTCAGCGTTCCGCTGCTCGGCACGATCTGCCCGGCAATGGCGGCGAGCAGGCTCGTCTTGCCGCTGCCGGTCGGTCCGGTCAGCGCCAGCATCCCGGTGGTACCGATCGACAGGCTGACCGGCCCGACCGTGCGACCGGGCCAGGCGATCCCTACGTCGCGCGCCGCGATCCCGGCGAACATGCCCGGTTCGGCGGCAGGGGGCGGAAGGTGCGGCACCGCCGCGATCGCGGTGCGCGCCGCCTCGCCCAGCTGCTTGTCGTGATAGGCGGCCGCCAGCCGGCGCATCGGCAGGTAGAATTCGGGCGCCATCGCCAGCGCGAAAAAGGCTTCGCGCAGCGTCAGCGTCTCCGGGCTGGGGAAGGGGAGGAGGCCGAGCAGGCCGAACCCGCAATAGACCGCGACCAGCGCCACCGCGAGCGCCGAGAAGAATTCCAGCACCGCGCTCGACAGGAAGGCGACGCGCAGCACCGCCACGGTGCGGTTCGCCACCTCGCGGGTGGCGGCGCCCACCTGGCGGGCGATCCGCTCCTCCGCAGCAAAGTGGCGCAGGATCGGCAGCGTGCGGACCCGATCGACGAACAGGTCGGACAGGTCGCCCAGCGCCTCCAGCTGACGTTCGGACGCGCGCTTGGCGGCGGTGCCGGCGAGGATCATGCCGAACACAAAGGGCACCAGCGTGCCGATCAGGATGCCCGCAGCGACCAGGCTGGCGCAGGCGATGATCGCTACCGCCGCCAGCGGTGCGGCGGCGGCGGCCACGCGGGCCGGCACGAAGCGCGTTTCATAGCCTTCGATCGTCGCGACATGATCGATCGCCAGCACGGCGGACTGGCCGCTCGATGGCGCGGCGCCGCTGCCGAGCAGTTGTTCGACCAGGCCGCGGCGGAGCGGCGCGGTGCTCGCCTGCGCGCCGCGCACCGCCAGCACCGGCACGGCCCAGGCGGTGGCGGCGCGGACCAGCCCGCCGGCCAGCATCGCCGCGAACGCCGCGCCGGGCACGGGCTGCCCGGCGGCTGCGGCGGCCACGCCGTCCGCGATGCCCCAGGCGAACAGCGCCGCCCCGCCCAAGTCGATGATCCAGGCGAGCCCGGCCTGTTTTTGAAGCGCCATATGAGACAATTTGTACAAGCGATTTCGGCACTGCAACGGAATAGGGGATGTTCCGCATAGGCGGTGGCGCCACCGAAGCCTAGGCCGCGAACACCGGCTCTTTGCTGAGGACAAAACTATGGATATGGCAGTCGTAGAGCTGTCGCGCCTGCAATTCGCGCTGACAGCGATGTACCACTTCCTGTTCGTGCCGTTGACGCTGGGCCTTTCCTTCATCCTCGTGATCACGGAAAGCGTCTATGTCGTCACCGATCGCCCGATCTGGAGGGATATCACCCGATTCTGGGCCAAGCTATTTGGCATCAACTTCGTTCTCGGTGTCGCAACCGGGCTGACGATGGAATTCGAATTCGGGACCAACTGGTCCTATTACTCGCACTATGTGGGCGACATCTTCGGCGCGCCGCTGGCGATCGAGGGGCTGATGGCCTTCTTCCTCGAAGCCACGTTCGTCGGCCTGATGTTCTTCGGCTGGGACCGCCTTTCGAAGCGCCAGCATCTGATGGTGACCTTCCTCACCGCGTTGGGCACCAATCTGTCCGCGTTGTGGATCCTGGTCGCGAACGGCTGGATGCAGCACCCGGCGGGTGCGGTGTTCAACGCCGACACGATGCGCATGGAAGTCACCGATTTCATGGCGGTGATCTTCAATCCGGTCGCCCAGGCGAAGTTCGTCCACACGGTGAGCGCCGGCTATGTCTGCGCCAGCGTGTTCGTGCTCGGCGTCTCGGCATACTACCTGCTCCGCGGGCGGCATTTGGAGCTCGCCAAGCGCAGCTTCGCGGTAGCGGCGGCGTTCGGCCTGGCGGCCTCGCTGTCGGTCGTCGTGCTCGGCGACGAGAGCGGCTATGCGCTGACCGACAACCAGAAGATGAAGCTCGCCGCGATCGAGGCCGAATGGCACACCGAGGCGGCACCGGCCGGCATCACCGTGTTCGGCTTCCCCTCGAACCAGGGTCGCGAGACGCTGTTCCAGGTGAAGGTGCCCTATGTGCTGGGCCTGATCGGCACGCGCAGCCTGACCGGCCAGGTGGAAGGCATCTATCCGCTGGTGGGCAAGGCCCGGCTGCGGATCGAGAACGGCCTGATCGCCTATGATGCGTTGCAGACGCTGAAGACCGATCGCACCAACATCGCCGCCCGGGCGAAGTTCGAGGCGACCAAGGGCGATCTCGGCTATGCCCTGCTGCTGAAGCGCTGGGTCGCCGATCCGCGCCAGGCCAGTGCCACCCAGAAGGATCGCGCCGCCTGGTCGACCGTTCCCAACGTGCCGGCGGTGTTCTGGCTGTTCCGCGGCATGGCGGCGCTCGGCTTCTTCTTCATCGCCTTCTTCGCCGCCGCGATCTACTATGCCAATTCGCGCCGCTTCCACCGAAAGTGGTTCCTGCGCACCGCGATGTGGATCATCCCGCTGCCCTGGATCGCGATCGAATTCGGCTGGGTCGTCGCCGAAGTGGGGCGCCAGCCCTGGGCGGTGGACGGCGTGCTGCCGACCTTCCTCGCGACTTCGAGCCTGACCGTGCCCGCCTTGTGGACCACGATCATCGGCTTCACCGCGATCTATGGCCTGATGGCGGTGATCGAGTTCCGGCTGATGCTGGCGGCGATCAAGCACGGCCCGGAAACCTACACGCCCTGGCAGCCCCGCCACGATGCGGTGCCCGAGCCGCGGCCGCTCCATGCCGTTCCCGCGGAATGAGCGCGAGCAAGGAGAAAGAACATGTCCATCCCGCTCGATTATGAAATCCTGCGCCTGATCTGGTGGGCGCTGCTGGGGGTGCTGCTGATCGGCTTCGCGCTGACCGACGGCTTCGACCTGGGGACGGCGGCGCTGCTGCCGTTCGTGGGGCGCACCGATGAAGAGCGCCGCATGGTGATCAATACCGTCGGGCCGACCTGGGAAGGCAACCAGGTGTGGTTCATCCTGGGGGGCGGCGCGATCTTCGCCGCCTGGCCGTTCGTCTATGCGGTCAGCTTCTCGGGCTTCTACCTTGCGATGTTCCTGGTGCTCGCCGCGCTGATCCTGCGGCCGGTGGGCTTCAAATATCGTTCGAAGCATGCCGATGCCGGCTGGCGCGCGCGCTGGGACTGGGCGTTGTTCCTGGGCGGCTTCGTACCCGCCCTGGTGTTCGGGGTCGCGGTCGGCAACGTGCTGCTCGGCGCGCCCTTCCGCCTCGATAGCGATCTGCGCTCGTTCTATGAAGGCACGCTGCTCGGCCTGTTCACCCCGTTTACGCTGATCACCGGGCTGTTGTCGGTGGCGATGCTGATGTTGCACGGTGCCGGCTGGCTGAGCCTCAAGGCGGAGCAGGGCCCGGTGGTGGCGCGTGCACAGCGCTACGGTACCATCGCCGCGATCCTTTCGATCCTGCTGTTCGCGGTGGGCGGCGCGTTCATCGCCTATGGGGACATGGGGTATCGACTGGTCGGCGTGGTCGATACCAACGGTCCCTCCAACCCCCACCTGATCCAGGCGGTGAAGGCACCGGGGGCGTGGCTCGCTAACTATGGCGCGCATCCCTGGATGCTGGCGGCACCGCTGCTCGGCTTCCTGGGGCCTGTGCTGGCGCTGATCGGCATCCGCAGCCGTAGCGGCACGTTGGTGTTCACCGGTTCGTCGCTGGCGAATATCGGCATAATCGCGACGGTCGGCTTGTCGATGTTCCCGTTCATTCTGCCGAGCGCGATCGATCCCGCTTCCAGCCTCACGGCCTGGAACGCCTCGTCGAGCCACCTCACGCTGTTCATCATGCTGGTGTGCACGCTGGTCTTCCTGCCGATCGTGCTCGCCTACACCGCCTGGGTGTACAAGGTGATGTTCGGACGCGTGACTCGGGAAGAGCTGCGCCTCAACCCCGATCTCTACTGAGGAGTGAACTCGATGTGGTATTTCGCCTGGATCCTGGGAACCAGCCTCGCCGTCGCGGTCGCCGTGCTCAATGGCATCTGGCACGAGTTCCATTCGGACCCCGCGAGCGACCTGACGGTCCTCGACTGAACGGCAGGCGCGGGGCGGCGCCGCGGCGCACGCCCCGCATCGGCGGTACGATAAAAAGGCGGCGAACCCTTTCCGGTTCGCCGCCTTTTACAATGCTGGATTACATCGGGTCGCCGGCGGCGCGACGTTCGAAGATCGCCGCCAGTTCGAGGTGCAGCCGCTTGTGGCGCTCGTTCGGCGCACGCTCCGCGCGATCCCGCTCCTGCTCGGCACGCAGGCGGAAATGGCTTTCAAGAGGGGCCGTTTGTTGGGCGTTCATCAAATCCATCTCGACGGAAGTGCGACTCGTTCGCAGGGAATGTGGTCCTAAGGCGGTCCGGCCGCCATTCCGTAGAAATCACGGTCTGTGCCGATACGGCACGGTTACGACTCGGAGCCGGTCTCGCGTCCTGGTGCACAACAGCGTGCGATAAGTATCGGTATAGAATATCAATTCAGTGAGACACTTGGTTGTGGTGACGGTCTCCTGAGACTTTTCGGTCACAGCCCAACCTGAAAATTTCGTCGGGGCACGAACCTCGATGCGTCGCGTCCGACAGGAACTGTCCTCCGCGCAGCGGGGTTGAGGGATCATTTCCGACGCTTTCAGGAGCCGATTCTTGCAGCGATTCATCGCCGATCTGCCCGGCTGGGTGACAAGCATCGCGGTCGTTGCCGCCGCGATCCTCGTGGCGTTGCTGGTCCACCGCATGATCTTCGCGCTGGCGCGGCGGGCGTCGATGCGCACGCGCAGCCAGCTCGACGACATCGTCATCCGCCGGCTGTACCGGCCGGGGCGCTGGCTGCTGATGGCGATCGCGCTGTCCTTCGTCCAGCCTGGGCTGGATCTGGGCGAGAGCGGCACCCGCGCCTGGGCGCAAGGTGCCGGGCTGCTGGTGCCCGGGCTGATCGGCTGGATGCTGGTCGCGCTGCTGGGCGTGCTGTTCGACTGGATCTTGCTGCGCGCCGATGTGAGCGTGGCGGACAATCTGCGCGCCCGCCGGTGGCGAACCCGTGCCTCGATCCTGCGCCGGATCATTCTGTTCGTGGTGCTGGCGATCACCTTCTGCCTGATGCTGATGAGCATCCCCAGCGTGCGCAGCATCGGCGTGACGCTGATCGCCTCGGCCGGCCTCGCCGCGCTGGCGGTGGGCGCCGCCGCGCAGCCGGCGCTGAAGAACCTGATCGCCGGCATCCAGATGGCGTTTTCCGAGCCGATTCGCCTCGACGACGTGGTGATCGTGGAGGGCGAATGGGGGCGGATCGAGGATATCCGCCTGACCTATGTCGTGGTGCGGCTGTGGGACGAGCGGCGGCTGGTGGTGCCCGTCTCCCAGTTTCTCGAAAAGAGCTTTCAGAACTGGACGCGCGAGACCAGCCAGCTGCTCGGCAGCGTGTTCTGGTATCTCGACCCCGCCGCCGACATCCCCCGGCTGCGCGCCAAAATGGAGGAGCTGGTGAAGGCCAATCCGCGCTGGGACGGGCGCTTCTGCAACCTCCAGGTAACCGACGTGAAGCCCGAGGCGATCGAGGTGCGCGGGCTGATGACCGCCAAGGATGCCTCGACCGCCTTCGACCTGCGCTGCGACATCCGCGAGGGGCTGCTCGCCTATATCCGGCAGGAGATGCCCGAGGCGCTGGTTCGCGCCCGCGGGCTGCTGGAGTTTAAGCCACCGCGCGTGGAGAGCGACTCCTTATTCTAGAGCCGTCCTCCCGGCGGAAGCCGGGATCCAGTCGCCGCTCCGCCGCAGCAAGCGCCTTGACGGAGCCCCCAATGGATCCCGGCTTTCGCCGGGATGACGGGATGAGTCTTGGTATCACGCCTCGACCGGAAGCCGGGTCTCCGTCTCCATCGGCACGCTCCTGAGCTCGTCGGTGAACTTCTTGAGCCACCACATCACGTCCTGTTCGTCGACGCCCTGCTTCAGCGCCTGCCAGCGCTCGATCCGCTCCTCGAGCGGCATGTTGAGCGCCTGGCAGATCGCGTCGGAGACTTCCTCGGCGCTGTAGGGATTGACCAGCAGCGCCTGCTCCATCTGGATCGCCGCGCCGGCGAACTTGGAGAGGATCAGCACGCCGGGATCCTCGGGATCCTGCGCCGCGACATATTCCTTCGCCACGAGGTTCATCCCGTCGCGAAGGGGGGTGACGAGGCCGATCCTGGCCGCCCGGTACACGCCCGCCAGCACGTCGCGCGGATAGCCCTGGTTGACGTAGCGCAGCGGCACCCAGTCGAGATCGGCATGCGCGCCGTTGATCTTGCCCGACAGGCCCTCCAGCGTGTTGCGGATGCGCTGATAGGTCTCCACCGTCGCCCGCGAGGGCGGGGCGATCTGGAGCAGATACACTTCCTTGCGCTGCTCGGGGTAGGTGGCGAGGAAGCGTTCATAGCCGAGGAAGCGCTCCTCCAGCCCCTTGGAGTAATCGAGCCGGTCGACGCCGACGATCAGGGAGCGGCCGACCGAGCTGGTGCGCATCTGCTCGAAGGTCTCGCGCGCGGACTCGCTTTCGGCCAGCGCGGCGAATTCCTTGGCGTCGATGCCGATCGGGCAGGCGACCAGCTTCACGCTTTTCAGGCCGATGCGCAGCACGCCGTCGGGCTGGACCACCGCTTCCATCTCGGCGCGGGCGAAGTCGATGAAGCTCTCCATCCATTCCTGGGTGTGGAAGCCGATCACGTCATAGGCGAACAGCGTCTCGATCAGTTCGTGCGCCTTGGGCAGGCTGGAGAGCAGCCGGCGCGGCGGCCAGGGGATGTGGAGGAAGAAGCCGATCCGGTTCTTGCAGCCCCGCCGGCGCAGTTCCTGGCCGAGCGGGAACATGTGATAGTCCTGCACCCATACCACGTCGTCGGGCTCGATCAGCGGGCGGACGGTGTCGGCGAAGCGCTCGTTGACGCGCTGATAGCCGCCGGCGAAACCCCGCTCATATTCCGCCAGGTCGATCCGGTAGTGGAACAGCGGCCACAGCGTGCGGTTGGCATAGCCGTTATAATATTCGTCGATGTCCTGCTCTTCGAGGTCGACCGTCGCGGTGGTCACCCCTTCGCTGCGCTGCATGCTGATCTGGCCGGTGAACTGGTCGGTCTGTTCGCCGGACCAGCCGAACCAGATGCCGCCATTTTCGCGCAAGGCGGCGGCGAGCGCGACGGCCAGCCCCCCTTGCGCGCCGGAGTTGGAGCCGTTGGGCGCGGTTACGCGGTTCGAAATGACGATCAGGCGGCTCAACGGATCGAACTCCAGGGTTTGCTCAGCAGGACGGCACAGTTGATCATGCCGACCAGCGAGTAGGTCTGGGGATAATTGCCCCACAATTCCCCGGTCACGGGGTCGATATCCTCGGAGAGCAGCCCGGCGGCGGTGCGCCGGGTGAGCATCTCCTCGAACAAGGCGCGCGCTTCGTCGGTGCGGCCGGTGATGTGCAGCGCTTCGATCAACCAGAACGTACAGAAGTTGAACGCGGTTTCCGGCAGGCCGAAATCATCCTCGGTATCGTAGCGCAGCATCGTCGATCCGCGCCGCAAGCCGGCCTCGACGGCCTTCAGCGTATCGGCGAAGCGGGGATCGTCGGGCGCCAGGAAACGCATCTCCAGCAGCTGGAGCAGGCTGGCGTCGAGATCGTCGCCCGAGAAGGTGGCGGAGAAGCGCTGCGTTTCCGCGCGCCAGGCCTTGTCGAACACGGTCGTGCGGATCGTGTCCGCGCGGCTCTGCCAGAAGGCGCGGCGTTCCTCGAGGCCCAGCACATGCGCGGCGTTGGCGAGCCGGTCGCACGCCGCCCAGCACATCGCCACCGAATAGGTGTGGACGCTCTGGCGGGTGCGCAGCTCCCACAGGCCGGCATCGGGGGAGTCGTGATACTGCCACGCCCGTTCGCCGACGCGCTCCAGCGCCTCGAAATCCTCGATGCCGGCGATGCGGTACAGCCGCTGGTCGAAAAAGGCCTGGACGTTGGACAGGACGATCTGGCCATAGGCATCGTGCTGGACCTGTTCATAGGCCTGATTGCCGACGCGCACCGGCCCCATGCCGCGATAGCCGGCGAGATCGGGCGCCTCGCGCTCCTCCAGCGTCGCTTCGCCGAGCACGCCGTACAGCGGCTGGATATGGCCGCCGCGCGGCTCGGCCTTGGCATCGTCGACGATGTTGCGGAGATAGCCGAGATAGGTTTCGAGCACGTCGAGCGCGCCCAGCCGGTTGAGCGCCTGCACCGTGTAATAGGCGTCGCGGATCCAGCAGTAGCGATAGTCCCAGTTGCGCTGCGAGCCGGCATGTTCGGGGATCGAGGTGGTCAAGGCTGCGACGATCGCGCCGGTCTCCTCGTGCTGGCACAGCTTGAGCGTGATGGCAGAGCGGATCACCACGTCCTGCCATTCGAGCGGGATGTTCAGGCCGCGCACCCAGTGCTGCCACTCGGCGATGCTGTTGAGCAGCATGTCGTCCACCGTCTCGGCGACGTCGCCGCTGAAGCTCTCGTCGGGCCCGAGGAAGAAGTGCAGCGGCTTCTCGACGCGGAACAGCCGTTCCTCGTCCACCATGCCGACCGGCGCGGTGGTAGTGAGGCGCAGCGTCATCGGCTCGACCAGATAGCGAAGGTGGTTGGAGCCGCCGATGCGGGTCTTGCAGCTTTTGCCCCAGCCGCAGGCCGGGCGCAGCTTCACCCGGATGCGCGGGCTGCCCGCCACCGGCTTGACGATGCGCGCGAAGGCGACCGGCCGATACACCCGGCCCAGCCGCTGGAAGCGCGGGCAGAAATCGGTGACTTCGATCGCGTTGCCGGCCACGTCGGTATGGCGGCTGACCAGGATGGGGGCGTTGCGCAGATAGCGCTGCTCGACCGAGACGACGCCGTCTAGCGCGATGTCCCAATATCCGCCCTCGGGTTCCTCGCCGCCGACCAGCGCCGAGAACAGCGGATCGCCGTCGACGCGCGGCACGCAGCCCCAGACGAAGCGGCCGGTACGATCGATCAGCGCGCTGACCTGGCAGTTGCCGATCGGCCAGAGATCGAGAGTCGTCATGCGTGGACTCCGGCAGCAGTGGCGAGCCAGGTTAGCACGCCGGTCACGTCGTCGACGCGGTAGCGCGCGTCGGTGGGGCGGGGCGGGCCGACCAGCACGCCGGCGCCGCCCAGCAGCGCCACGGCGGAAAAGCCGGGCTCGTCGGTCACGTCGTCGCCGAGGAACACCGCGCGGCCGGCGGCGAAGCGCGGATCGGCCATCAGCGTGCGGATCGCGCTGCCCTTGTCGCCGCCGGGGCTGCGCACCTCGACCATCATCTTGCCGTGCTGCAGGTACAGGCCGTGTTCGGCGGCGAGCCGCTCGCCCAGCGCGATCGCGTCGGCCTCATGCTCGGGGTTCAGCCGGTAATGCACCGCGGCGCCGAGCGGCTTGTCCTCCAGCACCACGCCGGGGCGACCCTCCGCAAAGGCGCGCATCGCCGCCAGCGCCTCGACCAGCCCGGCGGGGCGCTCGGCGCGTTCGCGGCGGCCGTCGGACCAGCGGAACTCCATGCCGTGGCTGCCGACGACCGAGGGCGCGCGGTCGCCGAACATCGCGGCCAGATCCTCGGCCGGGCGGCCGCTCACCAGCGCGAGGCGGCCGTCGAGCTTTTCCTCCAGCGTGCGGATCAGGTCGACCAGCGTGCCATCGACCACCACGCCCTCGGGATGGTCGGCGAGTTCGACCAGCGTCCCGTCGAAATCGAGGAACAGGCTGGCGGTATCGAGCAGGTCCGCCGGCGGCGGCATCAGCGAAACGGTTTCCCGGTCGGGCATGCAACTCCTCATCGGGGCGCCAGCAGACGGGCGCGCCCAGGGGTTCGTTACGCGCGCGGGCCCGATCCGTTCCCCGCCTCGTCCGATTCATGCTGCACCTGCGTAGTGCCGAAGCGCAGCGACAGGCCGTGGTACAGCCGTTTCCTGGAGACGCGCTGCGCGGTAACGTCGGCGATCAGCGCGGCGGCGAGCAGGGGCAGCATCAGCCCGCGGCTCGCGGTGGTCTCGGCGATGATGATCACCGCGGTGAGCGGCGCGCGGACCACGCCGGTGAAATAGGCGACCATGCCGAGCAGGACGATCGTCCCGCCCGGCGCGGTTGGGAACATCGGCCGGACGAGGTCGCCGACGCCGGCACCCACCGACAGCGACGGCGCGAAGATGCCGCCGGGGATGCCGGCGACCGCGGTGGCGAGCGTCGTCACGAACTTGGCAGGGCTGTACCACCAGGGGATCGCGCCGGTGGTGATCGCGGTGCGGGCCGCGTCATAGCCGGTGCCCCAGGTGAGGCCGGTCGCCACGCCGAGGATCGCCACGACCAGGCCGCAGCCCGCGGCAAAGACCAGCTTGTGGCGGCGCACCGCGACCAGCGGCGGCCATGCCGATCCGCCGGCCGCGAGCATCAGCCGCGAGAAGAGGCCACCGGCGAGGCCGCCCACCACGCCCGCCACGGGTGCGGCGAGGATGGCCTGGCGCAGCGGCAGCGTGTCGCGCATCGCGCCGAAATAGACATAGTCCCCGGCGATGCCGAGGCTGGTCATGCCGGCGATCAGCACCGCGGCCATCACCAGCACCGCCATGCGCTGCTCATAGGCGGCGGCGAGTTCCTCGATCGCGAAGGCGACCCCGGCGAGCGGGGTGTTGAACGCCGCCGCGACGCCCGCCGCGCCTCCGGCGATGAACACCGAGGCGCGGATCGGCACGCGGGCAAGGCGATGGGCATAGCCCATGATCGCGGCGGCGACCTGCACCGTCGGCCCCTCGCGGCCCGTGGAGGCGCCGACCAGCACCGCGCCGATGGTGAGGACCAGTTTCAGCATCACGGTTTTCGCGGCGGTGAGGCTGGTCATCGCATGGTCGGGATCGCGGGTCGCCGCCATCACCTGCGGGATGCCCGAGCCGGTCGCATCGGGGGCGAAGCGGCGGGTGGCCCAGGCAAAGAAGGCAAAGCCGGCGGGGGTGAGGAGGAGGGGGAGCCACCACCAGGTCCGCTCCTGCGCGGTGAAACGTCGCGCGGCCCAGTCGGCGGATTCGGCGAAGGCGAGCGCGACCAGCCCGATCACGATCGCCCCGCCAAGAAAGGCGACGCGGCGGCGCCAGGTCTGCACGCTGGGCCCGTGCCGGCGCACGATCGCGCGGACACGGCGGGTGGTTTGGTGGCGGTCCATGCACTCCCTCAGCCTGGCCCCCGCCGCGGGCGCTGTAGCGGGGGCAGGGGCGGAGCGCCAGCCCAAGATCCTCCCCGGCACGGGGAGCGGGACCGCCGCCGAAGGCGGTGGTGGAGGGGGGCTTCCACATGGGGCGTCCCTCGCGGCGATCCCCCTCCGCCAAGCCGCTGCGCGTCTTGGTCTCCCTCCCCGTGCCGGGGAGGATCTAGGTTAGGCGAACGCGGGCATACCCGGCAGCAGCTTGTCCAGCGTCACCGGATAGTCCCGCACCCGCACGCCGCAGGCATTGTAGATCGCGTTCGCCACGGCCGCACCGACGCCGCACAGGCCGAGTTCGCCCACGCCCTTCGCCTTCATCGGCGACGTCGTGGGATCGGTCTCCTCGAGAAAGATCACCTCTTGGTGCGGGATGTCGGCATGGACCGGCACCTCGTAGCCGGCGAGATCGTGGTTCACGAAATAGCCGAAGCGCTTGTCGACCGCGAGCTCCTCCATCAGCGCCGAGCCGACGCCCATGGTCATCGCGCCGATCACCTGGCTGCGCGCCGACTTCGGGTTGAGGATCCGCCCCGCCGCGCACACCGCCAGCATGCGGCGCACGCGGACCTCGGCGGTGGCGGCATCGACGCCGACCTCGACGAAATGCGCGCCGAAGGTGGACTGCTGATACTTCTTGGCGAGGTCTCCGTAATCCATGAAGTCCTCGGCAACGAGCTCGCCGCCCTTGGCCGCCTCGGCCAGCGCGACGCTGCGGTTGCCGGCGCGGACATGGCCGTCCTCGAACACCACATCGGCCGAGTTGAAGCCGAGCGCCGCGGTCACCTTGTCGCGCAGCATCGAACAGGCGGCGTAGACGCCCGCGGTCGAACTGTTGGCGCCCCATTGCCCGCCCGAGCCCGCCGAGGCGGGGAAGCTGGAATCGCCCAGCCGCACCACCACCGTCTCCAGCGGTACGCCCATCATCTCCGCCGCGGTCTGCGCGATGATCGTGTAGGTGCCGGTGCCGATATCGGTCATGTCGGTCTCGACCGTGACTACGCCCTTGCCATCGAGCCGCACCCGCGCGCCGGACTTGCCGTTGAGGTTGTTGCGGAACGCCGCGGCCATGCCCATGCCGATCAGCCAGCGGCCCTCACGGATCGCCCCCGGCGCCTTGGCGCGCTTGGCCCAGCCGAACTTTTCCGCGCCGATCCGCATGCATTGGATCAGCTGGCGCTGCGAGAAGGGGCGGTTGGCGGCTTCGGGATCGACCTGGGTGTCGTTGATCGCGCGGAATTCGACTGGGTCCATGCCCAGCTTCTCCGCCATCTCGTCCATCGCGATTTCGAGCGCCATCAGCCCCGGTGCCTCGCCCGGCGCCCGCATCGCATTGCCCTCGGGCAGGTCGAGCACCGCGAGCCGCATCGCGGTGAGCCGGTTTTCGCCGGCATAGAGCAGGCGGGTCTGGCCCACCGCCGTCTCCGGCCCGCCGCCGGGCAGGTCGCCCGACCAGCTTTCATGGCCGATCGCAGTGATCTTGCCGTCCCTGGTCGCGCCCAGCCGGATGCGCTGAATCGTCGCCGGACGGTGCGTCGTGTTGTTGGCGATCAGCGGGCGCTGGAGCGCCACCTTCACCGGACGCCCCGCCGCCTTGGCGCCGAGCGCCGCGAGAATCGCGTCGGCGCGGACGAACAGCTTGCCGCCGAACCCGCCGCCGACGAAGGGCGACATCAGCCGCACCTTCTCCTTCGGTAGGCCCAGCGTCCGCGCGACGTCGCCCTTGCCCCAGTTGATCATCTGGTTCGAGGTCCACAGCAGCAGCTGGTCGCCCTCCCACTTCGCGGTGGAGGCATGCGGCTCCATCATCGCGTGCGAGTGGTCGGGCGTGGTGTAGCGCGCGTCGAGCTGCACCGGCGCGGCGGCAAAGGCGCCGGCGAAATTGCCGACCTTGCTTTCGGACGGCCCGCCGAAGCCCGGCGGCGGCAGCGGCGCATTCGCCATCTCGGCCTCGAGATCGAACCGGCCCTTGGTGCGGGCATAGTCGATGCGGATCAGCGACGATGCCGCGCGCGCCTGCTCGAAGGTCTCCGCGACCACCAGCGCGACCGCCTGGTGGTAATGCTCGATCTCGGGCCCGCCGAGCAGATTGGCGGTGTTGAAATTGCCCTTGGTCAGCTTGCCGGCATTTTCTGCGGTGACGATCGCGAGCACCCCAGGGGCTGCCTTGGCTGCAGTCAGATCCATGCCGATAATGCGGCCCTTGGCGATCGCCGAGCCGAGCACATAGCCATAGGCTGCACCCGGCGCGACATCATGCCGCTCATAGGCATAGGGCGCGCGGCCGGTGGTCTTGAGTGGGCCGTCGATCCGGTCGGTGGCCTTGCCGACCACCTTGAGGCGGTCGATCGGGTTGGTCGTGGCGGGGGTATCGAACTTCATGGCTCAGCCCCTTGCTTCGTGCAGCACCGCGGCGAGCGTGCGCTCAGCCAACTGGAGCTTGAAGGCATTGTCGTGCGTCGGCGTCGCGCCCGCGAAGGCGATTTTGGCGGTAGCGGCGGCACCCTTGGGGAGCGCTGCCTCGGCGGCTTCGACCCGCCACGGCTTGTGCGCCATGCCGCCGAACGCGACGCGGCCGGTGCCGTCCTTCTGCACTACCGCCGCCACCGAGACGAGCGCGAAGGCATAGGAGGCGCGGTCGCGAACCTTGTGGTAGAAGTGCTTGCCGCCCAACGGCTTGGGCAGGGTGACTGCCGTGATCAGCTCGCCCGTTTGCAGTGTGTTGTCGAGATGCGGCGTGTCGCCGGGCAGCCGGTGGAAGTCGGCAATGGCGATCTTCCGCGTGCTGCCGTCGGGCTTCACCGTCTCCACGGTCGCGTCGAGCAGCCGCATCGCGATGGCCATGTCGCCCGGATAGGTGGCGATGCACGCCTTGCTGGTGCCGATCACCGCCAGCTGGCGGCTGAACCCGCCGATCGCCGCGCAGCCGCTGCCGGGCTTGCGCTTGTTGCAGGGCTGGTTGGGGTCGTAGAAATAGGGGCAGCGGGTGCGTTGGAGCAGGTTGCCCGCGGTGGTCGCCTTGTTGCGCAACTGGCCGCTCGCGCCCGCAACGATCGCCCGCGTCAGCACCGCATAATCGCGCCGCACGCGCTTGTCGGCGGCGAGATCGGTGTTGCGCACCAGCGCACCGATGCGCAGCCCGCCGTCCGACGTTTCCTCGATCCGGTCGAGTGCGAGCTTGTTGACGTCGATCAGATGCGTCGGCGTCTCGATCTCGAGCTTCATCAGGTCGAGCAGGTTGGTGCCGCCGGCGATGAACCTGGCGCCGGGGGTCTTGGCGGCGAGGGCTGCGGCATCGGCCGGGCTGCTCGCGCGGGTATATTCGAACGCCTTCATGCCTGCCTCCGCCCCGCGGCCTCGCGGATCGCCTCGACGATGTTGGAATAGGCGCCGCAGCGGCAGATATTGCCGCTCATCCGCTCGCGGATCTCCATCTCGGAGAAGGCGGGAGAGGCGGCGACGTCGGCGGCGACATGGCTGGGGATGCCGGCCTTGATCTCGTCGAGCACCGCGACCGCCGAGCAGATCTGGCCCGGCGTGCAATAGCCGCACTGATAGCCGTCATGGCGGACGAAGGCGGCCTGCATCGGGTGCAGGTCCTCGGGCGTGCCGAGGCCCTCGATCGTGGTCACGCTGTCACCGTCGTGCATCACCGCCAGGCTGAGGCAGCTATTGATCCGCCGGCCGTTCACGATCACCGTGCAGGCCCCGCATTGGCCGTGGTCGCAGCCCTTCTTGGTGCCGGTCAGGTGGAGATGCTCCCGCAGCGCGTCGAGTAGCGTGGTGCGGGTGTCGACGGTAAGCGCGGCCGCTTTACCATTGACCTTGACCTGCACGGGCAGGGCTGGGGGCGTTTTCATCGGCGCGCTCGGTTCCTTGCTGCTGGCGCTCGCTGGCATTGCGGTGGCGGCCGCGCAGGCCGCGCCGCTCACCAGCACGCCGCGTCGCGATACGCCTTTTCCGGCGGGTCTATCCATTGCGCATCCCCTGCTAGCCTGCACCGAAGCGTGTACAGTTTGGAAGCCGAAACGGTTCCACACGCTCCTTGTGTGTTGGCTTATCGCAGCAAGTTGGATGCGGCAAATGCCCCCTTGTACAACATGCCCAAAAGGGGCGTGTGACGATTTTACAACGGTTCCGTGACGAATTGTTTCCGGCAATGTCTGCAATGTTGCCACAGGGCCACATACGTGCAGACATGCGTAACCCTAAGGGCGCAGTGCGGCTGTGCCCGTGCGGAATTATACAAGACGAAAAGGGGCTTTTGATGACCTCCACGTTCCGAACCTGCCTGCTCGCATCTACCATGCTGGTGGCCGGCATCGCGACGCCTGCTTTCGCGCAGGACAGCGTACCGGCTTCCGACGCCCAGACCGACGCCAGCGAAATCGTGGTCACCGGCACGCGCATCGCGCGCCCCGACCTCGAACTCGCCAGCCCGGTGACGGTGATCGGCGAAAAGGAACTCCAGTTCCGCCAGCCCGGTACCGCCGACGACATCCTGCGCACCCTGCCGGGCGTCCGCCCGAACATCGGCGCGGGCGTGAACAATGGCTCGGACGGTTCGTCGACCGTCGACCTTCGCGGCATCGGCCCGCAGCGCACCCTGGTGCTGCTCGACGGCCGCCGCCAGGTGCCCTACGGCCTCGACGGCCTGACCGACACCAACAACGTGCCGCTGGCCCTGCTGCAGCGCATCGAAGTGCTGACCGGCGGTGCTTCATCGACCTACGGCGCGGACGCGGTGGCGGGCGTGGTCAACTTCATCACGCGGCGTGACTTCTCCGGCATCGACCTGTCGACGAGCTACCGCATCTCCGAGCGCGGCGACACGGCACGCTTCAAGGCAGACCTCGTCGTCGGCGGCAACTTCGCGGAAGGCCGCGGCAACGTGGTGTTCAGCGTCGGCTACACCAAGGCCGATCCGCTGCTGCATCTCGACCGCAAGATCAGCGAAGTGCCGATCAGCTCGACCAACGGCCAGTTCCTCGGCGCAACGACCGCGCAGGTGACGGTTTTCGGCTCGCCGACCAACGCGGCCCTCGGCATCGGCGCCAGCACGCTGGGCGCGGTGGTGAACCCGTCCACGGGGCTGTTGCAGCCGGCAACCGCCGCGGACACCTACAACACCAATATCGGCACCTATTTCCAGACCCCGCTCGATCGCATCAACGCCTATTCGGCGGCGCGCTACGAGATCACCGAGGGCGTGGAATTCTACGGCACCGCGCAGTTCAACCGCAACCAGATCGCGACCCAGCTCGCCTCGTCGGGTACCTTCGGCAACACCTACCAGCTGGCGCTGAACAACCCCTATCTGCCCTCGGGCATCCGCGACCAGCTGTGCACCGCGCGCAGCATCTCGGCGGCGAACTGCGCAGCCGCGGCGGCGGTGCAGGGTGGCCCGGGCACGGCCGGCTATATCGAAGTGCCGGTGGTCGCCCAGCGCCGCTTCACCGAGTACGGCCCGCGCCTGAATGTCTTCGAATCGCAGATGTTCCAGATCCAGGGCGGCTTCCGCGGCGAGATCGTCGCCGGCCTGAAGTACGATATCTCGGCGCAGTATGGCGAGACCACCCAGAACCAGACCCGCGGCAACTGGGGCTCGTTCAGCAAGGTGCAGCAGGCCCTGCGCGCCTATCGCACCCCGACCGGCCAGATTCGCTGCGTCGATACCGCGAACAACTGCGTTCCGCTCAACCTGTTCGGTCCCAACGGCTCGATTACGCAGGACCAGCTGGCGTTCATCGACCTCGACGCGATCATCAACCGCAAGGTGACGCAGACCGTCGTCACCGGCAGCGTCTCGGGCGACCTGTTCGCCTCGCCGCTGGCGACCAACAAGATCGCGTTCGCGGTCGGCGGCGAGTATCGCAAGCTCACCGCCGCCAGCCAGCCGGACGGCCCCTCGCAGATCCAGGGCGAAGTGCTCGGCACCGGCGCGCGCACGCCGCCGGACGTGGGCCGCTACAGCGTGAAGGAAATCTTCGGCGAACTCATCGCGCCGCTGATCGAGGACAAGCCCTTCATCCACAAGCTGACGGTCGAGGCGGGTATCCGCTATTCGGACTACACCACCACGGGTCCGAGCACGACCTGGAAGGCCGGCGGTAGCTGGGAGCCGACCGCGGGCATCAAGTTCCGCGGCAGCTACCAGGTGGCGGTGCGCTCGCCGAACATCCAGGAACTGTACCAGTCGCCGGTGCAGGGCCTCGGCAACCTGACCGTCGATCCCTGCCAGGGCGCGGTGTCGGGCGGTCTCGCGCAGCTCTGCATCGCGACCGGCGCGCCGGCCAACACGATCGGCTCGATCCCGGCACCGACCTCGGGTCAGATCAACAACACCACCTCGGGCAATCGCGAACTCGACGTCGAGCGCGCGAAGACCTGGACGATCGGCGGCGCCTTCGCGCCGGCGGCGATCAAGGGCTTCTCGCTCACCGTGGACTATTTCAACATCCGCGTCCGCGATGCGATCACCCAGCCGGCCCAGGCAGACATTCTGAACGGCTGCTACTCGTCCACGCTCAACCCGAACTTCGCCAACAACGCGTTCTGCGCGCTGATCGGTCGTAACCCGCTCACCGGCAGCCTCAACGGCGCGGGCGAGACCCCGGGCGTGATCCTCAGCTACTCGAACCTCGGCGTCATCGAGACGGCAGGTGTCGAAGTGGGCCTGAACCAGGCGATCCGCCTGGACGATATCGGCGTGAAGGATTCGGGCACGGTCACGATCGGGTTCAACGGCACCCGCCTGAGCTACTACCACTTCCAGGCGACGCCGAACGCGATCAATCGCGACTGCACGTCCTACTACAGCGCCGGCGGCTGCACCAATCCGCGCGCGCGCTACCGCATGAACGGCCGACTGACCTATGGTCGCGAGCTGTTCGACATCTCGCTGCTGTGGACCCACATCAGCCGGGTGAGCCTGGAGCCGTTCCTTGCGACGCGTCTCCCGGGCAATGTGGCGCAGCCGGGCGGCCCGAACCCCTCGACCATCCTCGAGGCGTTCCGTACCATCCCCGCGTTCAACTATTTCGATCTCGCCGCGCGGGTGAGCCCGACCAAGAACCTCGACTTCAACCTGACCGTGAACAACCTGTTCGACAAGAAGCCGCCGCTGGTCGGCGCGGGTGTCGGCGGCACGGCGTTCAACAGCGGCAACACCTTCCCGACGATCTACGATCCGATCGGGCGGGCGTACACGATCAGCGCGCGTCTGCGGTTCTGATCCCAAGCAAGAACAGAAATGTCTCCCAATACCTGGAGCGGCGGACCGAACGGTCCGCCGCTTTTTTATCAGGCCCAGGAGATCAAAAGCGTGGCGGTCAGTCCGGCTGGTCGGAGATGTCCATGAAGTTGCGGGCGGCCTCGCGATCGGCCTCGTCGTCGAAGGTCGCGTCCAGATCGGGCGCATTGCCGAGCATGAACAGCAGCGCCCACAGGGCAAAGCGGCGGCCGCGATCGGTTTCCAGGCCGAGATCGACCTTCATCCGCTCGATGCCGGCGGCGAGGGCGGGTGGGGTGAGGGCGCCCAGATCGGCGGTGCCGAAATAGCGGACTAGCTGGTCGTCGAGTTGCATGCAGCAGGGCCTAGGCGCCTGCACCGGCAGCGGCAAGGATACGGGACATTCCCAGGCGACGAACGAGGCCGCTCCCGCCATGCGGGGCGCATGTGGACCTATCATCCCGAGCTGCTCGCCACTCCGGTGCCGCGCTACACCAGCTATCCCACCGCCGCCGAGTTTGGCGAGGATGCCGGGCCCGCCGAAATGAGCGCGGCGATCGATCGGGTGCATGGGGAGGCCGAGCTGTCGCTCTATCTCCACATCCCCTTCTGCCGCGAGATCTGCTGGTATTGCGGGTGCAACACCGGCGCGGCCAATCGCAGCGCGCGGCTCGACGCCTATCTGGCGCGGCTATCGGAAGAGATCGAGCTGGTCGCCCGGCGGCTCGGCGGGCGGGGGCGGGTGGGCCGCATCGCGTTCGGCGGCGGCAGCCCCAATGCGATCGCGCCCGCGGCGTTCCTCCGGCTGGTCGCGCAGGCGAAAGCGGCCTTCGGCGCGGTCGATCCGGTCCTGTCGGTCGAGATCGACCCGCGCGGGTTCGATTCTGCATGGGCGGCAGCGCTGGGCGAAGCGGCGGTGTCGCGGGTGAGCCTGGGCGTTCAGAGCTTCGACACCGCCCTCCAGGCCGCGATCGGCCGCGTCCAGCCGCATGAGGACATCGCCGCTGCGGTGGCGCTGCTGCGTCGCGCGGGGGTCGGATCGATCAACTTCGACCTGATGTACGGCCTGCCGGGCCAGACCGACCGGATGCTTCTTGCCTCGATCGACGAGAGCATCGCGGTGGGCGCGGATCGGCTGGCGGTGTTCGGCTATGCCCATGTCCCCCACCTCATCCCGCGCCAGCGCCGGATCGATGCGACCGCATTGCCGGATGCCGAAGCCCGCTTCGCTCAGGCCGCCCTCGCCCACGATCGGCTGACTGCGGCCGGCTATGCCGCGGTCGGGTTCGATCATTTCGCGCTGCCGGGTGATGCCATCGCCATCGCCGCGCGCGAAGGGCGGCTGCGGCGCAACTTCCAGGGCTTTACCGAGGACGAGGCAGAGGTGCTGATCGGGCTGGGCGCCAGCGCGATCAGCCAGTTTCCGGACCTGCTGGTGCAGAACGAGAAGAATGCCGGGCGCTGGCACATGGCGGTCTCGTCGGGGCGGCTGGCAGCGGCGCGCGGGGTACGGCGCTCGACCGAGGACCAGTGGCGCGCGGCCGCGATCGAGGAACTGCTCTGCCAGGGCCGCGCCGATCTGGCGGGCATCCCGGGGCGCGGCGCGATCGCGCTGCAGCTCGCCCGGTTCGCGGCGCTGAAGCTGGTGCGCTGGGAGGGCAGCGTGCTGCTGCTGGCGCCGGCGGCGCTGCCCTATGCCCGCGTCATCGCCAGCGCGCTCGATCGCTATCGTGGCACGGCCGCCACGCGTTTCAGCAGCGCGGTGTAGCGGAACCAGAAAGCTCGGGAATCTACGGCGGGGCCCCAGTATAGCCTAGGTTAACGCGCCCTTCTATAAGGCAAGGGTCCGAACCGCGCCGGACAGGTTTCCGCGCGTCCCGAAAGAGCACCCATGTCGCGTCCCGTATTCTTCGATCCCACCGGCAGCCGCAAGCGCTGGACGATGCGCACGGTGCTGGCCCTGGTGCTGGGCGTGGTGCTGGCGGCGGTCGTGTTCGCGGCGACCATCGTCAACGTGCCGCCGGCGCAGGACCTGCCGGTACGCTGGGAGAATGCGAAGCCTGCGGCGCTCCGCTCGCTCAGCGCGCGCGGCGAGCCGCGCCACCGGCGCTGGCTGCCCGGAGGCTCGGCCAAGCGTGCGGGGGTGCCGCTGACGGTCGGCTTCTACGTGCCCTGGGACCAGGCGAGCGCGGACTCGCTCCGCCGCAACATCGGAGACCTCGACTGGGTGGTGCCGGCGTTCGTCACGGTGAGCGGCCTGGGTCATGCGATGCAGGTGGTCGACGATCCGCGCTTCGCCAACATCCTCGCCGGCGCGCGCCGGCCGCCGCGGGTGCTGCCGATGGTGCAGAACCTTTCCGACGAGTCGTGGGATTCGGTCGGCGCCGCCCGGCTCATCGCCAGCCCCGCTGCCCGGGCCAAGCTTGCCCGTGATCTGGCGGCGATGGTCAAGACGCGCAACCTGACCGGCCTGGTGATGGATTTCGAGAGCCTGCCGCCGGAATCGCTTCCCGGCTACATCCAGCTGCTCGACCAGATCAACAAGGCGATGCCCAAGGACAAGCTGCTGGCGGTCACCGTGCCCGCCGGCGACAGCAGCTGGGATTTCAAGAGGTTCGCCGCGGTCACGGACCGCGTCATGCTGATGAACTATGACGAGCATTGGCAGGGCGGCAAGGCGGGGCCCATCGCCTCCCAGCCCTGGTTCGTCGACGAGCTGCGCCGCGCGGTGGCGCAGGTCGGCACCGAGAAGCTGATCGTCGCGCTCGCCAGCTATGCCTATGACTATCACGGCGACGGCACGGATGCGCTGAGCATCGAGGAGGCCTGGTCCGCCGCGCGCGACAGCGAGGCGAAGGTCACCTTCGACAAGACCAGCGGCAACAGCGCCTTCGCCTATGACGAGGACGGCAAGCATCACGAGATCTGGATGGTCGATGCCGCGGCGACCTGGAACCAGCTCCAGGCGGTCCGCGCTGCCGGTGTCGGCAGCGTGGCGCTGTGGCGGCTCGGCACCGAGGATGCGGGCGTGTGGACCGCGCTCCTCGCCTATCGCCATGGCGGCCGCCCGGACCTCAGTCGCGTCGTTCCCGCCACCAATGTCGACGTGGAGGGGCCGGGGGAAATCCTGCGCGTCACCTCGACGCCGACGGTGGGGCAGCGCGCCATTCGGTTCGACGCCGCCAACATGATCCGCGACGTGCAGTATCCGGTGCTGCCGACGCCGTATGTGGTGATGCGCACGGGGGCCTCGAAGAACGAGATCGCGCTGACCTTCGACGACGGTCCCGACCCGACCTATACCCCGCGCATCCTCGACATTCTGAAGGCGGAGCATGTGCCCGCGGCCTTCTTCATCGTCGGCGAGAACGGGCTGCAGCACCCGCTGCTGCTCCGCCGGCTGGTGGCCGAGGGGCACGAGCTGGGCAACCACACCTATACCCACCCGAACCTGGCCACCACCTCGGCAGCGAGCACCGCGCTGGAGCTGAACGCCACCCAGCGGCTGGTGCAGGCCTATACCGGGCGCGGCATGCGGCTGTTCCGCGCGCCCTATTTCGGCGACGCCGAGCCGACCACGCCCGACGAACTCGATCCCGCCGTGGTCGCGCAGAAGCAGGGCTATACGGTTGTCGGCCTCCATGTCGATCCGGACGACTGGAAGCGGCCGGGCGTGGATGCGATCGTCCAGGGCGTGCTCGACGACGTCGCGACGGCTGCGCCGGACAAGTCGACCAACATCGTTCTCCTCCATGACGGGGGCGGTAACCGCGAGCAGACCGTGGAAGCGCTGCCCCGCATCATCCACGAACTCCGCGCGCGGGGCTATGTTTTCGTTCCCGTGTCCAAGCTCGCAGGCCTTTCCTACGATGCGGTGATGCCCCCCATCCGCGGCAGCGATCTGCTGGCGGTTCGGGCGGACGTGGCGATCTTCGTGGCGCTTGCGGGCATCGCCTCGGGGCTGCGCTGGATGTTCTTCGTCGCGATCACGCTCGGCATCGCGCGCGCGCTCATCTTGGCCGGCCTGGCGCTCCGCCAGCGCCGCCGCGAACGCGGCGCGCCGCCGGTCTACGCGCCCAGCGTCTCGGTGATCATCCCGGCCTATAACGAAGAGCGGGTGATCGAGGCGTCGGTGCGCCGGGTGCTCGCCAGCGATTATCCTGCGATCGAGCTGATCGTGGCGGACGACGGATCGAAGGACCGCACCAGCGAGATCGTCGCGGCGGCGTTCGGCGACGATCCGCGGGTCACGCTGCTGACGCTGGTCAATGGCGGCAAGGCTGCGGCGCTCAATCGCGCGCTGAAGGAGGCGAGGGGCGAGGTGATCATCGCGCTCGACGCCGACACGCAGTTCGAGGCGGAGACGATCGGTCGGCTCGCGCGCTGGTTCGCCGATCCGCAGATCGGCGCCGTCGCCGGGAGCGCACAGGTGGGCAACCGCGTCAACCTCGTCACCCGCTGGCAAGCGGTGGAATACATCACTGCCCAGAATCTGGAGCGGCGGGCGCTCGCCGGGTTCAACGCTATCACCGTGGTGCCCGGCGCGGTCGGTGCATGGCGGCGCGCGGCCCTCGATGCGGTGGGGGGCTATCCCGAGGACACGCTGGCGGAGGACCAGGATCTTACCATCGCGATCCAGCGATCGGGCTGGCGCGTGACCTATGATCCCGATGCCGTGGCGTGGACCGAGGCGCCGGAAAGCTTCCGCGCACTCGCCAAGCAGCGCTATCGCTGGGCGTTCGGCACGCTGCAATGCCTGTGGAAGCACCGCGGGCTATACCGCGACAAACAGGCGAAGGGCCTCGCCTGGATCGGCTTGCCGCAAGCCTGGATCTTCCAGATCATCTTCGCCGCGATCTCGCCGCTGATCGACTTGGCACTGATCTCCGCGATCGTCGCCACCGCGGTGCGCATCGCCCAGCATGGCTGGGAGCAGACCCGCGGCGATGTGGGCGCCATGGCGATCTATTGGGTGGCTTTCACCTCGATCGATGTGGGCTGCGGCTGGGTCGCCTATCGTTTGAACAGTCGCCGTATCCGCTATCCGGCGCTGCTGCTGGTCGCCCAGCGCTTCGTCTATCGCCAGCTGATGTACTGGGTGGTGCTGCGCGCGATCAGCTCGGCGCTCGGCGGCTGGTTCGTCGGCTGGGGCAAGCTGGAACGTACCGGCCGCGTCGGCGGCGGCGAGGCTGCGGCGGCGGAGTAATCCCCGCCGTCGTCCGACCAGCCGACGCGCATGACCCGTGCAGGCAACGGCGCCGGGCATTCTCCTCGTGCTTCCGCTCGCGACACGCCTCGAGTCGGGGTAGAAATCCTGTGACAAATTTGCACGGGTACCAAGTTTTCGGTTCCGATCGCGGTGCAATCTGACGCATTAACCAGCAATATAGAGTCCGACCTCGCCGGCAAGTTCGTCGGTTTTTCGCGGATTTGTCGCGCGCGTGAAGCGAAAATGAAGTCGTAGCGTCATGAATGCTGCGGCGGATGTAACAATCCTGCCAAATCGCGTCCCTAGGGCGCCCCCGAACCAAACAGACCTTCCTCGGGGAAAACCGCTCCATGTTCGATCGTTCGACCTTCCGCTGCTCGCTGCTCGCGGGTGCCACGGTGCTGGCCCTGGCTGCCGCCCCGGCCTTCGCCCAGACCGAGGCGACCGGTGCCACGCCCACCGCCGTCGTTCCGCCGGAAGGCCTCGCCGACATCGTGGTGACCGCGCAGAAGCGCGAAACCAACCTGCAGCAGACCCCGATCTCGATCAGCGTGCTGAGCGACGCCGCGCTCAAGGAACGCCACGTCCAGAGTCTGTACGATCTCGCCGACGGCGCGGTGCCGAGCCTGCGCGTCGCCACCTTCGAGGCCCGCCAGTCGGCGCTGACCGTGGGTATCCGCGGCATCGTGCCGCTTGATGCCAACCAGCCGGCGCGCGAGCAGGGTGTCGGCATCTATGTCGACGGCGTGTATCTCGGCCGCCAGCATGGCCTAAACGCCGCGTTGTTCGATATCGAGCGTGTCGAGGTGCTGAAGGGCCCGCAGGGCACGCTGTTCGGCCGCAACACCGAGGGCGGCGCGCTGAGCCTGGTCAGCCGTGCGCCGAGCGGCGAGTTCGCCGGCCGCGTCAACGCGGGCATCGCCAATTTCGGCGGCTACAATGCCGATGCGCATCTCGACCTGCCGGAATACAAGAACTTCTCGCTCAAGCTCGACGGCGTGGTGCAGCACCAGGACGCGACCACGAAGAACCCGCTCGCCGGCGCTACCGGCTGGAACTATTTCGACCGCCGCGGCTTCCGTGCCGCCGTCCGCTGGAAGCCGATCGACGGCCTTATCGAGGACTTCAGCTACGACAATGGCTATGACGCGAACACGCCGTTCTACAGCCAGCTGCTGAACTACAATCCCAATGGCTGCGTCGCCGGCGCCCAGTCGGCCGTGCCCAATTGCTTCCTGCCCGGCACCGCCTATGCGACGCTCACCGGCACGGTGAAGCCGCTGCTGCCGGGCGTCGTCGTCAACGGCTCGAGCCGCATGAAGACTGCCGATATCGGCGTGCCGCAGCAGCCGAGCATCGACAAGACCCATGGCTTCACCAACAGCCTGAAGTACAAGCTGAGCCCGGAGATCGAACTTCGCTCGATTACCGCATGGCGCGGCGTGACCGCTACCCAGTGGGACAATTCGGGCGGCGCGCACCGCGTGCCGGTGGTCAACGTCCCCGCGATCGGCACCGTGACGACCAGCTGCACCGCCGCCGCGCCGTGCGGATTCAGCCGCTACAGCCTGGCCAATCTGCGGCAGACCCAGTTCAGCCAGGAGTTCCAGGCGGTAGGCTCGATCGACCGGTTCGATTACGTCGCCGGCCTCTTCTATTTCAACGAGCATGTCAGCGACGACGCGGCTACGCCGAACTCGAACGGCATCGTGGCGCAGACCAACGCGGCGGGCCAGGTCACCGGGTACAACTATGTGATCCTCGATCCGTGCACCGGCTCCGGCGGTTTCGGTTCGCAGCCTGGCTGCCGCTCTATCGACCGGGCCTCCGAAGTCTGGTCGAAGAGCTATGCCGCCTATGGCCAGGTGACCTGGAATGCGACCGACGCGCTGCACCTGACGGTGGGCGGCCGCTACACCCACGACAAGAAGCGCGGCGTGCTGCGCTACTCGCGCAACATCAACTACGATGTCGACACGGTGCGCGCGGCGGCCAACGGCTACAAGCCGCTCGACAAGAGCTGGGACCGCTTCAACCCGATGGTCACGCTCGCCTATGACGTGAGCGACACGGTGCATGCCTATGCCAAGTACGCCACCGGCTACCGCGCGGGCGGCGCAAGCTCGCGCACCTCGAACTACCAGCCGTTCAACCCGGAGGACGTGAAGTCCTATGAAATCGGCCTGAAGAGCGACTTCTGGGATCGCAAGGCGCGCCTGAACCTCGCAGCCTATGTGATGGATCGCAAGGACAGCCAGGTCGACATCAGCTCGATCCAGACCACCGCGACCGGCAGCTTCAACAATCTGGTGACCATCAACGCGCCGGGCACCACCAAGATTCGCGGCATCGAGGCGGACCTGACGGTGAAGCCGGTGCAGGGCCTGACGCTGAACGCGTCCTATGCCTATACCTACACCCGCATCCCGCCGGTGCTGATCACCGCCACGGCGAACGGCGTGTCGACCAGTGTGCTGCAGAACTTCTACATCGTGTTCACGCCGCGCAACGCGGCCAGCGGCTCGATCGATTATGAGCTGCCGTTGAAGGGCGCCGACCTGCGGTTCCATCTGGACGGCAACTATTCGCAGGCCACCCAGGCCTTCGACCAGTTCGCCACCAAGAACGAGGCTTCGCTGATCTTCAACGGCCGCATCGCGCTCGCCAACATCAACATCGGCGCGATGCAGAATGTAACGTTCAGCGTGTGGGGCCGCAACCTGCTGAACGAGCAGTATATCTTCCGTCGTGACCCGTCGAACAGCCTGCCGGCTTCGCCGACGACCAGCGTCACGAACGGCAACATCAACAACATCCTCGGCGATTACGGCAACTTCAACGCGCCGCGTACCTTCGGCGGCGAAGTGGCGGTGAAGTTCTAAGGCACCGCCCGCCGCATGCGCGGCGGCGCAGACTAGCCGACACGGCCCGGACGGGAATCCTCGTCCGGGCCGTGCTGCATCTGGCGCAAGCCGCGGGCGGAGAGCGCGCGGAAGGTGATCGACCAGCGCGGTGTCGCCATCGGCGTGATGCTGTGCTCCCAATCATGTCGTGCGGCGCCCGAGAGCAGATAGATCGAGCGGGGTGGCAGCAGCAGCTCGGCACGCTCGAAGCGGCCTTCGGCGGTGCGGCGTCGCAGCCTGAGTACCGCGGGTGCGCCCAGCGAGATGCCCACCACCTGCTCGAATACCGGGCGATCGCGGTGCCAGCCGATCCCCGCGCCGATCGGATAATGAATCAGCAGCGCCTGGACGAGCGTGCCCGGTGCCAGCCCGGCAAAGGCCTCCGCGCGGACGCGCAGCGTTTCCAGCCAGGCGGGTAGGGGCTCCGCGGGCGCGAACCGGGCGTCCTCGAAGTCATAGTGCCAGCCATAGCTGTGGGTTCGTCGATTGCCCTGCCACCCCTGAAAGCGGAACGGCGCGAGCGGGGCGGCATTGATCGCAGTGATGGCCCGCGATTCCTCCTCGGTGTCGAGGAACTCGCTTTCTGCCCGCAGGCCTTCGGGTCCTGGCAGTCCGAACAGATCGTGCTGGCTCGGGATCATTGCGGAGGGAACGTTTGAAGTGGAAATATGGTAGCAGGGCGACCTGTCCAGCGTTCTGCAAAGCTACGCATTTGCGTATTTGCGATGTGTCATATTGATCCAGGTTTATGAAAATACTAGGGTTTTTCAGTGCGTGACGGGTTGCGCGCCTAACGATAGAGTCGGTACCATGGTCGCTGTGAAGAACGATATGCTCGACGTTATCGACCACGCGTCGCAATTTTTGAAGGCGCTGTCCGGTCGCAGCCGCCTGCTGCTCCTCTGCCATCTTGCCGATGGCGAGAAGTCTGTCGGCGAACTCGCCCGCCTTACCGGCGCGCGGGACACCGCGGTTTCGCAGCAGCTTGCTCTGCTTCGCCGCGAAGGCATGGTTTCGGCGCGTCGCGCTGGCCAGATGATCTTCTATTCGCTGGCAAGCCCGGAAGCGCGCCGCATGCTGGAGGCGCTGAACGACCTGTTCAGTGCCAAGGACGGCAGCAGCGGCCTGCTCCTGCGGAACGAGCCCGAGACGGTCTGATCGACCCCGCGCCGCAGGTTCAGCGGCGCGGTCGTTCGATCGCCGCGCGGACGGCGGGCAGGATCAGCTCCATGGCGCGGTTGCTGCGCATGCGATGCCATCCGAACAGATCGCCCACCGGACGCCGCGACTGCTCGCGCGCCACCTCCCCCGTCGCATCGGAGGCATCTCCCGTGCGCGCGTCGACCCGTGCGATCCGGTCGCGATCGGGAGCCTCCAGCCAGATCCCGGTGAACGGGACCCGTGCCTGCTGGGCCAGCGCCTCGGCCACTTCCCGTTCGCTGCGGTTGAGGAACACCGCGTCCAGGATAACGGTAGACTCACAGGACAGATGATCGTCGGCGGATTCGAACATCGCTTCATAGGTCTGCGCGTCGTTGCGACGGGTGTAGTGCGATGGCGGCAAGCGCGTCTCCGGTGGCAGCCCGGCCAGCCGCTTTCGGAACACGTCAGACTGCAGCACACGCGCGCCCGGGCGGCGGCCATAGAGCCCGCCGAGCAGCCGCGACAGGCTGGACTTGCCCGTGCCCGACAGCCCGCCCACCGCGATCAGCTGCGGCGGCGCCGGCCGCAACAGGACATCGGCCGCGGCGGCATCGGTGGTCTGCAGCGACACCATTAGCGGCAGCAGCGCCCAGCCGGTGGCGCCCTGCGGCGAGAGATCGAGATAACGGTTTGCGAGCACATTCGCCTCGGCCCCGCGGCCCTGCTCGATCAGCGCGACCAGCGTACTGGCGAGATCGAACAGGATGTCGGCAGGCGCGCCGTCCTCGATCAGACGTACGCGGCCGGCGCGGGCGCGGCGCTCGATATCCGCCCCCTGCAGCGCGATCATGCCGCGCTGGGCGCCGGTGCGCGCGAGCTCCATCAGCCGCTGCCGAAACGCGGCGCCGGCGGGCGTGACGGTCGCCTGACCGTGCAGCCGTACCATCGCTTCGGCGCGCGCGTGGAGCGCCGCTACGTCGATGCTGCTGGGGAGGATGCCGTCCCCGCCCGGACCTTCTCGCCTCGCGGCCGCTGCCGCCATCGTCTTGCTCCCTGGAGCCCCGGCCGATCTGCCGGTCCTGCGACTCTCTATACCTGCCAAATCTGAACGGGAGTGTACCGAAGTTCAGCGGCGCGCTGTCGTCTTTCGCAGCTTGTCGGCGACCATATCGCGCAGTGGGTTCGGGCGAAAGCCGTCGTCATAGGCGGTGCAGCTGGGCCGTGCGCCGTCCTTGCGCGGCTTGAAGCCGTTGAGCCAGCTATATTTATCGCACATCCCCCAGAACAGCACGTCGCGCAGCTGGGGGTAGCCGAACATCACGTCGAGATAGACGCCCGCATAGTCCGCCACCTGCCGTCGCCGCGTCGCCGAGTCGCCGGGCAGATGCTGGTCGGCGACGTCGAATTCGGTGATCAACAGCTGATAGCCCATGCCCGTCACCGCATCGAGAAAGGCACGCCATGGCTTTTCCTGCCGGGCGGCGAGCACGCCTGCCGGGGCATCGCTCGCCGGCTCGATATGCGATTGCACCCCTAACGCATCGACGGGTACGCCGCGCTTGCGGAAGCCTTCGAGCAGCCGGAGCACGCCGTCGCGATGCTTTTCGCCGCCCGGCTCCCAGCTCATATAGTCGTTGTACACCAGCTGAGCGTGCGGCGCGGCGGCGCGGGCGGTGTGGAAGGCGCGGTCCAGCATCGCTTCGGTGCCGCCGAACGCACGCGACAGGCTGGTCTCGCGCAGGCCACCGCTGCCTTCGTCGACGGTCTCGTTGACCACGTCGTAGCTGCCGATCCGGGTGCCGTAGCGCTTGCACACCGTGTCGATATGCATGGTGAGCAGCCGTTCGGCCTCGCGCACGGGGCGCGCGCCGAAGTCGTAGTCGTTCAGCCAGCGCGGGAAATATTGGGTCTTGTGCCAGAGCAGGGTGTGGCCGCGCATCGCCATGCGGTTCGCCTCTGCCCAATCGAGCATCGCGTCGAACTGGGTGAAATCGAACCTGTCCGGGGCAGGGCGGGTTGCCTGCCATTTCAGCTGGTTCTCCGGCACCAGCAGGCCGCAGTCGCGGATGAGCAGCCGCGCATAGGCGGGGTTGGCGAACGAACCCGCATCGGCACCGGGCCGGCTCCAGGCGAAGGCCGATCCGATCCGCATCTGCTTTTCCGAGGCGAGCGCATTGAGGCCCGGCGGGACGCTGGTCGCCCGTGCATCGAGCGGCAGTGCGGCGGCGACAGCGGCGACACCGCCAAGCAGGCTGCGGCGATTGAGAACGACGGCATCGACCTGCATCGGGTGGCTCCTCTCCTGGCTACCCCCGTCCCCGGGTGTTCATGCTTGGTAGCGGTACCATGCTCGGGCTGCTACACGCTTGTCAACGATGGCGAGCGATCGCGAACGAGAGAGGATGCGATGCGGCGGATTTTCCAGGCCCTGTTCACGGTTTTCTGCGCGCTTGTGCTGGCGAATCAGGCACATGCCGAGACCGGATATGATCTGTGGCTGCGCTACCATCCGCTCGACGCCGCCACCGTGCAGCGCATTGCCCCGCGGCTGCGCTACGTGGTGGCAGACACCAGCCGTCCGACGATCCGCGCCGCCGTCGACGAACTGGATCGCGGGCTGGCCGGGCTGATCGGTACGGCACCGGCACACGCGACGGCGATGCGGGGCGAGGGTGGGGTGATGCTTGCCACCGCGGGCTCGCCGGTTCTCGCCGGGCTCAACCTCCCGCTGGCCGCGCTCGGACGCGAAGGCTTTCTGATCCGCTCGACGACCATCGCCGGCGCACGCGTGACGCTGATCGCCGCCAACAGCGATGTCGGGCTGCTCTATGGCAGCTTTCGCCTGCTCAAGCTGGCGCAGTTGCGCGAGTCTCTCGATGCGCTGGATGTGCGCGACGCACCGAAGCTGCAACTCCGCGCGCTCGATCACTGGGACAATCTCGATCGCTATGTGGAGCGCGGCTATGCCGGACAGTCGCTGTGGGACTGGCAGAAGCTGCCCGGCTACAAGGACCCGCGCTATACCGATTACGCCCGTGCCAATGCCTCGATCGGCATCAATGCGGTGGTGCCGAACAACGTCAACGCCAATGCCGATATCCTCACCGCGCCCTATCTTCAGAAAGTGAAGGCGCTGGCCGAGGTCTTCCGGCCCTATGGCATCCGCATCTACCTGACCGCGCGCTTCTCCGCCCCGATCGAGATCGGTGGGCTCAAGACCGCCGATCCGCTCGACCCCGCAGTGCGCGCCTGGTGGAAGGCCAAGGCGGACGAGATCTATGCGGTGATCCCGGATTTCGGCGGCTTTCTGGTCAAGGCCAATTCCGAGGGCCAGCCCGGCCCCTCCGACTATAAGCGCAGCCATGCCGAGGGCGCCAACATGCTTGCTGACGCGCTGGCTCCGCATGGCGGGGTGGTGATGTGGCGGGCGTTCGTCTATTCCGAGCATAACGACGCCGATCGCCACAAACAGGCCAACGACGAGTTCGTGCCGCTCGATGGCATGTTCCGCGACAACGTCCTCCTCCAGGTGAAGAACGGCGCGATCGACTTCCAGCCGCGCGAACCCTTCCATCCGCTGTTCGGTGCCATGCCGAAGACGCCGCTGATGCTCGAGGTGCAGATCACCAAGGAGTATCTCGGCTTCGCCACCCACCTCGCCTATCTGGGGACGATGTGGGAGGAGGTGCTGCAAAGCGACACCTTCCGTCCGCGCGCGGGCAGCACCGTCGCCAAGGTCCTGGAGACGCCGGTCGCCCCCAAAGCGCTCACCGGCATGGCGGGCGTCGCCAATATCGGCAGCGACATCAACTGGAGCGGGTCGCAGTTCGATCAGGCCAACTGGTACGCCTATGGCCGGCTCGCCTGGGATCCGGAGGCGAGGGCGGCGGACATCGCCCGCGACTGGGCGCGGCTGACCTGGAGCCCCGATCCGGCGGTGGTCGACCCGATCGTCGCGATGATGCTCGAATCGCGCGAGGCGGTGGTGAACTACATGACGCCGCTCGGCCTCGGCCATGTGATGGCGACCGGCCACCATTACGGCCCGGGCCCCTGGGTGTCGAACCTCGCCCGGCCGGAATGGAACCCGACCTATTATCATCGCGCCGATGCTACGGGCATCGGCTTCGATCGCACGCCGACCGGCACCAACGCGCTCGGCCAATATGCGCCCGAGGTGGCCAAGCGCTGGGGCAACCTGAAGACGGTGCCGGACAGCCTGCTGCTCTGGTTCCACCACGTCCCCTGGGACTATCGGATGGGCTCGGGCGAAACGCTGTGGAACAGCCTGGTCGCGCAGTATGACACCGGCATCGCCACGGTGGAGGACATGCAGCGCCGCTGGGCCGGGCTGGAGGGTAAGGTCGACGCCCGGCGCTGGGCCGAGGTGCGCGATTTCCTCGCCATCCAGCGCGGGGAAGCGCAGTGGTGGCGCGATGCCTCGATCGCCTATTGGCAGTCGCTGTCGCAGCGCCCGCTGCCGGGCGGGCATCTGGCTCCGCCGCATCCACTAAGCTATTATGAAGCCATCCGGACGCCGCACGCGCCCGGCAATGGGAAATAGAAACGGGGGAGCAGGATGCGGAAGGAAATGGCGTGCTTGCTCGCGAGCGCGATGCTCGCGAGCGCGATGCTGGCGAGCCCGGCGGCAGCACAGCAGCAGCAACGGCCAGCGATCGACCTCAACCAGATCGGCTTCGAGCCTGGCGACGTAAAGCTTGCCGTGGTGCGGGGAGCCGGGACGGCCGCGCTTCCCTGGCTCTTGCTGGACGCGGATGGCAACGCTGTCGGCAAGGGCGACACCTATGTTTATGGCCCCGATGCGAGCTCGGGCGCGGTGGTCCAGCGGATCGATTTTTCCGGATTCCGGCGGGAAGGGAAGGGCTATCGGCTGTCGGTCGCCGGGGTGACCAGCGATCCCTTTGCCATCGCGCCTTCGCTCTATCGCCCGCTGGCGCGCGACGTTGCCAATTTCTTCTACCAGCAGCGCGCCGGCACGCCGATCGACGCGAAGTTCGCCGGTGCCGCCTGGGCGCGCCCGGCGGGACATGGGCATGAAGTGGCCGGCTGCTTTGCGGGGGCCGACCAGCGCGGGATGGTTTGGCCGGGCTGCGGCTACAAGCTCGACGTGACCGGCGGCTGGTACGATGCCGGCGACCACGGCAAATACCTGGTCAACGGCGGCATTTCGCTGTGGACGCTGCTCAACGCCTATGAGCGCCGCCCCAAGGCCTTCCCCGACGGATCGCTGCGCATCCCCGAAAGCGGCAACGGCGTGAGCGACCTGCTCGACGAAGCGCGCTGGGAAATGGACTTCCTGTTGCGCATGCAGATCGCGGACGGCGTGCGCACGCGGCTGCCCTCGGGCCCGCTCGGCGCGCCCAAGCCCGGCCGACCCGCCTGGGAGCCGAGCTTCCCGCCCTTCGCCGAGATCGACGCCGGCGGCATGGCGCACCAGAAGGTCGCCGACCGCAACTGGACCGCGATGCCGATGCCGCCGCAGAACGATCGCGAGGAGCGCCTGCTCTATCCGCCCACGACCGGCGCAACGCTCAACCTGGCGGCGACGGCGGCGCAGTGCGCCCGGCTGTGGCGCGGGGTGGACGATGCCTTCGCCGCCCGCTGCCTCACCGCCGCGCGGCGGGCCTGGGCGGCGGCGCAGCGCAACCCGCAGGTCTACGCCACCAGCAGCTTCACCGGCAGCGGCGGCTATGGCGATTCGAGCCTGAGCGACGAATTCTACTGGGCCGCCGCCGAGCTCTACGCGACCACCGGCGAGGAGGTGTTCCGCAAGGCGGTGACCGGCTCGCCGCATTTCGGCGAAGCGGTCCGCGCGCCCGGCTGGAGCTTCACCGCCCCGCTCGGCACGATCACGCTGGCGACGGTGAAGACAGGCCTCGGCGACGCCGAGGTGCAGAAGCTGCGCGCCACGCTGATCGTAGCGGCGGACGGCATTCTCGAGCAGCGCCGCCAGAACGGATATGCCATCCCCTATCGGCCGATCGGCTATCCCTGGGGCTCGAACGGCGACCTGATGAACCAGGCGATGCTGCTCGGCGTGGCGAGCGATCTTACCGGCGCGCCGAAGTACCGCGCGGGCATCGTCTCGGCGCTCGACTATCTGCTGGGCCGCAATCCGATGGGGACGTCCTATGTGAGCGGCTATGGCACGCGATCGCTCCGCAACCCGCACCACCGCTTCTGGGCGCATTCGCTCGACGCCAAGCTGCCGGGGCCGCCGCCGGGCGTGCTCTCGGGCGGACCGAACGACACCGCGATGGCCGATGCGGTGGCGATGCAGCTGAAGGGCAAGTGCGTCGCCCAGACCTGCTGGGCGGACGACATCCATGCCTATGCGCTGAACGAAGTCGCGATCAACTGGAACGCGCCGCTGTTCTGGGTGGCGGCGTGGGTGGATGATTGAGGCGGCGGCGGTTCGTGGGGTCAGGAAGCAGCGAGTCTGCTTTCGCCCAGTTGCGGACATACGCCACGCAAGCCAATGTGGGGCGCTAAGGGATGCGCGTGATGAAGCTGAATGACCAAGGGCGCGAGATTTGGTTCGAACGGATTGTGTGGAGTTATATGCCCGCACACTGGAAGGGCGTCGCCTACATGGCTGCAGTGATTGCGGTCAGCCTCATGCTTTGCTTCGTAGCTGACCGGTACGCACCTTCGCTCTTTGCCGTGCCGCTGATCGGTGGATGGGCTCTGGCGATGTGGCTTTGCGAACGACACGCACCGTCGCGTCGCAAAGGCAGCTAACCACCAAGATCGGACATCTCCTTTCAGCGCAGGCCCGCGGCACCGCCAAACGGCCCCCGCAGTCGAGCGGGGAGACTGCGGCGGTCAGCAGCCTCCCCGCTGATCTTCACCTTACAGTCAGCGTAGCACTCTTCAGCGTCGCCGAATCCGGGCCGGACGAGATCGTGAACGTCCCCGGCTCCACGACATGGCGCATCTGGCTGTTCCACAGCGCCAGATCGTCCGGCGTCAGTTCGAAGCGCACCGTCTTCTTCTCGCCCGGCTTGAGCGTCACCCGCTCGAAGCGCTTGAGCTCGATCACCGGCCGGGTGACCGATGCCTCGTCGTCATGGACGAAGAGCTGGACGACCTCGTCGCCGGCAACCTTGCCGGTGTTGGTCACGTCCACCTCGACGCTAGCCTTGTCGGCAATGCCGATCGTCGGCGTGCCCAGGCGCGGAGCCGAGATGTCGAACGTCGTGTAGCTCAGACCATAGCCGAAGGGGTAGAGCGGGCTGGTGTCGCCGAACAGATAGCCGCGCCGCGCGCTCGGCTTCTTGTTGTAGTAGATCGGCAGCTGGCCGACACTCCGGGCCACTGACACCGGCAGCTTGCCGCCCGGATTGTACCGGCCGAACACCACGTCGGCGATCGCGTTGCCGGTCTGCTCGCCGAGATACCAGCCTTCGATCAGCGCCGGCGCCTTTTCCGCAAGATAGTTCACCGCATAGGGGCGGCCGTTGAGCAGGATCACCACGACCGGCTTGCCCAGCGCGATCAGTTCCTTCGCCAGCTGGTCCTGCGGCCCGGGCAGGTCGAGCGTCTCGCTGTCGCCGAGATGGTTGTCGGCCCAGGCCTCGCGGCTCACCGCCTCGTTGCCGCCGAGCACCAGCACGACGACATCGGCGTTCTTGGCTGTCTCCAGCGCCTGGGCGCGGAGCTGGTCGTTCACCGAAGCCGGCACCTGCGCCACCGCATCCTTTGACCATTCGCGGTGGTTGGTGATGCGGATGCCCTCGGCATAGTCGACCGCGAACTTGCCCTTGCCCTCGGCCTGCATGCCTTCGAGCACGCTGACGACATGGTTGGGCAGGTCCGAATAGCCGCCGATCGGCGTATCCTTGGCGTGGGTGCCGATCACCGCCATGCGCTTGATGCCCCTGGCGTCGAGCGGCAGCAGGCCTTGTGCGTTCTTCAGCAGCACGATCGATTCGCGCGCCGCCTGGCGGGAGAGGGCGATCGCTTCGGGCGTGTTGGTACGCGCGGCGGCCAGCTTCACCTCGGGATAGGGGTTCTCGAACAGCCCGCCCTCGAACTTCATCCGCAGTACGCGGCGCACGGCATTGTCGATCTCGCCCTGGCTGACCCGGCCTTGCTTCACCAGCTGGACGAGATGGGTGTACGCCTCGCCGTCCGGCGTTTCGACGTCGACGCCCGCGTCGAGCGCGCGCTGGGCGGCGTCCTTGGGGTCCTTGAACAGGTGGTGGCGGGTGATCAGCTCGCGGATCGCGAAATAGTCGCTGACCACGGCGCCCTGAAAGCCCCATTCGCCGCGCAGCACGTCGGTGAGCAGCCATTTGTTGGCATGGCTGGGGATGCCGTCGATCTCGTTATAGCTCGCCATCACCGACATCACCGGCAGCGTCTTCACCGCCGCTTCGAACGGCGGGAAGAAATCCTCGCGCAGCGTCCGCTCGCCGAGCGAGGCGGGGCCGACATTGGTGCCGTTCTCGGGCTGGCCATGGCCGGTCATGTGCTTGAGGGTGATGAACACCTTGTCGGACTTGAGCGGCATCGTGGTGCCCTGGAAGCCGCGGATCGCCGCCAGGCCCATCTGGGTGACGAGATACGGGTCCTCGCCGTACGTCTCCTCGATGCGGCCCCAGCGCGGATCGCGCGCCACGTCGACCACAGGGGCGAGGACGAGGTTGGCGCCGCGGGCGCGCGCTTCCTTCGCGGCCATCGAGAAGATGTTCTCGACGAGCTTGGGATCGAAGCTGCTCGCCAGCGCGATCGACTGCGGGAAGCTGGTGGCACCCGGCGCGACAAGGCCGTGCAGCGCTTCCTCGTGCATCAGCATCGGGATGCCGAGCCGCGTCTTCTCCACCGCCCATTTCTGCGCGGCATAGACGTAGCGCGCCGTTTCCTCGGGGCTGCGGTTGACGTCGCCGGCATTGGCGCCCGCCGCCGTCGTCTGAGCGGCGGCGACGCCGCGGCGGTCATAGGGGCGGGAGATCATGCCCAGGCCGTTGGGGAAGCTGGCGCTGGCCTTGACGGGATCGAACTCGCCCTTGGCATCCTGCACCAGGCCCTTGTTGAGCCACAGCGCCTGCAGCTGCTGGACCTTTTCCTCCAGCGTCATCCGCGCGAGCAGATCGTCGACGCGCGCATCGACGGGTTGGGTCGCGTCCTTGTAGAGCGGCTTGTCGGCGCGGGCGGTCTGCGCTGCGGCAGGCTGGGCCGCGACGAAGGGCGTCAGAGCGCTCGCGGCGATGGCGAGCGCGGCGGCGCGGCGAAAATGACGCATGTTCCTCTCCCTGAAGGCCGGCGATGATTCTGCTATCGCCTCTTGCCATGATGGTAGCGTTATCATCTATAGTTGCGCGCAACGACGCCGGTCAACGGTGTGCGCTTCGGTTCGCCAACGATTGCAAAGATGGTAGCGCGAACTTATGCGTTCCTGCAGGAGGGGGGATGAGCAAACCTAGCCGGCGCAGCCGGGGCAGCATCACCGTACAGGACGTGGCACGCGAAGCGGGGGTTTCCGCCATGACCGTGTCACGCGTCGTCAACGGCGGCACCAACGTGCGCGAGGCGACTCGGGAAGCCGTGCTCGCCGCGATCGCCAAGCTCAACTATTCGCCCAACAGTGCTGCGCGCAGTCTCGCCGCTGGTGAAGCGACCCAAATCGGGTTGCTGTATTCGAACCCCTCGGCGGCCTATCTCTCGCAATTCCTGATCGGCGCGCTGGCCGCTGCGCGGCGGGCCGGCTGCCATCTGGTGCTCGAGGCCTGCGAGGGCGAGCGCGCCGAGGAACAGGCCGAGGCGACCCGCGGCTTCGTGCAGACGCATGTGCAGGGCGTGATCCTGCCGCCGCCGCTTTCCGAATCGGGGCCGGTGCGCGCCGAGTTGGAAGCGGCGGGCATTCCCTGGGTGTCCGTAGCGATGGGGCTGCCGCCGGAAGGCAGCCTGAACGTGCGCATCGACGATTTCGCGGCTGCGTCGGCGATGACCCGCCATCTGCTCGACATGGGGCACCGGCATATCGGCTTCATTCGCGGCAACCCCAACCAGACATCCAGTGCCGAGCGGTATCGGGGCTTCTGCGCGGCGATCGAGGAAGCGGGGCTGGACCTTGCCGCCATGCCGGTGGAGCAAGGGTATTTCACGTTCCGTTCCGGCATTGTCGCGAGCGAGGCGATGCTCGATCTGCCCAAGCCGCCCACCGCAATCTTCGCCAGCAACGACGACATGGCCGCCGCAGCCGTCGGCGTTGCGCATCGTCGGGGCCTGCACGTGCCCCAGGACCTGAGCGTGGTCGGCTTCGACGATACGGCGCTTGCCACGACGATGTGGCCGGAGCTCACCACCGTCCGCCAGCCCATCGCGGCGATGGCGGAGGCGGCGCTGACCATGCTGCTCGAGGAACTGCGTGCCGACGTCCGCACGGAGCACGCCGAACAAGTGCTTGCGCACCAGCTGATCGTGCGCGAATCCTGCGCGCCGCCGCCCGCGGCGTAAGGGGATCGCACGACAACGTTGGCAGAAAATTGCGAATCCGCATCTGCCGACTTGCTTTTCTCGGTTGCACGGGCCAGCGTTACCGCTAACAAATCGCGCCGACAGTTCGGGGCGTCAGGAGAGGGATTGGATGAACCAGACAGCGGAGCGGGCCAATATCGGCCTGATCGGCGCCATCGTGGCGGTCGCCACGATCGGCGGATTGCTTTTCGGATATGACAGCGGCGCGGTGAACGGCACCCAGCCGGGCCTGCAGGCGGCGTTCGCGCTCGACGAGGCCGGGCTCGGCTTCACCGTCGGTTCGCTGCTGATCGGCTGCTTCATCGGCGCCTTCTTCGCCGGCACGCTGGCAGACGCGATCGGCCGCCGCAACGTGATGCGGCTCGCCGCCTTCATCTTCCTCGTCGGCGCGCTGGCGCAGGGCTTCGCGCACCTCCACGGCGTGTTCGTGGTCGCCCGGATCGCCGGCGGCATCGCGGTGGGCGCCGCCTCGGTGCTGTCGCCTGCCTATATCTCCGAAGTCGCGCCCGCGAACATTCGCGGCCGGATGACGACGGTGCAGCAGATCATGATCATCTCCGGCCTCACCGCCGCGTTCGTGGTCAACTATTATCTCGCGGCTGCCGCCGGCGCCTCGACCAACGCCTTCTGGGCCGGGCTCGAAGCGTGGCGCTGGATGTACCTGATGCAGGCGATCCCCGCTGCGGTATTCCTGGTCGCGCTGTTCTTCATTCCGGAAAGCCCGCGCTTCCTGGTCGCCAAGGGCCGCATCGAGGAAGCGACCAAGGTGCTGACCGACCTGTTCGGCCCGCAGACTGCGCGCACCAAGCTGGAGGAAATCCGCGCGAGCTTCAGCGCCGACCACCGCCCGAGCTTCCGCGACCTGATCGACCCGCGCACCGGCGGCATCCGCTCGATCCTGTGGGCGGGCCTGGTGATCGCGGTGTTCCAGCAGCTCGTCGGCATCAACGTGATCTTCTACTATGGCTCGACGCTGTGGCAGCTCGCCGGTTTCACCGAGGCGGACTCGCTGCTGATCAACATCGTCTCGGGCGCGGTTTCGATCGCCGCCTGCCTCGTCACCATCGGCCTGGTCGACAAGATCGGCCGCAAGCCGCTGCTGCTGATCGGTTCCGCGGGCATGGCGGTCACGCTGTTCGTGCTGGTCTATGCCTTCGGCCACGGCTCGCTCGACGCCGCCGGCAAGCTGGTCCTCTCGCCGGACCTCGGCAAGACCGCGGTGATCGCCGCCAACCTGTATGTGATCTTCTTCAACGTCAGCTGGGGCCCGGTGATGTGGGTGATGCTCGGCGAGATGTTCCCGAACCAGATCCGCGGCTCGGCGCTGGCCGTGTGCGGCTTCGCCCAGTGGTTCGCCAACTATCTGATCGCGCAGAGCTTCCCGGTGATGGCATCGAAGCTCGGCCTTGCCGCCAGCTACACCTTCTATGCCGTCTGCGCGGCGGTCAGCTTCTTCCTCGTCCTGAAGTTCATCAAGGAAACCAAGGGCAAGGAACTCGAGGCGATGGAGGGCTAAGTTCAAGATCCTCCCCGGAACGGGGAGGGGGACCATCGCCGAAGGCGATGGTGGAGGGGGATCGCCCCAAAGGATGTCGCTTGTGGCTGGCCCCCTCCACCAGCCTGCGGCTGGTCCCCCTCCCCGTACCGGGGAGGATTGTGAGGTATCAATGACCCGCACGCCTGCCCGTCCGTTCCGATCGCGCGAATGGTTCGCCGCCCCCGGCCGCGCCGACATGGCCGCGCTCTATCTCGAGCGCTTCATGAACTACGGCATCACGCCAGCGGAGTTGACCTCGGGCAAGCCGATCATCGGCATCGCCCAGTCGGGCAGCGACATCGCGCCGTGTAACCGCATCCATCTGGAGACGGTGAAGCGCGCCCGCGAAGGCATCCTGGCAGCCGGCGGCATCCCGATGGAATTCCCGCTCCACCCGATCTTCGAGAATTGCCGGCGCCCGACTGCCGCGCTCGACCGCAACCTCGCCTATCTCGGCCTGGTCGAAATCCTCAACGGCTATCCGATCGACGCGGTGATCCTCACCACCGGCTGCGACAAGACCACGCCCTCGTCGCTGATGGCCGCCTCCACGGTCGACATCCCGGCGATCGTCCTGTCGGGCGGGCCGATGCTCGACGGCTGGCACGAAGGCGAACTGGTCGGCTCCGGCACGGTGATCTGGCGCTCGCGCCGCAAGATGGCGGCGGGCGAGATCGACGAGGCCGAGTTCCTGCGCCGCGCGATGGAAAGCGCGCCGTCCTCGGGGCATTGCAACACCATGGGCACCGCCTCGACGATGAACAGCCTGGCCGAGGGGCTGGGCATGAGCCTGCCCGGCTGCGCGATGATCCCGGCGCCGTACCGCGAGCGCGGCCAGATCGCCTACGAGACCGGCAAGCGCATCGTCGAGATGGCGTACGAGGACCTCCGCCCGTCGAAGATCCTGACCAGGCAGAGCTTCCTCAATGCGATCAAGCTGCTCACCGCGATCGGCGGCTCGACCAACGCCCAGCCGCACCTCAACGCGATGGCCGCGCATGCCGGCATCACCATCACCCCCGAGGACTGGCAGACCGGCTATGACCTGCCGCTGATCGTCAACATGCAGCCGGCGGGGCAATATCTCTCCGAGCGCTTCCACCGCGCCGGCGGCATTCCGGCGGTGCTCAAGCTGCTGGTCGATGCCGGCATCCTCGACGGCAGCGTCGCCACCTGCACCGGCCGCACCATGGCGGAGAATGTTGCCGAGGCGCGGGTGCTCGATCCCGAGGTGATCTTGCCCCTCGACAAGCCGCTGATGGAGAAGGCCGGGTTCCTGGTGCTCACCGGCAACCTGTTCGACATGGCGATCATGAAGACCAGCGTGATCTCCGATGCGTTCCGTGCGCGCTATCTCTCGACGCCGGGGCAGGAGGGCGTGTTCGAGGTGCGCGCGGTGGTGTTCGACGGGTCGGACGATTATCACCACCGGATCAACGATCCGGCGCTCGCCATCGATGACAATTGCATCCTGGTGATCCGCGGTGCGGGCGTGCTGGGCTGGCCCGGCTCGGCCGAGGTGGTCAACATGCAGCCGCCCGATGCGCTGCTCCAGAAGGGCATCCAGAGCCTGCCGACGCTGGGCGACGGCCGCCAGTCGGGCACGTCGGACAGTCCCTCGATCCTTAACGCCTCGCCCGAAAGCGCGGCGGGCGGCGGGCTTTCGTGGCTGCGCACCGGCGACATGATCCGCATAGATCTCAACCAGGGCCGCGTCGATGCGCTGGTCGAGGCGGACGAGATCGCCCGCCGCAAGGGCGAGCCCGCCCCGCCGATCCCGCCGAGCAACACGCCCTGGGAAGAGCTGTACCGCGAGAAATCGGGCCAACTCCACGAGGGCGGCGTGCTCGAGTTCGCGACCAAGTATCGCGGGACTGGCCTCAAGGTGCCGCGTCACAACCATTGACCGGGAAGGGGTGGGGACAGCGTTCCCGCCCCTTCTTCTTTCGGGGCCGATTCCCCACCTCCGGCCCATTCCGGATATGGCAAGTGTCACTCGTCAGTGATAGTTAACCATCGCCAACAATAGGGGATGGGCAGCGTGAGCGAAGGGGCACCGGCGAAACGTCCGCGCAATGCGGCCAATACGCGCGGCGTGATATTGGAAGCGGCCAAGCGGCTGCTGGCCGAACAGGGCTTTGCCCGCTGGGGCGTCAATGCGATCGCGCGCGCCTCGGGTTACGACAAGCAACTGATCTACCGGTATTTCGGCGGGATGGACGGCCTTGCCGAAGCGATCGCAGCCGACGTCTCCGCCTGGATGGAAACCGCGCTGGTGCGGCCCGACAATGTGCCGCCGCCGGCCAGCTACGCCGAGATGATGGCGCGGGTGGCGGTAGCGCTGCTCGATGCGCTGCGCAGCGATCCGCTGGCCCAGAAGATCCTCGCCTGGGAGCTTTCCGCACCCTCCATGCTCGCCAGCGCCTTTACCGAGGCTCGGGGCAAGGCGCTGAGCGCCTGGATCGCGCGGGAGCGTGGTACGCTGCAGCGCCCGGCGGGCATCGACGCGCCGATGCTGAATGCGCTGCTGATCGCCTCGATCCAGCAGCTGGTGCTCTCCGGCGCGACCAGCGGGCGGTTCCTCGGGCTCGACCTGTCCGAAGAAGCGGGGTGGGAGCGGGTGCGCGGCGGTATCGCCGGGCTGACCAGGGCGATGTACCAGTAGGGAAGATCCTCCCCCAGCTTAGCCGGGGGAGGGATTTGGGCTCAGGCCCCGATGCGGATCATCGCGGTCGGCTGACCGGCCACCGTCACGCGGAAGCGGAACAGGTCGCCCGAACTCGGCCGTGCGGCCTTGTCTTCGGCCGAAAGGTGCTTGTTCGCGGTGGTGGCGAAGACCGTCTTCAGGTCCGGGCCGCCGAACGCGATCTTGGTGATCGCATCGACGGGGAAGGGCACCGTCTCGACCAGCTCGCCCGCAGGCGAGTAGCGACGCACCTCCGAGCCGACGTACAGGCTCACCCACACATAGCCCTCGCTGTCGACGCACGGGCCGTCCGGGAAGCCTTCGCCCTCGGCGATGCGCACGAACTCGCGGCGGTTCACCAGCGCGCCGTCCGGATCGATGTCGCAGGCATAGACCACCGCGCCGAGCGTATCGACATGGTAGAGCGTCTTGCCGTCGGGCGAGACCGCCGGGCCGTTGGTGATCGATACCTTGGGGCTGGAGGGCACGCAGCTGCCGTCCGCTGCCAGGCGATAGATGGTGCCGGTGGCCGCGCTCTCGCCGTCGTCCATCGTGCCGAACCACAGGCGGCCTTCCGAATCGACGGTGCCGTCGTTCAGCCGGTTGCCGGGCAGTTCGGGTTCGGGATCGACCAGGGGCACGAAGCTGCCGTCCGTCGGATCGAACCTGGCGAGCCCGGTCTGCAGCCCCGCGACGAAGCCGCCGCTCGCCGCCGGCAGCGCGAAGCCCACCTGCGCCGGCGCGTCCCAGCTCGCCTTGTCGCCGGTGGCGGGATCATAGCGGTGGATCTTGTGGCTCTTGATGTCGACGAACCAAAGCGCGGCATCGCGCTCCACCCATACCGGGCCTTCGAGAAGCGGGGCGCTGAGCCCCCACACGCTCTCCGGCGCCGAAACCACCACCTTGTCGGTCATCTTATCTCCAGCCTGCATCCACGAAGAATTCGTGGCTCGTTATCAGCCGGGCATCGTCGGATGCAAGGAACAGCGCCAGCGCGGCGATGTCGTCCGGCACCAGGCGGCCGGGCAGGCACTGCGCCTTGACGATCTCGGCCTCGCCCTCGGGCGTGTACCACTTCATCTGGCGCGGCGTCTTGACGTTGCCGGGGACGATGCAGACCGAGCGGATGCCGTCCGGGCCCAGCTCGCGCGCCAGGCTGCGGGTCAGGCCCTCGATCGCCGCCTTGGCGGTCTGGTAGAGCGTCAGCTCCTCCAGGGCGAGGTGCCACGAGATCGAGCCGAGGTTGATGATCACGCCGGCGCGCTTGGCCTTCATCGCCGGAATCACCGCCTGCGCCAGGAAGAACTGGTGGCGCAGGTTCACGTTGAGGCGGTTGTCCCAATATTCCGGGGTCACCTGCTCGATCGTGTGGCGATCGTCATTGGCGGCGTTGTTCAGCAGCACGTCGAAGCCGCCCTCGGCCTCGATCAGCGCCTGCACCTGCGCCTGCGCGGCGGGAATGTCGGTGAGATCGACACGATAGAAGCGCGGCGCGATCGCCGCGTCGGTCAGGCTGGCGACCAGCGCCTGCGAATCCGCCTCGGCGATGTCGAAGAAGGTCACGTCCGCGCCCTGGCGGACGAAGCCTTCGACCAACCCGGCGCCGATGCCCGAACCACCGCCGGTTATCAGGACCCGCTTGCCCTTCAGGCTCGGATAGACGGCGCGCTGGGCGGCCGGAATCGGCCCCTGCTGGAGATCGGCTTGCGACATGGACACCTTAGGAATGCGAGAGAAGGCCGCGGGCGGCGAGATTGCGCATCAGATCGCGGATGCCGAACGTCCAGGGCGCGGCGGCCTTGGACGTGGTGACGCGGTTGACGAGCGTGCCGAGCTTCGGCGTGGAAATGCGGACAATATCGCCGGGCTTGTGAGTGAAGCCGCGGCCGGGATGGTCGCGATCCTGCACCGGCGCGAACAGCGTGCCGAGGAACAGCGCGAAGCCGTCCGGATACTGGTGCTCGCTCAGCGTCTGGCGCACGAGCTCGGTCGGATCTCGGCTGATCTCGCTCATCTTGTTGGTGCCCGAGAGGCGATAGCCCTCCGGCCCGTCGATGGTGAGGTCGACCACCGCGCTACGCACGTCGTCCATCGTGAAGCCGTCATCGAACAGGCGGATGAACGGGCCGATCGCGGTAGAGGCATTGTTGTCCTTCGCCTTGCCCAGCAGCAGCGCGCTGCGGCCCTCGAAGTCGCGCAGGTTGACGTCGTTGCCGAGCGTCGCGCCCTTGATCGCACCATTCCGGTCGACCACCAGCACCACTTCCGGCTCCGGATTGTTCCAGTCGCTGTCCGAGCGGATGCCGATCTCGGCGCCCCAGCCCATCGCCGACAGAACCGGCGCCTTGGTGAACACCTCCGCGTCCGGCCCGATCGCCACTTCGAGATATTGCGACCACATGCCCGCCTCGATCAGCGCGGCCTTGAGCGCCGCGGCCTCGGCGGTACCGGGGACGACCGAGCGGATGCCCGAACCCACCTTGGCTTCGAGGTCGCCGCGAATCTCGGCGGCCTTGGCGGAATCGCCGCGGGCGCGTTCCTCGATCACGCGCTCCAGCGCCGAGACGGCGAAGGTGACGCCGGCGGCCTTCACGCACTGCAGGTCGACCGGAGCCAGCACCTGCGGCGCCGACTCGGTGCCGAGCGCGTCGACGCTGCACAGCACCGTGCCGCTCAGCGTCGCGATGTCGTCGCGTTCCAGCAGGTCGGCGACGGTCGGCGCGATCGCCGAAACGTCGATCACCTGGCCATCGCGGAGGAGAACGGGGCTCGGGCCCGCCGGGGTCTGCACACGGCCGACCAGAATCGCCTGCGCATGATCGGCAGGCAGCATGTCACGAAGCGCTTCCAAGGGACCTCTCACCAAAACCGGTTTCAAATTGTGATAGCGCTACCATTGCCGCTCCCGCGAAGCAAATGTCAAGCGCGGGAGATAGGCGCCTTTTCGGGCGGTTCAAATGTGGGAAATTATTTCGGCGACGATGGCTTCCGGCGCCCGCATCGCGCCGGCTTCGCTGGCATGGACGATGCGCCACGGGCCCAGCAGGTCCGCTGCCACGATCGCCTCGTAATTTCCGCGGACTCGCTGCTGGAGGGCGATATCCGCCTCATATTCGTCGAAGCTGCGGGTCGTGTAGCTGCGCTGCGCCTTTTGCAGGATCAACTCGCGGGCGAGGTCCCACGGCGTGTCGAGATAGATCGACAGGCGCGGGCGGGGCAGGGCGAACTGCCCGGTTTCCAGCGCGAGGATCCAGTCCATCAGCGCCCGGCCTTCCTCGCCGCCCAGTTTTGCGCCTTGGTAGGCCATGTTCGAGGCGATGTAGCGATCGAGCACCACCACGTCGTGGGTCGCCTGCGCCTCCAGCAGCGCATCGCGCCATTCGAAGCGATCGAGCGCATAGAGCACGGCGGCGGCATGCGGGGTGACGGGGACGGGGAGTTCGCCCGCGAGCATCTTGCCGATGGTGACGCCGGCGACCGTCTCGCCATAGCGCGGGAAGCCGAGTACGGTGGCAGTGCGCCCGGAGGCCTGCAGCGCCGCGCACAGCCCCTTGGCGGCGGTGTTCTTGCCGACGCCGTCGGCGCCCTCGATCGCGATCAGTTGACCCATTCGGGTGCCATAGCAGGGTGAGGCGAATTGTCACGATGAGGGGAAGGCCCCAGTGGAGACACCCCGCCGTCATGCCCGTGGGCCGCTCCTCCTTGCAGGGGAGGAGCGCCCATCAATGATAGGATGCCGCCTCGATCGGCGTGCACAGGAGCGCGCAAGGGCCTTCGCCGTCCAGTGGCAGGATGGTGGTGAGCGTCGCGAGGCCGCCGGCATGGTCGAGCAGCCAGCCCGGCTCGGCGACGGCGGGACGGTTGGGGGAAAAGGCGACGCCGGTGCCGTCGGTGATCACGCCCAGGCGGCGCGGCGGGCTGGGCCAGCGACCGGCGAGATAGGTGAGACAGGCGCTGGCCGCATCCTGCAGCGCGCCTTCATCGGTATCCTCGTCGCAAAAGCCTTCGGGGGATGCGTCGATCTCGGCGATCAGGCGGAAATCGTCGCCGCGCCACCAGATCATCCGCAGCGACCCGTCGCTCTCCTGCTGCAGACCCAGAAAAAGCCGACCGCCGGCCGGGAGCAGCGGCTGCGCACAGCGCACCATTTCCTCGGCCAGTTCGGTCAGCTTGTAATTGGGCCGCGGCATCATCTGGGGTGCGCCTCGGCCGTTGGTCTGGGAATCTCGGGGCATCGATCGTTCCGCGAAAGGGTTATCCCCCCATTATAGAACGGTTGTGCCCCGAGCGGGCATCAGTGCAGTGCGGCGCTGCTCGGAACTTGCGCGGCGGCGATCGCCACGGTCTCGATGGTCTCGCGGTTCGCGTCGGCGGCGACGACGGCCTCGATGCTCGCCGGCTCGATCGCGACGACGCTGGAGAGCAGGTTGTGCGGCTGGCTGGCGTCCGGCAGGATCGGCGTGACGCTGCGCGCCGGGGCCGGCTGGCGGCGCTTGGTCGGGGCCGGCGCGCCATATTCGGCCATCACCGAGAAGCGCGGATCGGCGGCGGCGATCTCGGCGATCACCTTGGCGGCGCGCTTGGTGATCTGGCGGACGCGCTCCTTGGTCACGCCGGTCTCGAGCGAAAGGTCGTCGAGCGTGGCGGTCTGGAACACGCGGCGGGCAACGATCTCGCGGTCCCGCTCCAGCTTGGCTTCCAGCTTCTCCAGCTCGGCCGGATCGATGCCGTGGGTGGCGGTGCGCAGACGCGGGCCTTCGCGGCGCAGCGCTGCCTCCTCCCGCTTCGGGCGCGGGCGGCGGCGGAGCTGCTCGATGCCCACCTTGCGGAGATGGTCGACATAGGCCTCGATCAGCGAGGAGATCGCGCCATCGGCGAGATACTCCGATGCGGCGCTCTCGGTGCGCTCCAGCGCATCCTCGTCCTCGATCATCGCCTCGGGCGACATCTCGTCGCCATCGGCCGAGCTGACCATCGCGCTGAGCGAAACGGTGGTGGCCTCGACCTTCTTGGCCGACGGGCGCTGGTCGGTCATCAGGCGGAAGCGCAGGCTCTGCAGCTCGCCGCGGATCTGCCAGTTCACGAAGGTGGTGAACTGCGCCTTTTCCGGCTCATAGGCCTGGATGGCGCGGTGCACGGCGATCGCGCAGCACTGCTCGGCATCGTCCCAATGGGCGGTCAGGCCGTACTGGCGGATGAAGTGGCGGATGCGGGGAGCGATGAGCTTCAGAATGCGGGCGAAGGCCCGATCGACTTCGGCGCGCTGGCGGGCAGTCTGCTTGCTGTCCTTGGGCGAATTCTCGATGACGGTTTGGACGGCGGCCTCGAGAGCGATCGTGATCTTCGACATTCCTATTCCCCTGGTTCAGCGCCGGTCCGATCGTTCCGGCGCCGTCGACAGGGGCAGATTTCGCCTGAAACCTTTAAAGGAGTGCTAATCGGGCCCTTAGGTAGTTTTCCGCAAAAGGGCCCCCGGTCTTTATAGCAGGAGCGATTCGCATGGCGAGCCAAGTGCCTGAAAAAATGATGGTTAATCGCCGTTCAACATCGCTGCTAACGGTCGCCGAAATGCCGGAAATGACGGATTTACGAGGAAAATTTTTCCGGCTGGATGTGTCGGTCGATATATTCCAGTAACCATTGCCGGTGCGCGCGGGTGGCATCGCCGGCGCTGGCGATGCGCTGTTCCGCCGCCGATCCGCCGACCTGGGCGGCCAGCAGATGCCGGGCCCGCCCGGCTTCGATCCCGCCGGCGAGAAATTTTCTCGCATCGCCCAGGCCCAGATGGTGGCCGAGATAGGCCGCCTTGGCCAAAGTCTCCGAATCGGCCCGCACATTCAGGCCAGACGATTCGAGTTTTTGCAGATTGTTGCGGGCCATATCTGCCACGGTGAGAATCGATGCCTGCGGATCGTAGCGCAGCGCCAGCAGTTCGCTGCGGCGGCTGGGGTCGATCTTGCCGTTTTCCTTCAGCCAGCCGCGCGCCTTGGCGACTTCGTTGAGCCAGGTGCCGCCCTGTTCGGCAAGCGTCTGCCAGGTGCCGCTGAGGAACTGCCCGAGCCCCGCGGCACTCGATCGCGGATTGCGCGACAGGGGGTTCCAGCTGCCGTCCTGCCCCTTGCCCGCTTCGGCGTTGACGATCGCGGCGAGCGCGGAGGCCGGCACGCCGCTGCGCGCCTCCGCGGCGGCGAGGGCGTCGGCGTAGCGGCTGTTGGCGCCCAGCGCGAGCCCGGCGGAGGCGGCGGCGCCGGTCGCGCCCGTCGCGGGGGCGGAGGCCATGGCGGCGGGGCGTTCGGCGATGGTGCGGGCGCGCTCCGGCGTCATCGGCCCCGTGGGGGCCGCGGCGATATCGTCGGGATCGTCATGGCAGGAACAGCTGCACTGGCAGGCGCAGCGCCCCTTGGTTGAGCGCGGTGCCTTGGTGCCGAGCAGTTCGAGCAGCGAATCCATCTGCATGTCCGAACCCGGCCCCAGCGGCGAGCGGCTCTTGTTCGCGCCGTCCCGGTCGCTGTCACCGATCGCGGCGCGCCACAGCCGGTTGGAAAGCTCGGACTGCGCCTGCGCGTAGATCACATTGGCGCGCTGGGCCGGCGTCAGCGCGGCGAGGTCGGTACGGTGGATCATGCTGCCTTCACCGGCATCCGCTTGCGTTCCCGCAGGAACCGCGCCGCGGCAATGTCATCAATCGCCGCCTGCTCGGCGGCCTCGGCTTCGCGCTCGGCCTCGGTGCGGAATCGCTCGGCGGCGCTTTCGATCGCGCGAAACGTCCCATAGGCTTCGCGCGCTTGCTCCCGCAGCGCCACCAGCCGGGCGCGTTCCGCCTCGGTTTCGGCGCCGAGCCGCGTCTGGGCGTGCTTGGCGGTGGCCAGCCACGCGTCGGAGGCGAAGGGCAGGGCGTGGGCGAGCATCCGCTCCTCGCGCATCCGATCGGTCAGCTCGCGCGCCTGCTGCTCCAGCGCGGCGATGCGTTCGATCGAGGCGCCGATCGCGACCTTCAGGTCGTCGACGGTACGCTGCTGCATGCGCAGGGCGGTATCGAACGGCGTCCTCACGCGGCGAGACCCACGTCATGGCCGGGATCGCCGGTGGCCGCGCCGGAAAGGATCGCCGCCAGTTCGGCGAACGCCGCCTCGGCATGGCCCTGGTCGTTCTTGCCCTGGTTGAGCAGCGCCTCGATGCGCGGCGCCAGTGCCACGGCGCGATCGACCTCGGGCGAGGAACCCGCCTTGTATGCGCCCAGCCGCACCATCTCTTCCATGTCGGCATAGGTGGACAGCAGCTTGCGCGCGGCGAGGCGGACGTCGTTCTGCTCGGCTTCCAGGCAATGGGGCAGGGTCCGCGAGACCGATTTGAGCACGTCGATCGCCGGATAGCGGCCGCGCTCGGCGATCGCGCGGCGCATCACCACATGGCCGTCTAGGATGCCGCGCACCGCGTCCGCCACCGGCTCGTTATGGTCGTCGCCGTCGACGAGCACGGTGAACAGGCCGGTGATCATGCCCTGGCCGGGGGCGCCCGGGCCGGCGCGCTCCAGCAAACGCGGCAGCTCGGCGAACACGGTGGGGGTATAGCCCTTGGTCGCCGGCGGCTCGCCCGAGGCGAGGCCGATCTCGCGCTGCGCCATCGCGAAGCGGGTGACCGAGTCCATCAGGCACAGCACGTTCAGCCCCTGGTCGCGGAAATGTTCGGCAACGGCGAGGGTGGTCCAGGCGGCCTGCCGGCGCATCAGCGCCGGCTCGTCCGAGGTGGCGACGACGACGACCGATCGGGCCATGCCTTCGGGCCCCAGATCGTCCTCGATGAATTCCTGCACTTCGCGGCCGCGTTCGCCGATCAGGCCGATCACCGCGACGTCGCACTGCGTCCAGCGCGCGAGCATCGAGAGGAGGACCGACTTGCCGACGCCCGATCCGGCGAACAGGCCGAGCCGCTGGCCGCGGCACAAGGGCACGAAGGTATCGAGGCAGCGTACCCCGGTCTCGATCCGCTCGGCCACGCGCGAGCGGCCGGCGGCGGCGGGGGGCGAGGCCTTGATCGGTTGCGGATCGGCGCCGTTGACCAGCGGGCCGAGGCCGTCGACCGGGCGCCCCAGGCCGTTGATCATGCGGCCAAGCCACGCCTTGGAGGGGCGGACGGTGAACTGGCCGGCGCCCAGCTCGGCGATCGCGCCCAGGCCCACGCCTTGGGGATCGACGAAGGGCAGGCACAAGGCGACGCCGCGGTCGAGCGCGGTGACTTCGGCTTCCACCTTGCCGCCGGGGGACTGGATCTCGACGCGGCTGCCGATCTGGGCGACGCCGGCCAGGCCCTCCACTTCGATGAGCGCGCCGCGCACCGCCACCACGCGACCGAAGCGACGGTCGGGGACCATCTCTCGGATCGCACGGGCGGCACTGGCGAGCGTCTGCATCGCGGCGGCGTCCTTCAGGCGGCCTGGGTGGCGCTCTGGTCGGCGGCTGCGGCGTCTTCCAGTGCGATCACGTCGCGGGCGACGGCGAGCGCCTTGTAGTACTCGCCCTGCGCCAGATCGTTGGCGAAGCGGATGCACAGCTCGCTTGCCTGCGGCGTGCCGAGGCTGGTGATCAGCAGGCTGATTAGCTGGACCACGGCATCGTGGTGCGCGTCGCGGCCGGCCGGATCGATATAGGCGAGCATGGTCGCGAAATAGAGCTGGCGGGCAGGGCTGGTCGCCTCCTCGGGCCGCATCACTTCGCGGCCGCGCAGGATCGATACCTTATTCTCGACGGCTATCTGCGTGCGACCGACCGCGCGCAGCACCGCGCCGTTGACGATCGCCTTTTCACCGTCGCGGAGCGTGATGCGAAGCATGGAACTGGCCTTTCGATAAGCGTTCCTAAACTTATAGTCGCGTTTGCGGCCGGCGACGCGAACACCCGGCAAAATTTGCCGCCTCCCGCGTCGCAACAGGCAAATTCGCCCTATCGATTTGGGTGCCGCGTTTCCCCCTCTACAATGAAGACGTCGCCGGCGTGGGGATCGCGCGGGCATCTCGAGGAGTTTTGAACTTGAGCCTCTATTCCGCTCTTTACGCTGGCGTTTCCGGGCTGAGCGCGCAGTCGAGTGCCATGGCCACGGTTGCCGACAACATCACGAACATCAACACCGTCGCCTATAAGGGCGTCGAGGCCCAGTTCCGCACGCTCGTGACCGATGGGCGCACGGCGTCGAGCTATTCGGCTGGTGGTGTCGCGGCGACCCCCATCACGCAGGTCACCAAGCAGGGCCTGCCCCAGGCAACCGGCAGCAGCACCGACCTCGCGATCAACGGCGACGGCTTCTTCATCACACGCACCGGGACCTCGGGCAACGACCCCGTCGCCTATACCCGCGCGGGCTCGTTCAAGCCGGACGAGCAGGGCTTCATGCGCAACTCGTCGGGCATGTACCTCTATGGCTGGCGCCTCGACGCGACCGGCAGCTATACCAACACGGGCAGCCTGGACACGCTGTCGCCGGTGCGGCTGAGCGATCTCGTCGGCACCGCCGCGCCCAGCACCAAGCTGGAGGCGCGCATCAACCTGCAGTCCGATGCGACCACCTATGCGGGCGCCTACACCGCCGGGGACATGGCCTCCGGCACGGTGACGCCGACCTTCACGCGCCCCTTCACGGTGTATGACTCGCAGGGCGGCAGCCATCAGCTCAACATGTCGTTCCTGAAGACCGGCGCGAACAGCTGGAAGATGGAAACCTATATGGTGCCGGCAAGCGACACCACCGCACCCGGCGGCCTGCTGACCAGCGGCACGGTGGCGTTCAACGGCGACGGCAGCCTGAACCGGACCGGCTCGACCGCCGCGCTCTTCAACCCGCTCAACATCACCTACACCAACGGTGCGACCTCGGTGCCGATCAACCTGCAATTGGGTGACAATGGCGGTATCAATGGTCTCACCTCCTTCGGCCAGCCCTCCTCGATGATCCGCGGCGGTGCCGATGGCGGCATCCTCGGCAACATCGCGGCGACGGACATCTCGCCGGACGGCGTGGTGAGCGCGATCTTCGACGACGGCTCGACCCGCAAGGTCTTCCAGCTGCCCGTCGCCACCTTCCCGAACCCGAACGGCCTGACCCGCATCTCCGGCAACGCCTATACCGGCAACCGCTCGTCGGGCACGATGACGATGAACGCGCCGGGCCAGCTGGGTGCGGGCAAGCTCCTGTCGAACACGCTGGAGGCATCGACCGTCGACCTGGCGGGCGAGTTCACCAACATGATCCGTTTCCAGCGCGCCTACAGCGCCTCGTCGAAGATCATCACGACCGTCGACGACATGCTGCGCGAAGTCAGCGATCTGAAGCGCTGAAGACGAAGACGGAGGCCGGGGGACGCTGGACATGGCACTGAACGATATCCTTGGAACCGCAGTTTCGGGCCTGGCGGCAGCCCAGGCCGGCTTGCGCGCGGTATCGAACAACATCGCCAATGTCGGCGTCACCGGCTATGCCCGCGAACGGGTCGCGCTTTCGACCTCGGTCATCAACGGTCAGGTGAGCGGCGTGAACGTGGGCGAGCCCGAGCGCATCGCCGATCGCTTCCTGGAGGCGACCGTCTATCGGCGCGCGGGCGACTATGGCCGGGCCGACGTGACGTCGAGCTATCTCGGCCGGTTGCAGTCGCTGCTCGGCGAGCCCGGGGCCTCTTCCGGCCTGCCGGCGCGGCTGAACGCGATCACCGCATCGGCCACGGCGATGACGGGATCGCAATCCTCGGCGCAGACCAAGGCGGTGTTCACCGGCAATGTCGCCGATGCGCTCGCCTCGATGCAGCAGACCACCCGCGACGTGGACGGCCTGCGCGCCGACGTGGAATCCGAAGTCGGCTATTCGATCGACAAGATCAACACGTTGCTCCAGCGCATCAACGACCTCAACGGCACGGTTGCGCAGGCGACCGGGCAGGGCCGAAGCTCCAGCGGTGCCGCCGATCAGCGCATGAACGCGATCGAGGAACTGAGCGGCCTGCTCTCCGTCAACGTCCGCGACCAGCCCGACGGGCGCGTGTTCATCGAGACGACCTCCGGCCAGATGCTGCTCGACACGCGCCTGCGCCAGGTCGACTACCCGAACAAGGGCAACGGCACCGGCAGCTCGCAGACCACCTATCCCGACATCAGCATCCGCTTCGCCAGCAAGGACGGCGCGATGGGCGCGCTGACCGGCGAGAAGCTGGACTCGGCCGCGATCGGCGGCAAGCTGGGCGGCCTGCTGGACCTGCGCGACCGTGCGCTGCCCGCCTTTTCCGAACAGCTCGGCACCGTGTTCAGCGGTCTTGCCGAGGCGTTGAACGCGGTCTCCAACGAAGGGACCTCGGTCCCGCCGCCCGCCAGCCTCACCGGCCGCCAGACCGGGCTGACCGCGACCGATCGGCTGGGGTTCACCGGCAAGGCCACCTTCGCGGTCACCCAGGCGGACGGCACGCTGGTCGCCAAGACCGAAGTGGATTTCGATGCACTCGGCCCGGCGGCTACCGTCGCCGACCTGGTGAGCGCCATCAACACCGGGCTGGGCAGCGCCGCGACCGCCAGCTTCACCAACGGCGTGCTGCGCTTCGCCGCGGCCGCCGGCGGGAACGGCGTGGCGATCGCGCAGTCGACCAGCACCCCAAGCCAGCGGGCCGGGGTGGGCGTGTCCCAATATTTCGGCATGAACGACGTGATCCGGAGCGACAGCAGCAGCCTGGTGCCGACCGGCTTCAACGCCGCCGATCCGCACGGTTTCACCACCGGCCAGAGCGCGCAGATCGTGCTGCGCGACGCATCGGGCCTGGCGCTCACCAGCTACACGCTGCAGCCGACGACCGGCGGCACGATGGGCGATCTCGTCACCACGCTGAACAGCAGCCCGCTGGGCCATTTCGGCAGCTTCTCGCTGGATTCGCGCGGACGGATGCGCTTCGAGCCGGTGAGCGGGATGTCCGGCGCGGTGCTCTCCGTCGCCGCCGATTCCACCGATCGCGCCGGCAGCGGCCGGACCTTTTCGTCGCTTTCCGGCCTGAGCGGCCTCAACAGCGGCCTGGATGTCGCCGAGGTCCGCAACGACATCGCCGCCAATCCCTCGCAGCTGCCGCTGGCCCGGCTGGACACCACCGCCGCCGTCGGCACCAAGGCACTGGGCTCCGGGGACACCCGCGGTGCGACGGCGTTCGTGAACAAGCTGGCCGGCACGCTGGATCTCGGCAAGGACGGCGTGACGACCGTGGGGCGCTTCTCGACGCAGCTGCTCGGCCGCGCGGGACTGGAGGCGAGCCAGGCGCAGAGCCGGCTCGAGGATGCCGACGCCCGCAAATCCGATGCGGTCAACCGCCGCGACAGCTATTCGGGCGTCAACATCGACGAGGAACTCTCGCAGATGGTCGTCCTCCAGAACAGCTATTCGGCCGCTGCGCGCGTGATGACCACCGCGTCGCAGATGTACGATACCCTTCTCCAGATGGTCCGTTAAGGGAGCCGACCTGATGTCTCGTGTTGCTACCATCCCGCTCCAGCGCACCATGGCGAGCGCGATCTCGACCGCGCAGGAAAAGCTGGCCGTGACCCAGAAGCGGCTGTCTACCGGCAAGAAGGCGTCCGACTTCGCTTCGCTGGGCACGGAAGCCGTGCGCAACCTTTCCGCGCACAGCCTCCTCGAGCAGCAGAAGGCGCAATCGGCCGTGGCCAAGCGGGTAGGCACCACCATGTCGCTGTACCAGGGGCATATCGAGGGCATCCAGGCGACCGCGACGAGCCTGCGCCAGCAGATCATGACTGCGATCGGCACCGGCCAGAGCTCCGGTCTGCAGGAAGCGATCGAAAGCTCGTTCGCGCAGGTCCGCGCATCGCTCAACGCCAGCGAAGGCGGCACGCCGCTGTTCGCCGGTTCGCAGACGGACCAGACGCCGTTTTCGGTCAACAGCCTGGCCGATGCCGCGACGACGCCGGTCTCCCAGGCGTTCCATGACGACAATGTGCTGTCGAGCGCGCGCGTAGGCGACGGTGTCGACGTGACCTACGGCGTCAATGCCAGTTCGATCGGCACCGGGCTGTACGAGGCGTTCCGCACGCTCGCCCAGGCCGGCACGATCGGCTCGACGATCACCGATGCGCAGAGGACCGCGCTCAGGGAGGCGATCTCCAAGCTGAACGGCGGGCTCGATCAGGTGAGCGCCGTCAATGCCGACAACGGCCGCAAGCAGAACCAGGTCGACGAGCTGAGCAAGCGCGGCGAGGATCGTTCGCTGCTGCTGCAGAAGGTGATCGAGGACAATGAGGACGCCGATCTGGGCCAGGTCGCCGTCGACCTCGCCCAGCAGAAGACCGTGCTCGAGGCGAGCTATTCGGTGTTTTCGCAGCTGAGCAGCCTGAGTCTCGTCAAATATCTCTGAGCGCCACCGCGCGTTCGAATACCGCCGCCAGCATCGGCTCGGTCAACCGGCCTGTATTCTGGTTGTAGCGCGACACATGATAGCTATCGAGCACCACCTGTCCCTTGGGCAGGCGGTGCTCGGCGCCGTGGGCGAAACGGGCTTTGGGCAGCTTGCCGCCGAGCGCCTTCACCGCCGACTGGTGGGCGATTTCTCCCAATGCGACGACAATCGGTGCGCGCAGCTCGCCAGCCAGGAACGGTCGGCAGGCGTGGATTTCGGCCGGCGTCGGCTTGTTCTCCGGCGGCAGGCAGCGCACCGCGTTGAGGATCACCACCCCGCGCGGCACCCCGGCTTCGGCAAGGCCCAGCTTTTCCAGCACCGCGAACAGGAGCGTGCCCGAATCGTCGCCGGTAAAGGCCAGCCCGGTGCGGTTCGCTCCCAGCCGCCCGGGCGCGAGCCCGACGATCGCGATCGGCGCCTCCGGATCGCCATAGGCCGGCACCGGCGCGTTCCACCAGTCCGGTTGTTCGGCGCGCAACAGGCTGCGCAAGCCGACGAGACGGGGGCAGAGCGGGCAATCGCGATCGGGTTCTGGGCTTGGCGCGGACATGGCGCTGGGATAGGCGCGGGAGCGTGCCGGTCACAAGCTACATCCTCGCCCTGGGCTCGAACCGCCGCGGTCGCCATGGCAGCCCGTGCTGCGAAGTGCAGGCGGCCCTGGCCGCGATCGGCGGCGTGCGCGCGACGTCGCGTATCCACGAAACCGCCCCGCTGGGCCCCTCGATCCGGCGCTTCGCCAACGCGGTCGCCTGGATCGACAGCGACGAGACGCCCGATGCGCTGCTCCGGCGGCTGAAGCGAATCGAGCGTGCCTTCGGCCGCCGGCGCGGCCAGCGCTGGGGCGCGCGGGTGATCGATCTCGACATCGTGCTCTGGTCGGGCGGCTGCTGGCGGGGGCCGGACCTGATCGTGCCCCATCTCCACTATCGCACCCGCCGGTTCGTGCTCGCGCCGCTGGCCGAGATTGCGGCCGGCTGGCGCGATCCGGTGACCGGTCGCAGGACACGTATGTTGTTGCACGCGGTTGACCGAAGGCGCCCCTGCGCCTAGGTGCCGGCCTGTGGGTCCGTAGCTCAGTCGGTAGAGCAAGCGACTTTTAATCGAGAGGTCCCGGGTTCGAATCCCGGCGGACCCACCACCGCCTCTCGCCAGGCCAGTCCGTGAGGACGGCGCCGGGATCTTCCTGAAAATGCTTGGTTTGGCCGTGCGACTATGCACCGCATCGCAGCATGATTTTTCTTGATACTATATAACATCCCCGATACATGTTCGCGCCATTCTCCCTTAATGAAAGCGGAAATCTGATGTCGCGTCGCGTGCTCCTTGCCTCCTGCTCGCTCGTTCTGCTGCCCCTGTCGGCATGGGCCGATCCGCAGCCGGCCGCGCCGGCGCCGAACGAGACCGAAGCGGCGAAGCGCGAAGCCGAGGCAGACGCGCAGGCGCAGGCCCAGGCCCAGGCCCAGGCTTCGGCACAGCAAGGCGCGAACATCATCGTCTCGGCGCCCTATCGGCAGAGCGAGACCGATGTGCTTTCCGGTACGTCGGTCGTCACCGGCGAGGAGCTGACCCGCAACCTGCGCCCGACGATCGGCGAGACGCTGGCCCGCCAGCCCGGCGTGTCGGCGAGCTCGTTCGGCCCGAGCGCCTCGCGCCCGATCCTGCGCGGTTTCCAGGGCGAGCGCGTGCGAATCCTGACCGAGGGCATCGGCTCGATCGACGTGTCCAACACCTCGGCGGATCATGCGGTGATCATCGATCCGCTGCTCGCCGAGCGCGTCGAGGTGCTGCGCGGCCCGTCGGCGCTGCTGTTCGGGTCCTCGGCAATGGGCGGCGTGGTCAACGTGATCGACAGCCGCATCCCGCGCAGCGTGCCGGAGAAGGGCTATCGCTTCAGCTCCATCGGCACCTATGGCTCCGCGGCGAACGAGCGTTCGGTGGGCGGGGCCGGCGACGTGGCGGTGGGCAGTCATCTGGTGCTGCATGCGGACGGTTCGTACTCGAAGTCGGACGATCTCAAGATCGGTGGCTATGCGCTGACCCCGGCGAAACGGCGTCAGGCGCTGGCCAGCGCGATGCTGCCGGCAGATCCGGACGCGGAGGAGCCGATCGACTTCGCTGCCAACGCCGCGGTGAAGAACCGGCTGCCCAACACCGCCGCCGAGACCTGGACGGCCGGGGCGGGGGCGTCGATCATCACCGAAACCGGCATGCTGGGCCTTGCCTACAGCCACTATGACAGCCTCTATGGCGTGCCGATCCGCTTCGCGACCGAGCAGGGCTCGGGCCAGGAAGCGCCGCGACTGAGCGTGGTGCAGAACCGGCTGGACCTGCGCGCCGAAGCGGAAACGGGCGGTGGGTTCCTCCAGAAGGTGCGGCTGCGCGCGGGCTATGCCGCCTATCGCCACTTCGAGCTGGAGCCGGATGGCGGCGTCGGCACGGCCTTCTACAACAAGGGGCTGGAGGGACGTCTCGAGCTGGTGCAGGCCGATCGGGGCGCCTGGCGGGGGGCGAGCGGCGTCCAGTATCTCGCCCGCGACTTCGACGTGCAGGGCGACGAGGCTTTCCTGCCGAAGAACAAGACCGAGCAGGTGGGCCTGTTTACCCTGCAGCAGGTGGACCTCGGCGCGTTGAAGGCCGAGGCGGGGTTGCGGTACGAATTTACCGATCTGTCCTCCGATCCGGTGCAGGGCGACACGCGCTTTTTCGGAGGCAAGCGCCATTTCGAGGCGCTTTCGGGATCGGTCGGCGCGTCCTATGGCGTTAGCCGCGACGTGCGGATCGGACTCAACCTTTCGCACACCGAGCGTGCGCCGTCCGCCGAGGAACTGTTCGCCAACGGCGCGCATGCGGGAACCGAGGCCTATGAGCTGGGCAGCCCCGACTTCCGGCTGGAGAAGAGCTGGGGCCTGGAAGCGACGGTCCATGCGCATGGCGACGGCTACAGCTTCGATGCCTCGGCCTATTACAACTGGTTCTCCAACTATATCAGCGACGCGCAGACCGACCAGGCTGTGTGCGCCGCCGCCGCCGCGCCGAGCGGACGGACCGTGGACCTTCCCTGCTTCCAGTTCACCCAGCGCGATGCACGCTATTACGGGTTCGAGGCGGAGGGATCGGTGCGGCTGGCGCAGATCGGCCAGTACACGGTCAACCTCGATGCGCTGGGCGACTATGTGCGCGCCAACATCGTCGACCAGGGGCCTGCGCCGCGCATCCCCGCGCCGCGCGTGCTGGGCGGCATCGAGGCGCAGTCGGACCGGCTGACCGGACGGCTGGAGGCCGAGCATGTCTTCGTGCAGAACCGCATCGCCGGCTTCGAGACGCGCACCGCGCCCTACACCATGGTCAATGCGACGCTGAGCCTGAAGCCCTTCCCGACGATGCCGGGCACCACGCTCACCTTGTCGGCGAACAACCTGTTCGACGTCGATGCACGCCGCGCGGCCAGCTATCTGAAGGATTATGCGCCGCTCGCAGGGCGGGACCTGCGCGCGACGCTGCGCTTCAGCCTGTAGGCGTCGTCACGTCCAGCAGGTCGCCGATCACGCCGGTGGGGCTGGCGGCAGGGATTGCCGCCATCGCCTTGCTGACGCGGGCCGGATCGATCGACTGGGCCGGCTGGGTGAGCAGGTCGAAGGCCTGCGCACTCGGCAGCGGCTTGAACGCGGCGGCGTAGCGGGCGCGCAGTGCCTGCAGCTTGGCCTCCTGGTTCAGCATGGCGAGCGCCACCGCCTGGCGCAGCACGATCGCCTGGTTCGGCGCGGTCAGTGCACCGGGCGCGGGCAGGGTGGCTTCGTTCTCGGTGACGAACGAGCCCCAGTTGCGGGTGCGCCAGTGGATCTCGCTGCGGACGCCGGCGCCGCCGGGAACGCCGTCCAGCGCCGCCATTGCCGCCGCCTCGCGGCCCAGCTTGTAGAGCGCCACCGCCTCGATCCGCTTGCGATCGAAGCGCATCGCGTCCGAATAGTTCGCCTGTTCGGTGGCGTGGAGCGTGTCGAGCGCCTTCACCGGATCGCCGGAGAGGATGAACAGCGTCGCCACCTTCACCGACAGCGGGCCCTGCGCCACGTCCTGGCGGCGCTGCATCAGCTGATATTGCAGCAGTTCGGCGGCGCGGGGATAGAGCCCGGCTTCCTCCAGCCGTGCGGCCAGCCGCAACGCGAGCACGTCGCCTTCGGCACCGGCGGGGGCCAGTTCCTTGTAATCCCAATAGAGTCCTGCCGCCTCGGGCAGCGGCGTGCCGCTGTCGGGTGCCAGCATCTCGGCCAGCCAACCCTGGATCTGCTTGAGCATCACCGCGGAATCGCCGTCCGGGCGGAAGTATCGGAACAGCGTGGCGGCGCTGCGGAGCGCTGCGCGATGATCATTCTCGGCCTGGGCCAGTTGGTATTCGAGCCGGAGCGCGCCCTGCTCGACCAGCCCCCCGCGCCAGCCATAGCGTAGCGCCTCCAGCTGCTTGATCCCTTCCTTGGGATCGATGCGGTGGAGCTTCAGCTCGCCCTCGATGCGGGCGAGCTTCGCTTCCGCCTGCACGTCGGGGGTGCCGCTGAGCTCGGCGCGGGAAAGGCGGAACAGCCCCTCGGCCGGATCGCCGGACGCCAGCAGCGCCTTGCCGCGCAGCAGGTTCGCCTGCGCGTCCTGTTCGCCGAACAGCTTGAGCCAGGCAAGCGCGGGCGCGCCCTGGCCGATGGCGATGGCACCGCGGGCGGCGGCGAGGGTGAAGGGCTTGCGCTCCTGCGGGCTGCGCCCGTTGATCGCGGGCACCGCGCAGTTGATCTGGCGAGCGGCCGCGGCCGCGTCACCGGTGCCGGCGAGCGCACGGACACGCCATGCACAGGCCTCGGCATTATGCTCCAGTTCGGGGAGCGACAACGCCTGCACCGCATCCTTGTAATGGCCGATCATTACCATCGCCGCCCCGGTGGCGAGCTGGAAGGGCGCGGCGAGCGCCAGATCCTCATCGTCCGACACCATGGTCTCGAGCACGCTCAGCGCCTCGGCACCCATGCCGCGGTGGATCAGCGAGCCGGCATAGTTCCAGCGGGCGAGCTGGCGCGTCTCCGGCTTGGCGCGAACGATCGCGTCCCAGGCCTGTTCCTCGGTGAGCGACGGCCAGGCACTGCTGTCGGTGATCGTCGGCATCTGCGCGAGCACGGCGGCGAAGGGCGGAAGCTCGACGCGGCCGGGAAGGCCGGCATCCGGGGATTCTGCATGAACCTCCGCGCCATGTTCGGCCGGGGCCGCGTCGTGCGCGGCGGGGGCGTGCTCCGGGTCGCTCGGCGGTGCGGCGGCGGTGCTGGCGAGCAGCGCCAGGATCAGCAATCGACGCATCAATGGGCTCCGGCAAGAAGGTAGGTAACGGCGCCGCCGCCGATCACGCACGCGATCACGAAGACGAGCGCAGGCACCACCGGCAGCCCGGCGGGCGCCGCGGCTGCCGGTGGGCCCGGCTTGGCTTGCTGCTCGGCGCTGGTGTCGACGGCGTTGCCGCGGCTGGCGTTCGCGTCGGCGACGACGCGCATCCGGGCGGGACGTTGATCGTGGCTCATTTGGATTCCGTTAAGTGCTTACCCTTTATTTATAGGACGTGCGTGGCTGCATCGGCGGCCCGAACCATGCGGAGACAGGAGAAATTTGGTGCGCGGCAAGCGAACGCTGGCAATGCTCGGACTGACCGCGGTGGCGCTTTCGCCGCTTCCGGCGGGGCGCGCCTATGCTTCGGGCGGGGGCGGAGAAGGCGCGGTGCCCCATTTGGTGACGATGGAAGCCATCGCCGTGCCGATCGTCGATGCCGATCGCGTCGCGGGCACGCTCAATTTCAAACTGGTGCTGGAAGCCCATGACGCGGCGACGGCGGAAAAGCTGACCGCCGCGCTGCCGAACCTGCGCATGGCGGCGATCGCCGGGGGCGTGGAATTCGCGCGACTCGATGCCTCGGCGCTGCGTGCGGTCAACGCCGCGGACCTCGACAAGACGTTGACCACGGCACTGAAGACCGTGGTACCGGAGCTGGACCGCGTGCTGATCGTGGAAGTCGGCGCCTCGCAGAGCTGAGGCGGCGGCGCCGCACCGGCGCCAGCCAGACCGCACATCGTCATCGAACGCAGCAACCGAATCCTCGCTTGTGCGAGGATGCGGTGTTTCTTTTTCGCGATCGGGAAAGAGCTCAGCCCGGCTTGCGGGCGCTACCGGCCGGCCCGGCCATGGCGGGTGTCGCCGCAGGCTTGGCGGCGGCGCTCTTGCGGGCCAGCGCCATGCTGAGCGAAGCGGCACCCTTGGGCGTCATCGCCGCGAGCACTGCCGCCGTCGAGGCGGGGCGCATGCGCTGCGCGACCTTCATCTGCACTTCCATGTCGAGTTGCTCGAACACGGCGGCGGCCTTGGCCGGCTTCATCGCCTGGTAGATGCGGGCGAGCTCGTCGAACTGGGCCTCGGCGGGCGAGGGGGCTCCGGGCGCTCCCGGTGCGCCGGCCACCCCTTCCTTCTGCTGCGCCTCGACGCCTGCCGCCAGTCGCGCCTCGGCGGCCTTGGCCGCCTGTTCGCGCAGGTCCAGCGCACGCTGGCGCTTGGCGGCCTCCTGGTCGCGCGCGCTCAGGTCGCGCTCGATCGAGTTGCCGAGCCGGGTCTTGGTGCTGCCGTCCTGGTCGCCGGTGGCGATGCTGGCGGCGTTGGCCACCGCGGCGATCGCGGAGGCCGCGGCCATGAGCAGGAGCAGGGAAGGGCGCGCCATCACGCAGCCTCACGCGTGGCAGCGGCCGTGTCGGCGGCGGCTTCGGCCTCGTCGACGGTCCCGGCCTCTTCCTCCGCTGCGGCTTCGTCGCCGGCGACGCGCAGGGCGTTGGCCAGGCTGACAGCCGAGACGATCCGCTCACAGGCGGAATCGGCGATGCCGATCATGTCCGAAAGCTCGTCGCGCAGGTCGCGGGCCTGCTCCACCAGCCGCGCATGGCGCGCGCAATCGGTGCCCAGCGTCTGCTTCATGTCCGACAGGACGGTACGGGCCTGCACGGTCGCGTTATCCAGCGCCTTGACCACATCGGTAAGGGCGCCGTCCTTCACCGCGCGCAGGCTGCGCATCATGCGCATGCTCTGCACGAGCACGGCCACGCACAGGATGATCGTCAGCACATTGGCGAAAAGCGCGATACTCATGATACTTTCTTCCTCGTGCGGGAAACATCGTTGACCAGGCGCACGGCGACGCGGCCGCTGCGCTGGCCGATCTGGGCCTGGGCGAGCTTGATGTCGCCACACGCCATGTCGAGTGCGTCGTCGGGGCTCTTGTCGAAGGCGATGGTCTGGCCGACCTGCAGCTCTTCCAGCTCGGCCAGGGGCACGGCCTTCTCGCCGAGCAGCACGTTGACGGTCACGTTGGTCTTGCGGATCTCGGAGGCCATATGCGCCTCCCAGATGCTGTCGCGGCCGCTCTTCTCGCCCATGAAGCGCTGGAGCAGCTTGTGGCGCACCGGCTCCAGCGTGGCATAGGGGAACACCATGGTGAAGCAGCCGCCGCGGCCGTCCATGTCCACCCGGAAGGTGGCGATGGCGCAGATGTTCGAGGTGGCGGCAATCGCCGCGAAGCGGGGGTTGGTCTCGATGCGCTCCAGCTTCATGTTCACCGGCTCGATCGGCTCGAACGCATCAGCGAAATCGCGCAGCGCCGTTTCCAGCACGCGCGAGACGAGCGACGTTTCGATCGGGGTGAAGGCCCGGCCGTCGATCATCGTCGGCGAGTTGCCGCCGCGACCGCCGAGCAGCGCGTCGACCACCGAATAGATCAGGCCCGATTCCACCGTGATGAGGCCGTAGCTCTCCCACTCGGTGACCTTGAACACGCCGACCATCGCGGGCAGCAGCACGCGGTTCATGAACTCGCCGAAGCGGGCGGAGGTGACTTCCTCGAGGCTCACGTCGATCGCGTCCGAGGTCATGTTGCGCATCGAGCTGGCAAAGGTGCGCACCACACGGTCGCACACCACTTCCAGCATCGGCAGCCGTTCGTGGCTGATGACCTTCGATTCCAGAACGGCGCGCAGGCCCTTCTTCTTCAGGACCGGTTCGTTGCCGCCGAACAGCGCGTCGATGTCCGCCTGGTCGAAGCGGATGTCGTCGCCAAGCGGGGCCGATGGCGGATCCGGAAGGTCGAAGTCGTCGAGATCGATCATTGCTGGATCAGGTCCTGAATGAGCACTTCCTTGACCATGCCGGGGCCGAGCACCCGCGTGGCGCGCACCATCAGCTCTTCCTTCAGCCGGAACACCGCCGCCGAGCCGCCCAGATCCTCCGGGCGCAGTTCGCGCAGGAAGGGCTGATAGGCGTCGAGCACCACCGGCAGCTGTTCCTTGAGCGCGGCGTCCGTCGTCTTGGGGCCGGGCACCAGCATCAGGTGCAGCTTCAGGAAGCGCGCCGATCCGTCGGGCGAGCGCAGGTTCACCGAGACGGTGGGCACGTCGACGAACTTGCCCTTGCCTTCGCCCTCGCCATGGCCGGCTTCGCCCTCGGCCTTGGCTTCGCCTTCGCCATGCCCTTCCTCGGCGGCGGCTTCCTCGCCGTGCGTTTCGGTCTTGGCCGTGCTCTTGCCGCCCATGAAGAAGGCCGCACCACCACCGCCGAGCGTCAGGGCGGCCGCGGTCGCGGCACCGATGATGATCAGCTTCTTCTTCTTGTTGGGCGCCGGGGCCTCCGGCGTACCCTTATCCTCGACGATCTCGGCCGACATAGCTTCCCTGGACCTTCCGAAATATCGGCCGCGGCGTCCGCACGTCCGATTTCCCTCTATTATAGAAGCGTCACCCGGCAATTTCTGCCTAGTGACCATTTTTCGAAGGACGGTCCGGTGGACATCTCTTCCTATGTGCTCCTCAGCCAGGAGCAGGCGCTCAGGCGCCGAATGGATGTGGTGGCGAACAACCTCGCCAACATGAACACGGTGGGATTCAAGCGCGAGCAACCGGTGTTCCGCGAATATGTGGAGAACACCGAAAGCGCGGTGAAACCCGCCGAGAAGACGTCGTTCGTGCTCGATTACGGCGCGGTCCACGATGCCGCGAACGGCGCGTTCCAGCCGACGGGCAATCCGCTCGACGTGATGATCGACGGACCCGGCTATCTGGCGGTGCAGGCCGGTGACGGCACCACCGCCTATACGCGCGCGGGCTATGTGAAGGTGCTGGATAGCGGTGAGCTCGCCACCGCCGGCGGCCAGGTGATCCTGGGCGAAGGCGGCAAGCCGATCAAGGTTCCGGCCGAGGAAGCCGGCAAGGTCAGCGTGAATCCCGACGGCACGGTGATGGGCGAGAACGGCCCGCTCGGCCGCATCGCGGTGACCGTGTTCGGTGACGAGGCGGTGGTCGATCCGCGCGGCAACGGCATGTTCAGCGGCACCGGCGGGCGCGAACTGCCGGCGGCACAGACCAAGCTGGTGAGCGGCGGCGTCGAGGGATCGAACGTCAACGCGATCGTCGAGACCACCGACATGATCCAGATTCTCCGCGCCTACCAGACCAGCCAGAGCCTTTCGAACTCGATGTCGGACATGCGCAAGAGCGCGATCGACAAGCTTGGCCGCATCGGCTGAATTTCACGAAGGAAACACCTCCATGCGTACGCTTTCCATCGCCGCGACCGGCATGCTGGCACAGCAGACCAATGTCGACGTGATCTCGAACAACATCGCCAACATGAACACGACCGCGTACAAGAAGCAGCGCGCCGAGTTCCAGGACCTGCTCTATCAGCAGGTGTCGCGCCCCGGTTCCTCGACCGGCGCCGATACCAGGGTGCCCGCCGGCATCCAGATCGGCTCGGGCGTGAAGACCGGCGGCGTCTATCGCATCAACGAGCAGGGGGCCCTGACCCAGACCGGCAATCCCTATGACCTGGCGATCCAGGGCAAGGGCTATTTCCAGGTGACGATGCCCGACGGCAGCACCGCCTATACCCGCGACGGCTCTTTCCAGGTTTCCGACCAGGGCGAGCTGGTGACGCAGGACGGCTACCCGGTGCAGCCGGGCGTCACCATCCCGCAGGGCGCGCTGGACGTGACCATTTCGAAGACCGGCCTGGTCGAAGTGACGGTGGCCGGCAACACCCAGCCGCAGCAGCTCGGCCAGCTCCAGCTTGCCACCTTCATGAACGAGAGCGGCCTGGAAGCGAAGGGCGGCAACCTGTTCCTGGAAACCGCCGCCTCGGGCCAGCCGACGGTCGCCTCGCCGGGCGATACCGGCATGGGCACGCTGACCCAGGGTTTCATCGAAGCCTCGAACGTCAATCCGGTCTCGGAAATCACCTCGCTGATCACCGCACAGCGCGCCTATGAAATGAACAGCCGCGTCGTGAAGACCGCCGACGAAATGCTGGCGACGACCAGCCAGCTGCGCTGATGTCCGCGCTGCTGGCCCTGTTGCTGCGCGTGGCGGCACCCGCCGAGGACGTGCCGGTGGCGGTGCTCCAGCAGCCGGTCGCGCGCGGCGAACGGATCGAGGCGGGCGACGTGGCGACCGAAGGCCGTCCGGAAGCGGCGGCGCGCGGCGCGCTGCGGGCGGAGGAGGTGGTCGGCATGGAAGCGACCCGCAACCTCAACGCCGGCATGCTGCTCCGTCGCGGCGACGTGGGCAAGCCGCAGCTGGTGAAGCGCGGCGAGCCGGTCACCGCCCGGATCGTCTCCGGCACCATGGTCATTACCGCCGCAGGCCGGGCGCTGGGCGGCGGCGCCCAGGGCGATCCGGTGCGGATCGTCGTCACCGCCACCAACCGCACGCTCGACGGCATCGTCGACGGTTCGGGCACGGTGCGGATCTCCACTCCCTGAGGGACTGAGGTAACATGCGTAAGTTCATTCTCGTCGTGGCGCTGGGCGCCACGCTTTCGGGCTGCGGCGCGGTCGGACGGCTGAAGGCGGTCGGCAAGGCGCCCAAGCTGACGGCGATCGGACCCGTCGAGTCCCCCGATCTGCAACCCTCGCTCGCGTCCCCGCTCGATCGCTCGAACCGCGCCCGCCCGGAGCAGCCGGTGACCGCGCCAACAGCGTCGCTGTTCCGCACCGGCGCAGGCGCCTTTTTCCGCGACCAGCGCGCGGGCAAGGTGGGGGATATTCTCACCATCCGCATCGCGATCGCCGACAGGGCCGATATCGGCAACAATACCTCGCGGACGCGGGGCGGCAGCGAGACCAGTGGTGTCGCCGGTCTGCTCGGGCTGCAGACGCCGATCCGCAAGCTCACCGGCAGCGATCCCTCCAAGCTGGTGGATACCAGCTCGGGCTCCAACTATGCCGGCGGTGGCACCACCAACCGGTCGGAGACGATCAACATGACGATGGCCGCCATCGTCACCCAGGTGCTGCCCAACGGCAATCTGATGATCCGCGGCCGCCAGGAAGTGCGAGTCAATTTCGAGATGCGCGAGCTGATCGTCACCGGGCTGATCCGACCGGAAGACATCGCGCGCGACAATTCGATCCAGCACAGCCAGATCGCCGAGGCACGCGTGATCTATGGCGGCAAGGGGCAGCTTACCGATGCGCAGCAGGCGCGGTGGGGACAGCAGATCTACGACGCGCTCTTTCCGTTCTGATCGCCGATATTCCCGACCGCTCGAGCAAAGGGCTCGCCGTTTTCACGGCGAGCCCTTTTCGCATTTACCGTTCGTTTATCTTAATATTCCGGTAACCATCAAAATTTGCAGGATAATTTTGGTGGTCTCGATTTTCTTCCCACAATGATTGTGCAGGGCGCACCGCGCGCCATGCCGAGGGCCGGCGCTTCCGGCCCGGGTCGCAGAAGCGGCTCTATTCCAAGAAGGAAATCACCATGGCTTTCTCCGTTAACACCAACGTCGGCGCGATGGCGGCTCT
>NZ_AGFU01000033.1 GCF_000226955.1 Sphingomonas elodea ATCC 31461
GGGGGGGGGGGGGGGGGGGCGGACGCACGTTCCGCCCAACCGTCATCTCCGCGCAGGCGGGGATCCATTGATGGAGCCGTCGAGGCTCCACATCTAGCCGACACGTCCTGGCAAATGGATTCCCGCCTTCGCGGGAATGACGAAAGTTACTCCTTGTCGCGGTCGAACGGGTTCTTGGGCGCGCGCAGCACCAGCCGCACCGGGACCGCGCCAAAATCGAACTCGCGCCGCAGCCCGTTGACCAGATAGCGCTGGTAGCTGGTCGGCAGCAGGTCCACCCGCGTGCCGAACAGCACGAAGCTCGGCGGGCGCGTCTTGTTCTGGGTGACGTAGCGCGGCTTGATCCGCTTGCCGCCGGGCGCGGGCGGCGGGTTCGCCTCGATCGCGCGTTCGAACCAGCGGTTCAACTGCCCGGTGGACACGCGGCGCGACCAGGCTTCGCGCGTCTCGAATGCCACGCGCATCAGCGTGTCGATCCCCTTGCCGGTGACGGCGGAAACGGTGAGCAGCGGTACACCCTTCACCTGCGCCAGGCCCTCGTCCAGCGCACCCTTCACGCCGTTGAACAGGCTGGAGGCATTTTCCGCCACGTCCCACTTGTTCAGCGCGATGATCAGCGCACGGCCTTCCTGCAGCACCCGATCGGCGATCTTGAGGTCCTGCACCTCCAGCCCGCGCGTCGCGTCGAGCAGCAGCACCACCACTTCGGCGAAATCGATCGAACGCAGCGTATCGGCAACCGAAAGCTTCTCCAGCTTTTCCTCTACGCGCGCCTTCTTGCGCAGGCCCGCCGTGTCGACGAGCCGTACCTTGCGCGGCTTGTCCTCGAAATCGATCCACTCATAGTCGATCGAGATCGAGTCGCGCGTGATGCCGGCCTCGGGCCCGGTGATCATCCGGTCCTCACCGAGGATGCGATTGACCAAGGTCGACTTGCCCGCGTTCGGCCGGCCGACGATCGCCAGCTTGAGCGGCGCGTCGGGGCTTTCGGGATCCTCCTCCGGCTCCTCGTCCTCGCGGTCGACATGCGGCAGCAGCGCCTCGAACAGGTCCGCCACGCCCTCGCCATGCTCGGCGGAGAAGGGAATGGGATCGCCAAGGCCCAGCGCCATCGCCTCCAAAACCCCCGACTCGCCGGCCCGCCCCTCGGCCTTGTTGGCCATCAGCACCACCGGCCGGTCGGTCGAGCGCAGCCAGCGGGCGATCTCCTCGTCGAGCGGGGTGACGCCCGCGCGCGCGTCGATCAGGAACAGCGAGACATCGGCCTCGCGCACCGCCGCCTCGGTCTGCGCGCGCATCCGGCCAGGGAGCGTCGCCGCATCCTCGTCCTCATATCCCGCAGTGTCGATCACCCGGAATTCGAGGCCGAGGAGATTGGCATCGCCCTCGCGGCGATCGCGGGTCACGCCGGGCTGGTCGTCGACCAGCGCAAGACGCTTCCCGACCAGCCGGTTGAACAGCGTCGACTTGCCGACATTGGGGCGTCCGATGATGGCGACGGTGGGCAAAGGCATGATCGATTCTCTTACTCAGTCGAACGGGCGACGCAAAGCCGCCGAAAAACGATAGGGGCCGGAGCAGCGCGCCCCGGCCCCCTCGAATGGGTATTCTGGCCGGCAGTCCGCCGGCGCGCCGCACTCAGCGATAGGCGCTCAGGCGGCCTTTGTCGTCGAGCAGGTACAGCGTGTTGTTGGCCACCACCGGGGCGAGCGACAGCGCATCCTTGGTCTCCTTGGTGGAAAGGACACTGCCGTCCTTGGGCGAAACCGAGACGATCTCCCCCTCGGTGTTGATCAGGACGAGCCGCCCGCCGGCCGCGATCGGGCCCTTCCAGGCGATCGGGCCCTTCAGCTTCTTCTCGTTGCGATATTTCTGGAGCTGCACGATCCAGCGTGGCTTGCCGCTGCTGCGCGACAGGCACAGGAGGCGTGCATCATCCGTCACCACGAACAGCCACTCACCCACCGCATAGGGCGAAGCGAGGCCGCCGATGCTCTGCTCCCAAAGCGTCGAGCCGCTGGTGATATCGACCGCGACCATCCGGCCGCCCTCGCCCAGCGCATAGACGCGGCCCTGGTCGATCACCGGCTCGGCATCGATGTCCGACAGCGAGGAAACCGAGGTGGTCATGGTGTTGCGGGTCAGCACGTCGCCCCAGAGCGACAGGCCGTTCTCATAGCGATACGCGTTGAGCTCGCCCGAGGAGAAGCCGGCGATCACCGTGCCCTGCGCCGAGGCCGGCGCGGCGACGCCGAACACGCCCTGCGATTCGAGGCTGGCGGTTGCGGTCCAGGAGACCTCACCCTTGTCCTGGGTAAGCGCGAACAGCTGGTTGTCCTGCGTCACCACATAGACATTGCCGTTGGCGAGTGTCGGCGCACCCCGCAGCGGCCCGCCGGGGCGCTTGCGCCAGATTTCCTTGCCGTCCGACTCCTGGAGCGCGACCACGTCGCCAAGGCCGTTGGTGGCGAACACATGGTCTGCCTCGACGCTCACGCCGCCGCCGAACAGCGCGCTGCGACTGCGCTTGTCGGCACCCGTGCCGGTCGCGACGCTCCAAAGCTCGGCACCGGTATCGGCGGCCATCGCATGGACGACGCCATTGGTGTCGATCACGAACAGCTTGTTGCCCTCGATCACCGGGGACGCGGCGAGCCGCTCCTTCTTCGACGGCTTGGCTACCTGGCGCGACCAGACGCGTGACAGCGACTCGCCGAGAGCGAGGTGGCCCATCGCCTTGCTGGCGCTGCCGCCGGGCTGGTTCCAGCTCTCGTTGACGGCCGGGTCGGGCAGCTGCACGTCGATGCCGGCAAGCGTCTTGTCAGCGATGATATCGTTTTCGGTGACCAGGATCGGCACGCGCTCGCCGAGCACCGGGGTCTTCTTGCCGCCGCTGCCTTTGAAGACGCCGCAGCCGCTCACCAGCGCGAGCGCGGCCACTGCCGTTACAACGCGAACCTTCGTGTTCATTTAGCTTGCTTTTCCTGGGTCTGGGCGGTCGTCGTCGGAGCGACCGAAAGCGTCTTGGCGAGTTCGGCGGTGCGTTCGCGAATGGTATCCGGCACGCGAGGGCCGGCCTCGCTCAGCTGGCGATAGAGCTTCGCGGCCTCGGCCCGCTTGCCGGACTTGAGGTAGGCGGCCGCCACCATCTCGCCGGCCGAGCCGAACCAGGGCGAGTCGGGGTTGGCGAAGGTGCCGAGGCGCTGGATCACGTCCTGCGGCTTCAGCGTGTCGAACTCGGCCTGGGTCTGGCGGACCAGCGCCACGTCTCGGAACGGCTGGGCGAGCTTGGCATCGGTCACGATGCTGGCGAACTTGGCGGCGGCGCCCTTCTTGTCGCCTCGCTGGAACAGCAAATTGCCCTCGGTGAAGCGGGCCATCGCGGCATAGCCGTCGCTGCCCTGCGCCAGCTTGTCGAGCGCGGGCTGGGCCTGGCTCAGCTGGTTCTGCGCGGCCAGCTGGAGTGCTGCGTCATATTCCTCGCCCCGCGCCTCGGCGGCGGTGCGCTGGCTGTGATCGTAATAGAGCCAGCCGGCGACCGCGACCAGAAACGCCACCACGCCCGCCACGACCCATACGCCATAGCGACGGCCCGCGCGGATCAGCTGATCGCGACGATATTCCTCGTCGACTTCACGAAGAAAAGCCTCGTCGGTGGTACCGGAAGGAGGAAGCGCCAAAATCTACTCCATGGGTCTGATGCGGTCGCGGACCTTAGCGCCGCGTGCCGTGAACGCAAATCGCCCTACTCCGTCAGCCCTTCGGCGCATAGACCTGATCCGGTCCCGGAAAGGCCCGCGACCGTACCTCGGCGGCATAGGTTTCAACCGCGGCGGAAATGCGGCCGGCCATGTCGTCATAGCGCTTCACGAAACGCGGGGTGCGCTCGAACAGGCCGAGCATGTCCTCGGCGACCAGCACCTGGCCGTCGCACTGGGCAGACGCGCCGATGCCGATGGTCGGACACTGCACTTTCCGGGTGATCTCCACAGCGATCGGCTCGACCACGCCTTCGACAACAATGGCAAAGGCCCCTGCCTCGTCCATCGCTACCGCATCGCCGACCAGCTTGTCGCGCTCCGCATCGCTGCGTCCGCGTGCCCCATAGCCCCCGAGCACGTTGATCGCCTGCGGGGTGAGGCCGATATGGCCGATAACGGGAATCCCGCGCTCGTTGAGGAACCTGACCGTCGGCGCCATCGCCGCGCCGCCTTCGAGCTTCACCGCCGCCGCGCCGGTTTCCTTGAGCAGCCGCGCGGCGCTCTCGAACGCCTGCTGCGGCGAGGCTTCGTAGCTGCCGAACGGCATGTCGATGACGACCAGTGCATGGTAGCTGCCGCGCACCACCGCCGCGCCGTGCGCCGCCATCATCTCGAGCGTGACGGGCACGGTGGACGGCAGGCCGTAGATCACCTGGCCAAGGCTGTCGCCCACCAGCAGCATGTCGCACGCCGCATCCATCAGCTGCGCCATACGGACCGTATAGGCGGTGAGCATCACCAGCGGCTCGCCGCCCTTGCGCTTGCGGATCGCCGGCACGGTGACGCGCTTCATCGGCGCCGGGGTGGGATTGGCGCGGCTGGTGGCGGTATCGAGGGTAAGCTGGTGCGACATGGCGCGGGGTCTAGCCGGTTGCGGGTCCGGCCGCCAGTGCGGCAAGTGATCCTCCCCGCCCGGGGGAGGATCTCCACGGCTCAGCGGAGCCAGCCGCGCCGCGTCGCCATGCCGGCGAGCCATATCTGAAAGATGGCGACGCCGAGGATGAAAACCGGGATGGCAAAGGCCTGGATCGGGCCCGCGACCATGCCGGTCGCGAACAGGTAGCCGAATTGCACGATCACCGCCGCCAGCGATACCACGTACAGGATATTCGCCTTGCGCGAGCGTCGCAGCATCGCGAGCGAGCCGAGCAGGCTGGCACCCACACCGATTGCGTAATCCACCAGAAACCAGCGCGGAACAGACTGATAATACTCCCAATTCCAGAACGCTGGCTCGCTGGCATGTTGCGGCGAAACCGTTGCGTGGGAATAGAAGACGAGGCAGCCGAGAAGCCCCCACAGGACCAGCATCGTCGCGACGGTCCGGAACCAGCTGGCCGGTCGTTGTCGAATGTAGGATGCCATGCGACCCCAATATTCCGTGTCTTTTACGATGTTAATTTAGGATAAACACGGAGCTTAGGCTATGAACCCACGGAAATTCTTCACTCAGAGCAACGCGCGAGCATAGCGTTCCACCGCGAATCCGATCAGGATTCCGCCCGGATATTCGAGCACGGGCCGTTTGATCATAGAGGGTTGCGCGATCATCAGCGCGCTGGCCTTGGCCGAATCGAGGTCGACCTTTTCAGCGTCGGGCAGCTTGCGGAACGTCGTGCCGGCGCGGTTAAGCAGCGGCTCCCAGCCTTCCTTCTCGATCCACCGCGCCAGTCGCGCGGGGTCCACCCCCTCGACCTTGTAGTCGTGAAAGACATAGGCGACTGCGTTGGCGTCGAGCCACGCCCGCGCCTTCTTCATCGTGTCGCAGTTCTTGATACCGTATAGCGCAAGCGTCATGCGCCCCTAGTGGAGGAAACGGCCGAGCGTCACAACCGGTTGGGGCTCCAGTCCCAGCGCGCGATAGAAACCGATCGCCGCATCGTTACCCTCGCGGACCATCAGTTGGAGCTTCGGGCAGCCGCGCGCCCGCAACCACGATTCGGCCGCCGCCATGAGCGCACGGCCATGGCCCTGTCCGCGCGCGCCCTCTGCCACCGCAAGATAATAGACCCAGCCGCGATGCCCGTCGTCACCGACCATCACCGATCCGGTCAGCGTCTCACCGGCGCGCAGCATCAATATGGCGGAGGCACTACCCGCTACCGACCGATCGAAATCGGCGGCGGGATCGTTCCAGGGACGCGTGAGCCCGGCGGCGTGCCACAGGGCGATCACCGCCGCGCGATCCTCCACGCTCGCCAACACAATGGCGCTCACCGCGCGTCGGCGGCGAAGCGGAAGGTAACGGTGGTGCCGTCGGGAATCGTGGTGGGGTCGCTCCACTGGCCTTTGCCCACCCCGAAGGCGAGGCGCCGCACCGTCGCGGTGCCGCTCGCCTGGGCGTGGTCGCCGTCGATCTTCAGCGTAAAGGCCACCGGCACCGGCTTGCTTGCGCCCGCCAGCGCGAGGGTGCCGTCGGCGACATAGCCACTCCCCTGCTTGCGAATCCGGGTGGCGGTGAAGCGCGCCTTGGGGTGCGCCGCGACGCCGAAGAAATCCTCGCCCTTCAGCGTATCGTCACGCTCGGCGTCGCCGCTGCTTACCGATGCCAGGTCGATATCGACGGCGATCTTCGAGCGGGCCAGATCGTCCGGGCTGAACTGGATGTCGGCGGTCCATCGGGCGAAACGGCCATTGATCGCCTCGCCGCTATAGACGGTGCGGAAGCCGAGCGTGCCGCCCGGCGCCACCTTCCAGCTGCGTACCGGCATCGCCGCGGTCGTGGGCGAGGCGGACGGCGATGGGCTAGGCGCGGGCGAAGCAGGCGCCGCCGGCTCGGTCGCGGGCGCCGTTTCGTTGATCGGAGCGGAGGCCTCTGCGGGCACGTCTGCCGCGGGCGCAGCCGGCGTGTCCGCGCGGACATAGCTCAGGCGGCCGGCAAGGAAGGCGCCGATGCAGGCGACGAGCGCCACCGCCACGCCCACCGAGAGCGCGGGGCGTCGAGCGATGGCGGCGGGCATCATCCGTCCGATCAAGTCGTCACGCAGCAGATGGTGGCGCAGCGCCCCCGCGACATGGAGGACGAACAGCCCGGCGAGCAGCAGGCCGACCAGGCTGTGGATGGCCTCGGCCGGCTCGTGCAGCGCGCGCCCCACCGGCAGATGCGGCAGCGGCACCACGCCGAACAGCAGGGTCGGCAGCTTCACGCGCGCGGTGGAGATCAGGATCCAGCCGGTGATGGGCCCGACGATCATCACGCCGTAGAGCAGCCAGTGCACCGCGCCGGCGAGCAGCTTGAGCGCCGGCGCGCCCTCCACCGCCGCAGGCCGCGGCACGAACAGCCGAACCAGCAGCCGCGCGAGCGACAGGGCGAGGATGAGGATGCCGACCGACTTGTGGAACTGGAAGGCGGCGAACCGGGTAGAACTCGGCAGATCTTCGAGCGCCCAGCCAAGACCCAGCTGAAAAAGGAGCAGCAGGGCCAGCGCCCAGTGTAGCAGGATCGCCACCCCGCTATATCGTGTCCGCAATCCCGCCACGCCCGCCTCGCTTTCAAGCCTCGTACGATCCGCCAACCGAATCGTCGCCGCAACGAGCAACCTGCGTCGGCCAAGGCACAGCGCGCAATAGGGGTTTCAGGAAACCCAGCGTTCCGCCGACCGCCCGGATGTAACAACAAGGCGCCCGTCACCGTCGCGCGGCGCGGAGCCGTGCTGTCTCTCCGGCAAATTCCGTACGTGTACTCCACAATAGGCCTTCCACCCCCTCGGACCTATCGATCGCGGTAAGGGGGAGGACCAAGTGCCGCACGACCCAGCTTGCCGAGACGCACCGATCCTTCCGCTCACGCGGACCTGTGCCCGCCCGGCGCCGCGTATGGCGGAAGCACCGCCGGCAGACGCGCACGCGCGCTGACGCCGGTGCAGCGAACCGCTGCCTGCCCTTTCGACCCGTGAAAACACCTCCCGGAGGGCCCTGCCGGGCCGGCCGAGCAGTGGAGCCGAACATGGAAGACGACATTCTCTTGCGCAGCGGCGGCTGGTTTCTGATCGCGGTGGTCGCGATCTTCGCCGCCGCCGCTGCCGCCGACACCGCCTTTGCCATCCATATGGGGATTGCGGCAGCCGCGGCGATCCTCACCGCCTTCGTCTCACTGCGCGGGATCAGCCTGCTGCAGACGCGATCGGCGGTCGCGCGGGCGCAGGAGCGCTATGACGACGAGGTGATCCGCTGGGGCGTGATCGCCACCGTGTTCTGGGGCGTGGTCGGCTTCCTCGTCGGCATCGTCATTGCCGCGCAGCTCAGCTTCCCGCTGCTCAACCTGCCGACCGAATACACCACTTTCGGCCGGCTGCGGCCGCTCCACACGTCGGCGGTGATCTTCGCGTTCGGCGGCAACGCGCTGATCGCGACGAGCTTCTACGTCGTCCAGCGCACCTGCCGCGCGCGGCTGGCACTGCCCGGCCTGGCCCGGTTCGTGTTCTGGGGATATCAGCTGTTCATCGTGCTGGCGGCGACCGGCTATATCCTCGGCGTGACCGAGGGCCGCGAATATGCCGAGCCCGAATGGTATGTCGATCTCTGGCTGACCATCGTCTGGGTCGCCTATCTCGCCGTCTTCGCCGGGACGATCCTCAAGCGGTCCGAGCCGCACATCTATGTCGCCAACTGGTTCTACCTCGGCTTCATCCTCACCGTGGCGATGCTCCACATCGTCAACAACCTGTCGCTGCCGGTATCGTGGGTAGGCTCCAAATCCTATTCGCTCTTCTCGGGCGTGCAGGATGCGCTGACCCAGTGGTGGTACGGCCATAACGCGGTCGGCTTCTTCCTCACCGCCGGCTTCCTCGGCATGATGTATTACTTCGTGCCGAAGCAGGCCGAGCGGCCGATCTACAGCTACCGGCTGTCAATCCTCCACTTCTGGTCGCTGATCTTCCTCTACATCTGGGCCGGCCCGCACCACCTCCACTATACCGCGCTGCCCGACTGGGCGCAGACGCTGGGCATGGTGTTCTCGGTGATGCTGTGGATGCCGAGCTGGGGCGGCATGATCAACGGGCTGATGACGCTCAACGGTGCCTGGGACAAGGTGCGTACCGATCCGATCATCCGGCTGATGGTGTTCGCGCTCGCCTTTTACGGAATGAGCACCTTCGAAGGACCGATGATGTCGGTGAAGAGCGTCAACTCGCTGTCGCACTACACCAACTGGACGATCGGCCATGTCCATTCGGGGGCGCTCGGCTGGAACGGCATGATCACCTTCGCGGCGATCTATTACATGACGCCGCGGCTGTGGGGCCGCACCCGGCTCTATTCGCTGCGGATGGTCAACTGGCACTTCTGGTGCGCGACGCTGGGCATCGTGCTCTACGCCTCGTCGATGTGGGTGGCGGGGATCACCCAGGGCCTGATGTGGCGCGAGTACGGCGACGACGGCTACCTGGTCTACTCGTTCGCCGAAGTCGTGCAGGCGATGCACCCCTATTACGTGATCCGCGTCGGCGGCGGCCTGCTCTACTTCATCGGCGCGCTGTTCATGGTGTGGAACGTCTGGATGACGATCGCCGGCAAGCTGCGCGAAGAGGTGCCGATGACCGGCACGCCGTTCGATCCGGCCCGCGACCATCCCCTCCCCGCCCGCGCGCCGGCCGCCGAATAAGGAACGCCAACGATGTTCAACTTCGTCCAAGGCCACAAGAAGATCGAGCGGAACGTGACGCTGCTGGCGGCGCTCGCGCTGGTCACCGTGGCGATCGGCGGGATCGTCGAGATCGCGCCCTTGTTCTGGATCCAGTCGACGGTCGAGAAGGTGGACGGGGTGCGCCCCTACACCCCGCTCGAGCTGGCGGGCCGCAACATCTATATCCGCGAAGGCTGCTATGGCTGCCACAGCCAGATGATCCGGCCGTTCCGCGACGAGACCGAGCGCTACGGCCATTACAGCCTCGCTGCCGAGAGCATGTACGACCACCCGTTCCAATGGGGGTCGGAGCGCACCGGGCCGGACCTGGCGCGGGTGGGCAACCGCTACTCCGACGAGTGGCACGTCCAGCACCTCAAGGATCCGCGCGCGGTGGTGCCGGAATCGATCATGCCTCCTTATGCCTTCCTCGCCGAGCGCGCGTTGAAGGCCGAGGACATGGCCGCGCACCTCAAGGCGCTCCGGGCAGAGGGCGTGCCGTACACTGCCGACGACATCGCCAAGGCGGTGCAGGACGTGCGCACCCAGGGCTATGGCGACGGCGACACCGCCGATCTCGCCCGCCGCTATCCCGGCGCCCAGTCGCGCGACTTCGACGGCAACCGCGATCGCCTGACCGAGATGGATGCCGTGGTCGCCTATCTCCAGAGCCTCGGCACCCAGGTGGACTTCGCCAAGGCCGCCGCCCGGGAGAAGGCGGAGTGAGCTACGACACGCTCCGCCATTTCGCCGACAGCTGGGGGCTGGTGGTGATGACCCTGGTCTTCGTCACCCTCGCCGCCTGGCCGTTCCTGCCCGGCTCCGCACGCGGCAACGCCCGCGCCGCCACCAGCATCTTTGAAGACGAGGACGCACGCGATGGCTGACAACAAGCGCATCGACGAGAAGACCGGCATCAGCACGGTCGGCCATGAATGGGACGGGATCGAGGAACTCGACACCCCGATGCCCCGCTGGTGGCTGTGGACCTTCTACGCCACCATTCTGTTCGCGATCGCCTATTGCGTCGCCTATCCGGCCTGGCCGATGCTCAGCGGCGCCACGCGCGGCATGCTCGGCTGGTCGAGCCACGGCGATCTGCAGCGCGAGCTGGCGGCAGAACGCGACAGGCGCGCGCCGGTGATGCGCGCGCTGGCCGCCACCCCGATCGAACGGCTGCCGGAAAATCCCAAGCTGCTCGCCGCCGCGATCGAGGGCGGGCGCGCGGTCTTCAAGGTCCACTGCGCCGCCTGTCACGGGGCGGGGGCCGCCGGCGGCCGGGGCTATCCCAACCTCAACGACGACGACTGGCTGTGGGGCGGCGACCTCGCCACGCTGCAGCAGACCGTCGTCCACGGCATCCGCCAGCCCGACGACGACGCCACCCGCGTTTCGCAGATGCCCTCCTTCGGCCGTGACCAGATCCTGAAGCCGGCGGAGATCGAGGACGTCGTATCCTATGTCCGCCTGGCCTCGAAGCAGGAGCCGGCAAGCGCCTCGGCCAGGCGCGGCGCGGCGGTGTTCGCCAACAACTGCGCGGTCTGCCACGGCGACAATGCCCGCGGGAACCGCAAGTTCGGCGCGCCGAACCTGACCGACCGGATCTGGCTCTATGGCGGCGACCGTGCGTCGCTCGTCGACACCGTGACCAACGCGCATGGCGGGATCATGCCGGCCTGGGGCAAGCAGCTGGATCCGGTGACGATCAAGATGGTCGCCGCCTATGTCCATTCGCTGGGCGGCGGCGAGGGCAACCCGCCCGCGCCGCAGGTCGCGACGGCGCCCGTCGCAGCCCCGCCGCGGTAACGGGCCGGTGAACGCGCCCTCCGCCCTCAGCCCTGCGCCGCACCTGTTCGAGGCGCGACGCAAGGTGCTGCCCAAGGCGGTCAAAGGGCCGTTCCGCCGCTTCAAATGGGCGGTAATGGCCCTCACGCTGCTGGTCTATTACGCAACGCCCTGGCTGCGCTGGCACCGCGGTGCCTTCGCGCCGGACCAGGCCGTGCTGGTCGATCTCGCCCATCGCCGCTTCTACTTCTTCTCGATCGAGATCTGGCCGCACGAATTCTATTATGTCGCCGGGCTGCTGGTGATGGCGGCGATCGGGCTGTTCCTCGTCACCTCGGCGGTGGGGCGCGCCTGGTGCGGCTATGCCTGCCCGCAGACGGTGTGGACCGACCTGTTCCAGCATGTCGAACGGTGGATCGACGGTGACCGCAACGCCCAGCTGCGCCTGCTCGCCGCCCCCTGGGGGCCGGGCAAGATCGCCCGCCGCGTCGCCAAGCACGCGGTCTGGATCGCGATCGGCGTGCTGACCGGCGGCGCCTGGATCTTCTACTTCGCCGACGCGCCGACGCTGCTGAACCAGTTCGTGCGGGGCGAGGCGCCCTGGGTCGCCTATTCCACCGTCGGCATCCTGGCAGCGACCACCTATGTGCTGGGCGGCCTCCTGCGCGAGCAGGTCTGCCAGTTCATGTGCCCGTGGCCGCGCATCCAGACGGCGATGATGGACGAGCGCTCGCTCACCATCACCTACCGGTTCTGGCGCGGCGAACCGCGCAGCCATGGCCTCAAGCGCAGCAAGGCGGCGGAGGCGCACGACGTCGCGCCGCTGCACACCGGCGACTGCATCGACTGCAACGCCTGCGTCGCCGTCTGCCCGACCGGCATCGACATTCGCGAGGGGCCGCAGATCGGCTGCATCACCTGCGGGCTGTGCATCGATGCGTGCGACGACATGATGACCCGTATCGGCCGCGCGCCGAAGCTGATCGCCTATGCCACCGAGCTCGATGCCCGCGCCGAACAGGCGGGCGAGGCCCCCGCCCCCGCCCCCGCGCTCCGCCGGCTGCTGCGCGCACGGACCCTCGTCTATTTCGGGGTGTGGTGCGCGATCGGCCTGGGCATGCTGGCGATGCTCGGCGAGCGTACCCGGCTGCAGCTGAGCGTGCTCCAGACGCGCAACCCGCTTTGGGTGCGGCTCAGCGACGGCGCCATTCGCAACAGCTATCAGGTAAAGATCCGCAACCTAGAGGCGCGTCCGCGAACCGTGGAAGTGACGATCGACGGCGCGCCCGGCGTGCTGTGGACCGAATCCGGCGATCGCGCAGGCGCCGGCCGCAGCGTTCGCTTCCGCATCGCGGCGGACAAGGTTACCAAGGAACATTTGTTCGTCGCCGCGCCCGAGGCCGGGCCGCAGCGCAGCGACCTGCGCTTCACCGTCCGCGCGCTCGCCCCCCAGGGCGAGACCGCCACCGCCACCAGCTATTTCGAACGCCCGGAGACCCGGCCATGACACGTCCCTTCACCGGCTGGCACATGGCCGGCATCCTCGTCGCCTTCTTCGCCGTGGTGATCGGAGTGAACCTGGTGATGGCGACCAGCGCCGTCCGCACCTTCGGCGGCGTGGTGGTGGACAACAGCTATGTCGCCAGCCAGCGCTTCAACCAGTGGCTCGCCGAAGCGCGCGCGCAGGATGCCCAGGGTTGGCAGGCCCGTGCCCGCGGCACTCCCGACGGCGTCCTGGTGGTGGAACTGCGCGATGCCCGGGGACCCATCCGGCAGGCCAGCGTCCATGCCGAAGCCGAGCATCCGCTGGGGCGGGTGCGCGGACGGAGCTTCACGCTCACCGCCCTGGGTGACGGCCGCTACGCCGCCCCCCATGCGCTTGCCGCCGGGCGCTGGCGGATCCGTATCGAGGCCCGGGCGGCGGGTCGCGAGGCGCGGTTCGTGCAGGACGTGCGGCTGTGAACGCGCCCGCCACATTGGCGCCTGCCGCCGAACTGGTCGGCACCGACCTGATCGTCGACGGGCTGCGCTGCGCCGGGTGCATCGCCAAGCTCGAGCATGGCTTGCTGGCACAGGCGCGCGTCGCCGAAGCGCGGGTCAATTTTACGACCAGGCGGTTGCGCATCCTCCATGACGCAAGCCTGGATGCGGACGCGTTGATCGCCGATGTCGCGGCCCTCGGCTTCGAGGCGCATGTCCTTGCCCAGGCGGCGGCCCCGGATCGCGAGAGCAGGCGGTTGGCGCGTGCGCTCGCCGTCGCCGCCTTTGCGGCGATGAACGTCATGCTGCTGTCGGTTTCGGTCTGGTCCGGGGCCGACGGCGCCACCCGCGCGCTGTTCCACTGGCTGTCCGCGCTGATCGCCCTGCCCGCCATCGCCTATGCCGGGCGCCCCTTCTTCGACAGCGCCTGGCGCGCGCTGCGGCAGGGACGGACCAACATGGACGTGCCGATCAGCATCGGCATCACCCTCACCTGCGCGATGAGCCTGTACGAGACCGCGGTGCAGGGGCCGCACGCCTATTTCGACGGCGCGGTGATGCTGATCGCCTTCCTGCTCGGCGGGCGGCTGCTCGACAGCGTGATGCGCGAGCGCGCGCAGGACGGCGTCGCCGCGCTGTTGCGCAAGCTGCCGGACGACGTCCGCGTGCTCGGCGGCGACGGCGAGGTCCGCAGCGTCCCCACCGCCGAGGTGCGACCCGGCATGCGCGTGCTGGTCCCCGCCGGCGACCGCATCGGAGTGGACGGGCAGGTCGAGGCCGGGATCAGCGATGTCGACCGCAGCATCGTCACCGGCGAAAGCGCGCCCGAACCGATCGCACCCGGCGGCACCGTGCTGGCGGGGACGATCAACCTCACCTCGCCGCTGACCGTGCGCGTGACGGCCGCTGCCGCCGATACCGTCCTCGCCGACATCGCTCGGCTGATGGAAGCGGCGGGGCAGTCCAAGTCACGCTATGTGCGCATCGCCGATCGAGCCTCGCGGCTCTACGCGCCTGCCGTGCATCTGCTTGCCGCGCTGAGCTGCACGGGCTGGCTGCTCGCCGGCGCCGGGTGGCACGCGGCGCTGCTGACCGCGGTCGCAGTGCTGATCATCACCTGTCCCTGCGCACTCGGGCTGGCAGTGCCGGTGGCGCAGGTGGTTGCCTCGGGCGCGCTGATGCGGCGCGGCGTGCTGGTTCGCGACGGCGCCGCGCTGGAGAAGCTCGCCGCCGTCGACACCGTGCTGCTCGACAAGACCGGCACGGTCACGCTGGGCCAGCTCATCCCCGTGTCCGGTCTGCCGGAAGATGCGGCGGCGCGGCGCGTGCTGCTCGCGCTGGCGCTCGGCACGCGCCACCCCCACGCCCGCGCCATCGCCCGCGCGCTTGAGGCCGAGGGGGTGGTGCCCGCGCTAATCAGCGAGCTTCGCGAACTGGTCGGCAGCGGCGTCGAGGCGATCGTCGAGGGCCGCCGCGCCGCGCTCGGGCGTGTCGAATGGGTGGCGCCGGGTGCCGCTGCGGCCGCTGCGACCGGCCCGCGCACCTGGTTCGCGTTCGATCCGGCGGCACCCGCCTGCATCGCCTTTTCCGACGCGGTGCGGATCGATGCCGCGCCCGCCGTCGCGCGGCTCCGCGCGCTTGGCCTCGACGTGCAGTTCGTGTCGGGAGACGCCGGCGCTGTCGTCCAGTCGCTTGCGACGCGACTGGGCGTGCAAGGGCACGCCGAAATGTCGCCCGCCGACAAATATGATGCGGTTGCCCGGGCCGAAGCGGCAGGCCGCCGCGTGCTGATGGTGGGCGACGGCGTGAACGACGGCCCCGCGCTCAAATGCGCCTCGGTCGGCATGGCCCCTTCCGCGGCGAGCGACGTCGGCCGGCAGGCGGCGGACATCGTCTTTTTCGGCGACTGGCTGATGCCGGTGCCCGTCGCCATCGCCGCCGCCCGCCGGACGATGCGGGTGGTACGGCAGAACTTCGCCCTGGCGATCGGCTATAATCTTCTCGCCGTGCCGCTGGCGATCGCCGGACAGGTGACGCCGCTGGTCGCCGCGCTGGCGATGTCGGGTTCCTCGATCCTGGTGGTGGGCAACGCCCTGCGCCTGCGCGGCGCGGCGCGATGAGCATCGTCGCCGTCCTCATCCCCGTCGCGCTGCTGCTCGGGCTGCTCGGGCTGGGCGCCTTTTTCTGGGCTTCGGCCAGCGGCCAGTTCGACGATCTCGACGGCGCCGCGCTCCGCATCCTGATCGATGACGAGCCGCAGCGGCCGGACGACCGTCCGTGACGCACCCGCTCGTCACCTGCGCGGCGATCGCAGCGATGCTGCTGACGGTGCTTCCGCGACCGGCGGCAGCGGCCGCGCACACGCCGTGGATCGGCTTCTGCTCGCCCGTTCGCGGCGCCCTGCCCGCCTGGCCCCGCACCCCCGACCGCGACGGCCCCGACGCCTGCCACGCCGTCTGCACCCGCAGCTCCCGCTGTGACGGCAGCGAAGACGGCCGCGACTAAAGGCCGCGCGCCTTTCGCAGGTCGATCCCCAGGCGCTTGACGCGATAGTAGAAGGTCTTGCGCGCCAGCCCGAGGGCGGCGATCGCGGTGTTGATCTCGCCATTGGCCATGGCGATGGCGTCGAGGATCAACGTGCGCTCGAAGGCGTCGAGCCGCTCGGTCAGCGTTCGCGCATCGGGATGCGCAGGCTCGGCCGATGCCTCCAGGCCCAGCACGAACCGTTCGGCGGCGCGCTCCAGCTCGCGCACATTGCCGGGCCAGGCGCGTCCCGCCGCGGCATGGGCCGCCTCGGACAGGACCGGCAGCGGCCGGCGGTGGCGCTGGGCAGCCTGCTCCGCCAGGTGCGCGAAGAGTAGCGGGATATCCTCCACGCGTTCCGCCAGTGTCGGGAGGCGAAGCGAGACGCCTGCCAGCCGGTGGTACAGCCCCGGCGGCAGGCGGGCAGCCGCACCGTCGTCGATCGCGGCGACGATGCGGATGTCTACGGGATCGGGGTCGCGCTGGTCGGTCGCCACGGTGCGCGCCTCGGCGAACTGGACAAGACGGTGGTGCAGCTCGGGCGGAGCAAGGTCGAGGTGATCGAGAAACAGCGTACCGCGATCCGCGCGTGCGACGATGCCGCCCCGGGCGAACAGCGCGCGCTCGACGAGCGCCGGGGGTATCGTCGCGCAGTCCAGCAGCTGGAACCGGTGGCGCCCACGCCGGCCGGCGCGGTGGAGCAGCCGCGCGAACAATTCCTTGCCGGTGCCGGTCGCGCCCTCCAGCACGAGATCCAGCGCGGCATCGGCGAGCATCGGGATCATCTCGCGTAACCGGCGGATCGCGGGGGCCTCGCCGACCAGCGCCATGTCCGCTTCGCCCGCCGCCGCGCGCAGGCGCCGGTTTTCCAGCGCCAGCGCCCGCGCCGTCCCCGCCCGTTGCACCGCCGCGTCCAGCGCGTCGCCGGCAAAGGGCTTGGTCAGGAAGTCCCAGGCGCCCGCCCGGATCGCGTCTACCGCCATGGCGACGTCGCCATGCCCGGTCATCAGGATCACCGGCAGCTCGGGGTCGATCGCGCGAAGCCGGTGAAAGAAGTCGACGCCCGACATGCCGGGCATGCGCACGTCGGTCACCACCACGCCGGGAAAGCTCGCGTCGATGCCGGCAAGCGCGCTCGATGCATCGACGAAGGGCTGGACGACATGCCCGGCAAGCGCGAGCGCCTGGGCGAGCGCCGCGCGAAAATCCTCATCGTCGTCGACCAGGGCCACCGTGACGTTCATGCGCGCCGCAACTCCAGCTCGAAACAGGCGCCGGCCTCGTCGGGCAGCCAGCGCAGGCTGCCGCCCAGGTCGGTCATGATGTCGCTCGCGATTACCAGCCCCAGGCCGAGGCCGTTGCTGCGGCTGGTGGCGAAGGGGGTGAACAGGCGCGCGGCGATTTCCGGCGCGATGCCGGGGCCGTTGTCGCCGATCCGCACCCGCACCGCGTCCGCGTCCGCCGCCACACCGATGGTGATCGTCGGATCCGCGCGCCCGGCCAGCGCTTCGGCCGCGTTCTGGAGCAGATTGACGAACACCTGCTCCAGCCGCACGCGCCCGCCCAAAACCAGAAGCGACGGCGCGATCGCCGGGCGGGCGAGGCGTACGGCACGCAGCTGCTCTTTCAGGATCAGCAGCGCGCCATCCAGCGCCTCTTCGAGCAGAAGCGGCCGGATATCGCCCGGCTGGCGGCGGGAAAAGCCGCGCAGCTGCGCCGTGACCGCACCGATCCGGTCGCTCAGCCGGCGGATCGATTCCAGATTTTCGCGCACCTGGCCAAGGGCCGCGCGGTCGAGCAATATCATGCTGTTCTCGGCATAGGTGCGGATCGCGGCCACCGGCTGGGCGGTCTCGTGCGCCACGCTGGCGGTCACCTGCCCCAGGGTGGCAAGCCGGTTGGCCTGGCGCAGACCTTCGCGCAGCTCGGCAGCGCGGCTCTCGATGGCGGCACGTTCTTCGATCTCGCGACGCAGCGCCGCCGTCCGCTCGACCACGGCCGCCTCCAGTTCCGCGGTTCGCCGCCGCAGGAGCGTCGCACGCTGGCGGAACCCCCAGAACAGCGCCGCGAGCGCGAGGACCGCGCACAGCGCCGCGACGCCCGCCGTGCGCTGCGCGACCCACACCGCCTCGGCCACCGGACGGCGAAGCGACAGGTACCAGCCCGGCTGGCGCGTGGGGACCGATGCCTCGAGCATCGCGCCCTCGGCAGGGGGCAGCAGCACCGGCGCCGCATCGGCCGGCAGGGCCGCCTCCCGTCGCAGCCAGGCCAGGGTCGCCGGCGGGATCGGCTTTGCCGCGGCGAAGCGCCAGTCGGGGTTGCTCGACACCAGCACCAATCCCGCCGCGTCACTGACGAAGGTGTCGCCCCCCGCGCGCCGCCACGCCGCCTCGATCGCGTCGAATTCCAGCTTCACCACGATCACCCCGCCGCTGCCGGTCCGCCGGGCGAGGTACAGGCCGGAATGGCGGCTGACGGTACCCAACGCATATTGGCTCGCCTCGCCGCGGCTGCTCGCCTCGCGGAAATAGCGGCGAAAGCGATAGTCCGAGCCGACGAAGCTGCGCGGCGTGCGCCAGTTGCTGGACGCCAGGGTGATTCCGCCGGGCGCGATCAGATAGATCGCCGCCGCGCCCGTCGTGCGGGCAAGGGCCTCCAGCTTGCGATTGAGCGGGGCCGCGCCTTCCCCGGCAAGCGCAGCCGCGACATCGCGGTCGTCTTCCAGCGCCAGCGGCAGCAGGCGGAAGCGGGCGATCTCGCTGTCGAGCAGGGTCGCGCGCAGCTGTGCGCTGGTCGCCGTCGTCACCGCCAGCGTCTGCCGGGTCCGCACGCCACTCACCCAGCCGGCGCCGATCGCAACGACCAGCGCGAGCAACGCGGTGATCGCCCAGAAGCGCCAGCTGAACCGCGAATCATCGGCCATGCGGCAGCCTTATCCCCGCCCCGACATCATGTGCAACTTTTTGCACTTCCTACCCGGATGCTTGTGCCGGAATCCGGACACCCCAGGGGGCACCACTTTTACAAGCCTATGATATATAACATATTTTTCCGAACCAACGGATTTTTTTGGCCGCACCCTGAACTGCGGGAAAAACAAGTGGTTCGACGCTACCGGTGCTGCAGCCGGAGCATGGAGAGGAAACCCATGGCACCCATCCCCCTCGAGTCCGGCACCGGAACGCCGCCACCGTCCAGGCCCGGGCGCTGGTACGGCCATCTGTACGTGCAGGTGCTTGTCGCCATCATCGCAGGCGTGCTGATCGGCCATTATGCGCCGGCCACCGGCGAAGCGCTCAAACCGCTCGGCGACGGATTCATCAAGCTGGTGAAGATGATCATCGCCCCGGTGATCTTCCTCACCATCGTCACCGGCATCGCCGGCATGCGCGATCTGCGCGCGGTCGGCCGGGTAGCGGCCAAGGCGTTCGCCTATTTCCTGTTCTTCTCCACGCTGGCGCTGGTCGTTGGCCTGGTGGTCGGCAACATCATCCAGCCGGGTGCCGGACTGAACATCGATCCCGCCACGCTCAACGCGGGCAAGGTCGCGGAATATACCGCCAAGGCGCATGATTCGACGATCACCGGCTTCCTGCTCGGCATCATCCCGGACACCTTCCTCTCGGCGATCACCGAGGGCAACATCCTGCAGACGCTGTTCGTGGCGATCCTGTTCGGCATCGGCCTCGCCTTGCTCGGCGATCGCAGCACCCGCATCGTGGCGGCGCTGGAGGATGTCTCGCTGGCGATGTTCAAGGTCGTGGCGATCCTGATGAAGGCGGCGCCCGTCGGTGCATTCGGCGCCATGGCCTTCACCATCGGCAAGTACGGCGTCGGCACGCTCGCCAACCTCGCCATGCTGCTCGGCACCTTCTACCTCACCTCGGCGCTGTTCGTGGTGGTGGTGCTCGGCGCGGTCTCGGCGCTGGCCGGATTCTCGATCTTCCGCCTGATCGCCTATCTCAAGACCGAGCTGCTGCTGGTCCTCGGCACCTCCTCCTCCGAGAGCGCCCTGCCCGCCCTGATCGACAAGATGGAGCGTGCGGGCTGCCCCAAGACGATCGTCGGCCTGGTGGTCCCCACCGGCTATTCGTTCAACCTCGACGGCACCAACATCTACATGACGCTGGCCGCGCTGTTCATCGCCCAGGCGACGGGCGTGCACCTGTCGCTGGAGCAGCAGGTGCTGCTGCTCGGCGTGGCGATGCTGTCGTCCAAGGGCGCGGCGGGCGTTACCGGCGCGGGCTTCATCACCCTGGCCGCGACGCTGTCGATCGTGCCCAGCGTGCCGGTGGCGGGCATGGCGCTGATCCTCGGCGTCGACCGGTTCATGTCCGAGTGCCGCAGCCTCACCAACTTCATCGGCAACGCGGTGGCGACGGTGGTGGTCTCGCGCTGGGAGGGGCGGCTGGACCATGCCGCGCTGCAGGCCGCGCTGAAGGGTACGACGATCGGGACCGCACCGCAGGGCGAGCCGCTCCCCACCCGCGCCGTTACGGCCGAATAAGGGAACGCCTCCATGCAGTGCCTGCTTCGCGCTCTCGGCGCCACCCCCGCGCTCGTCCTGGCGATGTCGGCCTCGGCACAGACCGCCGACAAGGCCAGCCTCTATCCCGCCGCTGCCGCCGGCGACGGTGCCACCACCGGCGGCTACAATCTCTCCCGCTGGGCCGAGGACTGGCGCGCGCTGTGCGATCCCGCCAAACGGACGGACCCCATCGACGCGCTGAAATGCGTCAAGCTCACGCCCAGCGGCGACGTCTATGTCACCTTCTCCGGGGAGGCGCGGCTGCGGGTCAACCACACCACCAACCCCAATCTGCGCGACAGCCCGGCCCAGCGGCAGGACATCGTTCGGCTGGTCGGCGGGGCCGATGTGCATGTCGGCGAGCATCTGCGCGTCTATGCCGAGGTGGCGCATGGCGGCATCAGCGGGCGGGAGTTGGGCGCCCCCGCCGCCACGCTGCGCAACGACATCGCCGTGCAGCAGTTGTTCGTCGAGGCGAAGGGCAGGGTCGGCGCGGTCGATGTGGGCGCGCGCTATGGCCGGCAGGAGTTCGTCGACGGCCCCAACCTCATGGTGTCGCAGCGCGACAACAACACCATCCGCTATACCGTGAACGGCCTGCGCGCCTGGGCCCGGACCGAGACGATGCGGGTCGACGCCTTCGATCTGAAGCCCACCCAATATGGCGATCTCGGCACCGAGGACGACGTGATCGACCCCGCCCGGCGCTTCTCGGGCGTGACGCTGGGTTTCGTCGTGCCCAAGGGCTGGTTCGGGGGGGCGAAGCTCTATGTCGATCCCTTCTTCTGGCGCCGGCGCAACAAGGTGGGTGCCTGGGGCGGCCGCGTCGGGCCAGCCACCCGCTATTATCTCGGCACCCATGTGTTCGGCGAGGCGGGGCGCGTGACGATCGACTGGACGGTCAACCATCAATGGGGGACGTTCCGCGATCAGAAGATCGACGCCTGGCACCTGCTCTTCGCCCAGAATGTACGGCTGGGGACCAGCGCCGCGGCTCCGCGCCTGGGCTTCCACGCCGATTATGCGAGCGGCGGCGGCGGTTATGGCGACGGCAAGCTGCGCAACGCCTATGCTCCGTTCGGCAACAACATCTATTACAGCTATGGCCTGTTCCTGACGCCGAGCAACCTGATCACCGTGGCGCCGACGTTCAGCGTCTCGCCGACGCCCAGGCTCCGCCTGTCGGCAGCGGTCCAACGCGCGTGGCGGGCGAATGTGCACGACGCGGTGTACCGCGCCAGCGGCGCGCCGTTCGCGGGGACGCAGAACGTGCGCGACGCCCGCATCGGCGACGTGCTCCAGCTCCAGGCGATCTGGACGCTGTCGCCGCGCCTGTCCGTAACCGGTCGATACGAGCATCTCGCCGCCGGTCCCTCGCTCACCAGGGCGGGATATACCAGCTCGGACTTCCTGGCCGGCTGGATCAGTTTCCGCTTCTGAGGGCCTTCCGCCCGGCGCGCCGCAGCGGGCCGGGCGGGCATGGGCGGCACCAACTTGTCGGGGAAATGTGGATCCGCCCCGCCTACGACCATTTCGGCTTCACGTGGCGGTTTATCATCCTGAACCACCCCCTTATGATGGGCTTCGCGGACATCGCCGCCCGAACCGGGCGGGATGCGAATTGCGAGGGGATGCCATGAAAGTTTTGACGATTTTCGCCGCGACGGCACTTGCCTGCTCGATGGCCGCCCCCGCCCTGGCGCAGAGCCCCGCGCGCTTCAGCGAGTTCCGCTATGCAGGCCATGCCATGTCGGCCCCGGCGGTTGCGCCCGGCGCCTATCGCAATCCGATCTTGTCGGGCTATTACCCCGATCCCTCGGTCACGCGCGTCGGCAACGACTATTATCTCGTGCTGTCGTCCTTCGCCCATTATCCGGGGCTGCCGATCTTCCATTCGCGGGATCTGGTACACTGGACGCAGATCGCCAACGCGATCGACCGTCCCGGCCAGCTCGATTTCACCGGCATGCGCACCTCGCAGGCGGTGTTCGCGCCGGACATCTCCTGGCACGCCGGCACCTTCTACATCGTCAACACCTGCGTGAGCTGCCGCGGCAATTTCGTCATCACCGCCAAGGATCCGCGCGGTCCCTGGTCGGATCCGGTCTGGCTGCCGTTCGAGGGCATCGACCCGTCGATCTACTGGGAGGGCGACAGGGCCTATATCGTCAACAATCGCGCGCCGGACGAGACCGCCCGCTACGAGGGGCACCGCGCGATCTGGCTCCAGGAATTTGACTGGCGCACGGGCAAGATGGTCGGCCCCAGCACCCAGCTGGTCAACGGCGGGGTCGACATCACGAAGAAGCCGGAATGGATCGAGGGGCCGCACGTCTTCAAGAAGGACGGCTGGTATTATCTCATCGCCGCCGAGGGCGGGACCAGTGTCAACCATTCGCAGGTCGTGTTCCGCTCCAGGGACCTGCGCGGCCCCTATCTGCCCTTCGCCGGCAATCCGATCCTAACCCAGCGCGACCTGGATCCCAAGCGGCCGAATCCGGTGACCTCCACCGGCCACGCCAAGCTGGTGCAGACCCAGACCGGCGAGTGGTGGGCGACGTTCCTCGGCGTGCGCCCCTATGCCGACGATTTCTACAATACCGGCCGCGAGACCTTCCTGCTGCCGGTCCGCTGGGTCGACGGGTGGCCGATCATCCTGCCCAAGGGCACGCCGTTGCCGCTCGTCGCCAGGGCGCCCAGGCTGCCCGGGCAGGCAAGGCCGGCGCTGCCGACCAGCGGCGACTTCGGCTATGTCGATCGCTTCGCCGGCAGCCGGCTGTCGATGCAGTGGGTCGGCATCCGCACGCCCAGGGTGCCCTTCTACAAGGTCGAGCGCGGCGAACTGGTGATCACTAGGGGGGCGCCGCTCGGCGACCTGACGCAGGTGCCGGGTTTTGTCGGCCGCAGGCAACAGCACGCAAACGCGGATGTCAGTGTCGTCGTGCGCTACACGCCCGCAAAGGACGGCGACCGCGCCGGCCTCGCCGCGGTGCAGAGCGACGAGAACAACCTGTTCTTCGGGCTCACCCGCACGTCCGGCATCCGCACGCTGGCGCTCTACACCACCGAAAAGGGCAAGGAGCGGCTGGTCGCCGCCACGCCGCTGCCGGGGATGGCGCCCGTGCAGCTCGCCCTTGCAATCCGCGGCGGCAAGATGCGGTTCGACTATCGCGTCGGCGGTCGGCTGAAGACGTTGCAATATGACGTCGACGCCCGGTTCCTCAGCACGCACGAGGCCGGTGGTTTCGTCGGCACGATCATTGGCCCGATGGCGGTGATGCGATGATGCGGGCCGCGGCGCTGGCCGCGGCGCTCTTGCTCCATTCGCGCGACCTGGTGAACTGGGACATCCTCTCGCATGTCATACCGAGGCTCGACGGACTGCCGGCGTTCGACCTGCAGGAGGGCGGCGCCTATCGCGGCGGCGTCTATGCGCCGAGCCTGCGCTACCATGGCGGCATGTTCTATCTGGCGGTGACGCCGATCCGGCAGAACACCCGCATCTACCGCGCGCGCAACCCGCGCGGGCCCTGGACCTATGTCGCGCTCGACCGCGCCGCCTTCGCCCCCCCGCTGTTCTTCGACGATGACGGAAAGGTCTATCTCGCCACCTCGATCGGCACCGACGGCACGATCACGCTCCACACGCTGGACAAGACCGTCTCGCGGATCAGCGCGAGCCGGGTGATCTACTACAACAAGGGCGCGGAAGGGTCGAAGCTGCTCAAGCGCAACGGCTGGTACTATCTGTTCAACGCGATCCCGAACAAGCTGGCGCTCACCGTCTCGCGGGCGCGCAAGCTCGACGGGCCGTGGGAGACCCGCCCGCAGATCGACGACACCACGGGGGGCCATCAGGGGGCGCTGGTCGATCTCGCCGACGGCCGCGATGTGGGCTTCGTGATGCGCGATTCCGGGCCGATCGGCCGGGTGACCAACATCAGCCCGGTGTTCTGGCGCGACGGCTGGCCCGTCTGGGGCACGCCCGATGCGCCGGGGCGCGTGCCGGAACGCGTACAAAAGCCGATCCGGGGCGGCCGCTTCATCGAGCCGCCGAGCTCGGACGATTTCAACGCCGCCACCCTCGGGCGACAGTGGCAGTGGAATCACAATCCACTCGACCCCTATTGATCGCTAACGGCGCGGCGCGGCTGGCTGCGGTTGCGCGCCGTCCCGGCGGACCAGCTCTGGTGGGGACGCAACACGCTGGCGCAGAAGGGCCAGGCCCCCTATTCGCGCGGCGAGGTGGTCGTCGACCCCGCCGGCATCCGGCCGGGCGATGTCTGCGGCTTCGGCACCTTCGGCAAGTATAGCGCGACGATCGCGATAGTCGGCCAGCCGGACGGCGGCCGGGCCCTATCGATGCGGGTCACCGAATCCACCACGACCGGGCCGAAGACCGAGGTGCGCGTTAAGGCGGTGCCGACCCACGCCGCCCGCTTGTGGCTGCGCACGGAGATGGATTTCACCGCCGAAACCGCGCTGCTTTCGTACAGCGAGGATGGACGACGGTTCACGCCGCTCGGCGGCACGGTGCCGCTGGTCTATGACTGGCGGACCGGCACCTTCCAGGGGGTCCAGTTCGCGCTGTCCTGCTTCCATCCGGGCAGCGGCGGCGGGGTGCTGGACGTGGACCGCTTCACCCTGTCGCGCTGAACGCGGTGCGCGGAAGAGCCGCTACGCGATCCGCGCGTTGCAACACCTTGCCGATCGACTGGGGAGCCGCGCAGTGCAGCCTGCGGAAATCGTCGCTGCACAGAATAATGCGGCCAAGTTCCTGGCCGTCATCCTCTCCGAACTCGACCGCGTGGGACTGGACCGCTCGCAGCGCGGGCGCGAGGGCAGCTATCTGCTGGTGCCGGCGCCTGCCGAGGTTCGCATCGGCGAGATGATCCGCCTGATGCGCGGATCGATCGCGCTGGTCCCCTGCGCCAGCCGCGACCCGCATGGGCAGTGCGAGTTGCGTGCCCGAAGCGCCGTGCCGTCTGCGCCATCTGCTGCTGCAGGTGCGCGACGAGACCGCCCGGTTGCTGGCGGCGGCGACGCCCGGGGCATGGATGCCGCGCCAGTTCGACAATCCCGCCAATATCGATGCGCATGCCCGCACCAACATGATCGAGATCCTCGCCGATTTTCGCAACGAGCCGGTCGACACGATCCTCACCGGCGTGGGCACCGGCGGCCATATCACCGCGCTTGCCGAGACGCTGAAGATGGACTGGCCGGGGCTGCAGGTGTTCGCCGTGGAGCCCGCCGCCTCGCCGGTGCTGTCCGCAGGAGCCGCGGGGCCGCACCCTATCCAGGGAATCGGCGCGGGATTCGTCCCGGCCAACCTCCATGCCGACATGCTCGACGGCGTGGTGCAGGTGGAGGCGGAAGCGGCCCGCCGGTTCGCCCAGGCGGCAGCGCGGCGCGAAGGACTGCTGGTGGGGCTGAGCTCCGGCGCCACCCTGGCTGCGATCGCGGCGAAGCTGCCCGAACTCGCCGGGCTGCGCATGCTCGGCTTCGCTTACGACACCGGCGAGCGCTATCTCTCGGTCCCCGGTTTCCTTGCCGAAAGGAAGGCGGTGGCTGCGCCCAAGCTGCACTTGGCGGACGCAAAGCCAAACTAAATTCCTAATCTCTACCTATTCAGTAGAGATAAGGCCTCACCAAGAGGGAGGCATCATGATCCCACCCATCTACCGGGGCCGCTGACCCACTCACCCGGTTCCAGAGAGCCGACGATCCATCGCTAACGCCGCCGCAGTCCGGCCGCCCGCGCGCATGCTGGGCAAGGGAAAGCCGCGCCCGGCGAAGACGATCGGCCGACGACCATTGCTCAGGGAGATTCCATTGTCGTTTGCTTCGTCCGTGCCGGCATGGCTTGCCGGCGCCAGCCTCGTCGCGCTCTTCGCAGGCGCCGCCCAGGCCCAGACCGTCCAGCTCGCCGCCATCGATCCGGTGCGCACGCCGCTGGCGGAAGGGCCCGCGGATAGCGATGCGGCGCCCGCTGCCGGAGGGAGCGACATCGTCGTCACCGCCCGCCGCCGCACCGAGCGTGCGCAGGACGTGCCGATCGCCCTCAGCGCGATCAGCGGCGAGACGCTGGCCGCGCGCGGCGACTATCGGCTCGATCAGATCCAGCAACTGGTGCCCGCGCTGCAGGTGTTCAGTTTCAACCCGCGCAACACCAACATCAACATCCGCGGCCTCGGCTCCAACGTCGCGCTCACCAATGACGGGATCGAAAACGGCGTCGGCCTCTATATCGACGGCGTCTATTACGGCCGGCCGGGGCAGAGCCAGTTCGACCTGGTCGATCTCGAACGCGTCGAGGTGCTGCGCGGGCCACAGGGTACGCTGTTCGGCAAGAACACCACCGCCGGCGCGATCAACATCAGCTCGCGCCTGCCGAGCTTCGAAACCGAGGCAAGCGGCGAGGCCAGTTTCGGCGACTATGGCTATCGCCAGCTGCGCGGCTCGCTGAGCGGTCCGCTGGTCGATGGCCTTGCCGCCGCGCGGATCAGCCTTGCCGAAACGCACCGCGATGGCTTCCTGCACAACGTCACCACCGGCAGCGACGTCCACAACTATGACGACTTCACCGCACGCGGGCAGGTGCTGGTCACGCCGCTCAGCGGGCTGTCGATCCGGCTGATCGGCGACTATTCCAACCAGCGCCAGCAATGCTGCATCAACCTGCCGGTCTCCGTCTTCACCAGCTATGCCAACGGCACGACCATTGCGAACAACTGGCTGCAGCGGGCGGCGCGAGCGGGCTACACGCCGCTCGCCTTCGACCCCTTCGCGCGCAAGACCGACGCCAATTCGCCCTTCTACGCGATCATGGATACATGGGGCCTGTCGGGCGAGGTCAATTACGACCTGGGCGGGGCAACGATCACTTCCATCACCGCCGGGCGGCATTGGAACTGGTACCCGTCGAACGATGCCGACGTCACCCGGCTGTCAGTCAACCTCCAGAGCAACCAGCAGAATTTCCAGCGCCAGTTCAGCCAGGAGGTCCGCATCGCCTCCAGCGGTTCCGCCCATGTCGACTGGCTGATCGGCGGATACTATTTCTGGCAGGTGGTGCGCGGGCGCGGCGCCGCGATCTATGGCGAGGATGCCGCCAACTGGCTGTATCCGAACGACGCGCCGGTGGTCTCCGATGCCGCGGTGAACGGGTTCACCTCGCGCTCGCGCTCCGATCCGCACACCCGCAGCCTCGCCGCCTTCGCGCAGACGAGCTGGCATATCACCCCGCGGCTCAGCCTCACCACCGGGCTGCGCTTCACCCATGAGGACAAATGGGGCAGCTATGTCTCGGTACAGACCGACGGCAAGTCGCTTGCCGGACTGACCGCCGCGCAGGCCACGCGCGCACAGGCGATCCGCAACGGCCTGGCGCCCCAAGCGAATTACAGCGTGAATGCCACGGACGACAGCTGGTCCTGGCTGGCGACGCTGAGCTGGAAGCCGGTCGAGGACGTGCTGCTCTACGCCACCAATTCGCGCGGCACCAAGTCGCAGGGCCTCAATCTCACCACCATCCCGGCGGGCGTGAGCGCGGTCGTCGATCCCGAGCAGACAGATAATTACGAGATCGGCCTCAAGTCCCAGCTGTTCCACCGCACCCTCACCGCGAACCTGGCCGGTTTCTGGGCGGACGTGACCAATTACCAGACGACGATCGTCCAGCAGGTGATCGGCACCAACAGCTACATCAACTACATCGCCAATATCCCGAAGGTCCGGTCGCGCGGGTTCGAGGCGGATCTGGCCTGGCAACCGATCGCCGATCTCGGCTTCACCGGGGCGCTTGCTTATACCGACGCCTCCTATCGCGACTATCCGAACGGCCCGACGCCGGTGGAGGCACTCAACCCCACCGCTGCGCTGCCCGCCGGCACACCGCTCCAGAACATGAGCGGGCAGCGGCTGGCCGGCGTGCCCAAATGGTCCGCCTCGCTCGGCACCGATGCCAGCCACGCACTGACCGAGCGGGTAACGCTCTACGGCCATGCCGACTGGTCGTGGCGGGGCGGG
>NZ_AGFU01000032.1 GCF_000226955.1 Sphingomonas elodea ATCC 31461
GTCGCCGAATCGACCGAGATCTTGGCGCCCATCGACCAGTTGGGATGCGCCACGGCCTGGGCGGGGGTGATGTCGCGCATCGCCTCCTTGGGCGTCGCGCGGAACGGACCGCCGCTGGCGGTGAGGATGATCCGGCGCACGCCCTTGGGCGCGGTACGGTCGAGGCACTGGAACACGGCATTATGCTCCGAATCGACCGGAAGCAGCGTCGCGCCGTGGGTCCGCGCTGCCGCCATCATCACGTCGCCCGCGGAGACCAGCGATTCCTTGTTCGCCAGCGCGACGGTGCCGCCACCTTCCAGCGCCGCCATCACGGGTTTCAACCCGGCCGAGCCGACGATCGCGGCCATCGTCCAGTCGGCGCCCATCCGCGCCACGTCGCAGACCGCATGGGCGCCGCCCAGCGCCTCGACGCCGGTGCCGGCCAGCCGTTCCCGCAGTGCCGGCAGGCACGTCTCGTTCGCCACCACCGCGAAGCGGGCACGCGTGCGGATCGCCGCGGCGGCGAGCTTCTCGACATCGCCATTGGCGGTCAGCGCGACGACCTCGAACGCCTGCGGATTGCGCTCGATCAGGTCGAGCGTCGACGTGCCGACCGATCCGGTCGCGCCCAGAACCGTGACGCGCTTCACCACCAGAAACCTCCCAAGACCATCTGATGATGGATCGCAAAGCACAGCGCCGCTACCGGCGCCGCAAAGACCAGCCCGTCCAGCCGATCGAGAATGCCGCCATGGCCCGGCAGCAGCGTGCCGGAATCCTTGACGCCGGCCACCCGCTTCAGGTGGCTCTCGTACAGGTCGCCGATCTGCGACGCGACGGCCACGACCGGCGAGACGAGCACCAGCCACCAGCCGATCGCCTCGCCCGGCGCCAGCGCCGCGAATGCCGCCGAGAACAGCACTGCCGCGACGAGCCCGCCGACAAAGCCTGCCCAGGTCTTGTTGGGGCTGATCGACGGCGCCAGCTTCGGTCCGCCGATCGCCCGCCCGGCGAAATAGGCACCGCTGTCGCACACCCAGACGATCGCCATCGCCCACAAGGTGGCGGCGAAGCCCTGGGGATGCTCCCGCAGCAGCAACAGCGCCAGCACCGGCAGCCCGACATAGACCTGGCCGCCTGCGAGCTTCGCATTGCGCGTCACGACCGCGATGAAGAAAAAGGCCCCGAACACCAGACCGAGCGCCAGGAACCCCGGGCCGGCGGCTGCCGGACTGAGAATCGCCAGCGGGACCATCAGCACATGTTGCGAGAGGCGGCGCTTCGACGTGTCGCCGGCCAGCAGCGCCCATTCGCCGATCATCAGCACGGCCATGACGGTCACGACCAGCCAGAAGCCCCAGCCGCCTGCCCATAGTGCAGCCAGCGCCAGCCCGACCAGCGCAAGCCCGACGACGGCGCGTTTCGGCAGATCCGAATTCTTGCTCACAACCCTCCGAAACGGCGCTGGCGCCGCCCGAACTGGGCCAGCGCGTCGGCGAGCGCCCGCTCGTCGAAATCGGGCCAGAGCGTGTCGACGAACAACAGCTCGGCATAGGCGGCCTGCCACAGCAGGAAGTTGGAAAGCCGCTGCTCACCCGAGGTGCGGATCAGCAGGTCGAGCGGCGGCAGCCCCGCCGTCTCCAGCTCGCTATCGAACCGCGCCTCGTCGATCGCGGCGGGATCGAGCGTGCCGTTGCGCACCTGCTCGGCAATGCGCCGCGTCGCCGCGAGGATCTCGGCCTGCGCGCCGTAGTTGAGCGCGATCGCCAGCGTCGGGCCGGGGTTGCCGGCGGTGCGGGCGATGGCTCCGTCGATCATCGCGACCAGGTCCGGCGAGAGCTGGTGCCAGTCACCGATCACCTTCAGCTTCACGCCTTCAGAGATCAGTTCGTCCAGCTCGCTGGCGAGGAACTGCCGCAGCAACCCCATCAGCGCGCCGACTTCTTCCTCGGGCCGCCGCCAGTTCTCGGACGAGAAGGCGTAGAGCGTCAGCACCTCGATGCCGAGCGTGCGCGCCGCACGCGCGACGCGGCGTACCGCCTCCACGCCCTGGCGATGGCCGGCGATGCGCGGCAGCAGCCGCTTCTTCGCCCAGCGCCCATTGCCGTCCATGATGATCGCGACATGACGGGGCGGCGGCGCCTCGCCGCCCGACGCGGAGGCCAGCTTAACGGCCACCGCGCCCTGCCCTTTCGGCCGCACCAGACCCCCCGGCGCGGATCACTTGCCCAGGATTTCCTTTTCCTTCGCCGCCGCCGCCGCGTCGATATCGGCGATGGTCGCATCGGTCAGCTTCTGGACTTCGGTTTCGTGGCGCTTGCGCTCGTCCTCGCCGAACACGCCCTTCTTCTCGTCGGTCTTCAGGCTGTCCATGCCGTCGCGGCGCACGTTGCGCGCGGCGATGCGGGCCTTCTCCGCATATTGGTTGGCGAGCTTGGCGAGTTCCTTGCGGCGCTCCTCGGTCAGGTCGGGGATCGGCAGGCGCAGCGTCTGGCCGTCGACGATCGGATTGAGGCCGAGGCCGGCCGAGCGGATCGCCTTGTCGACGGGGCCGACGTTCGACTTGTCCCACACCTGCACCGAGAGCATGCGCGGCTCGGGCGCCGAGACGGTCGCCACCTGGGTGATCGGCATGTGCGAACCATAGACCTCGACCGTCACCGGATCGAGCAGCGTGGTCGACGCGCGGCCGGTGCGCAGACCGACGAGATCGTGCTTGAGCGATTCCACGGCACCGGCCATGCGGCGCTCGAGATCTGCCTTGTCGTAAGCGGCCATTTTCGGCTTTCCTTGAAACTTGGGGTCGTTGGGTTACGCGGCGTTCGCGTCCTGGACGATGGTGGAAGTCCCCTCGCCCCGGAGCACCGAGGCGAGGTTGCCCTCGCCGCGGATGTTGAACACCACGATCGGGATATGGTTGTCGCGGCACAGCGCGACGGCGGACGCATCCATCACCTTCAGATTGTCGGCAAGGACGCGGTCGTAGCTGAGCGTCTCGTAGCGGGTCGCGGTCGGCACCTTCTTGGGATCGGCGTCGTACACGCCGTCGACCGAGGTACCCTTGAACAGCGCATCGCACTTCATCTCGGCGGCGCGGAGCGCGGCGGTGGTGTCGGTGGTGAAGAACGGCAGGCCGGTGCCGGCCGCGAACAGCACGACGCGGCCCTTCTCCATATGCCGCTCGGCGCGGCGGCGGATATAGGGCTCGCACACGCTGGCCATCGGGATGGCGGACTGGACGCGGGTCTCGACGCCCACCTTCTCCAACGCATTCTGCATCGCCAGCGCGTTCATCACGGTGGCGAGCATGCCCATATAATCGGCGCTCGCGCGGTCGAAGCCCTGGGCTGCGCCGGCGATGCCGCGGAAGATGTTGCCGCCGCCCACCGTCATGCAGATTTCGAGGCCGCTTTCCTTGGCCTCCTTCACCTCGAGCGCGACGCGCTCGCAGGTTTCCGGATCGATGCCGAACTGGCCCTGGCCCATCAGGACCTCCCCCGACAGCTTGAGAAGAATGCGGCGGAAGGTCGGTGCGGTCATGATAATCCTGAAAGTCTGTGGAGCGGACAGCGAAGCGGCGCGGACCCTAGAGGAGCCGCGCCGCGCGAACAAGCGGGGATGCCGGGGAAACGCCGTCGAAACGGCCTGCCCCGGCGCGCCTGATTACTTGGTGAGCCCGGCGGTCGCCGCCACTTCGGCAGCGAAGTCGCTCTCTTCCTTCTCGATGCCTTCGCCGAGCTGGAAGCGGACATAGTCCTTCAGCACGATCGCCGAACCCGAGTCCTTCGCCGCCTTGGCGATGACGTCCGATACCGGGGTCTTGCCGTCCATCACGAACAGCTGGCTGAGCAGGGCGTTCTCCTTGGCGAACTTCTTCACCGCGCCGTCGACCATCTTCTCGATGATCTCGGCCGGCTTGCCGCTCTCGGAAGCCTTTTCGGCCGCGATCGCACGCTCACGGGCGAGCACGTCCTGGTCCAGGCCGCTCTCGTCGAGCGCCAGCGGGAAGGCCGCGGCGATGTGCATCGCCAGCTGCTTGCCGAGCGGCTCGAGCACGTCGACACCGGCTTCGGATTCGAGCGCGACAAGCACGCCGATCTTACCGAGGCCCGGGGCCGCCGCGTTGTGCACGTACGGGATCACCGCACCCTTGGCGACTTCGACCTTCTTGGCGCGACGCAGCACCTGGTTCTCGCCGATGGTGGCGATGTTGGCGGTCAGCGTCTCGTCGACGGTCTGGCCCGACTCCATCTTCGCGCCCTTGATGGTCGCGATGTCGTCGCCGGCTTCCAGCGCCAGCGCGGTGGTCTCGCGAACGAAGTTCTGGAAGATCTCGTTCTTGGCGACGAAGTCGGTCTGCGAGTTCACCTCGACGGCGACACCCTTGGTGCCGGCGACTGCCAGGCCCACCAGGCCCTCGGCAGCGGTGCGGCTCGACTTCTTGGCGGCAGCAGCGAGGCCCTTGGCGCGCAGCCAGTCGGCAGCGGCTTCCATGTCGCCATTGGTCTCGGAGAGCGCCTTCTTGCAATCCATCATGCCGGCGCCGCTCTTTTCGCGGAGTTCCTTGACGGCGGCTGCGGTGATCTCGGCCATGTCTCTATTCCTCAGTTAAAAGTCGGGCGGAGCAGTGCGTGTCGCCCTGCCCCGCCCCGATTACGGTTCGATGACGCGGGCGATCAGCCTTCGACGGCTTCCTCGACCGGCGGCTGCTCGGCAGCACCGAAGTCATAGCCCTGCTGCATCAGCGCCTCACGGCCGCCGCGGGTCGCGGCGATGGCGATGGCTTCGCAGTACAGGCGGATGGCGCGGCTGGCGTCGTCGTTGCCCGGAACCGGGAACGCGATGCCGTCCGGCGAAACGTTCGAATCGAGCACGGCGACGACGGGGATGCCAAGGGTGTTGGCTTCCTTGATCGCCAGCTCTTCCTTGTTCGCGTCGATCACGAACATGATGTCGGGGATGCCGCCCATGTCGCGGATGCCGCCGAGCGAGAGCTCGAGCTTGTCACGCTCACGGGTAAGCTGCAGCACTTCCTTCTTGGTGAGGCCGTGCGTGTCGCCCGACAGCTGCTCCTCGAGCGTCTTGAGGCGCTTGATCGAGTTGCTGATGGTCTTCCAGTTGGTGAGCATGCCGCCCAGCCAGCGGTGGTTGACGAAGTGCTGGCCCGCACGACGCGCGGCCTCGGCGATCGGCTCCTGCGCCTGGCGCTTGGTGCCGACGAACAGCACCTTGCCGCCGGCGGCGACGGTGGAGCTGACGAACTCGAGCGCGCGGGCGAAGAGCGGAACGGTCTGCGACAGGTCGATGATGTGAACGCCGTTGCGCTCACCGAAGATGTAGGGCTTCATCTTCGGGTTCCAGCGATGGGTCTGGTGACCGAAGTGTGCGCCCGATTCGAGCAGCTGCTGCATGGTGACGACGGGTGCCGCCATAGGGATAACTCCTTCCGGTTGATCCTCTGGGAAGCAGGAATCCGAATTGCGCCGGACACCGGGTTATGACGCTTCCCATGCGGGGTTGAGGCGGGCCGCTTAGTTGATCTTTGCCCCAGACACAAGCTGGAACATTGATGGAACATCGCTTGACGACAGAACAGGAATGGAACATACAGCGATCAGAACGCGACTGATGGAACAGGCAGGACTCTCGACGGTTCGAGGATCATGGGTTCCGGGGGATCAGCGTTGAAGATCAGGAGCCGGGTAATGACTGGATTCGCTGTCTTTTTTCTGTTCGGCTCGTCCTTCGTGGCGGCATGCTGGACGATCTATGCAAGCATTCATCCACAGCTGCATCGCTTCGCCGAACTGTTCGGCATGGCGCGGCCGGTAGCGCTTCCTGCCCCCTCGCCGCGCCTGTCGCGCGTCAGGGTACGATCGGTTCCGGCCCGGATGCCGCGCCTCCGTCCGCAGCGCGCAGTCGCCTGATCCGGCGATAGGAGCGGATGCTGAAGGGAATGCTGACGAGATAGGCGATCGCCACGATCGCCAGAGTCGTCCAGGGTGCCGAGACGAGGGCGGCGGCAAGTGCCACCAGCACGGCGATCGCCTCGAAACGGACGTTCTGGCGCAGCCGGATCTTCGGGCCGAACGTGGCGACGCTCGATACCATCAGGATCGCAATCAGTACGGTCCAGACGGCGATGACGACGGGCGCGCGGGTCAGTGCCTCGCCGGTCCACAGCCAGAGATAGAGCGGCGTCAGCGCCAGCGCGGCCCCCGCGGGAGCGGGCACGCCGGTGAGGAAGCCGGCGGACTTGTGTGGCTGCTCGACAAGATCGATCTGGGCATTGAATCGTGCGAGCCGCAATGCGCAGAACAGCGCGTGGAGTAGGGCGACCAGCCAGCCGAAGCGTCCGAGCGCCTGCAGCGACCAGAGGTACAGGATTAGTGCCGGCGCGACGCCGAACGAAATCGCGTCGGACAGGCTGTCCAGTTCCGCGCCGAAGCGGCTCTCGGCACGTACCAGTCGCGCAATGCGACCGTCGATGCCATCAAGTACGGCAGCGGCGAGCACCATCAGCACCGCCGCCTCCCAGTTGCCCAGGATGGCAAAGCGGATGCCGGTCAAGCCCGAACACAAGGCAAGCGCAGTGACGGCATTGGGCAGAACGGCGCGCAGCGGAATGCCGCGCGGCATCGCCGGCCTGCGCCCCAACCCGCGCGGCATGCGCGGGCGACGGTCGCTCATTGCGCCACCCCGGTGGCGTTCTGGATGTTGCGACGCGCGATGATCGTTTCGCCGGCGATGGTGCGCTGTCCCAGGATCACCTGCGCGCCATATTCCTCGGGGAGGAACACGTCGACGCGACTGCCGAAGCGAATAAGGCCGATACGCTGGCCCGCAACGACCATGTCGCCGGGCTTGACGAAGGCAACGATGCGGCGGGCGACCAGCCCGGCGATCTGGGTGAAGCCGATGCGCAAGCCGTCACGGTCCTCGACCACCATGTGCTGGCGCTCATTCTCGTCGCTGGCCTTGTCGAGATCGGCGTTGAGGAACTTGCCGGAGATATAGATGACGTGGCGGATCGTGCCAGTGATCGGGGTGCGGTTCACGTGCACGTCGAACACGCTCATGAAGATCGAGACGCGCACCATCGGCTCGGTGCCGAGAGCATGCGGACCGGCCAGTTCCGGCGGCAGCGGCACGCGCTGGATCATGGTGACGAGGCCGTCGGCGGGGGCGACGAGAACGCCCTCCTCCACCGGCGTCACGCGGACGGGATCCCGAAAGAAGGCGGCGACGCCAAGCGTCAGGAACAGGAGCGGCCAGGTGAGGACGTCCCACACCCACAGACTGGCAACGGCGATCGCGGCGGCGATCAGCACATATTTGCGGCCTTCGGGGTGGATATCGGGGAAACGCCACTTCACCGTCGAGGTACCGACCGGGGGCTTATCGAGCGATGTCATGCGCGAGGGTGTAGCGCTACCACCGCCTCTTTCATAGACTATCCTCACCTCCGGGGATTTTCGGGGCAACATTCCCGCCCTGCCGCGTTGTGGTATGGCCAGGAACGGGATGATTTTGCGTGCGGATCGCTTGCATGTTCGCCCGAATTTGCGCAGGCGATGTAGCTCACGCGTAATATTTTCGTAAGGAAGCCCATGCCCCCTTCGACTGCCACCGCCAAGCGACGCAGCGCCCGCCGCAGCCGCCCCGCAGGTGTGCCCTCGCCGACGATGTTCTTCCTGCAGCAGTTTCTGAAGCGCCCGGTGATGGTCGGCGCCGTGGCCCAGTCCTCGGGCCGAGTGATTCGCCGGATGCTCGATCGGGTCGATTGGGCGAACACGCGGTTGTTCGTCGAATATGGCCCGGGCGTCGGCACCTTCTCTCGCCCGATTCTCGATCGCCTCGGGCCGAACGGCAAGCTGATCGTGATCGACACCAATCCGGATTTCATCCGCTATCTGCGCCAGACGATCGACGATCCGCGTTTCATTCCGGTTCTCGGTTCGGCGGCGGACGTGCAGAAGATCGTCCGCGACAACGGATTCGAGCATGCCGACTTTATCGCGTCAGGCCTGCCCTTCTCGACTCTGCCCGACGGCGTGGGCGATGCGATCGCCAAGGCGACCAAGGACATCCTGCGGCCCGGCGGCGCGTTCCTGGTCTACCAGTACAACCCGAATGTCCGGAATTTCCTGACGCCGCATTGGGACAATATCGAGCACGCGATGGAATGGTGGAACATTCCACCGGCGCAGCTCTGGTGGGCGTGGAAGGACTGAGCTTCCGCCTCGCGCGTGCGACGAAAAAAAGCGGCCGTGTATCCCACGGCCGCTTTTTTCTTGTGTGCACCGGACCCTCGCCCGGCGGACATCGGGGCGGCGCCACGGCCGCCCCGCCAGGTCACCAGTTCCACATCGTACCGTCTTCGAGACGAGCGACGGGCAGATAGGCCGGCTTGTACGGGTATTTCGCCGCCAGATCCTCGTCGATGTCGACGCCGTGGCCCGGCGCCTCGCCGCAGAACAGATAGCCCTTGTCGAAGTGATAGTCGTGCGGGAACACCGCATCGGTCTCGTCCGAATGACGCATATACTCCTGGATGCCGAAGTTCGGGACCCAGGTATCGAAGTGGAGCGCACAGCCCATCGTCACCGGCGACAGGTCCGTCGCACCGTGGCAGCCGGTGCGGATCTGATAGAGGCTGGCGAGATCGGCCAGGCGGCGCAGATGGGTCAGGCCGCCGGCGCCGACCACGGTGGCGCGCAGATAGTCGATCAGCTGGTTCTGGATCAGGTCCTTGGCGTCCCAGATCGTGTTGAAGATCTCGCCCACCGCCAGCGGGGTGACGGTGTGCTGGCGGATCAGCTTGAACGCTTCCTGGTTCTCGGCCGGGGTCACGTCCTCCAACCAGAACAGCTGGTAGGGCTCGAGCATCTTGCCGAGGTTCGCGGCTTCCTGCGGCGTATAGCGGTGGTGGCCGTCATGCAGCAGGTGATGGTCGAAGCCATAGGTCGCACGAAGCTTCTCGAACAGCTTCGGCACATAGTTCAGCGACTTGCGCGTATCCCAGCCGGTGACCGAAGGCAGCGCTGCATCGGCGGGCTCGTAATAAAGTTTGCCGCGGCCGACGCCATAGGCATCTTTGATGCCCGGCACGCCGGTCTGCGCGCGAATGGCCTTATAGCCCATGTCGATATACTGGCCGACGGCATCCACCGTCTCCTCGATGTCGCTGCCATTGGCATGACCGTACACCATCACGCCGTCGCGGCTGCGACCGCCGAGAAGCTGGTACACCGGCATGCCGGCCATCTTGCCCTTGATGTCCCAGAGCGCCATGTCGACTGCGGCGATCGCGCGCATGGTGACCGGGCCGCGACGCCAATAGGCACCGCGATAGAGATACTGCCAGATATCCTCGATGCGGCGCGGATCCATGCCGATCAGGCACGGAATAACATGGTCCTGGAGATAGGAGACCACGGAAAGCTCGCGGCCGTTAAGCGTGCCGTCGCCGATGCCGTACACACCCTGGTCGGTGTGGATCTTCAGGGTCACGAAATTGCGGCCGGGGCAGGTCACGATAACCTTGGCCGAAGTGATCTTCATGGAGCTATCCCTACTAGGCTGAGCATTGCAATCGGCCTGACCAATCTCACCAGCGCTGTCAAGAGTGACGATATTGGCCAGACAAATAATATGCCAAGCCTAACCGGACATGCGCTAAACTTTCCTCAACGCGCGGTGCGATGCGTGCCCAATGTGATCAACGGTCGCAGAATAAGCGACGACCTTTGCTGTCGGCACGGCGTACGACTATCCCATGGGCTGCGGCGTCAATCCGGATCGTGCGCTCCCGCGCCCAGCCGAACGATCGCAGGACGCATTCTCCTCTCCGATCCTGCACAGGGCGAGGCCTCGCTCTGCGCAAGATAGCGCTATCATCCTGCCCCTCCGCAACGGACAAGACAAGCCCGAAGCGATGCCCCCGGCCACCGGATCAGAAGGCCGCGCGGCCGAATTCCTGTCGAGTCACCGGGTGACTGGCGGAAAGCCCGCCATCGACCGCGATCGCTTGGCCGTTGACATAGCTCGCCGCATCGGAGGCGAGGAACAGCGCCACCTGTGCAATCTCATCAGGCCGGCCCGCGCGGCGAAGCGGGTTGAGCTGGCCGAGCTTGTCCTCCTTGTCGCGCTCGCGAGCATGGTCGAAGGCGCGCTGGGTCATGCCGGTCTCGATCAGGCCCGGGCAAATCGCGTTGACCCGCACACACGATGTGGCGAGTTGCTGGGCAGCGGTCTGCACCAGATTGATCACGCCGGCCTTGGATGCCGAATAGGGCGTTCCCCCTGCCCCCGAGCGGAGCCCGGCGACGCTCGCGGTACACAGGATCGCCCCGCCTCCGCGTTGGACGATGTGCGGTGCGGCATGCTTGATGGCGAGCGCCGGGCCGATGAGATTGACCCGTAACACTTCGGTCCAAAGCGCTATGTCCGCATCGAAAATTCCCGCCGCTCCGCCCGAGATACCGGCATTGGCATAGAAAATGTCGATGCCGCCGAAGCGGTCGCAGGCGGCTTCCACAAGTCGCTGGATGTCCCCTTCGTCTCCAGCGTCCATTTCCACCGCCAACGTATCGCGAAGTCCGACAACCGTCTCGTGCACCGCGGCTGCGCGGTCCGCCGCCACCACCTGCGCGCCTGCCGCAGCGAACGCGCGCACCGTCGCCCGGCCAATGCCCGAGGCGGCGCCGGTCACGACCGCAACCTTGCCAGTGAAATCGAAGCCGTCGCTCATGCACCTGCCCTTTGCGCGAAATGCCACGCCGCGGCGGCCAGCCCCGGCAACCGCTCGACCGTCGCAGCGGCCTGCGCGCTCGAGGCGTTGCCGTCGATCATCCGCTTCTTGATCCCCTGCACGATGCCGGTGAGGCGGAAGAGGTTGTAGGCGAAGTACCAGTCCAGATCAGGCACCCCGTCGCAACCGGTGGCGGCGCAATAGCGCGCGACCATGTCCTCGATCGTCGGAATGCCGGTCTCCGGTCCCGCCAGACCCTTGACGCCTGACCGGCCCTCCGGCTCGGTGACCCAGTTCATCAGGAAATAGGAGAAGTCCGCGAGCGGGTCGCCCAGCGTCGACAATTCCCAGTCGAGTACCGCCAGGACCTCGGGCCGATCGTCGGCGAAGATCATGTTGTCGATCCGATAATCGCCATGGACGATGCTGGTACGGGTCTGGATCGGCACGGTACGCGGCAGGAAGTCGACCAGCGCCTCCACCTCCGGCAACTTGTCCGTCTGGCTGGCGCGATACTGGCGGGTCCAGCGCTCGACCTGGCGGGCGAAGTAATTGCCCGGCTTGCCATAGTTGCCGAGGCCGACCGTCTCGGGGTCGATCCGGTGGAGCGCTGCTAGCGTATCGACCATCGCATGGTAGATCGCCGTTCGCTCCGACGGAGTCATGCCGGGCAAGGCGCCGTCCCACAGCGTGCGCCCTTCGACCTTCTCCATCAGATAGAACGGGGCACCGATAACCTGCCGATCTTCGCACAGCGCATAGGGACGTGCCACCGGGAAACCGGCCGGATGCAGCGCGGCGATCAGCCGATACTCTCGCTCAACAGCATGCGCGGACGGCAGGATCGTGCCGAACGGCTTGCGCCTGAGTACATAATAACCTGCATCAGTTTCAACGCAGTACGTAGGGTTGCTTTGTCCACCTGGGAACTTGGCGACCGTCACCGCTTCGCCAAATCCGGGCACATGGGCCTGCGCCCAGGTCGCCAGCCGGGTTTCGTCGAGGTCGCTCATGCGAATTCGATCACGGAGCGGACGCTCGTGCCCTGGCGCAGCTTGTCCAGCGCGTCGTTCACCTGGGGCAGGCGGATTCGTTCGGCGACCATGGTGTCCAGATCGAGCACGCCATCGAGATAGAGCTGGACGAGCCGCGGCATGTCGATCGGGAAGCGCGTGCTGCCGAGCAGCGACCCTTGGATCTTCTTGCCGGTGAGGAAGCTGGGGCCGGGCAGGCTGACGCCCTGGCCCGGCGCGATCATGCCGAGGATCGTCGCGGTGCCACCGCGCCGCAAGATCTGCCAGGCGAGTTCGGCCGTGGCGGGGCGGCCCACCGCCTCGATTGCATAGTGCACGCCGCCGCCGGTCAGGGCGAGCAGCTGCTTCACGACTCCTTCCGCCCCCGGATCCAAGACATGGGTGGCGCCCATCTTCCTCGCAAGCGCGCGTTTTTCCTCCACGGGATCGAGTGCGATGATCTGCCCGGCGCCGGCAATCCTGGCGGCATTGACCGCCGCCAGGCCGATGCCCCCGGCACCGATCACCGCCACGCTCTCACCAGGGCGCACGCGACTGTCGTTGAAGATCGCTCCCGCCCCGGTGATGACCGCGCAGCCGAGCAGCGCGGCGCGATCGAGCGGCATCGCCTTGCTGATCGCGACGCACGCATTTTCGTGCACCAGCATCATTTCGGCAAAGGCGGAAAGATTGAGGAAGGGGGCCAGCGGCGTGCCGCTCTTCAGCTTCAGCCGCGGTTCGGCATCGGCCGGACGCTGCGTCGATGGGTCGACGCACAGCGAGGGCCGCCCGGTCACGCACAGCTCGCACGAACCGCAAAAGGCCGTGAAGAAGGTGATGACATGGTCGCCGGGCCGCAACCGCGCCACGTCCGAGCCGACCGCTTCCACGACCCCCGCAGCTTCATGCCCCGGTACCGTCGGCACCGGGTGCGGGAAGGCGCCGTCGACGAAATGGAGGTCGGACCGGCAGACACCCACCGCCGCGGTGCGGATCAACACCTCGCGCGGTCCGGGACTGGAGACCTCCACCTCCTCGATCTGGAGGGGGGTATTGGCCTCAAACAGAACGGCAGCCTTCATGAGCACCCCTTACCGGCTGACGCCAAGATCGCCGGAACTGGCCCGGTCGCCCTTGTGCGCGGCATATTTGCCGAATTCGGCACGGGCGATGGCGCGGGCATGGACCTCGTCCGGTCCATCGGCGAGCCGCAGCGTACGGATGCTGCCCCAATTGTGCGCGAGATCGAAATCGTCGCTCACCCCTGCCCCGCCATGCGCCTGGACCGCGTCGTCCAGGATCTGCAACGCCATGGCCGGCGCCTGTACCTTGATCATCGCGATCTCGAGCTGGGCCGCCTTGTTGCCCGCCTTGTCCATCATGTCGGCCGCCTTGAGGCAGAGCAGTCGCGTCATCTCGATGTCGATGCGCGCGCGGGCTACACGCTGCTCCCAGATCGAATGATCGGCGATGCGCTTGCCGAACGCGACACGCGAGACCAGCCGCTTGGCCATGGCGGCGATCGCCTCCTCCGCCACGCCGATGGTGCGCATGCAATGGTGGATCCGCCCCGGCCCCAGCCGGCCTTGCGCGATCTCGAAGCCGCGACCTTCGCCCAGCAGCAGGTTCTCCACCGGCACGCGCACGTCGCGCAGTAGGATTTCGGCATGGCCATGCGGCGCGTGATCATACCCGAAAACCGAAAGCATCCGCTCGATGGTCACGCCCGGGGTGTCCAGCGGCACCAGGATCATGCTCTGCTGGGCATGTTTGGCGGCACTGAAATCCGTCTTGCCCATCAGGATCGCGATCTTGCAGCGCGGATCGCCAGCGCCCGACGACCACCATTTCCGGCCGTTGATCACATACTGGTCGCCGTCGCGCTCGATCCGCGTTTCGATGTTGGTTGCGTCGGACGAGGCAACGTCGGGTTCGGTCATGAGGAAGGCGGAGCGGATCTCGCCCCGCATCAGCGGCGCAAGCCATGTGTCCTTCTGCGCACGGGTGCCGTAGCGGTGCAGCACCTCCATGTTGCCGGTATCCGGCGCGGAGCAATTGAACACCTCCGATGCCCAACCAACCCGACCCATTTCCTCGGCGCACAGGGCATATTCCAGATTGGTGAGCTGCTCGCCTTCGAACACGAAGCTGTCGTCGACATGGCTCTGGCCCGAGTGCGGCGGCATGAAGAAGTTCCACAGGCCCGCGGCCTTGGCGCGCGCCTTCACCGCTTCGAGTACCGGGTTGACCGACCAGCGATCCGCTGTCGCTGCGGCCGCACGAAAGTCAGTCTCCCTCGGGCGGATTTCGGCATCAACAAAGGCCTTCACCCGATCGCGGAAATGGGTCTCGCGCGCATTCAGCGTGAAGTCCATGGCATCGCTCTCCTGACGTTCTCTCAGGTCGAGCCTATACCGTACCCAATATTCGGTAAAGGGTCGCTCCGCATCAAAATGAGCACACGCGGACTTCAAAAAACCGTTTTGGCGCGCGCGGGAAACGGCTAAGCTCGCGTCATGCAATCGTCGCAGCCCAAGATCGAGACCACCAGCACGAAGCGGTTCCAGGCCAAGCGCGACGCGATCCTCGCCGCCGCCGCCGCCGCGATCAACGAGCAGAGCGCCAAAGGCATGACCTTTGCCGACGTTGCGCGGCGCGTAGGGCTGAATACCACGTCGGTCACCTATTATTTCAAGCGCAAGGAGGATCTCGCCGCCGCCGCGTTCGAACAGACGCTGGCCTGGCTCGACGGAATTCTCGACCATGCACTGGCCGAGCCGACGCCGGAGGCGCGCGTCGCCCGCTTCCTTGCCATCAACATGGAACGGCTGGCACGGATCGGCCGCGGCGAGGAGCAGGCAGTCGCAATCCTGTCCGATCTGCGCGCGATGGAGGAGCCGCTGAAGGGCAAGCTGCTCACCGGCTGGCGCAACGTCTTCCGCAAGACGCGCAGTCTTTGGGGCAATGAAGGCAGCCGTGCCGAGACCGACCTGCGCAGTGCCCGGGCGCATGTGCTGCTGGAGAACAGTTTCTGGCTCAACGCCTGGATGTCGCGCTACGAGATCGACGAATATCCGCGCGTCGAGGCGCGACTGATGGACGTGTTTCGCCGCGGCATCGCAGCCCCGGGGCAGGCCTGGGAGCCCGCGCTGTTCGATCTGGTCCATGAGGAGCCCGAGCCCGGGCGAGAAGCGTTCCTGCTCGCCGCTACGCGACTGATCAACGAGCTGGGCTATCGCGGCGCCTCGGTGCAGCGGATCGCCTCGGAGCTGAACGTGACCAAGGGCAGCTTCTACCATCACCTCGATGCCAAGGACGATCTGGTGGCCGCCTGCTACAAGCGCAGCTTCGACATCCTCGTCGATGCGCAGCGATTGGCCGAGCGCCATGCCGGCAGCCACTGGCAGCGACTGGAGAGCACGATCGCCACGCTGCTCGACTATCAGTTCTCGGAACGGGGCCCTCTGTTGCGCACCACGGCACTTTCGGGTCTGCCGGTGGCGGTGCGCAACACGATGCTCGACCGCTCGAACCGCATCGCCCGCCGCTTCGCCGGCATGCTGTCGGACGGCATCGCGGAAGGGACGATCCGCCCGATCGACCCGCTGGTCGCGAGCCAGGCCGTGATGGCGCTGCAGAACGCTGCGTTCGACATGCGGAAGTGGGCAAGCACCATGCCGCGCGAGCGGGCCGTGACCTTCTACGCTTCCACGCTAGCCTTCGGCCTGTTCGACGATCGCGTGCTGTCGGCCTGACACCGTCAGCGCTTCGGCCGGAACAGCGCTTTCAACGAGATCAATCGGTTGTGTCCGGTATCTGCGGGCGTTTCGAGCAGCAGCTGCGTCATGCTGGTCGAAAGCTTCGCGCTTCGGCTGGAGGAAGCTGCGACGATCGCCTCGATCGCGTCCGGTGCGTCGGGCGCTGCCGCTACCGTCGCTACGGCAAGCGGTCCCACGGCAGTGAGATCTGCAGGCATGGCCGAGAGGTTGGTGACTGACATGCCTCATCTCCTGCAATCGATGCCGCGAATAATCCGTTCTTCATTTAGACGAATGAAGGATTAACGAGAAACCTGCGCGGCGATTTATTGCACCGGCAACGCGGGAGGGTGCGCAGACAAAAATAGGGCCGGAGGCTTTCACCTCCGGCCCAGTGCTTTCCTCCCCAGGAAAGGCTTCAGAAACGGGTACGCAGCGTCACGCCATAGGTCCGCGGCTCGGCGAGATAGGCCGAGAAGATCTGGCGACCGCCGGGATATTGAGGATCGATGAAGGGCGCGCTGGTCGCGCCTTCCTGGAACGGCGAGTTGAACACGACCTGGGCATTGTTTTGGTTGAACAGGTTCTGCCCCCAGATTTCGATCGCCCAGCGCTCGTCCTTGCCACGGATGCCGATGCGGCCGTTGACCAGTGCGAAGCCGTCTTGGATCTTCTGCGGGAACAGGTCCGACCCGGTATTAAAGTCTCCGGTCATGCGGGTGTCGAAGTAGATCAGGCCGCTCAGCCCCGAATTTCCGATCTGCGGCGTCCAGGCGATCGAGGCGGTGGTTACCGTCTCGGGCGCATTGGAGAGCTGCCGCCCCGGCAGCAGGCGCAGCGCCTGGTCGAGCGGGGCACCGGTATCGCTGCCGACGAGCTGGCTGCGATAATGGGTATCGGCATAGGTGAAGCCCAGTCCCACGCGGACATCGCGCACCGGCACCAGCGAGGCTTCGAGTTCGACGCCCTGGGAGACCACGCCGTAGCTGGTGTTCGCGGCCGAGCAGGCGCCGGTGGTCGACGCCGCGGCGTTGAAGTTGCTGGCCGCCGAGAACTTGCTCTGGTCGCGATCGCCGCCGTTCAGGCTCGCCGTGCAGCCATTGATGTTCTGGACGAGGAAGACGGTCCCGTTGAACGTGTTCAGCTGGAAGTTCTTGAACTGCTGCCGGAAGGCCGAAACGTTCAGGGTGAACGCGCGGCTCGAATATTTCAGGCCCAGTTCGAACGCGTCGTTGGTCTCCGGTGCAAACTGGAGGTTGCCGGTCAGCGCCTGGGCACCGCCGACCGACGCGAAGGTGAGGATCGGTACCTTGAGTGCCGACTTGTCGAGGTTGAAGCCGCCCGCCTTGTAGCCGCGCGAGTAGCTGCCGTAGAGCAGGACGTCGTCGGTCGGCTTGTACGAGACGATCGCGGTGCCGGTGAACTGGTCTTCCTTGCGCGTGTCGCGCACGGATACACCGTTGAGTTCGGACGTGGAATTGCCCTGGCACGACAGGCCGACGATCGCGTCGACCACCGCGGTCAGCGAGGCGACCGAGCGTAGCGGCAGCAGCGAAGACTGGTTGGCGACGCAGGCGGTGTTGTCGTTGCCGAACGTGGCGTTCAGCCGCTTGCGCTCATTGGTGTAGCGCAGGCCCACCGTCAGGTCCAAGCGATTGGTAACGTGGAAGATATTGTGGGTGAACAGCGCCCAGTTGCGGCTGTTCTGCTTGAACAGGTCGTTGGTGGTGCCGCGGTCGTTGATGCCGTCCAGCCGGTCGAACGCGGCATAGATCAGCGGTGATGCCGCGCCGAAGGCCGCAGGACGCGCCGCAAGGCAGCCCGCTGCCGCCGGATTGTACAGCGCCGCCAGCGCGCCGCCCGAGACGATACGGCAGGTGGCGAAGCGGCCATATTGGCTGCCGAAGCGAAGATTGTCGACCAGTGTCAGGTCTTCATTGGCGTAATAGCCGCCGACGAGCCAGTCGAGCTTGTTGTCGAAGGCCGTGCCGTTCAGCCGCAGTTCCTGGCTGAAGGTCTCGAATGCTCGCGAGGAGCTGGCATTCGGCGCGCGATAGAGGATGTCTATCGCGCTATAGTCGGTATCGGCACCCTGGCTGGCGAAATAGTTGCGATAGCCGGTGATCGAGGTGAGCTTCACGTCGCCCAGCGTCCAGTCGACCTGGACCGAACCGCCCCAATCCTCGGTGATGCCGCCATAGCTGCGCCCCCGGGAGATGTAGAGGTTGCGACTGTACGGGTTGCTGAACGCCTCCATCGGCTGACCCATGTCCCGCAACACGCGCACGATGTTGTTCGACGACGGGTTGTTCAGGTCGCCGATATAGGGGTTGATCGAGGAGTCGACATAGACGGCGCCGCAGCAATCCTCGTTGCGGTGCGTATAGTCGCCGATCAGGCGTACCCGCAGGTCGTTCGACGGCTCGAACAGCAACTGGCCACGCAGGAAATAGCGGTCGCGATTGTTGACGTCGCGATTGTTGGTCACGTCGCGGTAGAAGCCGTCGCGCTTCATGTACACGCCGTCCAGACGGCCCGAAACATGGGTGCTGAGCGGCACGTTGACGAAGCCCTGCAGCCGGATCGTCTCGTAATTGCCGTAGGTCGCCTCGCCGCCGGCGGAGAAGTTCGCCTCCGGCATCTTCGAGACGATGTTGATGATGCCCGCTGAAGCATTGCGCCCGAACAGCGTGCCCTGCGGGCCGCGCAGCACTTCGATCCGCTCGAGATCGCCGAGTTCGCTCAGGCCGATGCCGGAACGCGAGCGGTAGACGCCGTCGATGAACACCGCGACCGAGCTTTCGAGGCCGGGATTGTCACCGACGGTGCCGATACCGCGAATGCGGGCGGAGCCATTGGCTTCGCTGCCCGTCGAGGACACCAGCAGCGACGGCGCAATCTGGTTCAGCGCGCGGATGTCGTTGGCGCCGGTCTGCTGCAACATCTCGGCGCTGACCGCGGATACCGCCACGGGTACGTCGGAGAGTGCTTGGGCACGCCCCTGGGCGGTCACGATGATCTCGTTGTCCGTCTGGGCCGACCGGTCGGACGCGTCCTGGGGTGACGAAGCCGTTTCTTGCGCATGGGCTGGCGCTGCGAGCGCCATCACGAGTGCCGGCACTGCACAGGCCGACATAAGGCGTAGCCGCATATCTATCCTCTCCACCGAGGTTGGAGCTTTGTTGATGCTCCATACCCGAGGCTCGAATACACGCCTTCGCGTCAGCAGCGTCAAGCAAAACTCAAGTTGCAAAATGCGACTTGAATAGGATCGTTGCGCAGAAAGCACAGTGCCCCCGAACCGGATCGGCGCGCGGGCGGACACCTGCCGCTACGGAACGGCAGATCTCGCGGGCCGGCAATTGCTTACGCCCCACCCCTGGTCGTCGCGCCTCCGGCAAAGTCCGGAACGATGGCGACGCCGCCATTCGGCTTGTCGAGAAAGCATGGTGGCGGGATGCGGGCCGCCATTCTACACTCCCGCGTCTTGGGAAAGGGGAAAGGGCCATGACGTTTCATCATCGTGCCGTGCCGATCGTCTTGGCGGCGGTGCTGATCGACTCGATCGGCTTCGGCGTGATCCTGCCGGTACTGCCCCGACTGATCCTTACCCTGTCGCAGACCGGCCTGGACGATGCCGCGCGGATCGGCGGCTGGATGCTCGCCGCTTTCGCCATCGCCCAGTTCATCGCGGGGCCGGTGCTAGGCTCGCTGGGCGACAGCGTCGGGCGGCGACCGGTGCTCCTGTTCTCGATGGCGGCCTTCGCGGTCGACTATCTGCTGATGGCGGCGGCGCCGACGATCGGCTGGCTGTTCGTCGGCCGCGTCGTCGCCGGGATCGCGGGCGCGGTCTATGGTCCGGCAAACGCAGTGCTGGCGGACGTCACTCCGCCGGACAAGCGCGGCGCCACCTTCGGCATGATGGGCGCGGCGTTCGGTATCGGCTTCATCCTGGGGCCGGCGATCGGCGGGCTGCTCGCCAGTCTGGGCCCGCGCGCACCCTTCGTTGCGGCCGCAGCACTCGCCGGACTCAATGCGCTCTGGATCCTGGTGCTGCTGCCGGAGACGATCACGCCCGAGCGGCGACGCCCGTTCCGTCTTCGCGACGCCCATGTCTTCGCCGCCTTCCGCCCGCTGTTCGACGCGGGCAACGCTAAGCCGCTGCTCCTCGCGGCTTTCCTCTGGCAGCTCGCCCACATGGTCTATCCGGCTACGTGGGCATTTTTCGGGGAGATCGCGCTCGGCTGGGACGAGCGGATGATCGGCTGGTCGCTCGCCGCGTCCGGCATCTGCATGGCGCTGGTCCAGACCTTCGTCACCGGGCGCGCCATCGCCGCCTGGGGCGAGGAGCGGACGGTGGTGCTCGGCATGCTCGCCGGGGGGCTCGCCTTCCTCTGCTATTGTTTCGCGCGCGAAACGTGGATGGTGTTCGTCATCATCCCGTTCGCGGCGTTTCAGGGCCTCGCTTTCCCGTCGATCAACGCGCTGCTTTCGCGGCTGACCGACCCGTCCCATCAGGGCGCACTGCAGGGCGGCATGTCCGCGCTGAGCAGCGTTGCGCTGATCCTCGGGCCGCTGCTGCTCAGCCAGGCGCTGGCGCTCGGCACCGAGCATGGCTTTCGCGGGGGCAATTTTGCCGTAGCCGCCATTCTTGCTCTCGCCGCCTTGCTGCTGATCGCGTGGAAGGTGGTGCCGCGGGTTGCCCCAGCGGCGGCGGAATAGCGGCACGAGCGCGAACCGCGAGGCTGCGCGACAATTTGCGACACTTTCGTGCAGGCGATGACAAACCCGTGCGACAGGCAATGGAGACAAGGGCGTCGTGTCGGGGGTCTGCCCCCGCCCCCGGCACCCCGCCCTTCCACGCAGGAGTCTCGGATGCTGAAACGTTTCACGCTTGCCGCACTCGGCGCGACGCTGCTCGCCGGTGCGGCCCATGCGGGCCAGCAGGCGCCGCAGGACGGCCCGCCGATGCGCCCCCGGCCGGATCCGCTTGCCATGGCCGACAAGGACAAGGACGGTGTCGTAACCCGCGCGGAAATGCTCGCCGGGGTCGAAACGCGCTTCAAGGCAATGGATGCCGATCATGACGGCAAGGTCACCGCTGAGGAGCGCGAACGCTACACCGCGGCGATGCGCGCCCGGATGGGCGGCAGTCGGCTCCGCGCGCCCAAGGACATGACGCTCGCCGACGAGCAGGCCCGTGCGGGCAAGATGTTCGATCGGGTGGACACCAATCACGACGGCAAGATCGACGCGACCGAGCGCCAGGCGGCAGCCCAGCGGATGATGCGCCTGAGCGGCGGCCCGGGCGGCTGGCGCGGCCGTCGCGGCGCGTCGGGCGATATGCCGCCACCTCCTCCCCCCGCCGACGGCAACTGACGCGGCAAGGGAAGCCGGGCGGGAGCGTCGCAGCCTTCTCCGCTGCCGTCCCCGTCGGAAGCCGAAGCGCCTCCCCTGTCGCTTCACCGCGAAGGCCGCGTATCTCCTCCCTCCCGCCCGGCTCTTTCCTCCGCGCATAAAGGCGCTACGCTGTTGACCATGTCCGAGGTTCCACATCTGCTGCTGGTCGACGACGAACGATCGATCCGCGAGCCGCTGGCCCAGTATCTCACCAAGCAGGGCTTCCGCATCACCCAGGCGGGCGATGCCGAGAGCGCGCGTGCGCGCCTCAACGCCTATGCAATCGACCTGGTGGTGCTCGACATCATGATGCCGGGCGAGGACGGGCTTAGCCTGTGCCGCCATATCCGCGAGACCAGCGACACGCCGGTCATCCTGCTCACTGCGCGCAGCGAGGAGACGGATCGCATCGTGGGGCTGGAGATGGGCGCCGACGACTATGTCGTGAAGCCATTCAGCCCGCGCGAATTGTCGGCTCGCATCAAGGTGGTGCTGCGCCGCTGGTCGGCGGGCGGCGCAAAGCAGCACGCACCGGAATCCGGCTCCTTCGCCTTTGCCGGCTGGGTGCTGCGCACCGGTGAGCGGGCGCTGATCGACCGAGAGGGCGTGTCGGTGCCGCTGTCGACCGGCGAGTACAACCTGCTCCACGCGCTCGTCACCCGCCCTCGGCAAGTGCTGACCCGGGACCAGTTGCTCGATCTGACCCAAGGCCGCGAGGCCGCCGCCTTCGATCGTGCGATCGACAACCAGATAAGCCGACTGCGGAAGAAGATCGAGCCGGACGCGAAGAACCCAACGATCATCAAGACCGTGTGGGGCGGCGGCTACACGCTGGCCGCCGAGGTCACCCGGCTTTGAGGCGCTTTCTGCCGACGAGCCTCGTCGCCCGGATCGCCCTGCTCGTCGCCGCTGCGCTGTTCGTCGCGCAGGCGATCAATTTCGGGCTGCTGCTGCACGAGCGGCAAAAAGCCCGCTTCGCCTTGGTGATCGTACCGGCCACCACCCGCCTTGCCGATGCCGCCGAGCGGTTGCTCGCGCTCCAGCGGGAAACGCCGCTCCAGCCGCGGGCAGCGAAGCGCCGCTTCCTGTCCGATCCGCGCACCCATGTGCGGCTGCATGCCGACAATCCCTTCGCAGCCGAGGATCACTTCCGGCGCAATGATGTAGAGCGGGACCTGCGCCGCGGCCTTGCCGATGCGGGCCTGAAGGCGGGCACGATCGTCGCGGCGCTTCGCCCCGTCAGCCCGCAGCGGCTGCTCGATCCCAAGCTCGACCCGATCCGTGCCGAGCGGCTGCGCCGGATGGGAGCCGAGATGCTGGTCGCGGTCGAAGTGCCCGGCAAGGGTTGGCTGACGCTCACCACGCCCTGGCCACGAACCGATTTCGACCTGATCTGGCAGCTGATCGCACAGACGCTGATCCTCTATGTCGTCGTGCTGGTGCCGGTGCTGCTGGTCGGCGGGCGCATCGCCCGGCCGCTGCGCACGCTGACCGACGCCGCACGCACCTTCCGCCCGGGCGACGACCCCCCGCCGCTCCGGGAGCGCGGCCCGAGTGACGTCCGCGCGCTGATCGCCGCGTACAACGCGCTGAGCCGGCGGGTCACGACGATGCTTGACGAGAAGGATCGGATGCTGGGCGCGATCGGCCACGACCTGCGCACGCCGCTCCAGGCACTGCGGGTGCGGATCGAGTCCGTCGATGACGAGGACGATCGTGCCCGCATGGCAGACACGGTCGACGAGATGAGCCGCACGCTGGACGACATCCTGTCGCTGGCACGGCTCGGTCGACCGAGCGAGCCCAACACGGACGTCGACCTCGGCGCGCTGGTCGATGCGGTGGTCGAGGATTTCCGCGACCTCGACCATGATGTGCAATTCGAGGAGCCGCCCCGGCTGAAAATGCGACTGCGGCCGACGCTGATGCGCCGTGCAGTGCGCAACCTCATCGAGAATGCCGTGAAATATGGCGATGGCGCCGAAGTGCGCCTGGTCCCGGAGGCACAGCGGGTAACCATCGAAGTGTGCGATCGCGGCCCCGGCATCCCGCCGGAGAAACTCGAAGCTGTGTTCAACCCGTTCACCCGATTGGAGGAATCGCGCAACCGCGAAACGGGCGGAATTGGGCTCGGGCTCGCACTCGCCCGGGCCATTGTGCATGACGCCGGGGGCACCATCGCCCTGACCAATCGCGACGGCGGAGGGCTGACCGCGACCATCACCCTGCCACGGTGAGTTTGGCGTAAGCCCCCTCCTCGCACGAAAGGTCACGGGGAACACAAAAAGGGCCGCGCTCCTCAGCGGAAGCGCAGCCCTTCTGTACCGTCAGATTGTCAGCGGATCAGCCGACGATTTCTTCCGGCTTGAAGAAGAAGGCGATCTCGATCGCGGCATTCTCTTCCGAATCCGAACCATGGACCGAGTTGGCTTCGATCGACTCGGCCAGTTCCTTGCGGATCGTGCCGGGCTCGGCGTTCGCCGGGTTGGTGGCGCCCATGATGTCGCGGTTGCGCTGCACGGCGTTCTCGCCCTCGAGCACCTGCACCACGACCGGACCCGAGATCATGAACTCGACGAGGTCGTTGAAGAAGGGGCGCTCCTTGTGGACGCCGTAGAAGCCTTCTGCCTGCTCGCGGCTCATCTGGATGCGCTTGGAGGCGACGACGCGCAGGCCAGCCTCTTCCAGCATCTTGGTGACGGCGCCGGTCAGGTTGCGGCGGGTGGCATCGGGCTTGATGATCGAAAAGGTCCGGGTCGCGGCCATGGCCGTGCGGCTCCTATACTTGGTGATGGATGGAAGTGGCGGCTCCCTAGTCCTGCCGCGAGTGCTTTGCAAGCTCAGGCGATCTGCGCCCAGCGTCCGTTCTCGTCCTGCCGCCAATAGCGTCGCTCGACGCCCTCGCGTTCGCCGAGGGCGCGCCAGGCGGCGCGAGCCGGCACGATGCTATCTTCGTCGAACAGGTGGAAGGCGCGTTCGAACGCCAGCGCTTCCTCGCGCCAGACCCCGTCGACCAGCGCGACGTTGCGCGCGTCGTTGGCGGGATGCGTCCCGTCCGCGATCAGCACCGGCTGTTCCGAGTCCCAGTCGCCGCCGGCCTCTCCATGGGGCAGAAAGCTCGCCGGATTGTAGGTCCACAGCAACTGGTCGATCCGCGCCCGCACGGCCGGATCCGCGGCGACGACCAGCAGCCGCCCGCCGCTTCCCAGCACCTTTTCGGCGATCGAAGGCAGCACGCGGTCCAGCGGCGCCAGGGTAAGGTGATAGAAATCGACCTGCATGCGGGTCCCTTAGCCCGGATGTGCGTTTCGGCCAACGCGGCTGCCGTTGCGGAGGCGCAATCGCTGCGATAGGGCAGGAGCCCGTCTGCCGGGGAGTGACGATAAAGGTGGGAGTTTTCGTGAAGCGCAAGGCCATGTTCTTCCCGGCCGCGCTAGGTCTGTGTCTTGCGGCGCAGGCTCGCGCCCAGCAAGCGCCCGACTCGCGCCCGCCCTCGGCGGACCAGGCAACCGGCGCGCCGGCGGCCGGGCCGGACCTGCAGGATCGCCCGGTCGAACCGGCGCCGCCCTCGCCCACCGGCCTGCCCGACGATCCGAACCAGGTGCAGTTCACCGCCGACCAGCTCGATTACGACATGAACAGCGATGTTGTGACGGCGAGCGGCGACGTTCGGCTGTACCGCGAGAGCAATCGCCTGCGCGCCGACAAGGTCACCTGGGATCGGCGCACCGGCAAGGTGATGGCGACCGGCAACATCGTCGTGGCCAATCCGCAGGGCGATGCCGCGTATGGCGACAGCATCGAGTTGACCGATACGCTGAAGGACGGCGTGGTCGACAACATGCTCGTCGTGCTCGAGGCGGGCGGACGCATTGCCGCCCAGCGGGGGTCGCGGAGCGACGGCGGGGTCATTACCGTCGAGAACGCCGCCTACACCCCGTGCAGCGTAACCGACAGTTCGGGCTGCCCAAAGGAACCGTCATGGAAGATCACCGCCGACCGGGTGATCTATGATCCCGCGAAGCATCGACTGCGCTACAAGGGCGCGCGGATCTCCGTCTTCGGCTTCGCGACGATTCCGCTGCCGGCGTTTTCCCACCCGGCGGGCGGGCAGAGCGACTCCGGTTTCCTTACGCCGGATGCGCGCTACAGCCGCACCAACGGCTTCCAGGTGGCGCTGCCCTATTTCTTCAGCTTCGCCCCCAATCGCGACCTGACCGTCACGCCGCGCGTGTTCACCGACACGCTGCCGATGCTGCAGGCCGACTATCGCGAGCTCAACAGCCTCGGTTCGTTTCGCGTCCAGGCCTATGGCACCTACAGCCGCCGCGCCGACGACCTGACCGTCGCCCCCACTCCGGCGACCCTGCGGAACGACTTTCGCGGCTATCTCGACCTGGTCGGCCGCTATCAGCTCGATCCCAGCTGGAGCGTAAGCGCCTCATTCCGCGTCGCCAGCGACCGTACCTTCCTGCGCCGCTACGATGTGTCGCGCGACGACCGGCTTCGCAACAATCTCGCGATCGAACGCATCGACGCCGACAGCTATTTCGTGATCAACGCCTGGGCGGTGCAGACGCTGCGGGTCGGGGATCGCCAGGGCCTCCAGCCGGTGGCGCTGCCGGAGATCGACTATCGTCGGCGGCTCGACGACGGACTGCTGGGCGGCAAGTTCGATTTCCAGGTGAACACGCTGGCACTCACCCGCACCGGCGGTCAGGATACCCAGCGCGCCTTCACCAGCGCGCAGTGGAATGTCCGCCGGCTGACCGACTGGGGCCAGGAAGTGAGCCTGACCGCCTATCTGCGCGGCGACCTCTACAACACGACGGGCACCGCGGCGACCACGGTGGTCAACTATCGCGGCACCGAAGGCTTCCACACGCGCGGCATCGCCGCCGCCGCGGTCGATGTGAAATGGCCGTTCGTCGGCGATTTCCTCGGCGGCTCGCAGCGGATCATGCCGCGCGTCCAGATGGTCGCGGCGCCGCATCTCGCCAACATGGACATCCCCAACGAGGACGCCCGCGCCGTCGACCTCGAGGACTCCAACCTCTTCGCGCTCAACCGCTTCGCCGGCTACGACCGGTTCGAGGATTCGACCCGCTTTACCTATGGGGTGGACTATGCGCTCTACCTGTCTGGTTTCAGTGTCGAGGCCAATGTCGGCCAGAGCTATCGCCTGACCAACCGCCCGACCCTGCTGCCGGACGGCACCGGGCTTACCGATCGGCTGTCGGACATCGTCGGCAGGACCGTGGTGCGCTTCCACGACTTCCTCAGCCTCACCCACCGTTACCGGCTCGACAAGGACGGGCTGGCGGTGCGGCGCAACGAAATCGACATGACTCTCGGCTCGCGCGCCACCTATGTTCAGGTCGGCTATCTGCGGCTCAACCGCAATGTCGATCCGGCACTGGAGGACTTGCAGGATCGCGAGGAACTGCGCCTGGGGGCGCGCGTGCAGTTCGCGCGCTTCTGGTCGCTGTCCGGCTCGACGCTGATCGATCTGACCGACAAGCAGGAGGACCCGACCTCGCGCGCCAACGGCTTCCAGCCGATCCGCCACCGCATCGGCCTGTTCTACGAGGATGATTGCCTGCGCATCGGCACCACCTGGCGGCGCGACTATGCCACCACCGGTGACGCGCAGCGCGGCAACTCCTACCTGCTTACCCTCGCCTTCAAGAACCTCGGTCGCTAGAAGATCGGGTCTGGGGGGATTCGGCGCTCAGCCTTGGTTCAGGCACAATTGCGCATTAAGCGCTGCTTCCCGTTTGAGGATAAGGGTCGTTCTGAAGTGATGATGGGTTTGGGCAGAATTTCGGGAACGAGTGCCAAGTGGCTGGTGGGCGCAGGACTTGCCGCGCTCGCGACGATGGCGGCAGCGCAGACGGCGCCCGGCCAGGACAGCCAGGCCACCCCGAACAACGGGCTCGATCTGCCGAGCACGCTGGAGATCTTCGGCAAGGCCGACCCGAACGTCCGCAAGCCGACCGCGATCGTCAACGACTATGTGATTACCGGCACCGAGGTCGATCAGCGCGTGGCGCTGGTCACCGGCATGCAGAAGCTCACCCTGAAGCCGGAAGAGCGCGAGCAGCTCAAGCTCGCGATGCTCCGCCAGCTGATCGACGAGACGCTGGAGATCCAGGAGGCCAAGGCCAACGAGATCAAGATCGAACCGCGAGAAGTGGAATCGAGTTTCAGCCGCGTGGCCGCGCGTTTTCAGAAGACGCCGGAGCAGATGCGCAGCTGGCTGCGCGAAATCGGTTCGTCCGAGCGCTCGATCAAGCGCCAGGTCGAGGCCGAACTGGCCTGGAGCCGCCTGCTGCGCCGCCGCGTCAACGTGAATGTCGGCGAGGCCGAGGTGAAGGCGATGATCGATCGCCTGACCGCCCAGAAGGGCACCGACGAGTATCACGTCTACGAAATCTATCAGAACGCAACGCCCGATCGTGCGCAGGAAGTGTCCGGCGGCATGCAGAAGATGATCGAGCAGATGCGCCAGGGCACGCCGTTCGACTATCTCGCCCGCACCTATTCGCAGAGTTCCACTCGGGCCCGCGGCGGCGATCTCGGCTGGATCCAGCCGGCGATGCTGCCCGAAGCACTGGCGCAGGCCGTGCAGGAAATGCAGCCGGGCCAGGTGGCAGGGCCGATCCCGCTCTCTGCCGGCTTCTCGATCGTGTATCTGGCGGACAAGCACAAGGTGGGCATCGCCGATCCGCGCGATGCGCGGTTGAGCCTGCGCCAGCTGTCGCTGAGCTTCGCCAAGGGCACCACCGAGGCCCAGGCCAGCACCCGTGCCGCCGCCTTCGCCAAGGCGACCCAGTCGATCCGCGGCTGTGGTGACGTGAGCAAGGTCGCGGCGGCCGAAGGTGCCGAGGTCGTCGATCGCGACAACATCGTCATCAAGGATCTGCCGCCGGCGCTGCAGAACCTGATCCTGCCGCTCCAGGTCGGCCAGTCGACCCAGCCGTTCGGCTCGATCGAGGACGGCGTGCGCGTGCTGGTGATCTGCGGTCGCGACGATCCGCCTGCCGCCAATGCGCCGTCGGTCGAGCAGGTGCAGGAACAGCTGGAAGACCAGCGCGTCAACCTGCGTGCCGAGCGGATGCTGCGCGACCTGCGCCGCGATGCGCTGATCGAATATCGCTGACGTGGTGGCCGGGGGCGCCACCCTGGCTCCGCTAGCCGTCGCCATGGGCGACTCGGCGGGGATCGGGCCGGAAATCACCGCCAAGGCGTGGGAAGCGCATGCTGTGGAGGGGCTCGCGCCCTTCTTCGCGGTCGGCGATCCGGCTGCCGTGCGTGCGGTGTGGAACGGCCCGATCGCGCCGATCGGCGATCCGCGCGAAGCCTTTGCGGCGTTCGACACCGCGCTGCCGATCCTGACGATCGGGGATACCGGCGCCGTCGTGCCGGGCGCACCATCGCTGGGTACCGCCCATGTCGCGTTGCAGGCGCTGGAACTCGCGACCGGCCTGGCCAGCGTGGGCGCGGCAGGAGCGCTGGTCACCGGACCGGTATCCAAGGCGCAGCTCTATGCGATCGGCTATACCCATCCGGGCCAGACCGAGTTCGTCGCCGAGCGCTGCGGAATCACTGCCGACAATGCCGTAATGATGCTCGCCGGCCCCACGCTTCGGGTCGTGCCGATCACCGTCCATGTGCCGCTGGCCCAGGTGCCGTCGCTGATCAGCCCCGAGCTGGTAGTCGCGAAAGGGCGGGTGACGGCGCGCGGGTTGCAGCGGAATTTCGGTATTTCCCATCCGCGCCTCGCCTTTGCCGGGCTGAACCCCCATGCCGGCGAGGGCGGCGCGATCGGGCGCGAGGAGATCGATGTACTCCTGCCCGCGATCGAGCGGCTGCGCGCCGAGGGCATCGACGCGACCGGCCCCTTCGCCGCGGACACGCTGTTCCATGCGCGGGCACGTGCCGGCTATGACGCGGCCCTGTGCCTCTACCATGATCAGGCGCTGATCCCGATCAAGACGCTGCATTTCGACGACGGCGTGAACATGACGCTGGGCCTGCCGATCGTGCGGACTTCGCCCGATCACGGCACGGCCTTCGGCATCGCGGGCCAGGGCGTCGCGCATCCCGGGGCAATGATTGCGGCGATCCGCATGGCGGCGGAAGCGGCCCGGCGTCGGGCAGAAGCAGCAGCGTGACTACCCTTCCCCCTCTCCGTGACGTCATTGCGAAGTACGGACTGAGCGCCAGCAAGGCGCTGGGCCAGAACTTCCTGTTCGACGGACAATTGCTGGGCCGCATCGCCAAGGTGCCGGGCGATCTCGCCGGTGCCGAGGTGTTCGAGGTGGGCCCCGGCCCGGGCGGCCTTACCCGCGCACTGCTCCAGGCAGGCGCAAAGGTCACGGCCGTCGAACGCGACCGCCGCTGCATTCCCGCGTTGGAGGAACTGGGCACCTACTTCCCCGATCAGCTCCGTGTGATCGAGGGCGACGCCCTGGAAGTCGACGCACCGGCGCTTTTCGCGGCCAAGCCCCATGTCGTCGCCAACCTGCCCTACAATGTCGGCACCGCGCTGCTGATCGGGTGGCTCTCGGCAGAATGGCAGCCCTGGTGGGCGAGCCTGACGCTGATGTTCCAGAAGGAAGTCGCCGAGCGCATCGTGGCCCAGGCCGGTACCGAGCATTATGGACGGCTCGCGGTCCTCGCCCAGTGGCGCAGCACGCCGCGTATCGCGATGAACGTCCATCGCTCCGCCTTCACACCGCCGCCCAAGGTGATGTCCGCGGTGGTGCATGTCGTGCCGATCGAGCCGCCGGCGGGCGTGCAACTCCGCTTGCTGGAGGCGGTGACCGCGGCGGCGTTCGGTCAGAGGCGCAAGATGCTGCGGCAGAGCCTCAAGCCGGTACCGGGCGCGCTCGCGGCGCTGGAGACCCTTGGCATCGACGCCAGCCGCCGTGCGGAGACGGTGAGCGTCGCCGAGTTCGTTGCCATCGCCCGCGAACTGGGTCGCCCCGCCTGATCTCTACTCTCCGTCGGTACGCAGCAGACGCAGCACCGGGACGAGCGAGGCATGGTCGTCGGTCCAGCCGGTGAAGCTGGGCTCGGCGATCAGCGGGCGCCACTCCGCGCTCCGCGCCCGAAGCGCCGCCAGCACCCGCGGCGAACGGCTTAGTGCGATCCAGTCGGAGGTAGTGCCTTCTTCCTGCCGCTCGAGCGCACTCGGCACATGCACCATGCGCAGCCCCTTCCAGTCACCCGCCTCCGCCGCGCCGGCGACGACGGGCGCGAGCGCCAGGAAGCGATTGGAGATGTGGACCAGCAGCACCCCGTCCGATGCGAGCACCCGGGCATAGCTGGCGAAGGCTTCCGCCGTCATCAGGTGCATCGGCACCGCGTCCGAGGAGAAGGCATCGAGCGTCAGGAGATCGAAGCTTCGGCCGGGAAGTTCGCTGAGCCGCAACCGCGCATCGCCGACCGAGATCGCCGCTTCGGGCGCGCACCGCCGGAGGAAACTGAACGCACCGGTATCGCGGGCGAGATGCACCACGGCCGGATCTATCTCGAAGAAGCGCCAGTGCTGGCCGGGCCTTGCGTAACAGGCGAGCGTCCCCGTGCCGAGGCCGACCACCCCGATCCGCGCCGCGGGACCGTAGAGCGCAGGCACCGCCTGCATCGCCTGCCCCACACCTGATCCGGCCTGGTAATAGGTGGTCGGGTGGGTTGCCCGCACGCCCTTCAGCTGCACGCCGTGCAGGGTGGTGCCGTGGGCAAGCCGCCGCTCGTCCGGCTGGTCGTTGACGGTGTAGACGCCGAAATAGCTGCGGGTCCGCGCGCCGCTGAGCGAGGTCTGGAGCGCGTTATACCCCCCGAACAGGAAGAGCCCGCCCGCCAGCGCCACCGCAAACGGCCAGCGCGCCCCGATCGCCACCAGCCCGATCGCGGCAACGGCGAGGAAGGCGAGCTGGACATGCATCGGCCCCAGCAATCGCGGGTCGACGCCGATGGCGACGATCGCCAAGACCGCGACACCCAGCGTCAGCCCCACGGGCACCCGCCACCGGCTCGACCAGAGCCGTGCCGTCGGACCGGTCAGCGCGCGCTGCGGGATCAGCAGGCCGGCGGCGAGGATCAGCAGTGGATATTCATAGGTCCAGTCGAACAGCACCGGCGCCAGCAGCCCGGCAAACACGCCGCCCAGCGCGCCCCCTACGGCCATGGCTAGGTAAAAGCCTGTCAGCCGTTCCGGCGGCGGGCGCAGCGCATAGAGGCGGGCATGACACGCGACCGCCACCGCGAACAGCAGTGCCAGCCCGATCAGCGCGTTGAAATAGGCCAGGCGCGAATCCCCGGCGACCAGCGTCGCGCCGAACAGCAGCAGCACCAGCGGCCCGCAGCGCTGGAGCAGGTCGTCGAGCAGCGCCGAGCTGCGAAAGGCGACGGGGAAGCTCAGCAGGTACAGGCCGAGCGGCAGTACCCAGAGCAGCGGCACGGCGACGATGTCGGTCGTGAGGAAGGTGGTCGTCGCCAGCATCAACCCCGAAGGCACCAGCGCGAGCACGATCCACTGCGCCCAATCGCGCAGGATCGGCGCGCGATCGGCGGCGTGCCGGACGGGTGGCGCCTCGTCGCGCGGCAGTCGACTCGCACAGGCGAGCACCAGAAGAACCACCACCGCATAGCCCCCGGTCCATAGCCAGCTCTGGCTGCGCAGCCGCAGCAGCGGCTCGACGAGCAATGGATAGGCGAGCAGCCCGGCGAAGCTGCCGATGTTGGAGGCTGCGTATAGCGCATAGGGATCGCGCCCATGGCTCGACACGGCGTACCAGCGCTGGAGCAGTGGCGCCTGCGCCGAGATGGCGAGGAACAAGGGCCCGATGGCCGCGACCAGCAGCCAAGGAACCCACAAGGCGGGCTGCGCACCGCTCGGCACCTGCATCGAACCCAGACCGATCGGCAGCCACAAGGCGGCCACGGCCAGCAGTCCCATATGGATGACGGCCTGAGTCCGCACCCGGAACCGCCCGAGCCAATGGGCATAGCCATAGCCGACCAGCAGCAATGCCTGGTATACCAGCATCGCCGAGTTCCAGACCGCCGGCGCACCGCCCAGCCGGGGTAACGCCATGCGCGCAACCATCGGCTGGATCAGAAACAGCAGGAACGAGCTGCCAAGAATCGCGGCGACGAACCACCCGCGTCGGGCCGCGCCCTGCGCTTCCATCATGAACGCGCGATGCGGTAGCTACGGTGGCGGCGCAGTTCCGGGATGGCAGCGGGGTGATCGAAATCCCCACCCTCGACGCGGTGCATGCCCAGCCGCTCCATCAGGCCCCAGCTGCGTGCATTCTCCTCGACGGTGATCGCGGCGATGCTGTCCGCGGCGAGATGTGCCCAGCCCCAGGCGAGGCTCGCTGCTGCAGCCTCGCGGGCATAGCCCCGGCCCCAATGTTCGAAGCCCAGCCGCCAGCCGATTTCGATCTCGCCCTCGATCGGGGTACCCGCAGCGCCGGGCTTGAGGCCGCAGAAGCCCAGGAAGTGCGCGTCATCCCGTCGCTCGATCGCCCAGAAACAATGACCGAGATCGGACTGCCAGCCGAACTGGCGGTCAATGGCGGCATCCGTTTCCGCGCGCGTCTGGAGGGGGCCGATGAACGCCATGACGCGGGGGTCGCTGCACATCGCATGGAAGGGCGCGCGATCCGCATCGCGCCAACCGCGCAGCACCAGTCGTTCGGTCTCGATCATGGTCGCCCGATCGCATAGGCAACGGACGCACGCAAATGGCTGTCTTTCGCATGGATCGGGTGATCGAAGTCGGCGAACCGGGTCATGCCCAGCCGCTCCATCAAGGTGCGGCTGGCGGTGTTGCAGGCGGCGGTGATCGCCACCACGCGAGCGGCGTCTCGGTTCGCCCAGGCCCAGTCGAGGCTCGCCGCCGCCGCCTCGCGGGCAAAGCCGCGCCCCCAGTGGGACCGCGCGAACATCCAGCCGATCTCCAGTTCACCCGAGATCGGCGTATCCGGCGCCCCCGGCTTCAGACCGCAAAAGCCGATCACCGCACCATTCTCGCGCAGTTCGACCGCGTGAAATCCGAGGCCGTGGCTCGGCCCATAGCCCAGATGGCGCGCGATGGTGGCGCGGCTATGCGCGGTGGTTTTCACCGGGCCGAGATCGCGCATCACGTCCGGATCGCTCCACATCGCGTGAAGCGCGTCAAAGTCTCGCGGCTCGGGCGGCCGCAATACCAGCCGCGCCGTCTCGATCACGCGCCGAGCAGCCGGGCCGCCAGCGGCGCGTGATAGGTCAGCACGCCGGTGCAGCCTGCGCGCTTGAACGCCATCAGCGTTTCCAGCACCAGCGCCTCCCGATCGCCCGCGCCGACGGCCGCCGCCGCCTCGATCATCGCATACTCACCGGATACCTGATATGCGAAAACAGGCACTTCGAAGGCACTCTTCACCCGCGCCACGATGTCCAGATAAGGTAGCCCCGGCTTCACCATCACGCTGTCCGCACCCTCGGCAAGGTCGAGCGCCACTTCCCGCAACGCCTCCTCGGCATTGGCAGGATCCATCTGGTAGGTCTTCTTGTCGCCCTTGAGCAGCCCCCGGCTGCCGACCGCGTCGCGGAAGGGCCCGTAAAAGGCGCTGGCATATTTGGCGGCATAGGCCATGATCTGCACGTTGACATGACCGTTCGCCTCCAGCGCGCTACGGATCTGGCCGACCCGGCCGTCCATCATGTCGCTGGGTGCCACGATGTCCGCGCCGGCGGCCGCTTGCACCAGCGCCTGCTCGGTCAGCACCGCCGAGGTTTCGTCGTTGAGCACATAGCCGGCGCCGTCGACGATGCCGTCATGGCCGTGGCTGGTATAGGGATCGAGCGCCACGTCGGTCAGCACGCCTACTTCCGGCACCGCATCCTTGATGGCGCGGATGGCGCGGCACATCAGATTGTCGGGATTGACCGCCTCGCGGCCGTCCTCGGTACGCAGCGCATGGGGGGTATTGGGGAACAGCGCCAGGCACGGGATGCCGAGGTCGCGGGCTTCGCGCGCGCGCTCGACGATTCCCTGCAGACCCCAGCGCGAGACGCCGGGCAGCGCCGCGATCGGTTCCTCGGCGCTGCCCTCTGTCACGAAGACCGGCCAGATAAGATCGGCGGGGGTGAGCACGGTTTCGGCGTGGAGGCGTCGGCTCCAGGCCGAGGCGCGGGAGCGGCGGAGGCGAAGCGCTGGGTATTGGCTCATGCCGGGTCAGATGCGCCTTGCGGGCCCCCGTTGCAAGCGCCGCCGAGCGCCGCTTCGCCGAGCGTGAGGATCGACGTGGCGTGGCGACGCGCGACTTCCAGCGCATCGACGCCATAGCCGCCGCCGAGCGTGCTCGCGAACGGGATGCCGCGCCGCCGCAGCGTGTCCGCCACCCAACGATCCCGCGCGATAAGCCCCTCCCCGCTCAACCCCAGCCGCCCCAGCCGGTCTTCGGCGAAGGGATCCACGCCGGCCTGATACAGCACGAGATCCGGATCGAAGCCGGTGAGCAGCGGCACCAGCGTCGCCTCCAGCGTCTCCAGATACTCGGCGTCTCCGGTTCCGTCCGGCAAGCCGACGTCGAGCGTCGAGCGGGCCTTGCGAACCGGAAAATTCTTCTCGGCATGGATCGAATAGGTGGCGATCTCCGGCCGCCCGGCGGTGAGCGCAGCCGTGCCGTCGCCCTGATGGACGTCGCAGTCGACGATCAGCACGCGGGCAGCATGCCCCTCCTCGACCAGCCGCACCGCAGCGATCGCGAGATCGTTGAACACGCAGTAGCCGGCACCGGTATCGGCCAGCGCATGGTGGCTGCCGCCCGCGCTGTTCGCGGCGAACCCCTCCCGTTGGGCGAGCCGCGCTGCGAGGAAGGTGCCGCCGGGCACCCGCTCCGACCGGCGCGCGACCGCCGGCGTCACCGGAAAGCCGATCCGGCGGGTCTTGTGCGGCGGCACCTCTGCGGCGAGCACCTCGCCCACATAATCGGGGTCGTGCACCGCCTCGAGCCAGCGCCGCGGCATCGCCTCGGGCGCATGCCAGGTTACCCGGGCGCCCTCGGCCTGCAGCAGGTCGCGGACCAGGCCGTTCTTGTTCCACAGATAGGCGCTGCCTGCGGGCGCCGGCGCGACATAGTCGGGATGGTGGACGACAGGGATCACCAGGGCGATCTAGGAAGCGGCGAGCACCGGCGAAAGACGGCCCTTCCGCCATGCCGGCCTTCCGCCTAGGAAAGCGGCATGACCGATCCTGCCTCGCTCCCCTACCGGCCCTGTGCCGGCGTGATGTTGCTCAACCGCGACGGCCGCGTGTTCGTCGGCCAGCGCCTCGATTCAACGCTGGAGGCCTGGCAGATGCCCCAGGGCGGCATCGACCCCGGCGAGGACGCGCTGGAAGCTGCGTTCCGCGAGCTTTGGGAAGAAACCGGCGTTGCCCGACACCATGCCGAGTTGATCGCAGAAGCGCCCGAGGAATTGCAGTACGACCTCCCCGACGACCTGATCGGCAAGGTGTGGAAGGGCAAGTGGCGCGGGCAGCGACAGCGCTGGTTCCTGCTGCGCTTCCTCGGCGAGGATGACGACATCGACATCGTCACCGATCATCCCGAGTTCCGCGCCTGGCGCTGGGCGGAACCCGCCGACCTTCCCGACCTGATCGTGCCCTTCAAGCGCGCGCTGTATGAACGCTTGCTGATGTTATTCGCGGCCCATCTCGGCTGAAGCCGGCCGGCGCGCGGGCATCACCGCGAAGGACAGGCCGGTGATCGTGCCCAGCACGATGCCGGAGACGATGCCGCCGACCAGTCCCCGCAGCGCGATCTCCCAGCTCCCCGGATCGGTGCTGCCGACCGCCGACGCGATGTAGATGCACGGCAGCGAAGCGCCCCAGCCGACCGCGTTCACCGCGATCCACCAATGCGTCTGCCCCGCCGCCCGGCGCAGAACCACGGCTTGGGCGATGCCGAACAGCAGACCGAGGCCCAGACCGAACCCTGCCGCCGTGACGGCGGTCTGGAACAGCGTTTCAACGGCCGGCAGCAGCCGGTCGCCGTCGAGCGACGGAAACACCGCATACCAGGCCGCGATGGACCAGACGAGCACGCCGACGGCCGTCGTCGCGGCCACCCAGGTCCGGAGGTTGAGCGCCGGGAACTGGCGACGGAGCGCCCAGCCCTGCAGGTAGCCGAGCACCAGCCCCTGGATCAGTCCGCTGCCCGCCTTGAGGAAGAAGGCCAGCCACTCGGCGCTGGCCCCGATCGGCACCGGATCAAAGCGATCGACCGTCACCCACCACAATGCCGCGCTGGCCAGGCCGAGCAACTCTCCCGCCGCGCACGCCTCTATCCAGCGGGTGAAGCCATCCTCTTCCTGCACGTTGTTTTCCTCTGTGGGGACTGTGGTTGTCGGTCGAACCGTCGAACGTCCCATTTGTGACCATTTGAGACACGACTTTGCGCCTGCGACAACCCCAGAAACGGAGAATCCACAACCTGCAATCCCGTACGTTATCGTACCGATGTGGGACCGATGCCCCGCAACTCATTCAAATTCAAGAATAGGAGCGTCCACCGCCAAGCTGTCGCCCGCGCTGAAATGAGCGAGCTTGACGGTGCCCGCGCGCTCGGCGCGGAGGATGTTCTCCATCTTCATCGCCTCGACCACCGCGAGCGGCTGCCCGGCCTCCACCTTGTCCCCCGGCTGGACGTGCAGGCGGGTGAGCAGCCCCGGCATCGGCGCGAGCAGGAACTTGCTCATGTCCGGCGGCACCTTCTCGATCATGTACCGGCGCAGCGGCGCGACGTGCAGGGGCAGCACCTCGACCCGGTGGGCGGCACCATGCGCGGTCAGCTTCCAGCCGGTGCGGAGGCGATCGACGGCCGTGGCGAACTCGGCGCCGTTGATGGTTGCCGCAAACTGCGGCTCTCCGCCACGCCAGGTGCCCGATACCGCAAGCGGCGCCTCGCTGCCGGAAAGCGTCACCAGCATATCGGTGCCGCGATCCTCGACCGAGGCGTCGAACTGATGCTCGCCGATGCGGACCGAGCGGGCGGTTGACCGTGCGGGCTGGTCGCCCAGTTGGCCGGAGATCGCCGCCGCCCGCGTAGTACGGGCAAGATCGAGCACCACCGCCACGGCGGCAAGCTTGCGCACCAGCGCCGCGTCCGCCGGCGCGCCGTGGAAGCCCTCGGGATATTCCTCGGCGATGAAGCCGGTGGTCAGTTCGCCCGAGCGGAAGCGCGGGTGCTGCATGATCGCCGAGAGGAAATCGATATTGTGGCCGATGCCGTCGATGCGGAACCGGTCCAGTGCGCGGACCTGCAGGTCCGCTGCCTCATCGCGGGTCGGCGCCCAGGTGATCAGCTTGGCGATCATCGGGTCGTAGAACATGCTGATCTCGGAGCCTTCGGTCACACCGTCGTCGACGCGGACATAGCCCTCGCCCGCATTTTCGGCCACAGGAGGCCGGTAGCGCACCAGCCGCCCGGTGCTCGGCAGGAAGCCGCGATAGGGATCCTCGGCATAGACGCGGTTCTCGATCGCCCAGCCGTCCAGCTTCACCTCGTCTTGGCCGAACGCCAGCTTCTCGCCCGCCGCCACGCGGATCATCTGCTCGACCAGATCGAGCCCGGTGATCGCCTCGGTGACCGGATGCTCCACCTGGAGGCGGGTGTTCATCTCGAGAAAGTAGAAGCCCTGCCCCGTCTTGTCGGCGCCCGAGACGATCAGCTCGACCGTGCCCGCGCTGTAGTACCCCACGGCCCGCGCCAGCGCGACCGCCTGCTCGCCCATCGCCTTGCGCATCGCCGGCGTGACGAAGGGCGACGGCGCTTCCTCGACCACCTTCTGGTGGCGGCGTTGGATCGAGCATTCGCGCTCGTTGAGGTAGACGATGTTGCCGTGCTGGTCGCCCAGCACCTGGATCTCGATATGGCGCGGGCTCTCGATGAACTTCTCGATGAACACCCGGTCGTCGCCGAAGCTGGCCAGCCCCTCGCGCTTGGTCGCCTCGAAGCCTTCGCGGACGTCCTGCTCGCTATAGGCCAGCCGCATGCCCTTGCCGCCGCCGCCCGCCGACGCCTTCATCATCACCGGATAACCGATCTCAGTCGCGATCCGGACGGCATGCTCGGTGTCCGCGATCTCGCCGAGGAAGCCGGGGACGACGTTGACCCCCGCCTGCTTGGCGAGCTTCTTGGATTCGATCTTGTCGCCCATCGCCGCGATCGCGCTCGGCGGCGGGCCGACAAAGGCGATGCCGGCCTCGGCACAGGCCTTGGCGAAGCTCTCGCGCTCGGAGAGGAAGCCATAGCCGGGGTGGATCGCGTCGGCGCCGGTCTCCTTGGCCGCCTGCAGGATCAGGTCGGCCTTGAGATAGCTCTCCGCCGCCGGCGCGGGCCCGAGCCGCACCGCCTCGTCCGCCATCCGCACATGCGGCGCGCGGGCATCCGCGTCCGAATAGACCGCGACCGTGGCGATGCCCATCTTCCTGGCGGTACGCATCACCCGGCACGCGATTTCGCCACGGTTGGCGACGAGGATTTTCTTGAACACTATTTTCCCCATTTGCGGAATGAAAGCCATGCGAGGGCCAACCAAAACAGAAGAAGCGGAACTACTTGGTAGGCAAAATCCCGGATCACGACTTCTTGGCAAGACAGCTGGCCTGCCGGATCTTCGCAAGGATAGCTCAACAGGTTCATTGAGATCCAAAGAAGCGGAATATACGCAAGCGAGCACAGGGTAATAACAATAAAGCCCGCCAATGCCAGCTTGCGAGGCAAGTTCACTCCGCCGCCTCCAACTCCACCTTGCACTCCGCCGCCATCGGCGTGATGCCGAGGCGGGCGAACAGCGCGGCATCCTTGTCGTCGCCGGCATTGCCTGCGGTCAGCAGCTTGTCGCCGGTGAAGATCGAATTGGCGCCCGCCAGGAAGCACAAGGCCTGGGTGGCATCGCTCATGCTCTCGCGGCCGGCCGAGAGGCGGACCATCGAGCGCGGCATGGTGATGCGCGCCACTGCCACGGTGCGGACGAACTCGATATCGTCGATCTTGGCGAGCGGGGTGTCGGCCAGCATGTCGCCGAGCACGGTGCCCTTCACCGGCACCAGCGCGTTGACCGGCACGCTGCCCGGATGCACCGGCAAAGTCGCCAGCGCGTGGATGAAGCCGACCCGGTCGCCGCGCGTCTCGCCCATGCCGACGATGCCGCCGCAGCACACGTTGATGCCCGCCTCGCGGACATGCTCCAGCGTTTCCAGCCGCTCCTCGAAGCTGCGGGTGGTGATCACCTCGCCATAGCGCTCGGGCGAGGTATCGATATTGTGGTTGTAATAATCGAGCCCGGCATCGGCGAGCGTCTTGGCCTGTGCATCGGTGAGCATGCCCAAAGTCATGCAGGTTTCCATGCCCATCGCGCGGACGCCCTTCACCATCTCGACGATGGCGGGCATGTCGCGGTCCTTGGGGTTGCGCCAGGCGGCGCCCATGCAGAAGCGGGTCGAGCCATGGTCCTTGGCCTGCGCCGCCGCCTGCAGCACCGCGCGCGGATCCATCAGCTTGGTCGCCTTGAGGCCGGTATCGGCGGACGCCGACTGGCTGCAATAGCCGCAATCCTCTGGGCAGCCGCCGGTCTTGATCGACAAGAGCGTCGAGCGCTGGACCTGGTTCGCCGGATGGTTGGCACGGTGGACTTCCGCCGCGCGGAATACGAGTTCGGTGAACGGCAGGTCGAATAGCTGGGCGATCTCGTCGCGGGTCCAGTCGGTGCGCACGGGGGATTCGAGGGTCAAGCAACTAACTCCGATGAACGGTTACGCCGCTCGGCATAGCGGGTGAGTGCCTCGGCGTAAAAGGGCGCAGCGCGACGTTCGTGTTCGCCCGCGCCGATCCCCGCGACCGACTGGGCGACGCGCGCGACGGCACCATTGCTCAGGCGATCGAACGACTCGACATGGATGCCGATGGTGAAGAGGACTGCCCCGCTTTGGGGCAGGCGGCGGAGCGTCTGGCGCTCGCAACGGACGAACAGGGTTTCACCGGCGTTGTCGGCAGTCACATGGGCGAAGCGGACTTGGGGGTCCTCCTGCGGCAGATAGCGCCAAGCATCGCTCGCGACGACGAACCAGTTGGCTCGGGCGAAGATCTGGCCGGGCTGGAGGGTCGCAAAGAAATGGTCGACGCCTGCCGCCAGCTGCTCGGCATAGCCATGGATCGGGGCGTGGATGGGGGTGAGCGCCTGGCCGAGCTTTTCGGTGAGGTGCCAGTCGGTAGGGAACGCCAGCGCGGCGGCGGTGAGGCGGTACTGGCCGGATGCGTCCGGCGTGAGGATGCAGAGATCCTCCCAAACCGCGGCGGCCGAACTGCGCAGCGCTTCTGCGACCGGGGCAGCCCTCCAATCTAGGCCGTCATCCCGGCGAAAGCCGGGATGACGGTTTTGCGTGCGGGCGTGATGCCGCAGCATGGCCGCAACTTCGGCCGCCGCCGCTTCCGCCTCCGGCAATACCTGCACGCAGTCGGGCTCGGCCGCGAACACGGCCGCGCGCGCAGCTAAATCCGCCCCGGGCGTCAGCCACTCGGCCTCCGGCACGCGCACCAGCCCCATGCGCAGCGCCCCTCCGCCGCGCGCGCGGGACAGCAGCGCCTCGACGGAGAAGCCCAGGCTCATTCGGCGGCCGCCTCGAGCGGCGGCATGTTGTGGCCGAGCAGGCGCAGCACGTCGGCCGCGCATTCGACGACGTTCGAGCCCGGGCCGTAAATGCCCTGCACACCCGCTTCGCGGAGATAGTCATAGTCTTTGGGCGGGATCACGCCGCCGGCGATCACCTTGATATCACTGCGGCCTGCGGCGCGCAGTCCCTGGATGAGTTCCGGGATCAGGGTCTTGTGCCCGGCCGCTAGGCTGGAGGCACCGACCACATCGACCCCGCTGTCGAGCGCCAGCACCACGGTCTCCTCCGGCGTCTGGAACAAGGGGCCGCTGACAACTTCGAAGCCCATGTCGGAAAAGGCCGAGGCAATGACGTTGGCACCGCGATCATGCCCGTCCTGGCCCATCTTGGCGACGAGCAGGCGCGGCTTGCGGCCGAGACGTCGTTCGACCGCCTTGACGCCGCGAACCACCTCGGCCCAGCGATTGTCCTCGGCATAGGGCGCGGCGTAGACGCCCTTCACCGGCGTCGGCCGGGTGGCATAGCGGCCGAACACGTCTTCCATGGCCGCGCTGATCTCGCCCAGCGTGGCGCGCGCTCGCGCCGCCACGACGGCCAGTTCGAGCAGGTTGCCACCAGCCTTCGCGCCCTCGCGCAGCGCATCGAGCGCCGCCCGGCACGCCGCCTCGTTCCGCGCAGCCTTCACCCGCTGGATACGGGCGACCTGCGCCTCGCGGACCGCGGCATTGTCGACCTCCAGCGTCTCGATCAAATCCTCGTTCGGCAGCCGGTACTTGTTGACGCCGACGATCACGTCCTCGCCGCGATCCACCCGCGCCTGCCGCGCCGCTGCGGCTTCCTCGATCATCGCTTTGGGCCAGCCGGCGGCGACCGCCTTGGCCATGCCGCCTTCGGCCTCCACGCGCTCGATGAGCTCCCAGGCCTTGTCGACCAGGCTCTGGGTGAGGCTCTCGACATAATAGCTCCCGCCCAAGGGATCGACGACCTTGGTCATCCCCGTCTCTTCCTGCAGCACGATCTGGGTGTTGCGGGCGATGCGGGCGGAGAAATCGGTGGGTAGCGCGATCGCCTCGTCGAGCGCGTTGGTGTGGAGGCTCTGGGTGCCGCCGAGCATCGCCGCCATCGCCTCGATCGTGGTGCGGATGACGTTGTTGTACGGATCCTGCTCCGTCAGCGACACGCCAGAGGTCTGGCAATGGGTGCGCAGCATCTTCGAGCGCTCGTCCTGCGCGCCGAGCTTGGTCATCACCCGGTGCCACAGCACCCGCGCGGCCCGCAGCTTCGCGACTTCCATGAAGAAGTTCATACCGATTGCGAAGAAGAAGCTCAGGCGCCCTGCGAACTTGTCGATATCGAGGCCCGAGGCGACGCCGTACTTCACATATTCCATGCCGTCGGCGATGGTGAAGGCGAGTTCCTGCACCTGGGTCGCGCCGGCTTCCTGCATATGGTAGCCGGAGATGGAAATGCTGTTGAATTTCGGCATCTTCGCGCTGGTATAGGCGAAAATATCTGAAATGATCCGCATGCTCGGTTCGGGCGGGTAGATATAGGTGTTCCGAACCATGAACTCCTTGAGGATGTCGTTCTGGATCGTGCCTTCGAGCTTCTCCTGCGGAACCCCCTGCTCTTCGCCCGCCACGATGAAGAAGGCCAGGACCGGAATGACCGCGCCGTTCATCGTCATCGATACCGACATCTGGTCGAGCGGAATGCCGTCGAACAGGATCTTCATGTCCTCGACCGTATCGATCGCGACCCCGGCCTTGCCGACATCGCCGACCACGCGGGGATGATCGCTGTCATAACCGCGGTGCGTGGCGAGATCGAACGCGACCGACAGGCCCTTCTGCCCGGCGGCGAGGTTGCGTCGGTAGAACGCGTTGGATTCCTCCGCCGTGGAGAAGCCGGCATATTGGCGCACGGTCCAGGGACGACCGGCATACATCGAGGCCCGCACGCCGCGGGTAAAAGGTGCAAACCCGGGAAGGCTGGGATCTACTCCCGCCACGTCTTCCTTCGTATACAGTGGCTTGACAGTGATACCTTCCGGTGTTTGCCAGCTAAGGTCCTTGCCCTTCACCTCCTTGGCGGCAGCGGCGGACCATTGATCGAGCGTCGGCTTGCTCACATTGCTTCTCCCTGGCGTCCGGCGCTCATGATCAATGGTCGTCCTTCGGCGTTTCCATGATTTCGGTGAGTACACCGCCCATATCCTTGGGATGCACGAAGAAGATCGGCGTGCCATGCGCGCCGATGCGCGGTTCGCCCAGGACCTTGCAGCCCTTGCCCTCGAACCAGGCTTTCGCTTCGTGAATGTCGGGCACCTCGTAGCACAGGTGATGTTGGCCACCCGCCGGATTCTTGGCGAGGAAACCGTGGATCGGCGACGCTTCGCCGAGCGGTTCGATCAGCTCGATCTGGCTGTTCGGGGTATCGACGAAGCACACCGTCACGCCCTGCGCGGGAAGGTCGAAGGGGTCGCGCACGACCGTCGCCCCCATCACCTCGCGGTAGAAGGCAATCGAGTCCACGATCGACGGCGTGGCGATACCGACATGGTTCAGACGGCCGAGTTTCATCGCATTTCCCCGATCATACCCGCGTCACAGCGGGATATTGTCGTGCTTCTTCCACGGGTTCTCGAGCTGCTTGTTCCGCAGCTTGCGCAGGCCCAGCGCGATCCGGCGGCGGGTGGAGTGCGGCATGATCACCTCGTCGACGAACCCCTTGCTCGCTGCCACGAACGGATTGGCGAAACGCCGCTCATATTCGGCAGTGCGCTCGGCGATTTCCTCCGGCGTACGCCCACGGAAGATGATCTCCACGGCGCCCTTGGCGCCCATCACCGCGATCTCGGCGGTCGGCCAGGCATAGTTGAGGTCGCCGCGCAGATGCTTCGAGGCCATCACGTCGTACGCGCCGCCATAGGCTTTCCGAGTGATGACCGTGATCTTGGGAACCGTCGCTTCGGCATAGGCGAATAGCAGCTTGGCGCCGTGCTTGATGATCCCCGAATGCTCCTGCCCCACGCCCGGCAGGAAACCCGGCACGTCGACAAAGGTGACGATCGGGATCTCGAACGCGTCGCAGAAGCGCACGAACCGCGCCGCCTTCTTGGAGGCATTGATGTCGAGGCACCCCGCCAGCACCATCGGCTGGTTCGCCACCACGCCCACCGTGCGCCCCTCGATCCGGCCGAAACCGATCAGGATGTTGCCGGCATGGGCAGGCTGCAGCTCGAAGAACTCGCCCTCGTCGAGTGTCTTCCGGATCAGCTCGTGCATGTCGTACGGCTGGTTGGCGTTCGGCGGGATCAGCGTGTCGAGGCTCTCGTCGATCCGATCCCAGGGATCGTCGCTGGCGCGCTCGGGCGGCGCCTCGCGGTTCGAGGCGGGAAGGAAGTCCACGAAGTCGCGGGCTGCGAGCAGCGCCTCGATATCGTTCTCGAAGGCAACGTCAGCGACCCCCGACTTCGTGGTATGCGTCACCGCTCCACCCAGCTCCTCCTGCGTGACGATCTCGTTGGTAACGGTCTTCACTACATCCGGGCCGGTGACGAACATGTAGGACGAATCCTTCACCATGAAGATGAAGTCCGTCATGGCGGGGCTGTACACCGCACCGCCGGCGCAGGGCCCCATGATCAGGCTGAGCTGGGGCACCACGCCCGAGGCCAGCACATTGCGCTGGAACACCTCGGCATAGCCGCCTAGCGACGCCACGCCCTCCTGGATCCGCGCGCCGCCGCTGTCGTTGAGGCCGATCACGGGCGCGCCGACCTTCATCGCCATGTCCATGATCTTGCAGATCTTCTGCGCGTGTCGCTCCGAGAGCGAACCGCCGAACACGGTGAAATCCTGGCTGAACACGAAGACGAGGCGGCCGTTGATCGTGCCCGATCCGGTGACCACACCGTCACCGGGGATCACCTGACCTTCCATGCCGAAATCGGTGCAGTTGTGCTCGACATACATGTCGAGTTCCTCGAAGCTCCCCTGGTCGAGCAGCACTTCCAGGCGCTCGCGGGCGGTCAGCTTCCCCTTGGCATGCTGGGCGTCGATACGCTTCTGGCCGCCGCCCAGGCGGGCAGCGGCACGGCGGCGTTCCAGTTCCTCGATCGTCGACGACATCGGCATTTCTCTCCGTTGAAGGCCTCATGCAACGGGACATGCCACGCCCGCAAATGCAATGTTGCAAAGTTGCGGTGATACACTTTGCAGACTATGCGGAGCCATGCCCGGTCAGTGCCCGCCCCTGCCCCTGCCCCGCCGTCGCCTGTTCGAAGGCTTTCGCCTGCGCGAATTGCGACGCCGCCTGAACATTCCCCAGGCAGGCATGGCGCAGCGGCTTGGAATTTCCGTGTCGTATCTCTCGCAGATCGAGAACAACGACCGGCCGATCACCGACGGGGTGCTGCTTGCGCTCGCCCGCGAGTTCCCGGTGGAGGCAGCCGAGATCAACGGCGAGGGCGGGACCGCCGCGCTGCTCCGCGCGATCGACGCCGCGACCGACAGCAGCGTGCCCACCGACCGGGTTGACGAAGCCGATGTCCGCCGGGGCATCGAACAACAGCCGCTGCTCGCCAGACGCATGGTGGCGCTGCACGACGCCTATCGCCGCAGCCAGGAGCAGCTGCGCGTGCTCGACGATCGCTTCGATACCGGCTCCGGGGACGCAGCCCCGCTGCCCTGGGAAGAAGTTCGCGACTGGTTCCAGGCCGAGGGCAATTACATCGATGCGATCGATCGCTCGGCGGAATTGCTGGCAGACGCGCTGGCACTCGACGATGACAATGTCGTGCGCGCCTTCGAGGACCGGCTGCGGCTGTGGCACGGGGTTCGGGTGATCGGTGCGCAAGGAGATGGCAGCGAGCTCAGCCGCTTCGACGAGGGCGCGCGGACGCTGGCGCTCAACCATGCGCTGCCACCGGAGAGCCGCGCTTTTCTTCTCGCCCACCGCTTGGTCCGCTACGAATTCGCCAACGAGATGCGGCTGGTGATCGACCGCGCCGGGCTCGCCTCGCCGGCCGCCCGCGAACTGCTCAGCGTCGGCCTGGCAAACTATGCCGCGGGCGCGTTGCTGATGCCCTATGGCCGCTTCCGCGCCGCCGCCTATGAGGTGCGCCATGACATCGACCGCCTGCGCCAGCGCTTCGCGGTGAGCTTCGAGCAGGCCTGCCATCGGCTCTCGACGCTGCAGCGACCGGGGGCGCAGGGGCTCCCGGTATTCTTCTGCCGGGTCGACATGGCGGGCAACATCACCAAGCGCCACTCAGCCACGCGGCTGCAATTCGCGGCGCTCGGCGGTGCCTGCCCCTTGTGGATCGTTCACGAGGCGGTGGCGATCCCGGACCGCATTCTCGTCCAGCTCGCCGAGATGCCCGACGGCACCCGCTACGTCTCGATGGCCAAGGGACTGGTGAAGCCCTCGGGCAGCTTCAGCCGCCCGCCGCGCCGCTATGCAGTCGCTCTCGGGTGCGAGGAGGCGCACGCCGCCGACTTCGTCTATGCCGATGCGCTGCGCACCGGCGGCGCCGCTACGCCGATCGGCGCCTCGTGCCGCATCTGCCCCCGCCTCGACTGCGACCAACGCGCCTTCCCGCCCGCAGGATCGGTGATCGAGATCGATCCCGATCGCCGCCGCGCCGTGCCCTACGGCTTTCGCTGACGCTTGCGGCGCCCTGCCGCTTCATGGCATACCCAAAGCTCGAAAACAGAATTTGGAGAGGTGCCATGGCAACCGCGATCGCCCCCACGCCCCGGGTCAGCGACGCCGAGTGGGAGGCGCGCCAGCAGCTCGCCGCCTGCTACCGCGTGTTCGACATGCTCGGCTGGTCGGAGATGATCTACAACCACATCACGGTGAAGGTGCCGGACCAGGACGGCGCGTTCCTGATCAACCCGTTCGGGCTGCACTTCAGCGAGGTGAAGGCGTCCAACCTCGTCAAGATCGACATCGACGGCAACAAGCTGGACGACTCACCCTATCCGGTGAATCGCGCCGGGTTCGTCCAGCATGCGCTGTTCCATCGCCATCTGCCCGATGCGCACTGCATCATGCACAGCCACACGACCGCCGGCATGGCGGGGGG
>NZ_AGFU01000031.1 GCF_000226955.1 Sphingomonas elodea ATCC 31461
ACAGCGCGGGGCGCTGTTCACCTGATGCGGGGTTGGGGTGGGGCTGTGTCTCACCGAGACCAACTTCTGGTCTGGAAACCCTCCACCCCCCAACCCCTCCTCCAAGGAGGAGGGGCTAAGAAGAAGAGGCTCTCCCTCCCGGCGAAAACACGCTATCAGCCCCGCCACAGGAGCATGCAATGAAGCGTATCGCCGTCTATTGCGGTTCGGCCAGCCCGGCCGATCCGGTCTATATCGAAGCCGCCCGCACCCTTGGCCGCACGCTCGCCGAGCGTGGCATCGGCGTCGTCTATGGTGGTGGCCGGCTCGGGCTGATGGGCGCGGTCGCCGATGCGGCGCTGGAAGCCGGCGGCGAGGTGATCGGCGTGATTCCCACCCTGCTGGTCAATGCCGAGGTCGCGCACAAGGGGCTGACCAGCCTCGAGGTCTGCGAGACGATGCACGAGCGCAAGGCGCGCTTCACCGAGCTGGCGGACGGCTTCGTCAACCTGCCCGGCGGCACCGGCACGATGGACGAATTGTGGGAGGCGATGAGCTGGGCACAGCTCGGCTACCACGCCGATCCGATCGGGCTGCTCAACATCGCCGGCTATTACGACAAGCTCGTCGAATTCTGGGAGCATATGGGCAAGGTCGGCTTCGTGCGGCCCCAGCACCAGGGGCTGCTGCTGGTCGATTCCACGATCGACGGCCTGCTGACCAAGATGGCCGAGGCCCAGCCGGTGGTGCCGATCGCGCAACTGCGCCGCGAACAGCTGTAATGCGCTTTCCCGGCCGCGACGCGATCGTCGCGACCGCGGGCGAATCGATCGCCCGCGGCTCGCGCAGCTTCGCGGCGGCGAGCAAGCTGTTCGATCCGGCAACCCGCGAGCGCGCCTGGCTGCTCTATGCCTGGTGCCGCCGCTGCGACGACATCGCCGACGGCCAGGACCATGGCCATGGCATGACCATCGTCGAGGATCCGCAGGCGCGCCTCGCCGAGATCCGCGAGCGCACTTCGGCGGCGCTGGCCGGCGAATGGGTGGGCGATGCCGCGTTCGATGCGCTGCGCATCGTGGCGAGCGAAACCGGCATGCCGCACCGCTTCGCCTGGGACCTGATCGATGGCTTCGCGCTCGATGCGGATGGCTGGCGGCCGCAGACCGAGGACGATCTGCTGCGCTATTGCTACCACGTCGCCGGCGTGGTCGGCTGCATGATGGCGGTGGTGATGGGGGTACGCCCCGACGACGAGGCAGTGCTCGATCGCGCCTGCGACCTCGGCCTCGCCTTCCAGCTCGCCAACATCGCCCGCGACATCGGCGAGGATGCCGAGGCCGGGCGCTGCTATCTGCCTGCCGACTGGCTGACGGAAGTGGGGCTGACGGCCGAGAACCCGCTCGCCGATCGCAATGCCCTCGCCATTCTCGGCACGCGGCTGGCGGATCGGGCGGAAGGCTATGAGATCAGCGCCCGCGGCGGCGCCGCCGCGCTGTCGTTCCGCTCGGCCTGGGCGGTGCTGGCGGCGGCCGACATCTATGGCGGGATCGCCCGCAAGGTCCGCACGCGGGGGGGGCAGGCCTGGGACAGCCGCACGACCACCTCGGGCGGCGAGAAGCTGGCGGCGATCGCCAAGGCGTGGGGTGCGGCGCGCAGACGTGCGCCGACGCCCCGACCCGCGGGCCTCTGGACCCGGCCGCGCTGACGCTCAGCCGTTCAGCGCGTTGATCGCGGCGTGCACCCGCGCCTCGATCTCGCGGCGGGGCAAGCCTGCGGGGATCGGCGCCCCGAAGCGGAAGACGATCTCGCCCTTGTGCATCCGTCCCTTGCGCGGCCAGACCGCGCCGCTCTGCACCGCCACCGGCACCACCGGCAGGTCGAGCGCACGGTAGAGCCCGGCAAAGCCCGAGCGGAGCGGCGGCGCCTCGCCCGGCGGCACCCGCGTGCCCTCGGGGAAGATCAGCACCGAACGCCCGGTCGCCCGCGCCTTCTGTGCCTCGCGCATCATCGAGCGGAGCGCCGTCGCATTGGCCTCGCGGTCGACCACGATCGTGCCGTAGCGCTGCGCCGCCCAGCCCCAGATGGGAATGCGGCTCAGCTCGCGCTTCATCACCGTCGCCGGCGAGCCGAGCATCCGGGTCAGCTCCAGCGCCTCGAAATAGCTTTCATGCTTGCCGGCGAACAGCAGCTGCCCTTCGGGCACCGCGCCTTCGATCCGCACCCGCGCACCGATGACCGTGCGCACCAGCCATTGCAGTTGCCACGCCCAGAAATTCGCGTGCGCGCGCAAGGCCCGCGTGCCGAACAGCGCCGCGATCGGTACCAGCAGCACCATCACCACCGACATGCCGTAGAAGAGTATGCGGAAAACCAGCGTGCGCAGCGCGTCCATCAATCGACCCCCAGCAGGAGCGCCCCCCGGCGCACCAGATATTTATGATATTCGCGCAGCAGCATCCGGCGGCCCGGATGGCTCTGCACCCCGTCGCCGAGGATGGTCACGCCCCGCAGGACATGGCGCAACTCCAGCTTGGCGCGCGCCATGTGCCAGTCCGAGGTAACCAGCCGGATGCTGCGATAGCCATGCTCGCGCACCCAGCGCCCGGTCTCGTCGGCGTTGGATCGGGTATCCACCGCCTCGTGGCCCAGATCGACGCAGCAGCGGAACAGCGCGCGATCGGCCGGGAATTGCGCCGCCAGTTCGCGGGGGCGGACATCGGGGTTCACGCCGCTGACCAGCATCCGCTGCGCATCCTCGCGCCGCAGCACCTCCAGCCCGCGCTGGATGCGGCCCGGCCCGCCGGTGAGCACCACGACCGCATCGGTAGGCCGCGCGCCCAGCGGCTTGCCGAGGTTGAACAGGAACAGCGCGAAGCCCACCGCCCAGGCCGTGGCGAGCAGCAGGAGGAGCAGGAACAGGCGGCGGATCACAGCTTCAGCCCCAGCGTGCGCAGCACCGTCATCCGCGTCGCCACCGTCGCCAGCAGGGCAAAGCCGATCGGCAGGAGGAGCAGCAAGGTCCAGTCGATCGGCGCCAGGGTAGCGCCGCCCAGAACTTCCGATCCGGTGAGCGCCAGCTTGGTCTGGAAGAGGGCGACCAGCGCCAGCGCCGCCAGCGTGCCGATCGCACCGCCGAGCAACGTGTCGCGCGCGATACGGCGCTGGAGCAGGCGTGCCACCTGGAGGTCGGTCGATCCGAGCATGTGGAGCACGTCGATCGTATCGCGGTGCGTGTCCAGCCCCGCGCGGGCGACGAGCAACGCCACCCCCGCCGTCGCCGCCGCGATCACCACCACCAGCCCGATCGCGACCCAGAACAAGGTCGCCAGCAGCCCCCGCACCGGCGACAGCCAGCGCGCGCTGCTGTCCACCCGCACGCCCGGCGCGATCCGCCGGGCGGCAGCGGCGACGGCAGCGGCGGCGTTCGGCGCGGCGGTGACGTCGATCAGCACCGGCATCGGCAGATCGGGATCCAGCCCGGCATCGCCCAGCCAGGGCTGGAGCAGCGCCGCGAGCCGCGCGCGATCGGCCTCGCGGACGCGGGCGACGCCCGGCACGCGCGCGATTCCGACGACCAGTGCCTTGGCCCGGCTGTCGCGCAGCGCCGCATCGGGCTCGACCAGCTGCACCGTCAGCTGCCCGGCAAGCTGGCGATCCAGCCCGCCTGCCGATCGTGCGACACCCAGGCCGAGCGCCCCGGACAACACGGTGAGGAACAGCATGATCGCCATGATCCCCGCCATCACCCAGCTGCGCTGGCCTTGCCCCAGCAGCTTGAGATCGATCGCGCCGCTGCGCCGCAAGCTGGTCATGCCGCCCCCGGCGGATGACGGAGCAGCCCCGTGGGATCGACCAGCTTGCCCTTTTCCACCCGCATCAGATGCGCCTGCGGGATGCGACGGATCAGGTGCAGGTCATGGGTGGCGACGACGATCGTCGTGCCCAGCCGGTTTAGCGCCTCGAACAGATGGAGCAGTCGGTCCGCCATCTCGGGATCGACGTTGCCGGTCGGCTCGTCCGCGACGAGAATCTCGGGCCGGGCGATCACCGCGCGGGCGATGGCGATGCGCTGCTGCTCGCCGCCCGACAACGTCGGCGGCTTGGCCGTTACGCGCGCGCTGAGGCCTACCCAGGCAAGCATTTCCATCACCGGCGCCTCGATCTCGCTCTCGCGCACGCCGGCGACGCGCAGGGGCAGCGCCACATTGTCATAGGCGGAAAGCTGCGGCAGCAGCCGGAAATCCTGGAAGACCACGCCGATTCGACGGCGAAAGCCGGGCAGCCGCGCCCGTGGCAGCGCGCCCGCATCCTCGCCGAACAGGCGCACCACGCCGCGCGTCGGCCGCTGGGCGAGATACAGCAGCTTGAGCAGCGAGGTCTTGCCCGCGCCGCTCGCGCCGGTGAGGAAATAGAACCCCCCCGTCGCCAGCGTGAAGCTCACGTCCGACAGCGTTTCCGGTCCGGTCCCATAGCGCAGGCCGACATTTTCGAAGTGCACGATATTGCCCATGCGCCGTGCGGCCCGGCCTCCTGTTTCCTGGGGTCTCCCCCGCCATCGCACAGGCCCTGCAAGCGCTCAAGCGGCCCGCAAGTCGCTTGCTGGCCCGAATCGGCCCGGCTAGACTCGCGCATCCGTCGCGTTTCGGGCGGATACCAGGGGGTGTGGGCATGATCTTGGAGTGCAGCCAGTGCGGGTCGCGCTACGAAGTACCGGATTCGGCGATCGGTCCCGATGGCCGCACGGTGCGGTGCGCGAACTGCAAGCATAGCTGGTTCCAGTCGCCCCCGCCGCTGGAGCTGACCGCACCGGCGCCCCCGCCTGCACCGGCCAGCGCGCCGGCGCCCGAGGCGGAAGCCGAGTCCGCGCCGAGCCCGCGCAGCATGACGCGCGCGCCCGAGCCGGCAGCCGACTATGATCCGTTCGACGCGCCCGCCCCGGCCGGGCGCAGCGGGCTGCGCTGGACCATCGCGGCGCTGGTCGCCCTGGTCTCGGTGCTGCTCGGCGGCGCGGCGCTGCTCTACTGGAAGGCGCCGCAGGTCCTGACCCAGCTCGGCCTGCCGATCGGCGGCGCGAGCACGCCCCTGGTGTTCAGCGACAAGAATGTCGCGCTGCAGGCACGTGCCGATGGCAGCAAGCTGTTCATCGTCTCCGGCAAGGTGCTCAACCCCACCGGCAACGCCCAGCATGTGCCGGACATCCGCATCCGGCTGATCGATGCGCAGGGCAGCGAGGTCTATAGCTGGCGGATCACCCCGGCGGTGCGCACGCTGGATCCGCAGGCGAGCTTCGACTTCAACGGCGCCAAGGTCGACGTGCCGGCCGGCGCCAAGACGGTGCAGCTCAGCTTCGCGAGCGAACTCGACGCGTGACGACGAGCAGGCGGCCGCCGTCGAGCAGCGCCGCCGCCACCATGCCGAGGCCCGAGGCGAGCACCAGCGCGGTCGCCCCCAGGCCCAGATGCACCAGCCACATCCCCAGCCCGCCGGTCACCAGGAAGAAGGCGAGGATGCCGTTGATGCCCGCCGCCACCTGGTCGCCTAGCGAGCGCAGGGCATAGACGAACACCACCTGCACCCCGTCGAACAGGATGAACGGAGCCCAGAGCAGCAGCATCGACGCGGCGAGCGCATGGACCTCACCCGGTGCCGGGAACCGCGCCACCACCAGCATCGGCACGAACACCAGCGCGAGCGCGAGCAAGCCGGTAGCGAGCGCCGCAAGCACCGCGGCGATTCCGGCGCGACCCGCCGCCGCCTGGGGCACGCCCTCGCCGACCGCATTGCCGACCCGCACGCCTGCGGCCGATCCCAGACCCAGCGCAACCGCGAAGGTGACGTTATGGATCGAGAAGACGATCTGGAAGGCATGGGCGGTCGCCTCGCCCAGCTGCGTCGACAGGGCGATGAGGATCGAGAAGCCCACCAGCTCCAGGCCCGAGGCGATCGCCGGCACCAGGCCGAATCGGGCGAGCGCCCAGGCGCCCCGCCAGGTTTCCGCGCGCCCCCAGTCGCCGAGCAGCCGCACCCCGCGCGCCTCCGCCCGCGGCAGGGTCCA
>NZ_AGFU01000030.1 GCF_000226955.1 Sphingomonas elodea ATCC 31461
CGCCCGCCGCCAGCTCCCGCGCCAGGAAATAGCCGTCCTCGATCGACATACCCGCGCCATAGGCGGCGTAGGGCGAGGTCGGGTGCGCGGCATCGCCGACCAGCGTCACCCGCCCCTTCGACCATTGTAGCAGCGGCGGCCGGTCGCGGATCTCCCAACGCTGCATATGCGCCGCCGGCGTGGCAGCGATAAGTTCCTGTACCTTGGCCGGGAATCCCGCCGCCCGCGTGCGGCAGAAGCCGATAACGTCGGCCGGCGGCGGCGCATCGGGGGCGCACGCCTCCAGCACCCACCATTCATAGCCCGACTTTCCTTCATGACGGATCGGCGTGTAGCTCACCTGCGTGGTGCGGTTGTGCGAGAGCACGCCGATCCCGTCCGGCACTTCGTCCAGGAACAGATAGCCGCCCACCAAATGGAGCCGCTGGTGCCGGATCGGCTGCTCGCCCCAGAGCTGCGTACGCACCATGGATCGCAGGCCGTCGGCGCCGATCACCACATCCGCTTCGGCCGTGGCACCGTTGGCGAAGGTAAGCCGCACCGAATCGCCGATATCGCGCATGTCGCGCAGTTCGTGCCCCAGCTTCAAGACGCCGGGCGGCAGCGCCGCGAGCATCCGCTGATACAAGCCCCAGCGCAGCAGGCCTATGAAGCCGCCGCCATATTCGCGCACCACCGCCTCGGGCAGGTTCACCACCGCGCGGTTCTTGCCCTTGGCGTTGCGGAAGAAGACCTGGCACGGCGCGCCAAGATCCTCGGTATCGACGCCGATCAGCTTGAGGACCTTCTGGGGCGGCGGCCACAGGTTCAGGATGTTGCCGGCCGCTTTCACCTCCGCCGCGCGCTCATAAAGCGTCACGTCGAACCCGACGCGGATCGCCGCCAGCGCGGCCGCCATGCCGCCCGGACCCGCGCCGATCACTGCAATGCGACCTGCTGCCATCAGCCTGCTCTTCTTCCCGTCCGCGAACGACTGCCGCGACGCCAATCTGATTCGTGATTAGATTGGCGTCTAATCACCGATTAGATCATTGGCAAGCGGCGGCGCAGTGCGTAAGGCGGCCCTGGAGGTTGCTGAAGCCATGTCTGCCGAGCCCGCCGAGCGGCGGCCCTATCATCGCGAAGATCTGCGCCGCGAACTGCTCGAGGCGGCGCTGTCCCATGTGCGCGACCATGGCCATCATGGCCTGTCGGTCCGCACGCTGGCACAGGCGGTCGGCGTATCGCCGGGCGCGCCCTACCACCATTTCAAGGACCGTCGTGCGCTGCTGCTGGCGATCGCATTGCACGGCTATGAGGCGCTTGGCGCGGCAGCCGCGCACGCCGCCTCCTCCAATGCGACAGCCAAGGACAAGCTGCTGGCGCTGTGCCTCTCGTTCATTGACTTCGCCCAGGCCAATCCGCGGCTGCTGGAGTTGATGTACGAAAGCGAACTGACCAGCCCCACCCCCGATCCGATGCTGCTAGAGCACCAGCATGCGGGTCGTTCGGCGCTGCAAGCGCAGTTGGAATGGGCGCTGCCGTCGCTTACCGAAGAAGCCCGCACGCTGCGGCTGCTATCCTTGTGGTCCACGGTCTACGGCTTCGCTTCGCTCCGCAACAAACATCTGATCGACCCATTTGAGCCGGCAGGAAGCAGCCCTGATCAGATTGCACGCGGCACGCTACGCCTCGCTGTAGAGGCGGCGTTACGTCAACCAGCGGATGGGCTTGCGCCTTCAACGATCGCTTAACGTGAACCGAGCCGGGTTTGTCGGAGGCCCCAACTCCTGAGAGGAAGGGTCGATGACGAACAAGTTCTCGCCTGAGGTCCGCACCCACGTCGCGGCGCGGTTCAGCGCAGCTGGCACACATCGACCACGGCCATGTCGTGATAGTCGAGATTCTCGCCCGCCATCGCCCACACGAAGCTGTAGGCGGTGGTGCCGGCGCCCATGTGCACCGACCAGGGCGGCGACAATACCGCCTCTTCGTTGCGCATCACGATATGGCGCAGGTCTTCCGGCTCGCCCATATAGTGGAACACGCGCTCCTGCTCCGGCAGGTCGAAATAGAGATAGATCTCGGAACGGCGTTCATGGACGTGCGGCGGCATGGTGTTCCACACACTGCCGGGCTCGAGCCGGGTGAGGCCAAGGCACAGCGAGGCGCTCTGGCATGTATGCGGCAGGATCAGCGGATAGATCGTACGCTGGTTGGATGTCACCAGGCTGCCGCGCTGCATCGGCTCGCTCTCGGCGGCCGTGATCTTGCGGAGCGGGAATGCGGCGTGCGCGGGAACCGACAGCAGGTAGAACCGCGCGCCGTCGCCAGCGAAGGTCACGTCGCGCGATCCCATCGGCACGTACAGCGCTTCGTATCTAGCCAGCGCGATCGCTTCGCCATCGACGCACACGATGCCCTCTTCCGCGCCGATATTGATCACGCCCAGCTCGCGGCGCTCCAGCAGCGGGTGTCCGGCCGCGCTGGCGGGTTCGGCCTGGTTCGGAAGCGCGAGCGGCTTGCCCACCGGCACCGCGCCACCGAGGATGAAGCGCTCGCCATGCGAATAGGCCAGGACGATCTCTCCGGTCCGGAACAGCTCGCTCACCAGATATCGATCCCGCAGCGCCTGGTTGGACGCGCCCGCCATCATGTCCGGATGGGTGGCGTAGTAGGTCTTTGCGAACACGCGTGGCCCCTCGTTCAGCGGTTGGGCGCATCGAGCGCGGATAGCTGGGTCGCCGCGAGCAGAAAGGCGCCGACGCCGTAATATTGCGTGTCGCCCGGGGCCACCTTGTCGGGTCGGTCGCTCACCTGCTGGACATAGCCGAGCCGCCCGTCGGGCTGGATCGCCCGTTGCAGCGCAGCCCAGCCACGGCGTACGGCCGGTTCATAGTCGGCGCGCGGCAGCAACCCGGCGTTGATCCCCCATGCCAGCCCATAGGTGAAGAACCCGGTACCACTCGATTCCGGCGGCGCCCCCTCGGGCGCGAGCAGCGAGGGCGACCAATAGCCATCGGGTTTCTGCAGATCCTTGAGCCGGCCGGCCATCTGCTGGAACAGGGCCTCCATCCGCACGCGATCGGCACTGTGCCTGGGCAGCAGCGGGATGATGCGCGCCATGCCGGCGAACACCCAGCCATTGCCGCGGCTCCAGAATTCCTTCCGCCCCTGGCCGTCCCGCCGTTCGAAGAAGCGGCTGTCGCGATAGAAGAGGCGCTGCGCCGGGTCGTACAGGAAATCGGTGGTGGCCCAGAATTCATGCATCGCAAAATCGCGGTACCGCGCATCGCCGGTCTGCAACGAGAGCTCCGCCAGCGCGGCGGGCGCCATGAACAGCGCATCGCACCAGCACCAGCGCGACAGGCATTCCGCCGCGCCATAGCCTTCCGGCGGGACGTGGAAGGCGAGCGATACGACGGCGGGTTCGTTCACGACGCGATCGAAGGTGCGCTTGGTCGGCGCGCGGGCGCCCTCGCCGGCGCCGTTGCGCGCGGCCCACAGATAGGCCTGGGTGATCGCGTGATCGTCCGCGAAATAGGGCTTGTCGCCCGGCAGCCAGCGATTGGCCGCGCCCATGTCTAGGATGGCCTGGCGGATGCGGGGCGGCCCACCCGCATCGGCGAGCGCCGTCATCCCCACCCAGAAGGCCGCCTGTTCCCAGGCGCGAGGATTGCGGGTCTCGCCGGTCGCGCGGGAAACGGTGCCGCCGTGCATCTGGCCGAGCTGCCAATCCGCAAGCCGCGTCGCGACCTCGATCGGGGTGGCGGCGGGCCTCGCCGCTGCTCTGCCCTGCGCGTGCACCGGACCGGATGGAGCAACGAGCAACAGCGATACCAAGGCGAGATACTTCATGTCATCCGTCTCCAGATCATGGCGCAGCGAGCGCCGCATTGCCCGCGGGCGGGGACGAGGACGTATCTGCCACGGCAACCGCCGCCGCCCCCTGCACCAAGGGGAACAGGCAGCCGTGCCGCATGTCCCCCATCCTTCTCAGAACCGACCGCGGATGCCGACGGCGATGGTCCTGCCGTTGAAATAGGAATTGTCGCGGTGGATGCGCCCGTTCGGCTGTTGCGGGTTCTCGAAATAGTTGAACACATTTTCGTTGGTGATGTTCAGCGCATCGACGCGCAGCTCCACCAGATCGTTGATCTTGTAGGATATGGTGGCATCGAGATACCCCTGCGGCGCGAAATAGCTGATCTCGTTGTTGCCGCTGTTCCGCTGCGCGCTGCCGGTCTTCGCGCGATAGTTGTACGAGCCCCGCAGCGAAAACGGTCCCTTCTCGTAGAAACCGGTGATGCTGTAGGTATAATCGGGAACCGTCTGCAGCTGGATGACGTCGCCGTTGGTCAGGACGAAATTGAAGTCTAGGCCCTTCTGGTTCTGATCGATCACCGTGAAACTGCTGGTCAGGCCCAATCCGTCGAACGGCGCCGGCAGGAAGGTGAAATTCTGCTGATAGGCGATCTCCAGCCCCTTAAGCTGCAGGCTCTCGGCGTTCTGCACGATCGTTCGGCGGATCAGCGGGTTGCCATTGGTCAGCGCATTGATCTGGGCCAGCGTACAGGGCGTGGTGGGCCCGCCAAAGGCGGCGCAGCTGAAGAAGCTGGCATCCAGGCCGGCCTGCGCGAACGGAATGTCCTCGATCACCGCCGTCGGGCGATCGACGATGTCCTTCTTGAACAGCCCCAGGCTCAGCAGGCCGCCCGGCGCGAAATACCATTCGAGCGCAGCATCATAGGTAGTGGCGATCTGCGGCCGCAGATTCGGATTGCCCACCGTGACGGCGGCGTTGAACACGTTGGGGACGACGATGCTGCCGGCGATGTCGTTCAGCGCCGCGCGCGTCAGCGTCTGCCCCATCGCACCGCGCAGCACCAGCTTCGGCGTCAGGTCGAACGCCAGGCTCATCGACGGCAGGAAGTTCTCGTACCCGCCCTTGCGATTGGTGGGGGTGAAGGTGCCGCCGGCATTGGTGTAGTTGTCGATATCCGTACGCGTATCCGAATAGCGGATGCCGACATTGCCGCGAAGCGCGTGGCCGGCGATGGGCAGCTTGAAGTTCGTCTCGAAGAAGGCGGACTTCACCAGCTCCTCGGCCTGGTAGGTCGCGTTCAGCTGCTGCGGAGCGGCGCGGTTCGACGCATTGGCCGCAAGCGTGTCCATGACGAAGGACCGCGAGAAGGTCGCGAAGTTGGACGGGTAGCCGGAATTTCCACCGTTCGCGAGCGTGCCATATTGGAGGAAGGGATCCATGTACTGGAACACCCCCGTCGGATTGGAGGCGAAGGTGCCCCCATTGGGCAACGCCCGCGCCCGGCCGAGCGCCGAGCCGTCCTGGGACGTACGCTCCTTGGTGCTCGAGACATAGCTGCCGCCGAGATTGAACGCGATGCTGCTGTCGCCGGTGTCCACCACCGTCCATTCGACGGCACCGCGCACGCTCTTCACTTCATCGATCTCGCGCTGCAGCCCGAAGCCCAGCGACGGGTCGCGATACAGGGTCGTGTCGGTGAAATTCACCGGGGAAGTGATCGTCGGATAGCTGACGCTGACGGTGGGATCGTAGGTCGTCTCGATACCGTAGATGTTGGAGACGATGCGGTTGCCCGACTGCCAGGCATCGCTCTTGCTGATCGCCGCCTGTGCGGAAAGCTTCAAGGCGTCGCTGACGTCATACACGGCGCGGGCAACGCCATATTTGTACTCGGTTCTGAAGTCGCGAAAGAAGCTTTCGGTCAGCAGGCTCGTGTTGCCGAACCGGCCGTAGAGATTGTTGTACGGGTCGATCTTCACGTCGAGCGGAATGATGCCGGCATTGCTGCCCCGGCCGGGCAAATCCGTCGTGCCGGGTGCCGTCCGGGTGCTGCGAACGGGTACGCCGAAGGTGAACTCGTCCATCTGGTCGGTCAGCTTCGAATAGATGCCATCCACGCTCGCCTCGAACCGGCTGCCCTTGTATTGCAGCGAGCCGACAAATCCCAGGCGCTCCCGTTCGGTGTTCGAGGTGTAGACGCGGTAGAAGCGCGGCAGCAGGGCGTTCTCGATCTGCGTGCGGCTGAGATTGCCGAAATTCGCCAGCGGGCTGTTGAGGTTCAGTTCGAACTGGAACGGGCCGCTCGTGTTGGCCGGCACCGGATTGGCAGCCGTCGCGTAATATGGGCGGCGACCCAGCGCCGAGGAATTGTAGCCGCCGGTCGACTGGAAGCCCGAGCGCTCGTTGACCGTCTTTGCATAGGCGACACCGAACAGCGCACCGAAATTGCCCCAGGTATCGCTGAGCACGACCGATCCGCGCGGACGCCATGCCTTGGACTGGGTGTTGTAATTGTACTGGGCGGTATAGCGGATCACGCGCCCGGGGCTGTCGAACGGACGCGGCGTCTGCAGATCGACATTACCGCCGATGCCGCCCTCCTCCAGATGCGCGAGCGGCGACTTGTATACGTCGACGCGGCCGAACAATTCGGACGGGAACACGTCGTAGTTGAAGGCCCGGCTGGAGCTGCCGACGCTGCCGGCGGAGGTCGTGCGGACCGGTGCGCCGTTCAGCGTGGTCACCACGAAATCGGCACCAAGACCGCGGATTTCGACGCGCTGCCCCTCGTTGGTACCGGCGCCACCGTCCCGCGAAAGGATGACACCTGGAATACGCTGCATGGAATCGGCGACGTTCGCTTCCGGGAACTTGCCGATGTCCTCGGCCACGATCGAGTCGCGGAAGCCGATCTCGTTGCGTTTCAGCTGAACCGCCTGCGCCAGGCTGCTGCGGAAGCCGGTGACGACGATCTCCTCCTCCGTCGTCGCATCCTGCCCGGCCGCGCTCTGGGGCTGGCCGGGCTGGGCTGGATCGGCCGCGCGCACCGCTTCCTGTGCGTAGGAAGGTGCTGCGGCCAGACTGCAGATGAGCGCGCCGGCAGAAACCGCTGACGCGAGTTCCGATCTCCCCATTCCTCTCTCCTCTTCACGTTCACGACCTTGCCGTGCGTGCGCAGCTTGTATGACAACTTTCCGCGCAGAGGTCAATCGCAGCGTTCGCTACATGGGCGTTTCAGAGGGAGAGGATGGCAAAAAGCGCGCCGCGCAACCAAGGGGCGGCGCCTGATATTATATGACAGGTTGGAGTCTGGCGCTCAGACCGAGTCGGCTTTGCGAGTCCGCAGGCTGGCGCTCAGGGTGGAGTGGCGCGTCAGGCTTTCGTGCATGTGCCGGCGGGCCGCGTCGCGCGCGCGCACGGAATCCATGCGGATGATCGCATCGACGATCGCCTCATGCTCGCTGAGCACCTTGGCCGCATAGGATTGATGCGCCTCGCGCGGCTTGTCGCCAAGGTAGAGGGTGCGCGATGGAACCAGGCGAAGGCCGAGGAATTCGACGAACCGAGGATAATATTCGTTCTGGGTGGCACGCGCGATCGCCAGGTGGAACGCGGCATCAGCCCGCGCCGCCGCCGCCGGATCCGCCGCAACCGCCGCCATTTCGGCAAGCGCATCCTGGATCGCGCCGATGTCGGCGGTCGTGCGCCGCGCCGCTGCCAGTCCCGCCATCTCGGTTTCCACGGCCATGCGGATCTCGAGCAGCTTGATGACGTCGGCCAGTTCCTGAATTTCGTCACGGGTGATCTGAAAGGCGCGATATTCCGCGGTTTCCGCGACGAACACCCCCGCCCCCTGGCGAGACACGGTGAGCCCGTGCGCCGTCAGCCGCGCCACCGCTTCGCGCACCACGGTGCGACTGACGCGCTCCGACAGCGCGATTTCCTTCTGCGACGGCAACCGCGCACCGGCAGGCAATGCCCCGGAAAGGATCTGCGCTTCCAGCTTGGCAAACAGATCCTTGGTCAGCGATCCGGTCCGCGCGCCCTCCCCGTCCCCCGACGAGGCTCGGGCAGCCTGGGCGTCATCCCTACTTGTCATACTAATCTCCGATGCGTACTCCATGATCTATCACCGCTCCACCGGCCAGTCGATCCGGATGGGAGGATAGGGGGAGGAAGTTATGCGATCACTTGCGCGTGGCCCCAGGACGATCGATACACGGTCCGCGTCGGGGAAGCCGCGCATGCTCCTCGCCGCATTGGGCCTCGCTATCGCCGGGCCGGCGCTGTCGCAGGACCTGCCGTCCCCCGAACGCCTGCCGCCCGTGGTGCAGCCGCTGCCGCCGGCGCCCGACCGCACGCCCCGCGCTGCCGTGATGATCGCCGGCTATCGCCATGACGATCTTCTGTGGGAGAACGACAAGACCGCGCATCGCATCTATGCGCGCGCACTGGAGGCGGACGAGCCCCCGTCGGGCTCCGGCATCGACAGCTGGGGCAAGAATGTGCCGTGGCCCTATATGGACCGGCAGCTGCGTGCCGGGGACCAGCACGGCTATCATGGCGAAGGCCTGGACTTCTATCATGTCGGCACCGGGCGCGGCGCGGGCGGACTGGGAATCTGGTACGACAACAAGCTGTGGACCTCGCGCAACTATCGCCGCCACCGGATTTTCAGGAACGGACCGGATACGGCCGACTTCGCGGTGGACTACGCCCCCTGGCCGGTCGACGTGGTGCGCAAGGTCTGGGAAACGCGCCGCTTCACGCTCCCGCTCGGTACGCATTTCACCCGCATGGTCTCCACCCTCCACTCGGATCGGCAAGGGATACTGACCGTCGGCATCGGCATCGGCAAGCGCCCCACCGGCGACGGCGGCGAGCTGACGGTGGATCGGGCGCGGGGACTGCTTTCGTGGTGGGGCCCGGGCAGTTCGGACCATGGCCGCATGGCGGTGGCGATCCGCGTCGATCCGGCACGCATCGTCGATATCCGGCAGGATGCCGACAATTATCTCGTCCTGCTGCGGGCCGAGCCCGGCAAGCCCTTCGTCTATTATTCGGGTTCGGCCTGGAGCCTGGGCCAAGGCGGCTTTCGGACGCGTGCCGCCTGGGACCGCTATGCCGCCGCCCAGCCGCTCGACTTCACGCCGCCGCGCTGAACGGCCGAGGGAGCTTCGCATGGAACGCCGCCACTTCCTGGCCGCAGCCGCCGGCGCCGGCGCGGTCGCAGGCACCGCCGCCGGCAACACGCAGGTGCACCGTGCCGCGCCCTCCGGCGCCGCCGATCGCCGCTACATGGTCGAACTGCTGACGAAGATGGCCGCGCCCATCCTCGGCCCCATGTCGCAAGGGAGGTTGCAGAAAACGTTCCAGCCGGCGCTCAGCCCCAGTTGGGACGGCCGCAATCCCAAGGTTGCCTATCTGGAAGCGTTCGGACGGCTGCTGTCGGGAATAGCACCCTGGCTCGCCCTTCCCGAAGACGGCACCGGGGAGGGATTGCGCCGCAAGGATCTGCAGCAAAAGGCATTGGCCAGCCTCGCCCATGCGGTCGACCCCGCTAGTCCCGACTATCTGCTATGGCGGCGCGAAGGCCAGCCACTGGTCGATTCCGCCTTCTTCACGCAAGCCCTGCTTCGCGCGCCCAAGCAGCTCTGGGAGCCGCTGGACGTCACGACCAAACGCCGCGTCGTCGCCGAGATCAAGCAGCTCCGGCGGGTCACGCCACCCTATACGAACTGGCTGCTGTTCGCCGCGATGAACGAAGCCTTCCTGCGCTCGATCGGCGAGGACTGGGATCCGATGCGCGTGGATCTGGCAGTCCGCAAGGTCACCGAATGGTATGTCGGCGACGGCTGGTATGCCGATGGCCCGCGCTTCCATTTCGATTTCTACGGCGCCTATGTGCTCCACCCGATGCTGACCCAGGTCCTCGACGTCGCGACGGCAGCGGGCAGCCGCATCGCCGGCCAGCCGGCAGAGGCGTTGCGCGAGCAAGCCTATCGGCGGATGCAGCGTTATGCCGAGCAGCTCGAGCGGATGATCGGGCCGGACGGCAGCTACCCGCCGATCGGACGATCGCTGACCTATCGCACCGCCGTGTTCCAGCCGCTGGCGCTGCTGGCGCTCCGCAAACGGCTGCCGGCACCCCTCCCCGCAGGCCAGGTCCGCGCCGCGACGATGGCCGCGCAACGGGCAATCTTCTCAAACCCGACGAATTTCGATGCGGCGGGATATCTGACGATCGGCTTTGCCGGGGCGCAGCCGGCGCTGGGGGACGTCTATTCCAACGCCGGCAGCATGTATATCGCGGCGGAAAGCCTGCTAGCGCTGGGCCTGCCCGCGGACGATGCCTTCTGGGTAGACCCGCCGATCGACTGGACCGCCAGACGGGCCTTCGCCGGACGGTCCTTCGCCACGGACCATTACATCGAAGACTAGGCGCTCCCCATTCGGGATGGCGGCACCCAGCAAGGCAGCCCCGTTGGCCTCCCCGGCGCCTTGGGCTGATGCGCGCGGCCTACCCGGCCTGGGCGCTTACCACGCCTCGAAATGGGCCGTCGAAGGCCTCTCCGAAGCCCTGTCCCAGGAACTTGCCGGAACGAAGGTTAGGCTGACGCCGGTCGAGCCCGGCCCTACCAGATCGATTGGGCGGGAGATTCGGCCCTGTACGCCATGCCCATCCAAGCCCATGCACCGGTGCGGGACGCGATGCAGGCCCGCCAGGCGCAGATGCCACCCGAATTGTTCGGCGAACCCGAAGCGACAGGCCCGGCGATCCTCGCGCTCGTCGACTCCGACACGCCGCCGCTACGGCTGTTCCTCGGCGTCCTGCCGACCATGATCGTGCCCGGCGCCTATACCGATCGACTGGCCAGCAGGAACAGTTGGAAGGAGGTGGCCGTCGCGGCGACCCGGTGTCAAAGCCGCCCCATCCGGCCGCCATCGGCCACGATATCCTCCCCGGTGATGAAGCTCGCACCGTCCGAGGCGAGGAATCGGGTGATCGCCGCGATGTCCTGCGGCACGCCGAGATCGGCCGGATCGACCACCTCGGCGCCCGACCGGATATTCGGGCTGGCACGCAGCATCGCGGTATCCACGGCCCCGGGCAGGATCGCGTTGACGCGGATGCCGAGGGGCTTGCCCTCGATCGCCGCGGACCGCGTGAGGCTGACCAGCGCCGCCTTCGCCGCCGCATAGGGCGCCACCAGCGGCGAGGTGCGACGGGCATGGATCGAGGCGATGTTGACGATGCAGCCGCCGCGCCGCATCACCCGCAGCCCGTGTCCCGTCAGGAGCGCGGCACCGACCAGATTGACGTCGAGCAGGCGCCGCCAATCCGCCGCCGCCAGTTCGGCGATCGGTTTGTACAGCATCATGCCGGCGATGTTGACGATCACGTCGAGAGCCCCGAACCGCTCGACCGCCAGCGCCACCGCTCCGGCCAGCGCCGACTCGTCCGCCACATCGACGGCACGGCTGAGCACCATCGCCGCCCCGCTTGCCTGCAGGTCGGCAGCGACACGCCCATCATCCTCCCGCAAGTCCAACAGCAGAAGGTTCGCACCCTCCGCGGCGAAGGCATGCGCGACGGCGAGACCGATATCGCCGAGCCCGCCGGTGATCAGAATGCCGCGGGTCACCATTCGCGCAATTCCCCGTCCGGTCCGCGCCAGGCGGGATTGCGCCACCGGTGCGGGGTTCGCGCCATCTCGCGCACCGCATCCTCGTCAATCTCCACGCCCAGGCCGGCCCCCTGCGGAAGGGCCACGGTACCGTTCGAAACGTCGAACATCGCCGGATTCTTCATCAGCGAGGCAAGATCCTGCGAAGGGCCGTTGTAATGAATGCCGAGCGACATTTCCTGGATCACGAAATTGAGCGTTGCCGCCGCGACATGGAGGCATGCCGCCAGCCCCAGCGGGCCGATCGGGCAATGGGGCGCGAACGCGACGTCATAGGTCTCCGCCATCGCGGCGATCCGGCGGCATTCCGAAATGCCGCCGGCATGCGCGAGATCGGGCTGGGCGATATCGATCGCATTGCTTTCGAAGAAGGGGCGAAAGTCCCAGCGGCTGTAGAGGCGTTCCCCCATCGCGAGCGGAATGCTGGTGTGCTGCGCCAGCTGGGCGATCGCGCCGGGATGCTCGCTCAGCAGCACCTCCTCGGCGAACAGGGGGCCCAGCGGCTCGATCGCCTGCAGCATGCGCCGCGCCATCGGCTTGTGCACGCGGCCGTGGAAGTCGACACCGACGTCGATGCCGGCATCGCGTACCAGCCCCACCCGCTCCACCAGCCCCTCGATACCGGCCGGACTGTCGAGCCAGCCGATCTCTTCGGTCGCGTTCATCTTCACGGCAGTAAAGCCCTGCGCCTTGCGCGCGGCGGCGGCGGCGGCGACATCGTGCGGGCGATCCCCGCCGATCCAGGCATAAACCGGAATGCGATCGCGGACGGCGCCGCCGAGCAGCTGGTACACCGGCACGCCCAGCTTGCGGGCCTTGATGTCCCACAGCGCCTGATCGATGCCGGAGATTGCCGAGAGCAACACCGGACCGCCCCGGTAGAAGCCCAGGCGATGCAGCATCTGCCAGGCATCCTCAATCCGATCGGGGTCGTGGCCGATCAGCCTATCGCGCGCCGCATCGATCGCGCCTTGCACCGCTTCGCCATGCCCCTCGAGCGTCGCCTCACCCCAGCCGACCGCGCCCTGGTCGGTTTCGATGCGCACAAACAGCCAGCGCGGCAGCACGGCGAAGCTTTCGATACGGCAAATCCTGTCCCGAGCCTCACCGTTCACGCGCGCCCGCCCTTTTCCCGGTATCCGGCCATCGATCCTCTCCCTCTGCTCGTCCGCACCGTGGAACGCTCCCCGGTCGGCGTGGGGACAATAAAGGACGCCCTCGACAAGGGTCAACAAAATATCATATTTTTGCCGTCGGTCACCTTTCAGGAAAGTGAGACGGCGTTGCAGGTCAGAGTCATTGAGCGCGCGCAACGGGACATGCTGGGCGAAGGCCCCTTATGGGACGAGGCGCGGCAGGCGTTGCTCTGGGTCGATATTGTCGGGCGGCAGGTGCATGCCGTGGACATCGACTCCGGGCGTCATACCGCGCTTCCGGTTCCGGAACCGATCGGCTGGGTTCTGCCGCGCGCCGCCGCCGATGATTTCGTGGCGGGCTTTCGCAGCGGCTTCGCCTTTCTGGATATCGATAGCGGCGCGATCCGGCCGATCGGCAACCCGGAACCCGAACGCCCGCAAAATCGCCTGAACGATGCCAAGGTCGACGCCGCCGGCCGGATCTGGGCCGGGTCGAAAGACGATCAGGACGAGCAGGCGAGCGGCGCATTGTATCGCCTGGACGCGGATCTTCGCTGGAAGCGGCTCGACGACGGCTACGGAGTCGCCAACGGCCCCACCTTCTGCCCGGAAAACAAAACTTTATATCACACCGACAGCGCCGCCCGCACGATCTACGCGATGGATCTCGCGCCGGACGGATCGCTTTCCGGCAAACGGGTATGGCTCCGGTTCGAGGACGCATGGGGGTATCCCGACGGCATGACCACCGATGCCGAGGGCTGTATCTGGATCGCGCATTGGGGCGGCGGCCGCATCTCCCGCTTTTCTCCGGGGGGGAAGCTGCTCCGATCCATCGCCTTGCCCGCCACCAACATCACCAGTTGCACCTTTGCTGGCCCGGCGTTGGACCGGATGTTCGTCACGTCCTCCAGGATCGACGCGGCAGAGGAGCCGCTGGCAGGCTGCCTCTTCGAAATCGATCCCGGCGTACAGGGGCTGCCCCAGCCCCGCTTCGCCGGCTGAGCCGCCGCCTGCTGACTTCGCCATCCCCATCGGCTAGTCGAACGCCATGGCCGAAGAGCATGACGTTGCAGAACAGAAAGGCCGGTCCGAAAACAAAGTGACCGGCCGCAATCTAACCGCGCGGATCGTGCACGATCTGGGCCGAGCCATCGTGACCGAACGGTTCAACAGCGCCACCGGTTTCCCCTTCGAGGCGGAGCTCTGCCAGCAGTATAACGCCAGCAGGCCGGTGGTGCGCGAAGCGGTGAAGATGCTGACCGCCAAGGGCCTGCTGCGCCCGCGGCAGAAGGCCGGCACCATGGTGCAACCCGAGGCGAGCTGGAACCTGCTCGATCCCGACGTTCTCAAATGGCTGCTGGAGCGGGAATTTTCGATCGATCTGCTGATCGACTTCACCGAGATCCGCATGTCGATCGAACCGCGCGCGGCGGGCCTTGCCGCACTCGGCGCCAGCGGCCCCCAACGGCGCCAGATCCTCACCGCGATCGACCGGATGTTTGCCGCCGAGAAGGGAGAGGACGATCCCTTGGAAGCCGATATCGGCTTCCACATCGCGGTGCTGGAGGCAAGCAACAACCGCTTCATGCGTCAGTTTCGCGACCTCACGGAAAGCACGCTGCGCTTCAGCATCCGCCGCACAAACGCCTATGCCGGCGTCACCCGGGCCAGCGCGATCAATCACCGCAAGGTCGCCACCGCGATCATGGAGGGCGATCCGGTCCAGGCGACGCGACTGATGCACGATCTGATCGAAGGCGCGCTGGATCTGCTGCTGGCGGCAGGCGGCCATGAGCCGCGCTCCAGCTTCTGAACCGGCAACCGGATGACGGCCGGTGGTCGCCGTCGCCTGCCTCGCTAGCTTAGGCGGCCGGGTCGCAGGCGTTTGCCGCCACCGAAGCGACGGCCGGCCTAACCTGCCGGAGGGCACCAAACCGCGCTTGCTTTCCCGTCCACGGCCAATAATATCATACTTAACTGGCATGGGAGACCATGCGGGCAGGGAGAGAGTTTTTGAACGATGCGTCAAACGCAGGTGGCGGCATTGCCCGTCGCCGCCTGATCCAGTCGCTCGCCGCGGCACCGTTTCTGGGGGTGGCGGGAGGCGCGGCGATGGCCGCGCAACCGGCGCAGGCACATGATCTCGCTGCCGTCTGGCGCCGCGCGCTCGACCCGGACGACAAGGGAGAGGCGGCACGCTGGTACGCGACAGAACTGGCGGACAAGCTGCCCCTTCCCGGCACCCTGGAGCAGCATCGGATCGGTCATCCGGTTGCGATCGACACGCCTTGGACGGGGGACATCAACGACAAGGGCTGGTTCACCGCCACGGAGGACGCGCCCTACCGCGTCGCCGGGCAGGTGAAGGTGCCGTTTTTCCTACAGCCCGATAGCTGGTATCGCGGCGCTGCCTGGTATCAGCGGGACATCGACATCCCCACCGACTGGCGCGGCAAGCGGATCGAGCTTTTCCTCGAACGCGCGCACTGGGAAACCCGTGTCTGGATCGACGACCTGCCCTTCGGCCGGAGCGAGGCGCTGCACGTGCCGCACCGGTATGACCTGGGTGCGCTCGCGCCCGGCCGCCATCGGCTGACGATCCGCGTCGACAATCGAATGATCGTGGACATCGGTCACAATGGCCATGGTGTCACCGATCACACTCAGGGCAACTGGAATGGCATCGCCGGTCGCATCGAGCTGCGGGCGAGCGAGGCGGCCTGGATCGACCGTATCGACATCCTGCCCCGCTTCGCCGACCGCACGCTCGTCGTGCGGGGTATCGCACGACGCCTGGAGAATGCGCCCTCGCCCCGCCAGGCGGACCTCCGCGTTGGCGGCCGGACCGTGCGCATGCCGGTGACGTGGCAGGGGAAAGAAGGCCGGTTCGAGGCGCGGCTCCAGATCCATCCCGAAGACCCCGCGGCCCGCCCCTGGGACGAATTCGATCCCGTGCTGCACGACGTTACCGTGCGGTTGGCGAATGGCGCGGACTGGCAGGGCCGTTTCGGCTGGCGCGACCTTGTCGGCGGGCCGGACGGGTTCAGGCTCAACGGCCGCCCGATCATGTTTCGCGGGGCGCTGGACTGCAGCATCTTCCCGCTGACGGGCCACCCGCCGACGGAGATCGCACCGTGGCGGCGCATCATGCGGCGGATCAAGGACTATGGCCTGAACCATATCCGCTTCCACAGCTATTGCCCGCCCCAGGCTGCGCTCGATGCCGCGGACGAGGCGGGCGTCTATGTGCAGGTGGAAATGGTCTGGGCCAACCAGTCGACCGTCATCGGCAGCGGCAAGCCGGTCGATGCCTGGGTCCATGCCGAAACCGATCGCATCCTGGCAGAGCATGGCAACCACCCCTGCATCGTCCTGATGACCCACGGCAACGAACCCGGCGGTGGCGACCGCGCGGGAGAAGCACGCCGCGACGCCTGGCTGGCCGACTATGTTCGCAAATATCGCGGCATCGATCCGCGGCGGCTGTGGACGTCGGGATCGGGCTGGCCGCAGCTTCCCGAAAACCAGTTCCACGTCACGCCCGATCCGCGAATCCAGGCCTGGGGCGAGGAGCTGAAGTCCCGGATCAACGCCAAGCCCCCCGAGACGCGGACCGACTATGCGGACTATATCGGCAAGCGTGCCGTCCCCGTCATCAGCCACGAGATGGGGCAATGGTGCGTCTATCCGAACCTGGAGGAGCGGCGCAAATATACCGGCCATCTGAAGGCCAGGAACTTCGATATCTTCGAGGATCGGCTGCGCGCCAGCGGGCTGCACGATCTTGCGCCGGAGTTCCACCACGCCTCCGGCCGGCTGCAGGTGATGTGCTACAAGGAGGACATCGAGAGCGCGCTGCGCACCCATCGCATGGGGGGCTTCCAGCTGCTCGGGCTGCAGGATTTCTCGGGCCAGGGCACTGCCTTGGTGGGCGTGGTCGATCCCTTCTGGGACGACAAGGGATATGTAACCGGCGAGGAATATCGCCGGTTCTGCGGTGCAGTAGTACCGCTAGCCCGCCTGCCCCGCCGCGTCTTTCGCTCGGAGGAGCAGCTCGAGTTTTCTCTCGACATCGCCAACTTCTCTGCCGCGCCCATCCAGGCAGCACAGATTGCCTGGCGGGTCGAGGATGCCGGCGGCCGCCGTATCGCCGAGGGGAGCTTCGCCGAACAGCGCGTGCCCAACGGCAATGCCCCGCTGTCGCTGACCGCACGGGCACCGCTGACCACGACGCGCGCGACCGCAGCGCGGTTGATCGTGACGGTCCGCGAGAACGGCCGGCCGATCGCGGAAAATGATTGGGATCTCTGGATCTACCCGTCGGCGACCCCGGCCCCGTCCGCCGGCATCAGCCGGGCCGATCGGATCGACGAGGCCGTGCTTGCCCGCCTCGACCGCGGCGAGCGCGTGCTCATCGGCCTTTCGCCGGACAGGATCGCCAACTATCCCGAAAGGCCGGTCAAGCTGGGCTTCTCCAGCATCTTCTGGAGCACGCTCTGGACCAATCAGCAGGCCCCGACCACGCTGGGGGTCTATTGCGATCCGAAGCATCCCGCGCTGGCCGATTTCCCGACCGAGGCCCACAGCAACTGGCAATGGTGGTATCCGATGCATCGGGCCGGCGCGCTGCGGCTCGATCTTTTGCCCGCCGGCGTTGAGCCGATCGTGCGCGTGATCGACGACTGGTTCACCGCGCGTCCGCTGGGCCTGATCGTCGAGGTGGCGGTCGGCAAGGGCCGCGCGATCGTCTGCGGCTTCGGGCTGGACGCCGAAGACCCCGTCAGTCGCCAGCTCGTCGCCAGCCTCGAAGCCTATATGGCAAGCGGTGCGTTCCGGCCGGAGGCGCAGGTCACCCCGCGCCAATTGCGCGCGCTCAGCGGCGCCTGACCAGGGGATCCCCGATCCGCGCGGTCGGGGGAACCGGATGGTCGCCCAAGGCAGCGGCGTCGGACCACGCCGCTGCCGCGCCATGCCCCAGCTTAGCGCCAGCCCTGTTCGATATCCTCGAGCGTGCGGTTCTTCGTTTCGGGCAGCTTAGCCGAGATGAACGCGAATCCGGCGGCACAGACGAACGCATAGAGCCAGAAGGTCACCCCCGTCCCCGCCGCCGCATTCAGCAGGGGAAAGGAATAGGTGAGCAGGAAGCACGCCGCCCACAAGGCCGTCGTGGCGACCGCCATGCTGGCTCCGCGCGCCTCACCGGGCAGGATTTCGGACAGCGCTACCCAGGTGACGGGCGCCAGCGTCATTGCGTAAAGGGCGATGGCTGCAACGACCAGCGCGAGGAGCGGCCAGCCCTGCAGCCCGTACAGATAGCAGGTGCCGAGGACCAGATAGATCGCCGCCAGTCCGGCACAGCCGATCAGCAACAGCCGCCGGCGACCGAGCCGCTCGATCGTGCCCAGCGCGACGAGCGTGAAGACCATGTTGACGACGCCGGTGATGACGATGTTGAACAGCGTATCCGACACGGCATAGCCCGCGGATGCGAAGATCTCCTGGGCATAGTTGAAGATCACGTTGATGCCGCACCATTGCTGGAGGACGGCAAGGACGATCGCGATTCCCAGAACCCGTCGCAGCCGTGCCTCCCCGAGCACCGATCGAAGCGAGCGCCCCGGCCCCGCCTGCAGCGCGGCACGAATCTGCTCCAGCGCCACGTCCGCATGGGCCTCTCCACCGAATGTCACCAGCACCGCCCTTGCCTGCGCCTTGCGACCATGCTGGAACAGCCAGCGGGGGCTTTCCGGGATCATCAGGCAACCGACCAGGAACACAATAGCCGGAAGGGCCGCCGCGGCGAACATCCAGCGCCAGCCCGTCGTCCCGTTCCACGATGCCGCGATATCGGCCGGCGCCGCCCCGGCGATGACGGGCTCCGCGATCAACAGATTGACGATCTGGGCACCCAGGAGCCCGACGACGATGCCGATCTGGTTCAGCACCACCAGTCGCCCGCGCGCGGCCGGCGGTGCGATCTCGGCGATGTACAGCGGTGCGAGGCCGGACGCCATGCCGATGGCGACACCGCCGGCGATGCGCCAAAGTACAAAACCGTGAAAGGATGCCGCGAACGCAGTGCCCAGCGACGAAACGGCGAAGATCACGGCGGCGATCAGCAGCGCCGGACGGCGACCGAACCGGTCGCTGAGCCCACCCGAGGCGATTGCCCCGGCGAGGCAGCCGATCAACGCGCAGCTCACCGCCCAGGCCTGATCGGTCGGCGCGGTCAGGCCGAAGGCCGCCTCGTAGAACGGCTTCGCGCCGCCGATCACGACCCAGTCGTAGCCGAACAGCACACCGCCCAGCGCCGCCACCATGGCAGACATCCATACCGCTCCAGACGCCTGGGCGTATTGCGCTTGGCCGGCCGGTTCCGATCCGGTCACATCGAAATGCATGGTGGTGCCTCTCCCAATCCGACGCCGGTCCCGGCGTAGTGATCATGGCGGCCAGCTACGGTCCGGACGCTCGCTCGGTCAATAAAAATATATTACTTTACTAGTCATGGGACGGTATCTCCCTTCCCGGAACGGGTTGGCTTGCCGTACTCCGTGCGCGATCATTCCCCGAGAGGGAGCGCACGCAGGCACGGATCGGCCCCTCGGTTTGGCTCAGACCGATACCGGTCGCTTGAATGCACGGCGGAGCGCGTCGTGCATCGCGGCGACGAACCGGATTGAGACGGGCGCCTGCGGAACCGCCCCGTAAAAGCCGTGATAGGCGCCCGGTACCACCAGCAGATCGGTCGACACCCCCGCGCCGATCAGCCTGCGCGCATAGTCCATGTCCTCTTCGACGAACAGATCGATCGAGCCCACCCCAATGAACGCCGGCGGCAGGCCTCGCAAATCCGCAACCCGCGCGGGAACGGAACCATAGGGCACGCTTGGCGAACCTGCAGGGACACCAAGGAAGGAACTCCAGCCGAACCGGTTCTGGGCAGGGGTCCAGCCGATGGCGCCGACCAGGTCGGGCGGCATGCGCGTACTGCCGGTACGATCGTCCAGCATCGGATACACCAAAAGCTGTAGCACCAGCGGAACCTCCCCGCGATCGCGCGCGGCGATGGCAAGCATCGCGGCATGCCCGCCCCCCGCGCTTTCGCCCATCAGCGCGATCCGCTCCCGGTCCACACCGAGCTGGGCCCGTGCCGACAAGCGCGTCTGATCCTGACGCTGAGCGACACGCTCGTGATAGGTGGACGCGGCAGATCGGCTCGACCCCATAGGTATCGCGGTGATCATCGATAAACGCGATCATCGTCGGAACGGGCGGTCGAGCTCCGCCTGCGCAAAACATGCCGACGCCTTGCGTAGAATCTCGTTGGCCTGCCGCAGCTCGCGGACCTCGCGTTCCAGCGCCTTCACCTTGTCGGCGACCTCGGTCGGGACACCGGCGCGCTTACCGCTATCGACCTCGGCCTTCTTCACCCACTCAAATAACGTCTGCGGAACGCAGCCGATCTTCTCCGAGATCGACACAATAGCCGCCCAGCGAGAGGGATGGTCGGCCCCGTGATCCAGCACCATCCGCACCGCACGCTCGCGGACCTCATACCAAGCTGTGGGGCCTCTGACTCACGAGGGATTCCCAAGTCGGCGAAAATCTGAATCTATGGCGCGGCGGCTTTGGAGTGCGGCGCCATGGGTTCAGCGATCCGTTTGCGGGAAGATTTCGACGGTGCAGCGCTGCGACGATTGTCGCGGGGGACGAAGAGCGCGAACCAGGCACGGCGGCTGTTGGCCTTGGCCGAGATTTACGATGGCGGCAGCCGGAGCGCAGCGGCTCGGATCGACGTCGCGCCCAGTCTCATCGACGAGGATCGCACCCTGCCGCATAACGTCGCCGGCGCGATCGAGGGTGACGGCCACGGTCGCGTCGAGAAGGGGATGGCCGGGGGCCAAGATCGCAGCACGTGGCTGGCCTTCTACATGATCCTTCTCGAAGCAGACGCGCTCATAGCGGGAGAGCACGGGATCGCCGTCCTCGCCGGCCGCACCGCTGGTGGCCGGGTTTATGGCTACAAGCGGGTAATCCGGCTCGGCGCAGACGGCGAGCGCATCCGTGGCCTCATCGAGATCGACGAAGGCCAGGCAGCTGTCGTCCGGCAGAGCTTCGAATGGTTCGCGTCGGGGCTCTCTTCGATCCAGATCGCCAAGCGGCTGAATGAGCAGGGCGTGCCTGGTCCGCGCGGCGGTCAATGGAATGCATCGACCATCCGCGGCGATCCCGCGAAGCTGGTAGGGATCCTCAACAATCTGCTCTATGTCGGCCGGCTGGTCTGGGGACGTCGTCATTGGCGGCGAACCCCTGACAGCGAAAAGCGGGAACGCCGCTACCGCTTGCGGGACCCATCGGAATGGGTCGAGATTGCGGTGCCCGATCTCCGCATCGTCGATGATGCGTCATTCGAGGCCGCTCAGGCGGAGATCAAAAAGCGCAAAAGGGTGTCATCGGCAGCCTCTCCTGCCGGACGCAACCGCGCGAAGCACCTGCTTTCCGGTCTCATCCGGTGCAGCTGCTGCGGGTCCAACTACACGATCAGCGGGAAGGACTATTATCGCTGTGCCGCGCAGAAAGAGCGCGGCACCTGCGGGAACCGGATCTCGGTGCGCAAGGGCCCGCTCGAGACGGCAACGCTGGCCATTCTCCAGGAGCATCTGCTGACCGATGACCACGCCCGGCTGTTCGCCGAGGAGTTCGAACGCGAGACGCGTCGGCTGGGGCAGCGGGATCGCTGCGACCAGAATGCCG
>NZ_AGFU01000029.1 GCF_000226955.1 Sphingomonas elodea ATCC 31461
CCCCGCCATTTTTGCCCTGAAGAAAGTTCGGCCCGCATGACCATTTCATGACCTTTGCGGGCCGAATCACCCCGAATCGCCCCCGAATCGCGCCCCGAAACCCCAGAATCGGGGGTCAGGCCAGCCGGTCGATCGCCATTTGCGGCTCGGTGAACCAGCGCGGGCCCGACTCCGCCATGTAGAAATGGTCTTCGAGGCGGATGCCGAAGCGATCGGGCACCACGATCATCGGTTCGTTCGAGAAACACATGCCGATATCGAGCGGCGTGCGATCGCCGCGCACCAGATAGGCGGGTTCGTGGATCGACAGGCCGATGCCGTGGCCGGTCCGATGCGGCAGCCCGGGCAGGCGATAGTCCGGCCCCAGCCCCGCCTTCTCCAATACCACCCGAGCGGCCGCATCGACCTCCTCACACGGGACCCCCGGTTGGGCAGCGGCAAAGGCAGCGGCCTGGGCTTCCTTCTCCAGCGACCAGATCGCCTGCTCGTCGTCCGACACGCGGCCGAAGGCATAGGTACGGGTGATGTCGGAATGATAGCCTTCGACCGTGCACCCGGTGTCGATCAGCACGAGTTGGCCCTCCTCGAGCGCCTGCTCGCCGGGGAGGCCATGGGGGAAGGCCGTGGCATGCCCGAACTGGACGATGCAGAAGCTGGAGCCCGCCGCCCCCAGCGCGCGATGGGCCTGGTCAATGAAGCGCTTAACCGCGCCGGTGGTGATGCCGGGCGCAAGGATGCGGGCCGCGGCGTGGTGTACCGCAAGGGTCATGTTCTTGGCCTGCTGCATCAGCGCGATCTCGGCCGGCGACTTGCGCATCCGGCAGCCGTCGATCGCGGGCGCGCCATCGACCAGCGTGACGCCGGGTGCCGCGCGGCGCAGGCGCTCGGCCATCTGGAAGGGCAGCGCGGGATCGATCGCGAGCGTCGTCACCCCGTCCAGCGCACCGGCGACCAGCGCGAACGGATCCTCGTCCTCCTCCCACAGCCGCATATCGGCCGCGAACGCCATGTCCGCGGTGAGCGAGCCGAGTTCGAAGCGCGGGCAGAGCATGATCGGTTCGCCGTGGAGCGGCAGCAGCATCGCGACCAGCCGCTCGGTCGCCCCCCAGGGGACCCCTGCGAAATAGCGTAGCGACATGCCGGCATTCACCAGCAGCGCCTGCGCGCCCATCTTGTCCATGCGCTCGCGCACGCGCGCGAGGCGGTCCCGGCGCTCGGCGAGGGGGATCGCGGGCGCGCGCTCCGCCCAGGGGGCAAGCGCTGCGAGTTCGCGTTCCACAGTGGATCCGCCGATGGTCATGCTGTCTTCCTTATGCTTCGAAACGGTGGAGGCCGAAGGGCGTGAGGTCGATCGCGGCGCGCCGTCCGTCGGCGAGCGCCGCGACACAGTCGGCGGTTACCGCCGCCAGGGTCAGGCCGAGATGCTGGTGCCCGAAGGCGTAGAGCACGTTGCCCGCGCGGGCACTGCGCCCGATCGCCGGCAGATAGTCGGGCAGCGTCGGCCGGGCGCCCATCCAGCGGGTGAAGGGCGGCCGCAGCGGCAGGCCGAGGTCGGCGACATGCGCCTCCAGCCGTTCCCACTTCGCGGGGTCGGGCGGCGTATCGATGCCGGCGAACTCGACGAAGCTCGCCGCCTGCACGCACCCGGCATAGCGGGTGACGATCATCGAGGGATCCTCGAACACCAGAGGCGGCAGATCGGCGGGCCAGTCGTGATCGGTTGCGCGGATATGATAGCCGCGCTCGGCGATGATCGGCACGCGGTGGCCGAGCGGCGCGAGCAACCGGCCCGAGGCCACGCCGGCGGTCACCAGAATCGCGTCGACATCGGCGAGCGCGACGCCGTCCACCGCGACGCGGGCTTCGGCCCCGGCGCGCGCGAGCGTCGCGTGCCCGGTCAGGATCGCGCCCCCGGCAGCCCCCAGCGCGTTGCGCAGCGCGCGATCGAGCGCGGCGAGGTCGGCGATCTGCGCGGTATTGGTGAACCGGATCGCACCGGCATGGCAGCCACCGGGAAGGTGCAAGCGCTCGGCGGGCGTGGCATCGCGGAACCGGGCGGTGCCGATATCTGCCGACGCCCAGGCACGTCGCCCCGTTTCGGCGCGATCGGCGCTGCCCCAGCTGACGATATGGCCGCAGTCGCGCAGCAGATCGGGCGTATCGAGGCTCGCGGCGAGGCGTTGCCAGGCGGGCATCGCCGCGCCGAGCAGGCCGGACAGCGCATGCCGCCCCTGTGCAAAGCTGCGCGGCCGCGCGGCGCCGAGCAGGCGCAGCCCGAAGGGAAGCCAGTGCCGCCACGCCGCCGCCGGCAGCGATACTGCGCCCCCTGCCCCGAAGCGCCGGCGCGGCAGGCTGCGCACCGTCGCCCAGGAGGCGAGCGGCTCGACCTGTTCGATCGCGATATGCCCGGCATTCCCCCAGGAGGCCGCCTGCCGACGGGTATCGGTATCGATCAGCCGCACGCGCCAGCCTGCCCGCGCCAGCGCCAGTGCGCTCGCCAAGCCGACGACCCCGCCACCGATCACCACCATATTGCGCTGCATCAAGTCCGCCTTGCCGAGTTCATGGTCTAAGTATACCGTATTTTATGCCACCAGTGTCAAAACGCGCTTGCCGAGCGCATGGGAAGCGTGGCTCCGTATTCATAGTGCCCCAAAGAAAGTCTCACCGATGAGCATCGTCGTCCGCACGCTTTCGGAACAGATCTTCACGATCGTCCGCGAGCAGATCGTCTCCGGCAAGCTGCCGGTCGATCAGGCAATCCGGCAGGATGCGCTCGCCAACCAGCTGGGCGTGAGCAAGATCCCGCTGCGCGAGGCACTGGCGCGGCTGGAGCAGGAAGGGCTGCTCGTCGGCCAGGCCAACCGCGGCTATTTCGTGCGCGCGATGTCGTCGGGCGAGGCGGAGGAGATCTTCGCGCTTCGGCTGGCGATCGAGCCCGACGCCGTGGCCGCCGGCGCGCTCTCCGCCACCGATGCCGACCGGGCCGCCGCGCACGAGGCGCTGGCCGCGCTCGACCTCGCCGCCGGCGAGCATCTCGACGAAGTGGCCGCGCGCAACCGCGAGTTCCACATGGCGCTGGTCCGCCCCGGCGGCCGGCTGCTCACCACCCAGCTGGTCGAGCGGCTGCAGATCCTGTCCGAGCGCTACGTGCACAAGCATCTCGAGCCGGCTGGGCGCGAAGATCGCGCGCACCTGGAACATGCCGACCTGATCGATGCCTGGGAGCGGGGCGACGCCCCGCACGCGCGCGCGCTCGCCCGCGCCCATATCGAAGGCACCCTCACCGATCTCCGCCGCCAGCTGAACGGCTGAGCCTCAGCCGCGCGCCAGCACGCTGCGCGCGCGGCCATAGAGGAAGTAGACGGCAAGCCCGGCGACGTTCCAGAGCAGGAAGCGCACCAGCGTCTTCTCCGGCAGCGAGAAGAGCAGATAGAGGCAGCCCAGCACCGCCAGCGTGCCGACCACATAAGGCTGCGGGCAGCGGAAGATGCGCGGCGCATCGGGCGCCCGGCGGCGGAGCAGCATCATGCACGCCCCCACCGCGATGAACGCGATCAGCGTGCCGGCATTGGCCAGCTCGGCGATCTCGTCGAGCCGCAGGAACCCCGCCACGCCTGCGACGAACAGTCCGGTAATGCCGGTCACCAGTACCGGCGCGCCGGTGCGCGGCGAGACCTTGGCGAGCGCGCGGGGAAGCAAGCCGTCACGCGCCATCACGAAGAAGATGCGGCTCTGGCCGTACATCATGACCAGGATCACCGAGGGCAGCGCGACCAGCGCGGCGGCGGCGATCGCCCAGGCGGCGAAGGGGTGGCCGAGCGTGCGCAGCACCAGCGCCAGCGGCTCGGGCGAATTGCCGAGCGTCGCCGTCGGCATCGCCCCCACCGCGGCGACCGCGACGAGGATGTAGATGGTGGTGCACAGCGCCATCGATCCGACGATGCCGATGGTGAGGTCGCGGCCCGGCTTCTTGGCCTCCTCGGCGGACGTGGCGACCGCGTCGAAGCCGTAAAAGGCGAAGAACACGATCGCGGCGGCCGCCATCACGCCGCGCGTCACAGCCCCCTCGGCATGGCTGGCGAAGCCGTGCGGCATGAACGGGTGGAAGTTGGCCGCATCGAAGCCCGGCAGCGCGAGTGCAACGAACAGGCCAAGCGCCACCAGCTTGATGACGACCAGCACGATGTTGAGCGTCGCGCTCTCGCGGGTGCCGAGCATCAGCATGCCGGCAATGGCGAAGGATACGAGCACCGCCGGCAGGTTGACGAGGCCGCCGGCATGCGGCCCCTCGAGCAGCAGCGGCGGCAGATGCACCCCTGCCGATTGCAGCCAGCCGACCAGATAGCCCGACCAGCCGACCGCCACCGCCGAGCAGGCGAGCGAATATTCGAGGATCAGGCTCCAGCCGACCACCCAGGCGATCGTCTCGCCGAGCACCGAATAGCTATAGGTATAGGCGCTGCCGGCGGCGGGAATCATCGTCGCCAGCTCGGCATAGGCGAGCGCGGCGCAGGCGCACACCGCACCGGCGATGACGAAGGCGAGGATCACGGCGGGCCCCGCCCGCTCGGCGCCGACCCCGGTCAGCGTGTAGATGCCGGTGCCGACGATCGCGCCGACCCCCAGCGCGATCAGGTGCGGCCAGGAAAGGCTGGGGCGCAGCCGATGCTCACTGGAACCCGTGCTGCGTTCGATCGGCTTGATCGGTCCCCAAAACCCCATGCGTCCCCCAAGATTTGTGTGCGATCAGACGACCGAGAAGCCGGCCCAGAACGGGTCCTCGCGGTCGATCCAGATGGTGTTGAAGCCGGTCGCGATCGCCGAGCCTTCGATCGAGGGGATGATGCCGGGGCGATCGCCCACCATCACCGCTTCCTCGACCCGGCCGATGAACCGGCTGCCGATATAGCTTTCATGGACGAAGCGATCGCCGACGTTCAGCCGGCCCTGATGCTCCAGATGCGCCAGCCGCGCCGAGGTGCCGGTGCCGCACGGGCTGCGATCGATCGCGCGCTCGCCGTAGAACACCGCGTTGCGACCATCGGCTCCTTCGCCCTTCGGCTTGTCGGCCCAGAGGACATGGCTGACCCCGCGGATACGATCGTCGAGCGGATGGACCGGCTCGATCGCGTCGCGCATCAGGTCGCGGATCGTGCGGCTGAGCTCGACGATGCGCGAGGCGCCGAGATCGTCGAGGCCGGCATAGGGCCCCTGCGGCTCGATGATCGCGTAATAATTGCCGCCATAGGAGACGTCGACGGAAAGCGGGCCGAAGCCCGGTACCTCGATCGCGATACCGGTCGCCGCGACATAGGCGGGCACGTTGCGGATGCGCACCCAGCGGACCTTGCCGCCGTCCATCGCATAGGCGATGTCGATCACGCCCGCCGGCACCTCGATGCGCAGCTGCCCCGGCGTGCGCGGGGTGATCAGCCCGTGTTCGAGGCCGAAGGTGACCATGCCGATCGTGCCGTGCCCGCACATCGGCAGGCAGCCCGAGGTCTCGATGAACAGGATGCCGCAATCGGCGTCGTCACGGGTGGGCGGGTAGAGGAACCCGCCCGACATCATGTCGTGCCCGCGCGGCTCGAAGCACAGGCCGGTGCGGATCCAGTCGAACCGCGCCAGAAAGTCCTGGCGCCGCGCCAGCATGTCGCCGCCGCGCAGCAGCGGCGCTCCGCCCGCCACCAGCCGCACCGGGTTTCCCGCGGTGTGGCCGTCGATGCAGAAGAAGGTGTGGCGCATGGAAGCGATCAGGCCGCTTTGGCCTGGCGCCGGCTCGGCCGGGTCGCCGCCGCTTCCTCGACCCACCGGATTACCTGGGCGCGGCGCTCGCCGGCGAGCGGCAGGCGCGGCAGGCGGACCCGCTCGCTGCCGCGGCCCATGATCTGCTCGGCCAGCTTGATCGACTGGACCAGGTCATGCTCGGCATCGAGATGGAGCAGCGGCATGAACCAGCGATAGATCGCGCGCGCCTCGTCGAACCGGCCTTCGTTGAACGCCGCGACCAGCCGCACCGATTCTTCCGGAAAGGCGCTGGTGAGGCCCGAGACCCAGCCCGAGGCGCCGAGGAACAGGCCCTCCAGCGCCACGTCGTCCAGGCCCGCCATCAGCGTGTAGCGATCGCCGTACCGGTTGAAGAGATCGGTGAAGCGGCGTGGATCCGGCGCGCTTTCCTTGACCGCGACGATGTTCTTCACATCGGTCAGGCGGTCCAGCGTCGCGGTGTCGATCGACACGCGATAGGCGGGCGGGTTGTTGTAGAGCATGATCGGCAGCGTGGTCGCCGCCGCCACCGCGCGGAAATGGGCCTCCAGCTCGGCGGCGGTCGGCACATAGACCATGGCGGGAAGCAGCATCAGCGCGTCGACGCCGATCTTCTCGGCATCGCGGGCATAGTCGATCGCGCGGGCGGTGGTGAATTCGGATACGCCCGCGACCAGCGGCACGCGCCCGCCCACCGCTTCCACACCGGCGCGGAGCACCTGGCGCTTCTCGTCGGGCTCCAGGGAATTGTTCTCGCCGCAGGTGCCGAGCAGGATGAGCCCGTCGACGCCGTCGTCGACGAGCGCGATCTGCGTCCGCTGCGTGGCATCGAAATCGATCGAAAGATCCTCGGCAAACTGGGTGGTCGCCGCGGGATAGACGCCGGTCCAGAGCGTCTTGGCTGCAGTCATGAGAATGGGTTCCTCCAAAGAGCTTCCAATTTTCGTATACCGTATCCAACATCGGTGCAAGACCGGTTCTTAAGTTGTGCACATTTTCGCCTGCGCAGGAAGGGAACCGTCAGCCCACCGCCGCGCGCCTGGCTCAAATGGCGGATATCAGATATCGTATAATATATTTGACGCTTTCATGCTTTTGGTGTTGCATTGGTGCGACTCAGAAAAAGGGGTGGCATCACGATGCGACATATTCTTTCGATCCGGGGTACGACGGCGCTCGGCGCAATGGCGGCGTCCCTGCTTGCGGCAGCCGGCGCGAAGGCGCAGGAAACCGATAGCGTTCCGGTAGCAGCGGAAAGCGAGCGCCCAGCAGAGATCACCGTTACCGGCACCCGCATCCGCCGCCCCGATCTGGAGAGCAACAGCCCGCTAACCAGCGTCGACGCGCAGGAAATCCGCTATCAGGGCGCGGTGAATGCCGAGACGCTGCTCAACCGCCTGCCGCAATTCACCCCGGACGCGAACGAGAACGTCTCCAACGGCTCGGACGGTACCGCCCAGATCAACCTGCGCGGGCTGGGCTCGAACCGCGTGCTCACGCTTATCAACGGCCAGCGCGTGCTGTCCTCGCAGGCGACCAACATCAACTTCATTCCCACCGCACTGATCGAGCGGGTGGACGTGGTCACCGGCGGCGCGTCCGCCGTCTACGGCTCGGATGCGATGTCGGGCGTCGTCAACTTCATCCTGCGCGACCATCTCGACGGGCTGAAGATCGACGCGCAGACCAGCTTCGCCCAGCACACCAACGACAATGCCTATGTCCGCGGGCTGGTCTCATCCAGGGGCTATCAGCTGGCGCCGCGCAACGTGTTCGACGGCGGCAAGCAGGACGTGAACGGCGCCTTCGGCAAGAATTTCGCCGGCGGCCGCGGCAACGTGACGGTCTATGGCGGCTATCGCCACACCGAGCCGGTGCTGCAGGCGACGCGCGATTATTCCTCCTGCGCGCTCAATGCCAATGGCGATTCGGCGCTGATCTGCGGCGGGTCCAGCAACAGCACCTTCGGCACCTTCGCGCCGCTCACCGGCCCCAGCGCGGGCCAGGGCTATCTCACCAACAACCGCAACGGCTCCAAGACCTGGGTCCCCTATACCGCGGACTATGCCTATAACTATGCGCCGACCAACTACATCCAGCGCTCGGACGAGCGCTACACCGGCGGCGGCTATGCCTCGTTCGAGATCGCGCCGGTGGCGAAGGTCTATGCCAATTTCATGTGGATGAAGGATCGCACCTTCTCGCAGGTCGCACCGTCCGCGCTGTTCCTCGGCACCACCTTCACCATTCCGTGCAACAACCCGCTGCTCGGACCCGCGCAGGCCACCGCCCTGTGCGGCGCGGCCGCCGGCACGTCGGCGACGGCGGATACGCTGATCGGCTACCGCCTGGGCAGCGGCTCCTCGCGGCGCGACGATCTGCGCCACCAGGATTATCGCTACAATGCCGGGGTGAAGGGCGATCTCGGCCACGGCTTCAGCTATGACCTGGGATATCTGTTCGCGCTGTCGCGCTACAACGAGACCTATCTCAACAACATCGACAACATCAAAGCGCAGCGCGCGCTGGACGTGGTGTCGGTGAACGGCGTGCCCACCTGCCGGTCGAAGATCGACGGCACCGATCCCGCCTGCACGCCGATCGACGTGTTCAAGGCAGACGGGATCAGCCAGGACCAGGCGAAGTATCTGTTCAGCCCGTCCAATACCGCCGCGCGCAACACGCTGGAGGTCTTCTCGGGCACGCTGAGCGGCGATCTCGGCACCTTCGGCATCCAGAGCCCCTGGTCGAACCGCGGCGCGGGACTCGCCGTCGGCGCCGAGCATCGCCGGGAGACGACCCGCTTCACCGTCGACGAGGTCGCCGCCCAGGGCGGCGCGACCAACTCGGACGGCATCATCTCGGTCAACGATGCCTATGCCGAGCTGGAAGTGCCGCTCGTCGCCAATGTGCCGTTCGTCCACGAGCTGACGGTCAACGGCGGCATCCGCTATTCGGGCTATGTCAACGAGCAGCGCTCGACCGCATCGCGCTCCACCTACACCGCCTGGACCTACAAGGCGGAACTGGCCTGGGCGCCGATCGACGGCGCACGCCTGCGCGCCAGCTACAACCGCGCGATCCGCGCGCCCAACATCGCCGAGCTGTTCGCGTCGCGCGGCATCGGCAACGTCTCGCTCAACGATCCCTGCGCGGGCGCAGCGCCCACCGCCTCGCTCGCCGCCTGCAAGACGACCGGCGTGACCGACGCGCAATACGGCAACATCATCCAGTGCCCGGCCGATACCTGCTCACAGTCCTTCGGCGGCAACCCGGCGGTGAAGCCCGAGGTGGCGGACACCTACACCGTCGGCCTGGTCGTCACGCCGCGTCAGGTCCCCCGCCTGTCGCTGTCGGTCGACTATTACCACATCAAGGTGAGGGGCTATATCGGCAACATCGATCCCACTCTGATCGTCAGCCAGTGCGTCAACACCGGCTCGCCCTATTATTGCAGCCAGTTCCGCCGCGATCCGCGCTCGGGCGCGATCTTCGGCGCCAATGGCTATATCGTCGGCAGCACCCAGAATACCGGCTACCTGCTCACCTCCGGCATCGACATGTCCGCCGCCTACAATTTCGCGATCGGCCGGCTGGGCCGCATTGATGCGAGCATGGTCGGTACCTGGACCGAACAACAGACCGAACAGCCGCTGCCGGGCCTGGGTACCTTCGACTGCAAGGGCCTGTACGGCTATAGCTGCGGCCAGCCTAATCCGAGCTGGCGCCACGTCGCCCGCTTCACTTGGAGCACGCCGGGCGACAAGGCGACGCTGTCGCTGTCCTGGCGCCACTTCGCCTCGACGACGCTGTCGAGCCTGTCGAGCAACGAGTTCCTGACAGGCACCTCCAGCGTCATCAATGCGCGCATCCCCACCTACAATTATCTGGACCTCGCGACGACCATCTCCGTCGACAAGCGGCTCCAGCTGCGCGCGGGCGTCAACAACCTCACCGACAAGGCGCCGCCGGCGATCGCCAGCGGCATCCTCAGCAGCTTCGGCAACGGCAACACCTATCCGGGCGTGTACGATCCGCTGGGTCGCACGCTGTTCGCAGGCTTCTCGCTGACCTTCTGAGCCTCCTACCCTTTGCCCCCGGGGCCGGCGTGCAAGCGTCGGCCCCACCCCTTATATCCTGCGGATTGCCACGCCCCCTCCCCCGTCCTAGGCTGTCGCAAAATACAGCCGCGGAGAGGCGACCGATGATCCTGCCCTTGCTGCTCCTGCTCCAGAGTGCGACCGCGCCGACGCCCGAGGAGGAAATCATCGTGGTGTCGCGCCAGCTGCGCATGATCCGCGTCGATCTTAAGGCCGGCAAGCATGCCGGCGGCATGACGCTCCAGCGCTGCCGGATCCTGCGCGGATCGGGCCAGGCGGATCTGGACGCGATCCCCTGTGACGTGGCCGAGCAATGCGTGGCCTCCGGCGTGCCGACGCGGCGGGAGCTCAAGGCCTGCGTCGAGGATCGCTCGACCGACCGGATCAACGCTCTGCTTGCCGCGCGACGTGCTGCGCGGCTGGCATCGCAACCGGGCTAAGGCCGGCGCCCCTCCCTATCGCATGCTCCGCTCCGCGCTCAGCCGCGACATCAGGATCGCCGCGCGCTTGGCCTGGCGGCGGATGCTGGCGAGATCCACCGTCTCGCCCGGCGCATGGTCGCCGGTGCTGTAGGGGCCTAGCCCGGCCAGGCTGTCGACATCGGCGGCGACGAACGAAACGTCCCCCGCCCCGCGCTTCAGCGGATCGAGCGCCGGCATCTCGGCCAGCCCCAGATCGCGGTTCACCCCGTTGAGCTTCGCCAGCAGCGCCTTGTTGCCCTCGGTCGGCGCCATCGGCGGATAGCCCTCGCCGAACTCGATCCGTGCATCGGTGCCCGGCGCATGGGCGGCGACGATCGCCGCCATTTTCGCCTTCACCCGCGCCGTCTGCTCCGGCGTCAGCGTGCGGATATCGCCGATCGCGACAGCGGTCGCCGGGATGATGTTGGTCTTGCCCGCTGCCGCCGCGGTGCCGCTCTCGTCGATGCTCGCCCGCGCGCCGCCCGCGATCACGCCGGTGTTGAAGGTCAGGTTGGGCTCGGGCAGCTCCTTGCGGAAGGTGGTGAGGATGCGTGCCAGCTCGTAGACCGCGCCGTCGCCCATGTCCGCCGAGAAGATGCCCGAGCTGTGCCCGGTTCGGCCGCTGGCGGTGATCCGCCAGTCGATCGCCGAGCGCCGCGCGATCGAGCCCATGTCGCGCCCGCTATCGATCACCAGCCCCTCGAAATCGAGCGCGACATCGGCGCGCTTGCCCGCCGCGATCAGGTCGGCGCGGGCGATGCGGTGCGGGCTGCCGGACTTTTCCTCGTCGCCGGTCAGGTGCACCTCGATATTGGCGTTCTTCAGCGTCCCAGCCGCCTGCATCGCACGCAGTGCCGAGACGATCACGACCATGCCGCCCTTGTCGTCCCCTGCCCCCGGCCCTTCCGCCAGATCGCCCTTGCGGACGAATTTCTGGAACGGCGAGCCGGGCTCGAACACGGTATCGAGATGGCCGATCAGCAGCAGTGTCTTGGTCCCCGGCTTGCCGCGATGGACCGCGATCAGATGGCCGGCGCGCTGCACCGCGTCCATCGGCTTCCAGGTGACGGTGAAGCCCAGCGGCTCCAGCTCGGCGCGCATCATGGTGCCGACCCGGGTGACGCCGTCCAGGTTCAGCGTGCCGCTGTTCTGGTTGACCAGTTTCTCGAGCAGCGCGACCGAGCGCTCATAGTCCGCGTCGACGGTGCGGCTGATCACCGCTTCCGCCGGCGACAGGCGCTGCGCGACGGCGGGGGTCGCCGGCACCGGCGCGGCGAGGACGGCGGCGATCAGGGTTCGGCGGAAGAACGTGGTCAAGGCGGCGATCCTCGGTGGTTTGGCCCAGTTGAGCAGGCCGCCCCGACGATCGCAAGCGCGTTCAGGAAAGCTGGCGTGCCAGATCCGCCAGCAGGATCCGCGCGACCGGCTGATTGCGCTCGTCCTCGATATCGAGGCTGCCGTGGAGCGGCGCGCGGGCGCCGCGGTGGCGCAGCAGCTTCCGCGCGAGGCCATGGCCGGCGATCAGCGCCGGGCGAAGATCGGGAAGCTCGCGCTGCTCCGTCGGGTGGGGATGGTGATCCGGGGTGCACAGGCGGAAGCAATAAGCGGGCATGCAAGCATAATGTCTTTTGCCTCAACTGGTTGCTGGAGCTTGATGTAAATTATCGTTGCTGTGGTGCCGCCTTCGCCACCTCCACTGCATAGAGGTGCGCGGCGCCCTCGAAATTGCCGCGGAACAGGATCCATTTGCCGTCGGGCGTGAAGATCATGTTGGGCTCCAGCCGATAGTCCTGCGCCCGCATGTCGACCAGCTTTTCGGCCTCCAGCGTGCCGGGCGCGATCAGGTCGCCGGCATTGTCGGCATGGATGCCGGCGACGTCGCCGATCGCCCTGGGGGTGAACAGGTACAGATATTTCCCGTCCGGCGCGTGCGCGACCATCTCCGGATCGCCGCCGTCGCCGGAGAAGCGCGCGCCGTCGGGCGCCTGGTTATAGTGGATTGACCAGAGGTTGCGCTCGACATGGTACCAGCGGCGCTTGCCCGTCGCGAGTTCGATGCCGGCCAGCCAGAACACCTGCCCGCGCGGCGTCTGGAGATCGTACCAGACCCATTTGCCGTCGGGCGAGAAGAACTCGTGGCCGGCAATCTCCATGTTCATCGTGCGGGTGTGCAGCCGGCGCTTGGCCGTGCCGTCCGCGCGGATCGCCCAGAGTCGGTCGACGCGGTGCCACGGCCCTTCGTGGCAATAGAGGATCTGCTGCGGATCGGTGGGCGAGAACTGGACATGGTTGAGCCAGTCGGTGGAGGCCGTGACCACCCGCCGCGCGCCGGTGCGCAGGTCGATGGTGAAGATTTCCATCGGTACGTGCGCGTCGAGGCGGCGGTTCATGTGGACCTCCTTCGCCTCGGCATAGGGCAGCGGCTTCCCGTCGGGCCCGTTGGCGCGATAGTCGTTCATGCCGGGCGTGTTCACCTCGCCCTCGGCGCGGGCGAGCGTGCCGTCGGGTTTCAGCGGCACGATCGGCTTCGCGACCTGGCCGAGCAGCAGCGTCTCGTCGGCGTTGATCGAGCCGATCCAGCCGCCCGGCACCGTCGCCACGCGGCGCACCGCGCCCGTATCCGCATCGGCGGCGAACACGCCGAACGGGCCGCCGGCATCGTCGCGGCCCCGCTCGGCGAAATAGACGTTGCGGCTCCGGCGGCCGGTGAACAGCAGCACCGCGCCCGGCCGCGTCACCAGCGGCTTCATGTCCCACGTCTTCAGATCGACCAGCGCGATGCCTTGGGGCGTCGTCACCGCCATCCTGTCGCCCTGGGGCAGAAAGCCGTTCTGGGTGAAATACAGGCTCACCGTGCCGGCCTCGCGGCTGATCCGCACGATGCGGTGCCCGGTGGTCTTGTCGATCCACTCCGCGGCGGGTTGCGCGGCGACCGTTCCTGTCGCCAGCGTCAGCGCGATGCCCATCGCCAGCCCTCGCGCGCGCTGCCCGAACCGTGCCATGATCGCTCTCCCAAGCCGCTTGATGTTGTTTCACATAGTATGATAGCAGTTCAGAATATGGAGTAAAGCAGCCGGCAGGCGCGGTTCGTCGCGCCAGGCCGGGTCCAGGAGAGCAAATGGCCCAGCGCGCCCCCGCCGCCCGCCCCGTCCGGTGGTTCAACTATCTCGCCTACGGCTCGAACGACGTGCTCGGCGCAGGCTCGATGGCGGTGATCTCGGGCTGGGTGCTGATCTTCTATACCCAGTTCTGCGGGCTGGAGGCGTGGCAGGCGGCGCTGATCTTCACCGTCGCGCGCGTGCTCGATGCGATCGCCTCGCCGGTGATCGGCCACCTTTCGGACAATATGGGCGAAACCGCGCTCGGCCGCCGGTTCGGGCGGCGGCGCTTCTTCATCCTCGCGGCGATCCCGCTCCTGCCCTCCTTCGCGATCATGTGGGTCGCGGGGCAGGGCTTCTGGTATTATCTCGTCACCTATGTGCTGTTCGAGCTGGTCTACGCGATGGAGATCATTCCGTACGAAACGCTCGCAGCCGAAATGGGCCGCGACTATCGCACCAAGGCCAAGTTCGCGGGCGTCCGCATCCTGTTCGCGCAGGCGAGCGCGATCCTGGCGGGGTTCCTGCCGGGCATGCTGATCCAGGCGCTGGGCAAGGACAGCCCACAGACCTTCCTCTACATGGGCATCCTGTTCTCAGGGCTGTTCATGGTGACGGCGGGGCTGCTCTATCGGTTCAGCTGGGAGCGGCCGGCCGCCGAAGTGGCGGCGCTGCGTCCCGAAGGGGCACCGCGCGCGACGGTGGGCGCGGCGATCCGCGGGCTCTACACCAATTTATTCAGCACCTTCCGCATCCGCGCCTTCCGGCTGCACCTGGGCATGTATCTGGGCGGCTATATCAGCCAGGACGTGTTCAACGCCGCCTTCACCTTCTTCGTCGTCTTCGCGCTGGCCGGCACGATCACGACGGCGTCGACGCTGCTGGGGACGATGTACATCGTCCAGTTCGTCGCGGTGATGCTGGCGATCAACCTGGCGCTGCGCAGCTCGCCCGCCCGCGCCTATCAGCTGGCGGCGCTGAGCTTCGCGGCGGGCGTGCTGGTGCTGCTGGCCGAATGGGCCACCGGCATCCGCGCCGGCAGCCTCTGGCTATGGCTGCCGATCACGCTGGCCGGGCTCGGCCGCGGCGCGCTCAACTACATTCCCTGGGCGACCTACAACTACATGGCCGATGTTGACGAAATCGTCACCGGCCGACGCCGCGAAGGCGCCTTCGCGGGCGTGATGACCTTTGTTCGGAAACTCACCCAGGCCGCAGCGGTGGCCGGCGTCGGCGCGATCATGAGCGCGGGCGGTTTCGCCAAGGGCGCGGCGGTGCAGAGCCCGCAGGCGATCCACACCATCGCGCTGGTGCTCGGGATCGGCACGGTGGGCGTGCTGATCGCGGGCATGCTGGTCTCTACCCGCTTCCGGCTCAACGCCGCGACCCACGACGTGCTGATGGCCGAGATCGACCGATTCAAGCGCGGCGAACGGGCGCCCGCGTCCCCACAGGCGCAGGCGATCGTGGAAGACCTCTCCGGCTGGCGCTACGCCGAGCTCTGGGGCAACAATCCCGTCGCCGGCGTGCGCACTCAGCCCAGCGCCTGAACGAGCGCCCCCGCCTCCAGCTCGATCGCCGCGGGCCTGCCGAACAGATAGCCCTGCGCCTCGGCACAGCCCTCCCGCATCAGCAGGTCGCGCTGGGCATCGGTCTCCAATCCTTCCGCCAGCACCGGGATCGAGAGGCTGCGCCCCAGTGCCAGGATCGCGCGGATGATCGCCCGCGCCTGCTCGCTGCGTTCGGATTCGGCAAGGAACGACTTGTCGATCTTGATCTTGTCGAACGGGAAGGAATGGAGCGTGTCGAGCGAGGAATAGCCGGTGCCGAAATCGTCCATCGCCACCCGTACGCCCAGCGCCTTGATCCGGCGCAGGCTGTGCAGCGCACGCGCCTTGTCGGCGATGAGGGCGGTTTCGGTGATCTCGAGCTCGAGCCGCGTCGGCGCCAGGCCGGTCTCCACCAGGATTTCGGTGATGATCTCGGGCAGATCGGGTTTCAGCAGCTGCACCGGCGAAAGATTGACGGCGACCTTGTGGCCCACAGGCCAGGCCGCTGCCTCGGCGCAGGCGGTTCGCAGCACCCATTCTCCCAGCCGGATGATCTCGCCGGTTTCTTCCGCGATCGGGATGAAGTCCATCGGCGGAATGCCGCCCAGCTTCGGGTGCGCCCAGCGCAGCAGCGCCTCATAGCCGACCAGCTGGTCGTCGCGCAGCGAGCGCTGGGGCTGGTAGAGCAGCCGCAGTTCCCCCCGGGCCGCGGCATAGCGAAGGTCGTTGGCGATGACGCGGCGGTGCCGCGCCTGCTCGTCCATACCCGGCTCGTAATAGCAGATCCGCTCGGCGAAATCGCCCTTGGCGCGGTACATGGCGAGATCGGCATTGTTGAGCAGTGCCTCGCGATCGGCGGCGTCGCCGGGAAACACCGCCACGCCCATGCTGGCGCCGATCGCCAAGGATCCGTGCGCGGCGAACCCGCTGAAGATGCACGCCTCCAGCCGGGCGACGAACGCCTCCAGCTCGGCCGGATGCTCGTAGCGCTTGGCGACGGCGAACTCGTCGCCGCCCATGCGCGCGGCGATCTCATGCTCTTGCAGCAGGGACTGGAGCGCATGGCCCATTTCGCGCAGCACCCGGTCGCCTTCGGCATGCCCCAGCGAATCGTTGATTTCCTTGAAGCGATCGAGGTCGATCGCGACCACCGCCAGCCGGGTACCGCCACCCTCCGTCCGCGCCATCTCCGCGTCGAGCCAGCTATGGAACTGCACCCGGTTGGGCAGGCCGGTGAGCGCGTCATGCAGCGCCATGTGCGCGATCCGCGCCTCGGACCGGCGGCGCTCGCTGATATCCTCGAAGGTCGTCACCCAGCCGCCGCCGGGCAGCCTGCGACTGTCGATCGAAAGGACGAAGTCGGTGCCGTATTCCGCAACGATGCGCGGATCTGCGCCGTCTTCGAGCGAGGCGAGGATGCGGGCCGCGCCCTCCTCTACGCGCGCGAGCGGAAGCGCCGCCCCTACCCGCGCCTCCAGCGCCGTCCGCGTTACCTCGAGGAGCGTGAGACCCGGCGGGCAGCTGCCCGGCTGCAAGCGCCACAACTTGAGGAACCGGTCGTTACGCAGGATCAGCCGTTGCCCCGAATCGAACAGACACAGCCCCTGGTGCATGTGCTCCAGCGCCGCATCGCGGTGGCGCTGGGCCTCGGCGATGCGGTCCTGGTCCAGCTTGGCCTGGGTCATGTCGCGGGTGATCTTGGCGAAGCCGAGCAGGCGCCCCTGCTCGTCCGCCATCCGCTCGATCGTGACGTGGGCCCAGAATCGGGACCCGTCCTTGCGAAGGCGCCAGCCTTCGCCGATGAACTTGCCCGTCGCGATCGCGGTGGCAAGTGCGGTGTCGGCGGCGCCGGCGGCCCGGTCCTCCGGCGTGTAGAAACGCGAGAGATGGCTGCCGACGGCCTCCGCCTCGCTATATCCCTTCAACCGGGCCGCGCCCGTATTCCAGTTGCAGACACGGCCCTGCGCATCGAGCATGTACAAGGCGCAGTCCGAAATGCCCTTGGCGAGGATGCTGAACTGGCGCTCGCTGGCCGCAATGGCCGCCCGTGCCCGGCGGGCGATCGCCCAGCTGCCCAGGCACACCGCCAGCAACGCCACCGTGATCACCGCCAGCACGACCGACATGGTGCGCGGCGATAGGTTGCCGCCGGCGATCTCGCGCTGCCAGGGAATCAGCTGGATCGCAGTCATGCCGGTGAAGTGCAGGCTCACCACCGCCACCGCCATCAGGCACGCGGCAGCAAGGCCGGATCGCACCGAGGAACGACGCACGGCCAGGGTCAGCGCCGGCACGAACGGGATCGCCCCCAGCAGGATCGACAGCGCGACATAGCCGATATTCCATCGGATCCGCGCCGGCATCTCGAGCGCGGCCATGCCGATATAATGCATGAGACCGATCCCGGTCATCGCGGTCAGGGCAGCCAGTGCCAGCACGCCCCGGCCACGCTTCCGCCCCACCATCTGGAAGACGGCCAGCATCGCGCCGGCGACGATCGACAGCGAGCCGGCCGATGGCGCGAGCGCGAAGCCGAACTGGAACCCCGGATCATAGCCCAGCATCGCGATGAAGTGCGTCGCCCAGATGCCGAACGCCGTCGCCAGCGCGCCCGCGATCCTCCAGCCCTGCATATTGCGAGGTGTGCGTACTCCCTGTCGCACCATCAGCACAGCGGTCATCGTAGTCAGAAGGCACATGGCAGCGGCCAGTGCGACGAGCCGCAGATCGTGCTGCCTGGTGATGCAATAAGCGATGGCGAACATGGTACCTCGTAGAGCGTCCCCCTCCGCTACGCCCGATAAGTTAACATATGTACTTGAGGTGGAACGACTTTGAGCAAGACGCCGGGCGCCGCGCCAGCATCTTCCTGCCCAATTTGGGGGTCGGGGAGCAGGCCCTACTCCCCTGCCCCGCCGCGCGGCGGATGCGGCGTGCCGCGATCGAGGGCGGCTGGTATGAGGGCGAGGTTCTGGATCGCGGCGAGCCCCCATTGCGACGCGGCATTGGTGGAGATGCCCGGCCACTCCACCCCGCCCCCCGGCAGCGCCCGACGGGGATCCGCGAGGGTGAGACCAAGGCCGGCGTCGCCGGACAGGAACTCCTCCGCAGCACGAGCCGCCAGTGCCACATCCCCGGCGGCGTGGGCTGCCGTGGCGGTAAGCCGCGAATGCGCCTCCCGCAGGTTGCGCGGGCCGAACGGTGCTCCCCACTTGGCCAGCCAGTCCGTCTTCGGGGCATTGTACCATCGACAATAGTCGAGCCACGCGGCGCGATAGCGCGGCACGTCGAACAGGCGGAGAAGTTCGGCGTTGATCTCCACGGCCCCGAACACGGCGTTCAGGTGCGAGAGTTGGATCTTCGCGCCCCGATCGAGAAAGCGGCCGCTTGCAAGATCATAGGGCGCGCTGCCGGTCAGCCAGCCACGCGGCAGGCGGCCGATGCTGTCCATGCCGGCGATGATCCTATCGCGCCATTTCCGATCACCAGTACGTTCCCATTCGGTTAGCCATGCCCCTGCCAGCACCGCCCAGGTGGTGCCGAAGGTCATCTCGATCACCCCGTCGGGCAGCGCCTCGCGCGCCGCACCAGGCACCTTGCGCCCGATTTCGACGGTCTGCAGCGCCTGCTGCGACGTCGCCAGTGCCCGGAGAAGGTCGCCGGTGCGCTCGTCGGCGGTGAGATAGTAGAAGATCCGCCGATAACTGGCGTTGCTGACGCGCGGCTGCTTCGAGCTGTCACTCCAGTGCTGGACGCCGTGGCGGGTGCCCAGCCCCGCGAAGCGGCCGAGATGATAGACGTCGACTTCGCTGGTATGCCGTGTCATCGCCTCGGCAAGGCGGAACGCCTGCGCGTCGCGGCTGCGCAATGCGCTGTACCACAGCCACAGATCGGGCGAGAGCTCGCTGTTCGCCCAGGCAAACCCGCCGATATCGTAGCGCCATTGATGCCGGTCGGGATCGTAGCTGTGCATCACATCGCCGTGATCCCAGAAGCCGTACCAGCTGCGCCGGTCCACCTCGCCGGCATAAAAATCGATCAGCCGGGCGAGTTGGTCCTCGATCGCCGCACGCATTGGTGTCGAGCGATCGGGAAGGCCCCAATCGCCGAACAGTCCGGCGGCGTGGAGCTGGGCAGGATCCGCCATCAGCCGCGGCGGTTCCGCGACCGTGGCGGCCAGCGACCGCAGATGATCGGTGGAAGGCGTGGCCGGGAACGCCCATAGCATCAGCTCGCTGGTGCGCGCGATCCCCAACGGCGAATCCCACCCGGGCTCATAATCCTCATAGGTGATGGCGAGGCCTTGATTCTGCGCGTCATAGCCCTCCATGCCCATGGTGCCGTGATAGCGCCGCAGGTCCATCGGCTGGGCCCGCGGGGACCATAGCCATGCCGTAAGACGGGCAAGATCGCCGGCGGCACCGTCGATCTCCAACTCGCTCGGATGGCGTTGCCAGAACCAGCGGGCGCCGATCGCCGCGCCGCCCCAGGGGGAACCGACATAGGCGAGGCCAGGCGCGCGTCGTCCTTCGTCGGCGTCGATCCATGCCATGTCCCCGGCGGTGCGCTTGGCAAGCGTGAAGCCGTTGGCGGAGAGCTGGCAGAGCCTGAAGCCGCCCCACGCGGGAATCCGCTCGAGCAGCCCGGGCACCGGCGCGCGCATCTCCGTAAGCGGCGGCACGGCCTTCCCCGCAACCTGCGCCGCACGGAACGCGGCGCCGGGGTCGCGCCGAAGGCCGGTCAGCGGGCGGACAGCTTCGGCGAACATCGTCTCCGCGCCGGTTGCGACCCGGATGTGTCGATCATGCAGCGCGCCCCGCATCGGCACCTGCGCCGAAATCCCGATACCCGTGACGAAGAACCTATCGGGATCAACATCATAGACGAGACTGTGGAAAAGTCGGGCGCCGCGCGAGCCGGCATAGATTTCGATCCGCAGAGTGAACGGCAGCACATTATGGCCGGCACCGACATGCTTCCCGTCGATACGGACCACGGCGCGCACCGGTCCATGCTGCTCCACATCGAGGCGCTCGACCTGACCGACCAGCGGAATACGGGGGCTGTCGACACGATCTGCGCACAACTCTGCGACCAGTCCGGTTGGGCCAAGCAGGATGCGCCCCCCCTCCCCTGTCGCAGCGATCGCCACGGCCCCTTTCCGCGCGATCCGCCAGCGTAGCGGGCCAGTATCGATCTCCACCACCTCCTCGGTCGACCGCACGACCACCGGCGTCGCGGGCGCGGCCGGGGCGCCGGGTTGGACCCGGACCGACGCCGGCGCTTGGGAGGCGGCCGGGATTGCATGTCCGGTCCACTTACGCGAGCCATCCGGCCACCGCGCCAGCGTCCAGCTTTGCAGGGGAAGCGCTTCCCCGGCCGCGGTGATCGCCTGGAGCGGTGTCCGGTCAGCCAGGGCCCCCTGCGGCCATGCGAGGCCGAAGGTTTGCCCCTCTACCTGTCCTGATGGGCTTGTCGCGTCGATCCAGGCGGCATCGGCGACGATCTTGCCTTGGCGGGGAAGGGGGACGGCAGCGAGGAGCGGACCGGCGGTTGCTGCTTGCAGTAGCGATCGGCGCCGTATGGCATGTTGCACTGGCCTCTCCCGAAGAACCTGAATCGCCGATCGTTTTACATTGTGATAGGTTAACCCACAATGTGAATATTATCGGCCGAGTTGCCAGATGCGGAGACGCTCGACGCGCAAGTGACTCTGGGTGGTCCGCAAACCGAAATGCCCTTGGCGGTAGGGGTCCTGATCCTCCAGCAGGAAGCAGAGCCGCCCGTTCCGTAGCAGCGCGATATGGGAGCCGTTCGCGATCAACCGAAGATGCAGCGGCCGGTTGGCTTGCAGTAAGGTCTCAGGTGCACGGAGGTCATGTTGCGGCAGCAGCGGCCGGGTGCCCTGCTCTCCGACATAGCGCCGGAAGCGGGTCGTGCTGTTCCCGTTCCCACCGATCCCCGCATAATAGGTACGCAGCATGTCGTAGTCCGCGAAGGCACCGGTCCGAGGTTTGTAGAGGGCATTCCCGCCAGGAGCCTGGGGGTCCTGCGCCATCCAGAAACAGTTGACGTCGCTGACCCGGTCGTTGGGGCCGCCCTCAGCAACGGGGGTCACGACATAGTCGATGGCGAGCGGGCCATGGAGGCGATGCCTGAACCACAGCGTGACGCCGGCCGGGACATCGATATCCAGCCTGCCATCGGCTGCAGCAATCCGTCCTGGACGCTCGCATTCCACAACCCAATTCGCGAGTCCGTCGCGGAAGTCGTCCCGGTGTACCAGACGCGCTGTCGAAGCGCGTGCGAGAGTGGGTGCGATCAACGCAGCGGCGATAACGGTGCGCCGCCCGAGCATCCTCGCGCTCAGGTCGGCGACATCGATGGAAGCAGGCATCTTCTCCCAATCTTCAAAAGAGAAAATCTCACGCAAGGTTAGAGAGTTTCCTGATTCGTTACAGAGTTAATCGAGCTGCGGGCACACGGAAGAGAGCGGAAATGCACGAGTCGCGCGACATGCGGTGTTCCCATTGTGTCGACATGGCGTTCCTGAAGGGTCGAAGGCTGCGTTCCCGAAAGGTCGAAAGACCGTTCCCAAAGGGTCGATGGGTGTTCCCGATGGGTCGATAACCCATGCAAAGGTGCGGCAGAACGGCATGGTTCCGGGGCCGCGGGGCGGAACTTGAATCAGTTGGGTCCGACAGGCGACGGAAGAGGTTCAAATTTCGATCACGTCGGCAAGCCCTTTCGGAAACGAAACCGGCACGCCCGACACTTCGGGAACGCAGCCGCGTCGCGCTCATCGGAGCTGATGCTTGTGCCGGGCGTGCCATTGGCGAACGAAGCCGATGAACGCGTTCTGGTAGTTTGCCGGCGTCCGCGCGGGATCCGCCTCTACCCAGTCGCGGAATTGGCGGTGCAGTTCCTGATAGTCCCATCCCGGACATTCGCGGCGGAGAAGCTCCAGCGTGGCGTCGGCAACCATGCCGCTGGTGCCGCGCGTAGCCAGGCTGGTGAGCGAACGGCGGATCAGCGCGCGCGCGTCCGCGTCGATCGGCACATCTTCCGCCGGTGTATTGGCGGCAGGCGCGTGCGCGCGGTGCGTGGCGGTGCGGTTCGAGGCAGGCGGCGTCCCCTCCCCTTCCGACCGGCGACGCATCCGCAGGCTCGGCTCGCGCTTGCCCGCCGGGGTTTCCAGGGTGAGCGCATAGCCGGGCAGTTCGTCGCGTTCGACGATCTTGGCGATCTCGAACTTGAATCGGCGGTACTGCCCCTCCGCCCCTGACTTCTCGAAAAGGGTGGGCATGGAGATTGCAAATCCGGTCTCCCCTGCTCCGCCCGCATGCTTCCGCGCAACCTTGTAAAGCCAACGCTCGCGTCCGCCGGTCAGGTCAAAATAGGCGCGGTCGATGGACAGCACGCCGCCGGTCATCAGCACGCCTTCGTAGAACCAGTTGGACAACTCGATGGTCATACCCCGCGACCGCTCCGTCTTCTCGTCGACCAGTTGGGTCCAGCCGTCGAGCCAGCTGAAGGTCGCCTCACGACGGTTCTCGGCTCGGATGTTGGTCTTGATCGTGGTTGCGACGAGCCGGTCCAGCGCTTGTCCGAGCAGTTCATAGGCCCGGCCGGTGGTCGGCCGCCCGATCGCACGCAGAAGGTCGTAGGGCATCAGATGGAGCTTGCGTGGAATGTCATTGCGTCCGCGCCGAGCCATGTCGGCGAGCACGCTCGCGCAGTAGATCAGGATGTCGGCATCCCAGATCGTCGCCATGCCGTAGTCGGGATTTGCCGAGACATGGACCCAGAGCTTGCCGTCCGGGCTCTTGTAGTCGATCGGCTTCACGCGCTTGGTCTTGGCGAGGCTGAAGAAGGGGCGTTCCATCATCTCGCGCTGGTCGCGCAGCGGCATGTCCGCGAGATAGGGAAGGAAAAGGTCGAACTGCTCGGGGATCGACTTGCGATCAGCTTGGGTCATGCTGCCTCGGCTTGGCGGGCGGGGAGGGTGTTTCCCGGGGGAAACGGATGGTTACTGGGGGTAGCGGACGGCGTTTGGGGGGGGCGGAGATAGTCGTTTGGGCACCCGGGCAACCGCCAGCGGCTCGCGCTGTCACCGACCCTGACAAATCGCGTCGGCGGCGTTTCCCCGGGAAAACACCGCTTGGCCCGATCGCCGCGGTTTCCCCAGGGAAACGGCATCACCGCTGCAGTCCGCGACCTTCTCGGTCGAGCTGGTCAAGCGCCTCGCGCAGCGCGTCCACCAGTTGTTCGCGGTCGGCCCCCGAGCCCGCATGCAGGCGTACCGTGACACCTTGGCGATTGACGGACAAGATGCTGAGGGCTGTCCGACCTGTGGGTCCAGACCAGAAGAACAATGTCTCGCGCGGCGAAGATCCGGTTGGGGCAGCGATCAGCCGACGCAGCACGTCGGCTGCGGGTACTGCGGCCTGCCCGAAAGCGCGGCGCTCCGCCTGCTCCTTCGCCAGAGCCTTCGCCTCGGCCAGGATCGCCTTTGCCGCCGCCTTGTCGTCCAGCGCCTGGGCGAGTGGATAGGCGGGCTTGAGCTGCACGTCCGCCGGCGAGGCAAAGGCTGCGATAACGGCATCGGGGATGCCCGCCACCTTGATCATCTTCGACAGCCAGCCCTTGGACAGCTTCAGCCGCTCCGCCATGCGGGTGAGGTGGTTGCCGTAATGCGCCTTGAGCGCCTCGGCATAGTTTCGGGCGCGCTCGAGGTCCGACACGTCCTTGCGGGCGCGGTTTTCGAGATCGGCGAGGCGGAAGGCTGCCTCGTCATCCAGCTGCGCCACCTGCGCGACGAACTGCATGTCGGGATAGCTGTTCGCGCGCAGCCACGAAATCGCGAAGTGCCGCCTTGTACCGGCAATCACTTCGTACTCGTGCTGTGGATCGCCCTCGATCCGGCGCACCACGGCAGGGACCTTCTGGCCGTTTTCCGCGACGATCGAGTCGATCAGTTCGCGGACATTCTCCTCGGTAAGGTCGCCATAGACACGGGCGTTCCCCGGCCAGATCCGCACCTTTGCGGGATCGAGCAGAAGCTGGGTAACCTGGCGCACTTCTCCGGAGGCGACGCGGGCAAGCGCGGACTCGCGGCCGAGCAAGGTCGTGCCGCGTGTCCGTGCCAGACGGGCCGGAAGCTCGGGTTCAGGAGCGGGGGAGGGGCTTGGTGCCGGCTCCGCCGCGGTCGCCGCAGCCTCCGGGGCTGCGTCCTCGGCGAGCAGGTCGGCGAGATAATCCTTCTGGGTACGTGCCACGGTTCAGCCCTTCTGCCCGGGTGCAGCGCAATCAGGCCGCTTCATTGACGACATCCTCTTCGCTGGCCGGTGTGACCCGGCCCCAATTGCGGCGGACCAGCGCTTCCACTTGCCCCAGCGCCTCATCGAGATTGGCCTTGCAGCGCTTGTGGGTGCGCGCGGTACCGATCGGCCGATCGAGCTCATAGATCGACATCATCCGCATCGCGGCGTGGCTGATCTCGGCCGATTCCAGGATCGGCACCGGCAGCAGGGCAGGGCCGAACGCCTGCTCCATGATCTGGCGAACCATGGCGTGACTGGGGTCGTTGCCGTCGAACTTCGAACAGATCAGGCGAACAAAATCATACTGCACCTCGATGCCCGCCTCGGTCAGCTGATGCAGCACCTGGTCCATCATCGAGAGGAACTGGACGGTTGAGCAGAAGTCGGGTGTGGTCGCCGCCAGCGGCACGAGCAGTGCGTTCGCCGCCTGCATCACCGCCAGACTGATCGTGCCGAGCGCGGGCGGCGGGTCGAGGATCACCACGTCATAGTCGCGGGCGAGATCCGACAGGCCTGCCTTGAGCTTGCGGAAGCGGGTGGCAAGGATCGAGCCACCGTCTGCACCCGCCGCTGCCAGCTCATATTCGACATCGAACAGTTCGAGGTTCGACGGGATCAGGTCTACATTCGGCCAGGGCGTCTTCTTGACCGCGTAGAGCAGATCCGCCTGGGTGGGGTCGATCGAAAGATAGGGGTAGAGCGTTTCTTCCCGCGTGATGTTGAAGTGCGGATTGAAGCCGAACAGCGTCGTCGTCGTCGCCTGGCTGTCGCAGTCCACCACCAGCACGCGATAGCCCTGCACCGCGAAATAATGGGCGAGATGGGTGGTTACCGTGGACTTGCCGACACCGCCCTTGAAGTTCTGCACCGCGATGATCGCCGGCACGTCAAGGGGCGCGCGGGCAGGGGAGGCGCCCAGCACGCGGCGCATGTTGAGCAGTTCTTCCACGGTGTAGCCCGGCCGACGGCCATTCTCGCTCGCCGGGGGCGGGGGGAGGCGTCCGTCCTCCTCGGCCATGCGGATGCGGTTGGTCGAGCAGCCAAGCAACTGGGCGGCTTCGGCAATGCCGAAGCGCACATGGAGTCCCTTGCGGCTTTCCGGTAGGAAAGCCTTACGGCGCAGTCGTTCGATCATGCGCTCGCCGGCGTCGGCAAGTTCACTGATCCGTTCGATGTCTGAATGCATTCGTGCTTCGCCCCGCGCGCTTGAATGAGTGTTGCGCAGCATATGTCAGATTTCGTTCAAATCGGCAAGGTGACTGCGGCCGCGATGCAATGTTCTGTAGTTCCCATTGCTCAGATCCGATGCGAAGACTATATTCGGACCATTATCGGTCTGGAGTCGTGATGCGCTATTCGGAGCAGGTCAAGCCGGTCAGCTATCTGAAGGCAAATGCCGCCGACGTGCTGCGGAGTTTGGCGGAGGGCGGTGCACCTCTCGTGATCACGCAAAATGGCGAGGCGCGGGCGGTGCTGCAGGATGTGGCCAGCTATCAGGCGACCCAAGAAGCGCTGGCCCTGCTCAAGCTGCTGGCGCTCGGAACGCGCGACGTCGACGCCGGGCGCGTGGTTCCGGCCCGAGAAGCGATTGCGCGGCTGCGAAAGGGCGGGGGCGACAGCACGGCATGAGCGGCCGCCATACGGTCTATCTCACCGCCGGTGCCGAGACCGACCTGGCTGACATTCATGGCTGGATCGCCGCGCATCGTTCTCCCGAACAGGCCGATGCGTTCCTGGACCTGATGCTGGCAAAGGTGGAGAGCCTGGAGACGTTTCCCGATCGCGGGGGCGTTCCGGCCGAACTGGACGCGCTCGGCATCCGCGAATTTCGGCAACTGGTCGCACCGCCCTATCGGCTGATCTACCGGGTGATCGTCGACCATGTCTTCGTGCTGCTGGTCGCGGATGGCCGGCGGGACTTCCAGGCGCTGCTCGAGCGCAGGCTGCTTTCGGCCTGACCGCTCAGCCGTGGGACCAGCCGAGCTGGCCCGCGACGATCGCTGCCTGGGTCCGATTTCGCACGTTGAGCTTGCGCATCACCGCGGTCATGTGGACCTTCACCGTCGCTTCGGCCATGCCGAGCTCATAGGCGATCTGCTTGTTGAGCAGGCCGGAATGCACGCAGCGCAATACCTGCATCTGGGTCGGGGTGAGGCGCGGCGGCGCCGACACGTCCGCAGCGATGGATTCAGCCTGTGTCCGTTGCGTAGCGGCCTGCATGCCCTCTCTCCCTCGTCGATCCGTTCGCTGAGGCTGCGCCTCCAGATTCGTTAACGTTAACTACACAGGCTTGTAGGACAGGTTCAAGCCCTTTTCGGCCCTGAAGGATGAAATTGAGAAAGATATCTAGCATAATCAGACGGTCTTGCATAAACCTGTCTGATAAGTTCCTGCGTCGAGATGCCGGTGCGGACAGGGGAGGGGCATGGAAGCTGCAACGGCGCGTGGCACCGCACGATGAGTCAGCCGCGCCTATCCGATCACGCCTATGCGGCGATCGTCGAATGGATCAAATCCGAAGGTCTGGAGGTGGGCGATCGCCTGCCGTCCGAGGCGCGACTGGCGGAGATGTGCGGCGTTTCGCGCGCGATCATCCGCGAGGCGCTGGTTCGGCTGGTATCCGACGGCATCACCGAAGTGCGGCGCGGGGCCGGTTCCTTCGTGAAGGGGCGTCCGTCGGAACGGCTATCGGCATTCATGCCGCTCGCCGAGCTGCCCGTGACGCTCGGCAGTTATGAAGTGCGCTTCGTGCTGGAGACGGAGGCGGCGCGGCTGGCGGCGGTGCGACGTACGCCCGAGCAGATGGCCGCGCTGGAGGCCGCGCTGGACGGCCTGCGCACCGCGCTGCTCTCCAGTGCGCCGGCACATGTCGAGGACCGCGAGCTGCACCGTGCCATTGCCGATGCAACCGGCAACCACGCCTTCCAGCACGCCTTCGACGCGCTCTGGCCGGACGTGGAGAAGGTGATGCAGGCGGGGGTGGACATTTCCCGCTCGCGCTCTGCCGAGGTCGTCGCGGTGATGCTCCATGAACATGAAGTGATCGTGGAATCGATCCGCGCGCAGGATCCGGAACGTGCCGCGCTGGCGATGCGCTGGCATCTGGGCGAGGGGCGCCGGCGGCTCATGCCCTGACCGCGGGTCTCCCGAGATGCGCCAATACCGTCGCACAGGCGGTGCCGGGGGGAAGGTCGCAGTGCAGCATCAGCGTCGATTCCGCCGGGCTCGGGCGCTCCAGCGTGGCAAGCTGGCTGTCCAGCAGGCTCGTTGGCATGAAATGTCCCGGTCGGTTTGCCATGCGGGCGAGGAGCTGTTCGCGCGCGGCGTCGAGCAGGACAAACTGTACCTGCCCGCCGATGCGGGCGCGCAACCGCTCGCGATAGATGCCGCGTAGCGCGGAGCAGGCGGCTACCGCCACGCCGTGCCGCGCAAGCGACTCCGCTGCCGCTTCCGCCAACCGATCGAGCCAGGGCCAGCGATCGGCATCGGTAAGCGGCTGGCCGCCGCGCATCTTCGCGACCGCCTCGGGGGCGTGAAAGGCGTCGCCTTCCAGAAAGGGACAGCCCAGCGCCTCCGCGAGGAGGGCGCCGAGGGTAGACTTGCCGCAGCCGCTGACGCCCATCACGATCACGGCCGCGGGCGCGGGCTGGCGATCGGACGGGTTGGGCATGGGGGCAGGGCTCCGGAAAGGGGACGGCCCGCTTCTGGAAGGCTGCGCGGGTGCTGAAAACTACGACCTTGGTCGCAGATGTTCCCCCGCACGGCACGGGTTAGCCAATGCAATCAAAGGCTAAGGATAGATTGGGGATGGATATGCGCTGCCTGCTGGCCGGATTGCTTGTCGCGACCTCGCTTACTGCGCCCGCTCTGGCGCAACAGGCGTCGATCTTCCCCACCGCTCCCGACGAGCCGCGCGCGGTGACCGTCAAGGCCAAGGGCGACGGCAAGGCCGATGACACGGCTGCGTTGCAGACGGCGCTGGACGATGCGCGCGACGCGACGCGGCACGGCATCGTCTTCCTGCCCTCCGGCCGCTACCGCATTACCCGCACGCTGGTGGTGCCGGCTGGCGTGCGCATCTATGGCGTCGGCCCTACGCGGCCGGTAATCCTGCTTGGCGCGAACACGCCCGGCTTCCAGCAGGGCGTCTCGACCATGATCGTGTTCGGCGGCGACGACCAATATGCCGTGGGCAAGGTGCCGGTGCCGGTGCCGACCGTGGTGCCGCGCGACAAGGTGGTGCGCGACGCCAATTCGGGAACCTTCTATTCCTCGATGAGCAATATCGACATCGAGATCGGCGCGGGCAATCCGGCTGCCGCAGGCGTGCGCTTCCGCATGGCGCAGCACGCCTTTCTCAGCCACATGGAGTTCCGCATCGGATCGGGCTTTGCCGGCGTCTATCAGGCCGGCAACGTGATGGAGAAGGTGGCGTTCAAGGGCGGGCGCTACGGTATCGTCACCGAGAAGACCTCGCCCGCCTGGCAGTTCACCCTGATCGATGCGACCTTCGACGGCCAGCGCGAGGCGGCGATCCGCGAGCATGAGGTGGACCTGACGCTGGTCAATGTCGCGTTCCGCGACACGCCGGTGGGGATCGAGATTGATCGCGGCTATTCGGATTCGCTCTACGGCAAGGACGTGCGGTTCGAGCGCGTCTCCAAGGCCGGCGTGGTGATCTCCAAGGAGAACAACGTCTTCACGCAAGTGGGCTTCGACAATGCGGTGGCGATCGACAGCCCGGTCTTCGCCCGCTTCCGCGAGAGCGGCAAGACCGTGGCGGGGAAGGGAAGGGCGTACCGCGTCGGCGCCTTTTCCTATGGCCTGAAGGTTCCTGCGCCCGGCGAGATGGGGAAATATGATCTTCAGGCCGAGGTTACGCCGCTTGGCAGCCTGCCACCGACGCGCGACCCGGCGATTCGCGCGCTGCCGCCGATGGCGGAATGGGTGAACGTCCGGAAGCTCGGCGTGAAAGGCGACGGGACGACCGACGACACCGCCGCGCTCCAGAAGGCGATCGACGGCAACCGTGTCCTCTACCTCCCGATCGGCTTCTACAGGGTCACCGACCGGCTGACGCTGCGGCCGGACACGGTGCTGATCGGTCTGCACCCGGCGATCACCCAGCTGACCATCCCCGACAACAATCCCGCCCATGCGGGTCTGGGGAGCGTGGTGCCTATCCTCGAGACCCCGCAGGCCGGCGACAACATCCTCTCCGGCCTCGGGCTGTTCACCGGGCGGGTGAACCCGCGCGCCTCGGCGGTGCTGTGGCGTTCGGGCGCAAACAGCCTGATGCAGGATGTGAAAATCATGGGCGGCGGCGGCACACCGACCGCGGACGGCAAGCCGCTCGGCATCCAGCAGGCGCGCAGCGGCGATCCGGTCGCGGACGGCCGGTGGGATGCGCAATATCCGAGCATCTGGGTTACCGACAATGGCGGCGGTACCTTCACCGATGTGTGGAGCCCGAACACCTTCGCTCAGGCGGGCTTCTATGTGACCAACACCAGCACGCCGGGGCATGTGTACGAGATGTCGGTGGAGCATCACGTCCGCAACGAGTTCGTGCTCGACAACGTGCAGAACTGGGAGTTCCTTGCGCCGCAGACCGAGCAGGAAGTTGGCGACGGCCCCGACGCCGTGTCGCTGGAGATCCGCAACTCGCGCAACCTGTTGTTCGCCAACTATCATGGCTATCGAGTCACCCGCAGCTACCATCCGGCGCTCAGCGCGGTGCGGCTGTTCAATTCCGCCGATATTCGCTTCCGCAATGTGCATGTGAACGCCGAGAGCGGCTATGCGGCGTGTGACGACGAGGGCTGCGGTACCTTCCTGCGCGCCAGCAAATATCCGTTCGACAACGCAATCCAGGACGTGACCGGCAAAAGGCTGGTACGCGAACGCGAGTTTGCCCGGCTCGACATCGGCGCGGTCGAACGCCAGGAGGCGGAGAAGCCGCTTACGGCGAAGGTGGAGAAACTGGAGGACGGCTTCTATTCGATTTCCGGGGCGACAGTGGACGCACGGGGCCGCCTCTACTTCATCGATCGCCGCTTCCAGCGCATTCAGCGCTGGACCGAGGCCAAGGGGCTGGAGGTGATCCGCGATCACGCCCTCGACCCGGTAAACCTGGCTGCGGATGGCTCGGGCCACCTGCTGGTGCTGTCGTCGCTGGGGCCGAAGGGCGCGGTCTATTCGATCGATCCCGATGGTCCGCGCGACCAGCTGACCCGCATCGAGGCGACACCCGTTGCCGCGGGCAACACGGCGACGACGCTGCTGCCGGTGAACTGGTGGGCAAACGGCGAATTCCGCGATCAGCTCAACCAGCAGACGTATCAGTTCACCACGATGGCCGAGCTGTTCGCCAAGGAAGCGGGCGAGCCCAAGGCGAAGGCCTATGTTTCGCCCGACGGCAGCGTCGCGCTGCCGGCCTTTCGCGTGTGGCAACAGGGGCCGACCGACCATGTCGGCTGGCGCTGGTCGCACGCGCTCAACGCCAACGGGTTGGTCGGCGGCAAGCCGGGCGAGCGTCTGTTCGTCACCAACGGGTCGGAGAACATCACCTACACCGGCACGGTGGGACCCTCGGGTACGCTGGTGAACCTCAGACCCTTCGCCGATCGCGGCGGGGAGAGCGTGGCGGTGGCACCGGACGGGCGCGTCTATGTCGCGAACGGGCAGGTGTCCGTCTACGGCGCGGACGGCAAGCAGGTCGGCCGGATCGACGTGCCGGAGCGTCCCTTGCAGATCCTGTTCGGCGGTGCGGACAAGCGCACGCTGTTCATCCTGACCCATCACGCGCTCTACGCGGCACGCCCCTGAAGACGTGGCGCGGCCGTCTACCACCTATGTCGTAGGTGTCGGCGGCCTCCGGCGGGACTAGCAACGAATGCAGTATCGCCACGGGTCGGATAACGCCCGGAGAACATTGGAGGGGTTCGTCGCATGAAGGGGATTTTCACACCGCATCGCCAGCTTGGTGGCGCCAGCCTGATCGCGCTGGCCGCGATGGCCCTGGCCGGCACCGCCCAAGCGCAGACCAGCGCGACCCCCGCACCCGTGGCGGCACCGGCGCAGGACCAGACGTCTGCGGATGCGGAACCTGCGCAGATCACCGTCACCGGCTCGCGCATCGTCGCCAGCGGCTTCACCGCACCGACCCCGACCACGGTCATCGGTGAGGAGCAGATCGCCGCAAATGCCCAGCCGAACCTGTTCAACACGATAGCCCAGCTGCCCTCGCTCCAGGGCTCGACCGGCGCGGCGACGGGCACGTTCAGCACCTCCAGCGGCCAGCAGGGTCTCAGCTCGTTCTCACTGCGCGGCCTGGGTGCCATCCGCACGCTGACCCTGCTCGACGGCCAGCGCGTCGCGGCGGCCAATGTCACCGGCGTACCCGATATCAGCCTCTTCCCGCAGCTGCTGGTGCAGCGCGTCGATGTGGTGAACGGCGGTGCCTCCGCTTCCTACGGCTCCGACGCGGTCGGCGGCGTGGTCAACTTCATCACCGACACCAAGTTCACCGGCTTCAAGGGCAACATCCAGGGTGGTATCTCCACCTATGGCGACAACAAGCAGATCCTGGCGCAGGGCGCCTGGGGCAAGTCGTTCGCCGACGACAAGCTCCACCTGATCGTCAGCGGCGAATATGCCCATGATGGTGGCGTCGGCCCGGGCGACTTCGGTGTCGACCAGGCGCGCAGCCGCAACTGGTACAAGGCGACCACGCTGTTCAACACCGGCCAGACCAACAATGGCTCGCCGCAGTTCGTCTACAGCGATTTCGCCCAGCCCTATCAGTATTCGCGCTACGGGCTGATCAACAACGGCCCGCTCCAGGGCATTGCGTTCGACGTCAACGGCAACCCGTACAACTTCCAGTACGGCTCGGGCGGCCAGCCGCTCGGCAATGGCCGGGTGAGCAACTGCTATCCGGGCAACAGCTTCTGCGTCGGCGGCGACCTGACCGGCGCGCCGGGCTCGGGCGCATCGCTTGTCTCCAAGCTCCAGCGCGTCGTCGGCTACACCCGCGTGGGATACGAGTTCGCGCCGAGCAACGAGTTCTACGGCACGTTCAACATCGGCCAGGTCAAGACCAACAACCAGCCGAGCCCGGGCTATAACCGGCCGAACCTGACTGTGCAGTGCGCCAACCCCTATCTGCCGCAGCTGGTGCGCGATCGCTGCTCCAGTGCCGGCATCACCTCGTTCAACTTCGGGTCGAGCAACGCCTCCTTCCCGGATCCCCAGGTCTATACCGATCGCCGCCAGTATCGCGGCGTGCTGGGCGCCAAGGGCAAGCTGGACGTTGTCGGTGGCCAGTGGAACTACGATGCCTATTACGAGCATGGCGTCACCATCTCGGACATCCTGGTCCACGACATCGTCCTGCAGAATCGCTATGTCGCCGCGACCAACGCCATCGCCCTGAACGGCGCGATCGTCTGCGCCGATCCGGTGGCACGTGCTGCCGGATGCCAGCCGATCAACATTTTCGGCGGCTTCACGCCCTCGGCTTCCGCCCTTGCCTATGTCACCCCGGCAAACGGCCCGTTCCAGCACACCAAGCTGACTCAGGACGTGGCCAGCGTGAACGTCTCGGGCAATCTGGTCGATCTCTGGGCCGGCCCGCTCACCCTGGCCTTCGGCGGCGAGTATCGCCGCGAATTCTACCGAGTGAACGCCGATCCGTATGGGGCCGGCGTCAGCGCGATCAGCCCGACCAGCGCCGCCTATCCGGCCGATCCGCTGCTCAACTCTGCGCAGGGCAGCAACTGGGCGGCCGGCAACTACAAGAATGGCGGCGGCAAGTATCACGTCTGGGAAGGTTTCGCCGAGCTCAACCTGCCGCTGTTCGACAATGAGGGGCTGGGCAAGGCAAATCTGAACGGCGCCGGGCGCGTCACCAACTATTCCACCTCGGGCACGGTCTGGGCGTGGAAGATCGGCGGCACCTGGTCGACCCCGATCGACGGGCTGCGTTTCCGGGCGGTCACCTCGCGCGACGTGCGTGCGCCGAACCTGTCCGAGCTGTTCGCCGCGCCGACCGTGACCACGCTGCCGAACTTCAACGATCCGTTCCGGAACGTCGCGGTGCAGGCGTTCCAGAACACCGTGGGCAATGCCAATCTGAAGCCGGAAATCGCCCGCAACACCGTTGCCGGCGTCACGCTGGCCAACCCGAGCTGGTTGCCGGGCCTCAGCCTGTCGTTCGACTATTACACGATCAAGCTGGCCGGCGTGGTCTCGTCGCTGTCGGCAGACCAGATCGTCCGCTTCTGCTTCGAGGGCAACCAGGCGTTCTGCGGCGGCTTCGTGCTGAACAGCCCCACCCAGGGCGGCAATTTCATCAACGTTCAACCGTTCAATCTGGCGAGCTGGAAGACCAGCGGCTTCGACATCGAGGCGAGCTATCGCTGGGCGCGGCCGCTGGGCCTGCCGGGCAACTTCACGGTGCGTGCGCTCGGCACCCATGTCAGCGAGTTCCTGGTCCGCGCCGGCATCGCCGGGGTGGCGACGGTGGACAATGCCGGCGCCAACACCGGTGCCACGCCGAACTGGAAGTGGCTGGCGATCCAGACCTACGACAACGATCAGTTCAGCTTGCTGGTGCAGGAGCGCTGGTTCTCGGACGGCGTGTTCGGCAACCAATATGTCGTCTGCCAGACGAACTGCCCGGCTTCGACTGGCAACAACCCGACGATCAGCCGCAACTTCATGCCTGGTGCCTTCTATGTGGACGTCGGCGGCACGTACAAGGTGACCAGCGGCGTGCAGGCCTATTTCAAGGTCGACAATTTGTTCAACGTCGATCCCGCGCCGTCGCCGCAGACCAATACCGGCCTCGACGTGAATCCGGCGCTCTACGACACCATCGGGCGCACCTATCGGCTCGGCGTGCGCTTCAACTTCTGATCCCCGAACCGCATCGTCCCCCGACGACTCCTGGTCCCGGTCGAAAGGCCGGGACCTTTGTTTTGGGCGGAAACCGAGCCACCCGCGCGCGTTGAGAAGGCGCGCGCGGGTTCTCCGCGCCCGGACCAACGGAGACGACCATGACCGAAGCGACCACGACCGTGTCGAACGGGAAGACTGCGCTGACGGATGACATCCGCGCACATTTCTCTGGCGATGCCCCCATCACCGAGAAGGCGAAGAGCTTTGCCAAGGTGCGCCCCTGGACCAGTGCCGCTTTCCTCGGAATCGCCGCGCTGGCGGTGCTGAACGGCGTTCGCGGCGTACGACCCTGAGACCCGGTGTGGCGCGTCGGAGCCTCCCGGCGCGCCACACGCACGAATGGTTAACAATGCCTTCTTGCAAAAAATCTTTTATATGCAAATAGTTGTAAGTAGAAGGTAGGTCTTTTCACGGAACTTCATTTGTCGGATTTTAATACTAGACTTCTACCACGCCGACTTCCGGCAGGAGTTGCGTGGTGCCCATTTCGCCTTCGTCGTCCCCAGATCCCAATATCATGCGTGCGCGCTGGCCCAATCTACGGTTCGAGGCCACGATCTTCCTGCTGCTGGTGCTGACCTTCGTCGGGGTGCTCGGGCGCGAAACGATAACCTCCACGCGTCTGTCCGTACCCTCCATCGCCACCAACTTCGATGCCTATGGCTATTCCGATCAGTCGAGCGGCGGCCGATCGACGACCGGCTTTACGCGGAGCAAACCGCTCGCCTGGCAATGTTCGCTGCGCGCCGGGGCCGCTTATGCCTTCTGCGGCTACGGCATGAAGTATCGGGGCAAGCCGCTCGATCTCTCCGGCTTCGACCGCGTGCATATCCGGCTGCGGTATCAGGGCAAGCCGGGTCGCCTGAAGTTCACGCTCAAGAATTTTGATCCGGCCTATAGTCGCCGCGACGCGGGCGACAGCACGATGCCGGTCAGCACCGAGTTCGACGTGCACACCGGCATCAACGAGGTGACGTTGCCGCTGGCGCAGTTCACCGCCGATTCCTGGTGGATGGCGCAGCGCAAGCTCCCCGCCGACACGCGGGTGCCCGATATGCGGCACGTCGTCGCGATCGACTTCGTCTCCGCCGGACCGCCGACCACCGGCGACTTTTCGGCCATGATCGAGGAGCTGAAGTTCGAGGGCATTCTGGTCAGCTCGACCGAATGGTATCTGCTGATCGTCGGCATTTGGATGCTGATCGCCGCGGTCACGCTTGTCTACCGCTTCCTTGCGGTGCGTCGCGCCTATGAGGCGGAACAGCGCCAGCAGGCCCGCGCTGCGATGGCGCTCGCCGAGGCGCGCGCCGCCGCCGAGGCGGCCAGCGCCGCCAAGTCCCAATTCCTCGCCAATATGAGCCACGAGTTGCGCACACCGCTGAACGCGATCCTTGGCTATACCCAGTTGCTGGAGCGCGAAGACCTCGCCCCGCGCCAGCGCCAGGCGGTGGAGACGATCCATCAGAGCGGGACGCACCTGCTGACGCTGATCACCGACATTCTCGACCTGTCGAAGATCGAGGCGGGCAAGCTGGAGGTGCTGCCGGCGCCCCTCGACCTCCAGGCCTGTATCGACCAGGTGGTGGCGATGATGCGGCTTCGGGCGGAAGAGAAAGGGCTCGCCTTCTCGGCGACGGTGGAGCCGGATGTGCCGGCGCGGGTGATCGGCGACGGCAAGCGCGTCCGCCAGATCCTGCTCAACCTGCTCGGCAATGCGATCAAGTTCACCGAAGCGGGCTCGGTTCGGCTGGACGTCGGCGTGGCGGGCTGGGGCGAGGGCCAGGTGCGCCTGCGGATCGACGTGACCGATACCGGCCCGGGCATTGCCGCCGACCAGGTCGAGCGTATCTTCCTGCCATTCGAACAGGCCGGTGCCGCTCGGCAGCGCGGCGGCGGCACCGGGCTTGGCCTCAGCATCACCCGCCAGCTGGTGCAGGCGATGCAGGGGGCGCTGACCGTCGAGACCTTCCCCGGCCAGGGCAGCCGGTTCCGCGCGGAGATTGCCTGCGGGCTTGCCGCGCTGGCACCCGAAGACGGTCATTCCGCGGTACTGTCGGTCCCGGGCGTGGGCGCGCTGGTGGTGGACGATGATCCTGCCAATGCGGCGCTGCTGAGTGCCTATCTGGAGGCGCGGGGCTTCATTGTCCGGGTCGCCGGCGACGGCCTTGCCGCGATCGACGCGGCCCGCATCGCCTGGCCGCGGCTGATCCTTATGGACCTCAAGATGCCGGTAATGGGCGGGTTCGACGCCATCCGGCGGCTCAAGGCCGATCCGGTGCTGCGCGACGTGCCGGTGATTGCGATCAGCGGCGCTGTCGGCGCGGGTGCCGAAGCGGAGGCGCTGGCTGCGGGTGCGATCCAGCTGCTGGAGAAACCGGTCGACCTCGACGCGCTCGGCGCCTGCCTCAACCGCGTGTTCGCGCCGCCGCCCGCGCCGCTGCCGGCCACCGACGATGCAGCGCTGGTAGCACCGCCCGACGAAGTGCTTGAGGCCCTGCTGGTCCACGCCCGGGCCGGCAACATGCGTGCGATCCGCCGCGAAGCCGAGTCGATCGCCGCGCGCGATCCGGCCCATGCGCCCTTTGCCCGCCACCTCGAGGCGCTCGCCGCCGCCTATCAGTCGCCCAAGGTGCTGCGATTGATCGAAGCCAAGCGTAGCCGGAGCGACGCGCGATGACCGCCAATGCCGCCAACGACGCCGCCACGATCCTCATCGTCGACGACAACCCCGTGAACGTGGGCGTGGTGGTCGACCATCTGGAGGGCGAGGGCTATCAGGTGCTCGTCGCGCTCGGCGGCTATGAGGCGCTGGAGCGGGTGCGGTTCGCCCGCCCGGACCTGATCCTGCTCGACGTGATGATGCCCGATCTGGACGGGCTGCAGGTATGCCGGCGGCTGCATGCCGATCCGCCCACGCGCGACATTCCCGTGATCTTCATGACCGCGCTTGCCGACGTAACCGACAAGATCGCCGCGTTCGAGGCGGGCGGCGTCGATTATGTCAGCAAGCCGTTCCAGCTGGAGGAGGTCCTGGCACGGGTGCGGACGCATCTCGCTCTGCGCCGCGCCCGGCAGGACCTGGAGGCGCATACCGCGGTGCTCGAAGCCGAGATCGAGGCCCGGCGGGCAGCCGAACAGGCGCTCCGCTATCTGGCGCTGCACGATCCGCTGACCGGCCTGCCCAACCGCACGATGCTGATGGACCGGTTGCAGCAGGCGATCGCCCAAGCCCGGCGCGACCAGCGCCAGGTGGGGTTGCTGCTGATGGACCTGGATCATTTCAAGCACATCAATGACAGTCTCGGCCATTTCATCGGCGACGAACTGCTCGAACAGGTCGCACGGCGTCTGCGCACGGTGCTGCGCGAATGCGATACGGCCGCGCGGCTGGGTGGCGACGAGTTCGTGATCGCCGCCGGCGCGCTCCATGGGCCGGGCGATGCCGAACAACTGGCGCTGCGCGTGCTGAAGGTGCTGGATGCGCCGTTCATGGTCCAGGGCCGCGAGCTGCATGCCGGTGCGACCATCGGCATCAGCCTCTATCCCGGGGACGGCGACAATCCCGCCGCCCTGCTCCAGGCCGCCGATACCGCCATGTACCAGGCGAAGCGGCGCGGGCGGGGCAGCTACCGGCTGTTCAGCCGAGACCTGAGCATCGCGGCGGAACGCTGGCATGCCCTGTCCAACGATCTGCACGGGGCGTGCGAACGTGGCGAGTTCGTGCTGCACTATCAGCCGCAGGTGTCGATCGACACCGGCGAGGTGACCGGGATCGAAACGCTGCTGCGCTGGCAGCATCCGCAACAGGGGCTGATCGCCCCGGCGCTGTTCATCCCGCTGCTCGAAGAACATGGCCGGATGGTCGAGGTCGGACGCTGGGTGCTGCACAGCGCCTGTGCTCAGTCCGCGGCATGGCAGGCGGAGGGGCTGCCGCCGATCCGCATCGCGGTCAATCTCTCCGGCCAGCAATTCTACCGGGGGGACATCGTCCGCACCGTGCGCGAGGCGCTGGAGCGCAGCCGGCTCGCGCCGGAACTGCTCGAACTCGAGCTTACCGAGAGCCTCACCCTCGACGACGGCGAGGCGACCCTGCGGATCATGGGGGAACTGAAGGCGCTGGGCGTCGTGCTTTCGCTCGACGATTTCGGCACCGGTTGGTCATCCCTCGGCTATCTGCGGCGATTCCCGCTCGACCGCATCAAGATCGACCGCTCGTTCGTGCGGGATCTGATAGGCGACCAGGGAACCGCGGCGATCGTCCACAGCATCCTCGATCTCGCGCGCCAGCTCGATCTCGATTGCGTGGCGGAGGGTGTGGAGACGGACGCGCAGCTCGAGCATCTGCGGCGCGAGCGGTGCCCGACGATGCAGGGCTTCCTGTTCAGCCAGGGGGTGCCGGCGGCGGAGATCGCCACCTTGCTGGCGGCGGGTCGGCCCAAGCCGCGGCGGATCACCGGCTGAGGGGCGCACCAAGCTGGCAATTGCCGGCAAGGAGGGTTATATACCGCTCGTTATGAAAACCGCAGCCTGTACCGTAGCCAAGGGTCGCCCCCGCGAGTTCGATGTCGACGAGGCGTTGACGGCGGCGCTCCGCATCTTCTGGAGCAAGGGCTATGAAGGCGCCTCGCTGACCGATCTCACCGAAGCGATGGGCATCACCCGGCCCAGCCTCTACGCTGCCTTCGGCAACAAGGAAGCCTTGTTCTGCAAGGCGCTGGACCTCTACGAGCGCGAGAAACTCTGCTATATCGGACGTGCTCTGGAAGCACCCACTGCGCGCGGCGTGGCGGAGGCGCTGCTCCGCGGCGCGCTGGAGCGGCAGCGCGACACCAGCGATCCCAAGGGCTGCATGGGCGTGATCAATTCGGTCGCATGCGGCGTGGAGGCCGAGTCGATTCGCGAGGAAGTCTTGAAGCGCGGCGAGTCGGCAAAGCGGGCGATCGTCGCCCGGTTCGAACGGGCGCGGACGGAAGGCGACCTTCCCGGCACTGCCGATCCGGAAGGGCTGACCGCCTATATCATCGCGCTGATCCAGGGCATCGCACTGCAGGGCGGATCGGGCGCGACCTGCGCCGATCTCGAACGGCTCGTGCAGACCAGCCTGGCCATGTGGCCGGCACGATAAATCGTTTCGGTCATGCGAAATCCTGCTTGCGAAGAAAAATACCGACCGGTATAAAAAGGCTGTTGACGCACCGCAGCGCGACTTATATACCGACTGGTATAGAAAGTGATCCGCCGCCTCTCGGGGCTCGCGGGGCAGACGGAGACGCGGACATGCGCCGGCTTGCACGCAAGAAACGGGGTGAGCCCTAGGCTCGAACCTTCCATAATCGTCCAGTAACGACGCTCGCTTCCACGCGCACGTCGGTTCAATTCACGCGCGCTCTTTCGTGAGAGCAGCCGAACGCTGTGAGCAATTCGCGGCGCTGGGTGTCGCGCATCCACGACACATCCTACCGACGCCTGCGGCCAAAGGGGTTTTGCGGGAACGGCGGAGCGTTGCTCGCCGTCGGTACAACCGAGGGAGAAGCATCATGGCATATCTCGATCTCACCGACATGGCCGGCAACGCCGCCGCGCTCCCCGCCTTCCTCGCCACGCCGCGCGAGGAAACCAAGCTGAGCGCGCTCGAATGGCAGGTGGTTGCCATCGCCCAGCGCGACCGGATGTCCTCGCTGGAGGCGCCGAGCCGGCTGTCGATTGCGCTCGGCATGATCTTCGGCGGCGAGCGCGGCAATCCGCGGCTGGCCGATCCCAAGCTTGAGGCGCTGCGCCGCATCGCGGTCGTCTCCTGGCATCGCGGCTTCCGGGTGCCCCAGTCCGAAATCCAGCGATTCTACGAGGCCGGCTATACGCCGGGCCAACTCGAGACGCTGCTCACCAGCATCAGCCGCGGTCGCGCGGCGCTGAATCAGGGGAACCATCATGAACATGCATACGCCCATTGAGGGCGAGGCGGCGGCACGTACCCGCCCCAAGCGTTTGCGCGCCTGGCAGAAGGCGGCGCTGGTCGTCGTGCCGGTGGGCGTGGTCGCCGCCGGCTTCGGGATGAGCGGGCGCAACGCGCCTGCCGTCGCTGCGCCGGCCGCACCCGTCGTCACCGTCGCGACGCCGCTCGCGCGCGAGGTCAACGAGTGGGACGAATATGTCGGCCGCTTCGAGGCGAGCCGCTCCGTCGAGGTGCGGCCGCGCGTCTCGGGTGCCGTCACCGCGATCCACTTCAAGGACGGCGCGATCGTGCAAGCGGGCCAGCTCCTCTTCACCATCGATCCGCGTCCGTTCACCGCCGCGCTCGCCGAGGCCAAGGCGGGCGTGGCGAGCGCGCAGAGCGATCTGGCGCTTGCCCGCTCCGACCTCGACCGCGCCCAGCGGCTGGTCAGCGTCGAGGCCGTGTCGAAGAGCGATGTCGAACGTCTCCAGGCCCGCGTCCGCGCGGCCACTGCCGCTGTCGCCGCGGCGGAGGCCCGGGTTCGCGCCCGTGCGCTCGACGTGGAGTTCACCCAGGTGCGTGCGCCGATTTCGGGCCGCATCTCCGATCGCAAGGTCGATCCCGGCAATCTGGTCGCCGCCGGGGAAGGGCAGGGGGGTACGCTCCTCACCACGATCAACGCGCTCGATCCGATCTACTTCACCTTCGACGGCTCGGAGGCCCTGTTCCTCAAGGCCAAGCGGGCGGCGGTGTCGTCCGCCAGCCCGGTCGAGATCCGGCTGCAGGACGAAGGCGAGTATCGCTGGAAGGGCCAGATCGACTTCACCGACAACGGGCTGGACCCCAAGTCCGGCACGATCCGGGCCCGTGCGGTGCTGTCGAACAAGGACATGTTCCTGACGCCGGGCATGTTCGGCAACATGCGCCTCGCCGCCGGGGGCAAGGCGCAGGCGCTGCTGGTGCCCGATGCCGCGATCCAGACCGACCAGGCGCGCAAGCTTGTGCTCACCGTCGGCGCCGACGGCATTGTGGTGCCCAAGCCCGTGGTGCTCGGTCCGGTGGTCGACGGTCTCCGCATCGTCCGCTCGGGCATCGCGCCCCAGGACAAGGTGGTGATCGCCGGCACCCAGTTCGCCCAGCCCGGCGGCAAGGTGCAGCCCAAGGCCGGCACCATCACGCCGGCGGCAGCATCGGAGGCCCCCGTCGTGTCCGCTCCGATCACCGGCCAGGCCACCTTCGCACATTAAACAGCCTTAAGCCCCTCCCCTTCAGGGGAGGGGGTTGGGGTGGGGCAGTGTCTCACCGAGACCAGCGCCCGTGGAGAGTCCCCCACCCCAACCCCTCCCCTGAAGGGGAGGGG
>NZ_AGFU01000028.1 GCF_000226955.1 Sphingomonas elodea ATCC 31461
CCGCCGCCAATGCGGGGCAGACGGTGGCGCGCGCCGACGGCGCGATCAATTCGGTCCAGTCCGGCCGCGAGGTTGCCGATCAGGCGGTGGCGGCGATGAGCCGCGTTTCGGAAAGCGCCAAGGGCATCGACGCGGTGATCGAGGGGCTCGACAAGATCGCCTTCCAGACTCGGGTTCTCGCGATGAACGCCGCTGTCGAGGCCGGCCGCGCCGGCGAGGCGGGCCGCGGCTTCGCGGTGGTCGCCGACCTGGTTTCCGCCCTTGCGATGCGCGCCGAGGAAGAGGCCGGTCGCGCCCGCGACCAGCTGACCACCACCCAGACCGACGTCACCGCCGCGGTGGGCATGGTCCAGCGGGTCGATGAGGCCTTCGCCGCGATCGCCACCGATGTGCGCGAAGTGCACGACCTGCTCGGCAACATGGCGACCGCAAACCAGGCCCAGGCCTCGTCGATCGGCGAGATCAGCACCGCGATCACGGTGATGGACCAGGCGACCCAACAGAATGCCGCGATGGTCGAGCAGACCTCCGCCGCCGCGCGCAACCTGAGCAGCGAAGTGGAAGCGCTGAAGCGCCAGGCGCAGGCCTTTACCGTGGATGGCGGGCACAATGCCCGGATGAGCCTGCCGCTGCGCCGGCCCAACCTGACGTCGTCGCGCAGCGCCGCGCCGCGCGGCCGGGCTGCCCTGGCACCCGCCCCGGCCGCCGCGATGGCCGACGGGGACTGGGCCTCGTTCTGATATGCCCGTCCCGGTTCAGCCCTCCGCCCCGGCATGGGCGTGGAGGCGCTGGCGGGTCGACATCAGCGTGCCCACCGGCTTGGCCGGGGGCGCGAACATGCCGAGGCCGACGCGCTGGCCGGGAAGATTGACGTACACCGCCTCGATGCCGCGAGCGCTATAGGCTTCGTGCCAGAAGCCGGCGCCTTGCGGGTCCTTCAGGAAATCGCGCCACCAATGGCTGTGCGGCGCGCTGCGGGTGAAGGCCTCCAGGCTCGCCAGGTCGCGCCAATACTGGCGAAAGCCGACATGGTTCCAGCCGAACAGCATGCCATCCTCCGCCAGCAGCCCGTCGGGCGGATCCTTGCGGATGTCGGCCAAGCCCTTGCCGATGCGCAGCATCGCGGGGAGGGCGCGCAGGCGGCGCAGCTTGAAGCCCAGGATCACCACGATCAGGTCCGGATAGGCGGCGAGATCCACGGTCTCGCGCAGCGTGGCAGCTTGCATCTCGAGTCTCCTCGTTTACAATGTACACACTACCGATAGTGTACGGTGTAAACAAGATGGAAACTGCTGAGGGCGGGTTGCGCCCGCGACTGATCGAGGCAGCCCTCGCGCTGCTCGACCGCGAGGGCGAGGGGGGGATGACGCTGCGGGCGCTCGCCAAGGCGACGGGCGTGTCGGCGATGGCCCCCTATCGTCATTTCCCGGACAAGGCGGCCCTGCTGGGGGCGGTGGCCGAAGCAGGCTTCTCCGAGCTGGCTGCCGCACTGGCCGAGGCCGATCGGGCGGAATCCCCCAAGGCTGCGCTGGTCGCGCAGGGGCTGGCCTATTTCCGGTTCGCGCAGCATCGCCCGGCCCTCTTCCGGCTGATGTTCGGTGGGGTGGCGATGTGCGATGCGCCGCCCAAGGACTATGGGGAGGCCTTCGCCATCCTTTCCCGCCGCGTCGCAAGTCTTGGTGGCGGCGCGCCCGAGCCTGCGACGATTGCCGCATGGGGTGTGGTGCACGGGCTTGCCACACTCACGCTCGACGGCAAGCTGCCGGCGGAGGAAGGCGTGATCGCCGCCGCCGTAGCGCTGGTGGCGGACGGGATTGCGGGCGCTCAGCCGCGCGACGGATAACGCCGGATCGCCTCGTACCGTGCACCTTCCCGGCCGAGATGGCTCTCGAACAGCAGGAAATGGTCGACGGGAAAGGCGGGGCTCGCCAGCCCGGCATGCGCTTCCAGGAATCGATCGTTGGCGCCGGCGGGCGCGTTCATGCGGGCGAGGGTGACATGGGGCAGATAGGCGCGGCGTTCAGGCGAGAGGCCGATCCGTACCAGCGTCTGATCGATCTTGTGATGCAACTGGGTCACCGCGTCGTGCGGCCGCAGCCCTGCCCACACGGCATTGAGGCGTCCGCGCGAATCGAACTCGCCGACCCCGGCGACCGCCAGGTCGAACGGCGCGAAATGGACATGGTCCAAGGCCACCGCGACGTCTTCCGCGACCGGCCGCTCGACCTCGCCGATATAGCGCAGCGTGCAGTGGAGCTGGTCGTCGGTCTGCCAGCGCGCGCCCGCGACCCCGCCGGCCAGCGCCAGCAATTGGGCGCGGATCGCGGCGGGCGGGCGGAATCCGACGAACAGGCGATGCATCTAGGGTCTCCAGGTCAAGGCGGCGCTTTGGTGCACCGTGCGAGCGAAGTCGATCTGGGCTCTGTTTCGAAACGTTGCTACACCCGGTTTCGCTTGAAAAGGCCTGTGGCGAGGCCGATATTCCGCCCATCCGGTATTGCGCCGGTCAAAGGAGTTTTTCGAATGGCTAACTGGTCCGATCCCCGCACGAGCGAGTCGCCCTTCGCGACCGCGAGTGCACGCGCCGCGGCGCACGACGCGGGGCTCCGGTCGTACATGCTGTCGGTCTACAACTACATGCTCTCCGGCGTGCTGCTGACCGGCATCGTCGCGCTGGCGTTCGGCAAGGTCGCATCGCTGCAGGCGCTGCTGTTCCAGCTGGTGGAAACCAGCCGGGGTACACAGCTGCAGCCGACGCTGCTCGGCTGGGTGGCGATGATCTCGCCGCTGGCGATCGTGTTCGCGATGAGCTTCGGCCAGAGCCGCATGTCGGAGGGCACGCTGAAGGCGCTGTTCTTCGCCTATGCCGGCCTGCTGGGCGCGTCGCTCTCGACGATCTTCACCACCTATACCGACATGTCGATCGCGCAGGTGTTCTTCGGCACCGCCGCCGGCTTCGGTGCGCTGAGCCTCTATGGCTACACCACCAAGAAGGACCTGTCGGGCTTCGGCACCTTCCTGATCATCGGCCTGGTGGGTCTGCTCGTCGCGACGGTGGTGAACATCTTCCTGCAGTCCAGCATGATGAGCCTGGTGATCAGCGCTGTCGGCGTGCTGATCTTCGCCGGTCTCACTGCCTATGACACGCAGAAGATCAAGAGCATCTACAGCTATGTCGCGGGCACCCGTGAGCAGGGCAAGGTCGCGATCATGGGGGCGCTGAACCTCTATCTCGACTTCATCAACATGTTCCTGTTCCTGCTGCGCCTGTTCGGCAGCTCGCGCGACTGATCGCCCGCGGTACACGACATCAAGGGCCCGGCGGAGCGATCCGCCGGGCCTTTTTCGTTGCTGCGCGTTTCTGCGAGAACGGAACGCGAGCATGCGTCGGGCCGTTGGAAGCCGGTAACGCTCAGGAGAGTGCAGCATGCCTACCGACCCGCTCGAAAACGCCATGGACCGCATGTCGGTCGCCCCCGATCCCCGCGCGGACGAGGATGCGGCCAAGGGCCCCGTCCATTCGTCCGATGCCGGTACCGATCTTTCGATCGAGGAGCGGCTTGCCCGCGATCCTGCGAGCAAGGACGCCCGGCTCGATCGTGCGCTGGACGAATCGATGGACGCCTCCGATCCCCCGGCCTCGACCCAGCCGATCCACAACAACCAGATTCCCGAGAGCTCGGGCTATAATGCGGAAGCGGAAGCCGAGCGCGGCGCGGGCAAGGAAGACAAGGGCCTGATCGACAAGGCGTTGCACAAGCTCGGCCTCGACTGAGGCGCGAAGGGATGGCTGCGTCTCCGGCGTTGGGGTGGCGCGCCAATCTGGTTCTCTATGCGGCGCTTGGCGCCAATATCGGGATCGCCGTCGCGAAGTTCGTCGCGGCGGCGATCACCGCCTCGTCCTCGATGCTCACCGAGGGCGTGCACAGCCTGGTCGACAGCCTCAACCAGATCCTGCTGCTCTACGGCCAGCGCAGGGCGAAGCGCCCGCCGGACGCCGAACATCCGTTCGGCTATGGCCGCGAGCTGTATTTCTGGGCGTTCGTCGTCGCGATCCTGATCTTCGGGCTGGGCGCGGGCGTGTCGGTCTATGAAGGCTATCTCCACATCATCGATCCGGAGCCGCTGCGCGATCCGCTGGTCAACTATATCGTGCTGGGCATCGCCACCGCCATGGAGGGCACCAGCTGGGTGATCGCCGTCCGCGAGTTTCGCGAGAGCAAGGGCGCGTGCGGCTGGTGGAAGGCGATCCGGGAATCCAAGGATCCCGCGGGCTTCATCGTATTGTTCGAGGATTCGGCGGCACTGGCGGGGCTGATCGTCGCAGGCGTCGGGGTGTGGGCGAGCCATGCCTTCGCCGACCCGCGCATCGACGGCGCAGCCTCGATCGTGATCGGCCTGATCCTGGCGGCAGTCGCGACGCTGCTCGCCCGAGAGGCCAAGGGACTGCTGATCGGCGAGCGCGCCAATCCGGAGATGATCGCCCAGATCCGCGCCATGCTGGAGGCCGAGGCGCGCATCACCGGCGTCAACCATGTCCGTACCATCCACACCGCGCCCGACCATGTGTTCGTGGCGATCAGCGCGGACTTCGACGACACGCTGGCGATGGGCGAGGCGGAGACGCTGATCGAACGGATCGAGGCGACGCTCAAGGCGGCGCTGCCCCAGCTCAGCTCGATCTATATCCGCCCCGAGAAGCGCGAGGACGCCGAGGTCGTCGTGGCCGGCTAGAGCGTTTTCACCATGGGTGAAGACGCTCTAGATGTTTGTTTGCCGCATTTTCCGAGTCGTTGACCGTAAACGGTCAACTTGAAAATGCTCTAGTCGCCGAGCGCGCCGAGCAATTCGTGGGTGCGCAGCGGCTTTTCGAGCAGTGCCGCATAGCCGATCGCCATCGCTTCCGCCCGAAGCGAGGGGTTGGGATAGCCGGTCATCAGCACCGCATGGCCGCGCCAGCCCCGCGCGTGAAGGTCGCGCAACAGGGCGATGCCGTCGCCATCGGGCAGGCAATAGTCTGCGACCAGATAGTCGGCACGTAGCGAGGCGGGATCGGCGAGCGACGCCGTCGCCACGCTGTGCGCGCGCACGAGATAGCCCCGCCCGTGCAGCAGCAGCTGGGTCGAGCGACGCACGCCGTCATCGTCTTCGACGAGCAATACGCTGGGGCGTTCGGCAGGGGATGGCATGGTCATGGAGCGAGCCTGATTGTCTCGCCTGCCACGCCGGGCTGGCCGCGTCTCTACGCAAAGGTCCCAGGGGGGCGGCCGGTCCGACGGCGCGCTCCGCTGGCCCAAGGGGCGGTTGCGACGCGCCCGGCGATGCGGCACCCTGCCATTCGATGTTCTTCGACGAGAATCGCGTCTGGCCCCGGCCTGAGCCGCCACGGCCGATCCCGGCCCCGCCCGGCCGGCGGGAGCGATTCCTGACGCGGATGTTCCTGATCTACGCGCTGATCCTGCTGCTGCTGCCGGTAAGCGCGAGCGGGATCGCCGACCTGATCCGCTACCTGCTCGCGCTGCTTTGATCCGGGCTCAGCCCAGTTCCTCGTCCTTGTACTTGATCTGCAGGAAGGTGCCGCGGGTCGCCAGCGCATCGAGATCGCCCTGCGCCAGCTGCGCGGTCATCTCGGCGATTTCCTCGTCGATCACCTGCAGCCCCTGCGCCAGCTGCTGGTCCGGCGTCATGCCGTTGCGCGCCACCGTGCGCAGCGGCTCGGGCACGCGGCCATAGCCCTTGACCAGCTCGGGGAGCTGCTCGCCGATCAGCTTGCGGACCTCGTTGGCGGCGGGCGAGGCCTCGTCCAGCCGGGCGAGCTGCGGCGCCAGCGTCTCCAGCTTCACCCCGATCGAATCGACCAGGGTGCGGGCGGGGGCGGGCAGCGCCAGCCGCTGCGTCTCCAGCCAGCGTTCGGTGGTGGCGGGCAGCGCCTTCAGCGGCACCTGCACCAGCTGCTCGACTCGCGGCGCGCGGGTGACCGGCAGCGAGGCGAATACCAGCGTCGCCAGGATCAGCAGCGCCATCACCGCCAGCGCCCCGAACATGCCGATGCCGGTGGGCAGCAGCATGCCGATCACGATCGCCGCGATGAGGATCACCGCATCGGCGGCCGCGATCCGACCCAGCCGGGCGATGATCTCCGCCTCGCGCCGCTTGCGGGTGCGGGTGGCGAGCGCGCCTTCGGTGCGGGCGCGCGAACGCTCGATCAGTTCCTCGCCGCGGGCAAGCAGGCGGTCCACGTCACTCGGCATCGCGGCTTACATCGCCTCCAGCTTGAAGCCGTCCGCAGGGCCGCTCAGCCGGTTCTGCTCGGCCCCCTCGGCGCGGGCGATATAGCCCTTCGACTTCTCGACTTCGTTGGACAGGGTGTTGACCGTCACCTTCATGCTGTCGAGCGCCTTCAGCTTGAAGGTGTCGATCGCATCCATCGTGTCGTAGATGTTCTGGAAGGCGCGCTGCAGCGTCTCCACCGGGATGGTCGAGCTCGCCGCCTGTTCGTGGATCGCGGCGGTCTGGCTCTTGAGCAGCTGGCCGGTCGAATCGATCAGGTTCGCGGTCGTCGTGTTGAGCGCGGTGATCTGGTCGAGCACCAGCTTCTGGTTGTTGAGCGCCTGCGCCACGGTGACGGCGGTGCGCAGCGCCGAGACGGTGGTGGTCGAGGCGCGGTCGACGCCCTTGATCAGCTCGACATTGTTCTTCTTGACCAGATCGAGCGCCAGATAGCCCTGCACGGTCACCGCCATTTGCGTCAGCAGGTCCTGGGTGCGCTGGCGGACATAGAAGAGCGCCGTCTCGCGGATCGCCTTGGCCTTGGCGGGATCGGTGTGATCCAGCTCGGCCGCCTTGTCCTCGAGCTTTTCGTCCATCGCCTTGGACAGATAGATCATCTGTTCCAGCCGGCCCATCGCCGCCCACAGGTTCGCGCGCTCGGTGGCGATCGCGGCATTGTCCTGGAGCAGCTCGTCCTTGCCGTTGGACAGGCTCTTGAGGATGCCGTTGATGTGGCTCTGCGACGACTGGTACTTGCGGAAATAGTTGGTCAGCGCGCTGCCGCCGAACAGCTTCGTGAGGAAGCCGTCCTTGCCGCCGATCAGCTTGCCGTTGCGCGAGGGATCGAGGTCTTCCACCGTCTTGCGCAGCGCCAGCAGGTCGGCGCCGACACCGCCCTCGCTGCCCATCGCGCGGACCGGGCGATCGAGAAACCTGTTCGACTGGCCCGCCGCCTCGCGAATTTCCTTCTGCCCCATCGCCGCGATCGCATCGACACGCTTGCCGAACTCGGGCGAGTTCACGTCCTGCGCGATCAGATCGTCGATGAAGCCGTCGACCCGCTTGTCGAGCTCGGTCTTCTTGGTGTCCTCCACCGGCACCAAGCCGGCCGCCTTTTCCGGTGCCACGGCGGGCACGGGATCCGGGGGCGTGAGCACCAGACCCTGTTCTGCGGTATCCGTCACAGTCGCCATCGTCGCTCTCTCTTCCCTACTCCGTGGGGACAACCATGCAGGCGAAGCACGTATCCCGCAAGTGTGTCATGTAGATATGACACTATGTGTTTCAACGGGAATGCGCGTCTGGCATGGGGGCCTTCCCGCGACGCACAAATTCGGCTATGGGGCCGCCCGTACGCGCGCTTCCGCGCCAATCAGGAAATCGCATGAACCTCCGCAACGTGGCGATTATCGCACACGTCGACCATGGCAAGACCACCCTCGTCGACCAGCTTTTCCGCCAGTCCGGCACCTTCCGTGACAACCAGCGCGTCGAAGAGCGTGCGATGGACTCGAACGACCTCGAAAAGGAGCGCGGGATCACGATTCTCGCCAAGCCGACCTCGGTCGACTGGTCGCCCGACGGCACCGAAGCGAACAGCATCCGCATCAACATCGTCGACACGCCCGGCCACGCCGACTTCGGCGGCGAGGTGGAGCGCATCCTGAGCATGGTCGACGGCGTGATCCTGCTGGTCGACTCGTCCGAAGGCGCGATGCCGCAGACCAAGTTCGTCACCGGCAAGGCGCTGAAGCTGGGCCTGCGTCCGATCGTGGTCGTCAACAAGATCGACCGTGCCGATTCGCGCGTGCAGGAAGTGCTCGACGAAGTGTTCGACCTGTTCGTGACGCTGGAAGCGACCGACGAGCAGCTCGACTTCCCGGTGCTCTACGCCTCGGGCCGCAACGGCTATGCCTCGGACGATCCCGAAGCGCGCGAGGGCACGCTGACCCCGCTGTTCCAGAAGATCGTCGATCACGTGCCGCCGCCCCAGGTGGACCCGGATGCCGAGTTCAAGTTCCTGGTGACGCTGCTCGACCGCGACAACTTCCTTGGCCGTATCCTCACCGGCCGTGTCGAGAGCGGCACGGTGCGCATGAACCAGCCGATCCACGCGCTCGACGCCGAGGGCAATGTGATCGAGACCGGTCGCGCCTCGAAGATCATGTCGTTCCGCGGCCTCGACCGTGTGCCGGTGGAAGAAGCACGCGCAGGCGACATCATCAGCCTTGCCGGCCTCGCCGTCGCCACCGTGTCGAACACCATCGCCGACACCTCGGTCAGCGTGCCGCTGCAGGCGCAGCCGATCGATCCGCCGACGCTGTCGATGCGCTTCGCCGTCAACGACTCGCCGATGGCGGGCCGCGAGGGCAGCAAGGTGACCAGCCGCATGATCCGCGACCGCCTGTTCCGCGAGGCGGAATCGAACGTCGCGATCAAGATCACCGAGAGCGACGAGAAGGACAGCTTCGAAGTCGCCGGCCGCGGCGAGCTCCAGCTCGGCGTGCTGATCGAGACGATGCGCCGCGAGGGCTTCGAGCTCGGCATCAGCCGTCCGCGCGTGCTGTTCCGCGACGGCGAGAACGGCCGCGAGGAGCCGTACGAGACCGTCGTGATCGACGTGGACGAGGAATTCTCGGGCACGGTCGTCGACAAGATGAACCAGCGCAAGGCCGAGATGACCGACATGCGTCCGAGCGGTGGCGGCAAGACCCGCATTACCTTCTCGGCACCGTCGCGCGGCCTGATCGGCTATCACGGCGAGTTCCTGTCGGACACCCGCGGTACCGGCATCATGAACCGCCTGTTCGAGAAGTACGGGCCGTACAAGGGCAAGATCGAAGGCCGCAAGAACGGCGTGCTGATCTCCAACGGCGCCGGCGAAGCCCAGGGCTATGCGCTGGGTCCGCTCGAAGAGCGCGGCATTCTGTTCGTCGGTCACGGCGAAGCCCTGTACGAGGGCATGATCATCGGCGAGAACGCCAAGACGGAAGACCTCGAGGTCAACCCGATGAAGGCGAAGCAGCTGACCAACTTCCGCGCGAGCGGCGGCAAGGACGATGCGATCCGCCTGACCCCGCCGAAGAAGATGACGCTGGAACAGGCCATCGCGTACATCGACGATGACGAGATGGTGGAAGTGACCCCGAAGAACATCCGCCTGCGCAAGCGCTTCCTCGACCCGAACGAGCGCAAGCGCCAGAGCCGGGCGAAGTCGGCCGCATAAGTGACGCTGCTACGGTGAAGAAAGGGCCCCTGCCGACGACGGCGGGGGCCTTTTTCGTCTAGTTCGTTTGGCGCCCTCGGATCCGTCATCTCCGCGAAAGCCGGGATTCGATTGCCAGGACGCCCGGGATCGCGCCGGAACGGAGATCCAATGGATCCCGGCTTCGGAGGAGGCTTTTCAGGCCGCCACGGGGTTCCACGGCAGGCGCTGGAGCAGCAGCCCCAGTCCGCACCAGCCGCGCGCCCTTCTGGCACTGGAAGATCAGAACGCGGTCGTCGGGCAGGGTGGCATCGGCGAGCAGCGCCGGCAGTGCCCCGAGCGGCATCGAGGCGGCATAGGGGATGTGCGTGTATATGGGCGGGGGCCCGGCGCCGATGTACGCCGCCGACGCGCTGCGCGCCTACGACCAGTTCGCCGAATGAGGGCGCGGCCCAAAAGGACGAGCCGCCGATCCGGGATCGGCGGCTCGAAGGTCAACGGTAGTCTATCGCTCAGGCGGCGTAGGACACGCGCGTGCTGGTCGCGCGACGACGACGCATCGCGAAGCCGATGCCGCCCATGCCGACGATCATCATGCCCCACGAAGCCGGCTCCGGCACGCCCGACGGGATGAAGGTCGCGTTGCCGCCATAGGAACCCAGACCGCGCGACACGCCCGTCACTTCGACGGTGTTCAGCTGGCCGAGCATGACCATCGCATTGCTGACCGAGAACTTCTCGCTCGCGCCGCAGGTGCCGACGCCGCGCATCGTGCAGGTCGCGCCATTGATGTCGAACAGCGTGCTGGTGGCGGCGATGCCGTTGACCATCACCGAGGTGATGTCGAGATCGGTCACGCCGAGGAAGCCCGGGCCGGTCACGCCGGTGGTCACCGAGCCGCTGCCGGTGCCGTTCTGCGGGATGGTGAACTGGTACAGGTCGGTGAACGCGCCGGCGGCAATACCGGTGTGACCGAAGGTCGCGGCGATCGGACCCGAGAAGATGTTGCCTGCGACCACGAACGATGTGCCAGCGGGCTGCGAGCCGGGCGTGATGATCGTGGTGGCGGCTTCGGCCGCGGTGGCCGAGAGGAACAATGCGGGAATTGCCGCGATCGCGGCGAGGGAACGCTTCATACTGCTGACCTTCCGTGTGTTAACGCGGCGTTCATCACGTCGCGGTGGGCAAACCCATTGTGGATCCATAAGTTCCGCAGTTATTTCCGCAGTTTAGTGAAGGTTTCGTAGGTTTACGGAGGGGGAGTTCCACTTTGGCACACATCTTGGCCTAATTTTGCATCAGATCGCCGCTAAGCCATTTATATGACTCAGGAAATCTTCACTCATCGCTCCTCTAATCGGGGCGAGGGCGGTGAGGAGGATTGCGGGTGGGGTACATTGCGCCGATTCAGGCAGCACAGCCTTGTGCGTGCCATAAAACGCATCCGTTCGGGTGTGGTTCCAGGGGGCTGAAGGAACGGTTCGATCATGATGGGCTGAGCATCGGCGTGGCCGATAGCGGCAGCGATCGGGCGCGGGCATCGGGTCTGATCAACCGGATGTACGGGTGGCGGGGCTATGGCTCCGAGCATGTCCTGCCGAGCGGCACGCAGTGCACCACCTTTGTCGCCGAAAGCGGCACCGAGGTGGTGGGCACCCTGTCGCTGACCGTGGATGGTCCCGCCGGGCTGGCGGCGGATCGCACCTTCGGGGACATCCTCGACGCGATCCGCCAGACGCCGGGGGCAAGCCTTTGCGAACTCGCCAAGTTCGCCTTCGACACGGCGACGCCGGCCAAGTCGCGGCTCGCCGCCCTGTTCCACAGCGTGCTGATCTTCGGATCCGCCGAATATGGCTGCTCGGACCTGTTCATCGAGGTGAACCCGCGGCACAAGGCCTTTTACGAGGCTTCGCTCGGCTTCCGCGCGCTCACCGAGCCGCGGATCAACCAGAGCGTGATGGCGCCGTCCTATCTGCTGTGGCTCAGCGTCGACGCGATCCGCCAGAATATCGAGCGGTGCCAGCGCGGCGAGCCGAGCGGCAAGCATTCGCTCTATCCGTACTTCCTGTCGGCCGAGGACGAGAAGCGTGTGGCGCAGCATTTCCGGCGCCCGCCGGCGGGCATCGGCGAACTGGTATCGCCGGTGCAGCAGCACCTGCCCGGCTGCAGCAAGGCGACGCTGGTCTAGAGCATTTTCGAGTTGACCGTGCACGGGCAACGGCTCGGGAAATGCGGCAACCAAAGACCTGGAGCGTCTTCCCCCACGGTGAAAACGCTCCAGCCGCCGCGGCCGATTGCGAAAGCGCTCGACATGCAATCGTGCGCCGGCATGCGCGTGTCGGGGCTTTCGCCGCGATCACAGCCATGGTCTAAGGAGCGCGGTCTGCGGGAGAGTGCGTGATGTTGCTGGCCGTGTTGCTGTTGGGAGTGCCGTTGCAGGATCGGGCCGCCGCTCCCGCGAGCGCCGCCACCGTGAACGCCCCCGAGCAGGCGGCGGATGGCGGCCAGCGATGGTCGATCCTTGCCGATCCCTGCGCTTCGGCCCAGACGGGCGGCGACCAGATCGTGGTGTGCGGCACGGGCCCGCAGGCACCCCGCCTGCCGCTCCCCGGGGAACGCGGCCCGCCGGATCGTCCGATGCCGAGCAATCCGGAGCGGACCGGCATCGGCGCGCTCAACGCGGTGTCGACGCCGTGCGCCGCATTGGTCGGCGGATGTCAGACAGGCGTCGACATCTTCGGCGGGGCGACCGCGCTGGTGCGCGGCGTCGGCAAGCTGATCGACCCGAACAGCTGCTGCGAGGAACCGGGAGAATCGCGCAACTTCTTCAAGCTGGTCGGCGATGCCGGCAAGGGCGTGGGCCGGGCATTCAAGAAGAAGCCCGACAAGTCCAACCGCGTGCCGATCGACCTCAGCGATCCGGTGCCGTTCCGCTCATCTCCAGCAGCACCGCCCACTCCTCCGGCCGCACCGGCGTCACCGACAGACGCGACTGGCGCACCATCTCGAGGGCCGTAAGCCGCGGCTCGGCCTTGATGTCCGGCAGCGGCACGGGTCTGGCCAGCGGGCGGAGCGCCTTCACTTCGACGCTCGCCCACTTGCCGTCGTCGCCGTCGGGCTGCCAGGCGCGGGTGATCTCCATGATGCCCACCGCGGCCTTCTGGATGTTCGAATGGTAGAAGATCGCCTGGTCGCCGGGGACCATCGCCTTCAGGAAGTTGCGCGCGGTGTAGTTGCGCACGCCGTTCCATTCGGTGGTGCCGTCGCGCACCAGGTCGTCCCAGCCATAGACATCGGGTTCGGAGCGAAGGATCCAGTAGGCCATGGCGCCCGTTAGCCAGCTAAACCGCGGCTGAACAGCCGGTTCCGCACCGATTAAGCCGTCCTTGCCTATAGCGGGGCATCGGCGCCGCCCGACTCGCCGGCGCCCCGAGGTGAGGAGATAAGGATGAACCATCTGGCCAAGAAGCTGGTGCTGGGCGTCGCCACCGGTGCGAGCCTGCTGGCCGCGGCTGTGCCCGCCCAGGCGCAGGACTGGCGCTGGCGCCGGCATTACCGCGACCGCGACGACGCTGCCGGCGTGGCGCTGGTAGCGGGGATTGCGGGACTCGCGATCGGCGCGGCGATCTCCAACGATCGCCGGTACGACTATGATCGGCGCTTCTATCGCGAGCGGGGCTATTACCCGGTCGACGGCTATTGGTACCGCGACAATTATCCGCGCTACCGCTACTATGAATATTGCAGCGTTCGCCGGGTCTGGGACCCCTATATCGGCCGTCCGGTGCTGATCCGCTACTGCGACTGAACGTCCGGCGCGCACGATCATCTCAACGGATGGTTCGTGCGCGCCCGCGCGCGCGATAGAGTGGCGCCATGGCAGATCCCGAACCGCTCGACCCGGCCGATCCCTATGCGCGATCCGCCCAGACCTTCCCGGTCCTGACCGCCGAAATGGTGGCCCGGGTCGCTGCCTTCGGGACGGAGGAGGCGCCGGAGGAAGGTGCGATGCTGTTCCGCCGCGGCGACCGCAGCGTCGACTTCTTCCTGTGTCTGGCGGGCGGCATCGAGATCCTCGACACCGATTCGGAAGGCCGGCCGCATCTCGTGCATGCGCATGGCCCGGGCCAGTTCACCGGTGAGCTCGACCTGTTCAACGATCGCAAGGTGCTGGTGAGCGGTCGCGCCACGGCGGGCACGCGGGTGGTGCGGATCGAGCGCACCGCGTTCCGCCGGATGATGGCGGCCGAGCCGGACGTGGGCGAGATCGTCATGCGCGCCTTCATCCTGCGCAGGGTGGGTCTGCTCCGCCACAGCGATGCCGGGGTGGCGCTGGCCGGCCCGGGGCACGGCGCCGACATGGGCCGAATCGAGACCTTCCTAACGCGCAACGCCTTCCCGCATCGGCGCATCGATACCGACACCGATCCCGATGCGGCGGGGTTCCTCGAATGGCTCGCGCTCACCGAAGAGGACCTGCCGGTGGTGGTGCTGGAAGGCCGGGTGCTGCGCAATCCCAGCAACGCCGCACTCGCCGACGCGCTGGGCCTGGCGACGGCGCTGGATCCGGCGCACGTGCACGACCTCGTCGTCGTCGGCGCCGGGCCTGCCGGCCTTGCGGCGGCGGTCTATGCTGCTTCCGAAGGGCTCGACACGATCGTGATCGAGGCGGTGGCGCCCGGCGGCCAGGCAGGGACCAGTTCCAAGATCGAGAATTATCTCGGCTTCCCCACCGGTATCTCGGGGCAGGCGCTGGCGGGTCGTGCGCAGGTGCAGGCGCAGAAATTCGGTGCGCGGCTGCTGGTTTCGCGCTCGGTGGTGCGGATCGAATGCGAGGAGCGGCCCTTCCGCCTCCACCTCGATGACGGTACGACGGTCCAGGCTCGGGCGGTGGTGGTCGCGACCGGCGCGCGCTACCGCAAGCTCGACCTGCCGCGCTATGCCGAGCTTGAAGGCAACGGAATCTATTATGCGGCGACCGCCATGGAGGCGGGCCTGTGCGCCGGATCCGAGGTGGTGGTGGTCGGCGGCGGCAATTCGGCCGGGCAGGCGGCGGTCTTCCTCGCCCGCCATGCCGCGCACGTCCATATCCTGGTGCGCGGGCCCGGCCTTGCCGCCACCATGTCGCGCTACCTGATCGACCGGATCGAAGCATCGGACCGCATCACCCTCCACCCCTTCACCGAAGTGAGCGCGCTGGAAGGCGAGCGGGCGCTGCGCGGCCTGTGCTGGACCGACCGGCGCAGCGGCACGGTGGAGCGCCGGGAGGTAGGGGCACTGTTCGTGATGATCGGCGCGGCGCCCAATACCGGCTTCTTGGAAGGCTGTGTCGATCTGGACGAGGGAGGATTCGTGCGGACGGGCAGCGGCGAGACGTTCTTCTGCTCGTCGGCACCCGGCGTGTTCGCGGTGGGCGACGTGCGGGCGGGGTCGGTGAAGCGGGTCGCCTCGGGCGTGGGCGAGGGCTCCATCGTGGTATCCGCCATCCATCGCTATCTTGAACCGGCGCCCGAATGACGGCATGAGCCCGGCCATGAGCGATACTCCTCCCGATCGTCTGTCGGTCAACCCGAGCAGCCCCTATTTCGCCCGCGAACTGCTGGAGCGCGGCGTCGGCATCAAGTTCAAGGGCGTCGAGCGCCGCGACGTCGAGGAATATTGCATTTCCGAAGGCTGGGTGCGCGTGGCGCTGGGCAAGAAGACCGATCGCAAGGGCAACCCGCTGACGATCAAGCTGGTCGGCCCGGTCGAGGCCTGGTTCCAGAGCGGTGGCGAGGCGACTGCGGACCCTGCGCCGGAAGCGGACAGCGCCGAAGGCTGAAGCCGAAGGGCGGTGGCCGCCGGATGTCGGCCCCGCCCGTCTTCATCGGTAGCGACCGTGGAGGACGACGATCGCCGGTCGATCATCGTTTAGGGCCGGGACGGCCTGTCCTCTGGATCGGAACCCTTATCCGGCCCTTGCCGCCCGCGACAGCTTGAGCATCGCCTCGCCCACGGTCGCGCGCACCGCTGCCCGCGTAATGCTGACCGTCTGGTCCTGCTTGATACAGGCGGTGAAGGCGGGCTTCAGCCGATCGATCGCGGCGCTTTCCTCCGGGCTGGTCGGCTGGGCGAGCAGCATCGCGTGGGCGTCGGCGGCATCCTCGCGCGCGACGCAGTCACCGAACAGGCGACCGGCGATGAAATCGCCGGGCAACTCGGCGGTGTCACCGTCGAACTCCTCGGAAAGGCGAAGCGGCGGCACCGTCTTGAAATCGGCGACCGGCCCCGCCTTGCCGAACTCGCGACGATAGAGCGAGGGGAACAGCGCGTTGCGGAAGCTCTCCGGCTGCAACCGCATCTCGATCTTGCTGTGCATCCGCACCGCGGCCCGGTTGAGGCAGCTAAGGTCCGCCGCCTTCAGTCCTGCCTCGCCGAAGCCCGGCCGATCGGGGATCGTGCGGAGAAAGGCCTGGATCGCCGGCTGGCGGGATTTCTGTGCCGTCACGCAATCGGTGAACTCCGCCACCAGGCGCAGCTTCTCCGCGGTGCTCGGTTCGTCGCTTGCGGGCCGCGCCATGGCCGCCGTGACGGGCGACAGTGCAAAGATCAGCGCGAGATACGGCAGTGCTGTTCGTGCCTGCATGATCCCCTCCGTGACTTGTTCTATTGTGCCGCATTGATCGCATGCCTTGCAAAGGCTGCCAAGAGAATTATATTGTTTTGCAATCGTTCATCCGTGATCTTTGAGATCGGCCACGGGGGCGTTCAGATGGCGCTCTTCACCATGCCGTAATGGTGCCATGCGAAGATCGCCGCCGCGCCGCGGTGCGGGCGCCATGTCTCGGACCATTCCCGCGTCAGCTTCTCGCTGGGGCGCTCCGGATGACCGAGGATGCGGCCGATCTCGATCTGCACCGCCAGGTCGCCCGCCGGCCAGATATCCGGGCGGCCCTCGGCGAACAGCAGATAGATCTCCGCCGACCAGCGGCCGATGCCCTTGATGCGGGTGAGCGCGGCGATCGCTTCCTCGTCGTCCACGGGCAGCGCGGTCAGGTCGAGCGCGCCGCTGGTCACCTGTTCGGACAGGCTGCGGGCATAGCCCATCTTCTGGCGCGACAGGCCGGCGCTGCGCAGCAGCTCGTCGCTGGCGGCCGCGAGCAATGCGGGGTCTTCGGCATCGCCCAGCACCGCATCCAGCCTGTTCCACACGGCGGTGGCGGCGGCGACACTCACTTGCTGGCCCACGATCGTGCGCAGCAGCGTGGCATAGCCGGGCGCGCGGATGCGCGGCTCGGGATAGCCGGCCCGTTCGAGTGCGGCGGCGAAGGCGGGTTCGAGCGCCGCCAATGCGTCGATCGACCCCTTTAGCTGGTCGGCGGTCAGGCCCATGGATTGGCTCCTTGAAACGGGCTCGGTTCACCGGCATGGACGCCGGAAACCAAGGAGAAGCAGATGCCCCAGCTTACGGTCGTGACGCGTGACGGAACCGAACGGACGGTAACCGGCGAGGCCGGTCTCAGCGTGATGGAAGTCATTCGCGACAACGGTTTCGATGAACTGCTGGCGCTGTGCGGCGGCTGCTGCAGCTGCGCCACCTGCCATGTGCATGTCGACCCGGAATTTGCGGACAAACTGCCGAAGATGAGCATGGACGAGGACGACCTGCTGGACAGCGCCGGCGATCGCGATGCGACCTCGCGGCTTTCCTGCCAGATTCCGTTCACGGATGCGCTGGACGGCCTGCGCGTGCGGATCGCCGCCGAGGACTGAGATCGGGAAGGGGCGGGCAGGTCACCGCCCCTTTTTCTGCTCCGGCACCTGCCAGACTCGAACATAGTCGACCTCCATCCGCGACGGGAAGGCGGCGCGATCGATGCCTTGCATGCCGCCCCAGCCGCCCACGGCGAGGTTGAGCAGCAGATATTGCGGCTTGTCGAACGGCCAGGTGGCGGGATCCCCCTTATGGTCGTTGTCGAAGCGCATATAGGCGTGGCCATCGACGCCGATCAGAATGCGGTCGCGGTTCCAGTCGAGCTGATAGCGGTGGAAGGCGGTGCAGGCATCCGCCACGCGGGCGGTGGCACCCTTCTGGGTGTGCCGGGCGTGGTTGTAGGCGCCGGTATGGATGGTGCCGTGGATCGTCTGCGGATCCCAGCCGACCTGCTCCATCACGTCGATCTCGCCCTGGTGCGGCCAGCCGGTCTTGCCGTCGGCCCCGAGCAGCCAGATGGCCGGCCAGAGGCCCTTGCCGCAGGGAAGCTTGGCGCGGACCTCGACGAAGCCATAGGTCCAGCTGGCGAGGCCGCGGGTGAACAGGCGCACGGAGCTATAGTCCTGGCCGCCATAATCGGGTTCGCTCGACAGGCGCTCGCGGCGGGCCTCGAGGATCAGGCGGCCCTGTTCGATCCGCGCATTCTCGGCGCGGTTGGCAGCGTAATATTGCCGCTCGTCATTGTACCAGCCCTGCTTGTTGCGGGCGGTGTCGTAGGACCAGCGTTTGGGGTCGGGCAGGCGGCCGGAGTCGAACTCGTCGGCCCAGGCGAGTCGCGCCGCCCTGGGCATGGCGATCGGCTCGTTCGCGGCGGCAGGAACCGGCGGCAGGGCCGCGGTCTGCGCCCCCGCTGCGGCCGGCAGGAATGCGGCGGCGGCCGCGAACGCAAGCCGCCGCGCACGCATCACTTGGGCGAGAGCACCATCAGCATCTGACGGCCTTCCATGCGCGGATAGCTCTCGACCTTGGCCACTTCCGCGGCGTCCTGCTGGACGCGCTGGAGCAGTTGCATGCCGAGCTGGCCATGCGAAAGCTCACGACCACGGAAGCGCAGGGTGATCTTCACCTTGTCGCCTTCGCCGATAAACTTCAGCACGTTACGCATCTTCACGTCGTAATCGTGATCGTCGATGTTGGGACGCATCTTGATCTCTTTGATCTCCTGCGTCTTCTGGGTCTTGCGTGCGAGGTTTGCCTTCTTCTGCGCCTCGTACTTGAACTTGCCCACATCGAGGAACTTGGCGACGGGCGGATCGGCATTGGGCGACACTTCGACGAGGTCGAGCCCGACCTCGGCAGCCTGCGCCATTGCCTCACGCGTGTACATCACGCCAAGATTTTCGCCGTCCTGGTCGATCACACGAACCTTGGGCGACTGGATGAATTCGTTAAACCGCGGCCCGTTCAGCGGCATCGCGGGCGCCATCGGGCGCCGGGGCATGGGAGAACGTATAAGACTAGCTCCTGTAGTTGATCAGGGCCCTATATAGACCTTTCCTCGGCCCGAGAGAAGGTCCCACGCAGTTCATTTCGCTGCGAATCTCGCATTGTTTTCTTGGGTGCGCTTGCCCCGTTCTCGGTGCGGTCGCGGAGAAAAATGGCAGGCATTTCCGGCATCTCAGTCGGAAAGCGCATATAATGGCTTGGGGCGCCGCGCTGGCGCCGACGATGCCGGCAACTTGGGGACTTTGTAATGACGCGGATTTGGATGGCGGCGCTTTGCGTCGCGGCAGGCACCACCACGCCTGCGCTGGCGCAGGAGCGCGCGGGCGACGGGCAGGGCAAGCTGAGCCTCGGCGTGACGGCCGGCACGCTCGGCATCGGGCCGGAGATCGGCTACCGCGCCAACCAGACGATCGGGGTGCGCGCCAATGGCGGCTTCCTGGGGCTCGACCATGACTTCACCTCGGGCGGCATCGACTATGCCGGCCATGCCAAGCTCGCCTCGGGCGGGGTGATTGTCGACCTCTATCCGTTCGGCGGCGGCTTCCGGCTCTCGGCCGGTGCGCGCTACAACGGCACCGACGGGCGCGTGCGGGCGACGCCGACCGGCCCGACCCAGATCGGCAGCCTAGTGTTCACGGCCCAGCAGATCGGCACCATCACCGGCCGCGCTGATGTGCGCGAATTCGCACCGCAGCTGACGCTCGGCTATGGCGGCAAGCTGCGCAAGGGACTCGGCTTCACCATCGAGGCCGGCGCGCTGTTCCAGGGCGCGGTGCGCATCCGCGACTTCACCTCGAACGGCACGCTTTCGACCGACCAGACGCTGGCGGGCACCACCTATCGGAACGAACTCGCCAAGCAGCGCCAGAAGCTGCAGGACACTGCGAATGACTATCAGGTCTACCCGATCCTGCAGCTCGGGCTGAACTATCGCTTCTGAAAAGTGCGGGCGGCGCCTGGAGGTGCCGCCCGCCCCTTGATACTGGACCTTAGCGCAGGTCCGGTGCCAGCGCCTCGGCCTTGAGCCGCTCGATCGCCTCGTCCAGCGTCAGCATGGTCTGGCCCTGGCTGCCGAGCACGCGGAGTGCCACGGTGCTCTCCTCGGCCTCGCGCTTGCCGACCACCAGCAGGTTGGGCACCTTGGCGAGCGAGTGCTCGCGCACCTTGTAGTTGATCTTCTCGTTGCGCAGGTCGCTCTCGACGCGGATGCCCGCGGCCTGGAGCTTCGCCACCACCTCGCGGGCATAGTCGTCCGCATCCGAGACGATCGTCGCGACCACCGCCTGCACGGGCGCGAGCCAGGTCGGCAGCTTGCCGGCGAAATGCTCGATCAGGATGCCGATGAACCGCTCGTACGAGCCGAAGATCGCGCGGTGGAGCATCACCGGCCGGTGGCGCTCGCCATCTTCACCGACATAGCTCGCATCGAGCCGCTCGGGCAGCACCCGGTCCGACTGGATGGTGCCGACCTGCCAGGTGCGGCCGATCGCATCGGTGAGGTGCCATTCGAGCTTGGGCGCGTAGAAGGCGCCTTCGCCGGGCAGTTCCTCCCAGCCATATTCGGGCGTGGCGAGGCCGGCGGCGACCACCGCGTCGCGCAACTCGTTCTCGGCCTGGTCCCACATCTCCTCGGTGCCGAAGCGCTTCTCCGGGCGCAGCGCCAGCTTGATCGCATAGGTGAAGCCGAAATGCTTGTAGACCCGGTCGGCGAGCGCGCAGAACGCCTTCACCTCGTCGACGATCTGGTCCTCGCGGCAGAAGATGTGGCCGTCGTCCTGGGTGAACTGGCGGACGCGCATCAGCCCGTGCAGCGCGCCGTGCGGCTCGTTGCGGTGGCAGCAGCCATTCTCGACGAGGCGCATCGGCAGGTCGCGATAGGACTTGATGCCCTGCTTGAAGATCAGCACGTGCGCCGGGCAGTTCATTGGCTTGAGCGCCATCCACTGGGCGTCGTTCGACACCATGGGGCCCTTGTCCTCGATGTTCGGCGTCTCGTCGGGGATGACGAACATGTTCTGGCGATACTTGCCCCAGTGGCCGGACTGCTCCCACTGGCGCGCATCCATCACCTGCGGGGTCTTCACTTCCTTGCTGCCCGCGGCGTTGACCGCGCGGCGCATATAATCCTCGAGCACGCGGTAGATGACATAGCCGTTGGGGTGCCAGAATACCGAGCCATGCGCCTCCTGCTGGAGGTGGAACAGGTCCATCTCCGCGCCGAGCTTGCGATGGTCGCGCTTGGCGGCTTCTTCCAGGCGCGTCAGATGCTCCTGAAGCTGCTTCTTGTTCAGCCAGCCGGTGCCGTAGATGCGGCTGAGCATCGCGTTCTTCTGGTCGCCGCGCCAATAGGCGCCCGACACGCGGGTGAGCTTGAACGCATCCGCCGCGACCTTGCCGGTCGAAGCGAGATGGGGCCCGCGGCACATGTCGAGCCAGGCGTCCTCGCCCTTGCCGGCGCGATACACCGTGAGTTCCTCGCCCTCGGGCAGTTCCTTTGCCCATTCGGCTTTGAAAGTCTCGCCCTGCGCGGTCCAGCGCGCGATCAGGTCGGCGCGCGACCAGACTTCGCGGATCAGCGGCTCGTCGCGCGCGATGATGCGGCGCATCTCCTCCTCGATCGCCGGCAGGTCCTCCTCGGTGAAGGGGCGGTCCTTGGGGGCGAAGTCGTAATAGAAGCCGTCGTCGGTCGACGGGCCGAAGGTGATCTGCGTGCCGGGGAACAGGTTCTGCACCGCTTCGGCCAGGATATGCGCATAATCGTGGCGCACCAGGTCGAGCGCGTCGGCCTCGTCCCTGGCGGTGACGAGCGCGAGTTGGGCATCGCCCTCGAACGGGCGGCCGATGTCGCGCAGCTCGCCATCGACGCGCGCGGCGAGCGCCGCCTTGGCCAGACCCGGACCGATCGCCGCGGCGATGTCCGCCGGGGTAGTCCCCGGGGCTACCTCGCGGACGGAACCGTCGGGCAGCGTAATGCGGAACATCTCGGACACGGGAGGAACCCCTTTCATGGGTGTGGAACGGAGCGCGGCTTATGCCCGCGCGGGGGCGATATAGGCAAGCGCTCGCGAAAAGGGGATGGGGCGGGGGATTTCGGGGTGGTGCCGCCCTTCTTCTCCTCCCCCTTGACGGGGGAGGATAGCGCAGCTTGCCGCTTCAGCGGCTAGCGAAGCTTGGAGAGGGTGAGCGGCGCGCAGCGCCGCGCGATTTGCGTCCCGCAAATCGCCCCCTCTCCCTCCCACTGCCTGCGGCAGCGGGCCCCTCCCTCCCCCGCCAGGGGGGAGGGGTTGGTAGCGAACGCTTTGGGGTGGCGCACCCTGCCCGGCCAGCATAGCCTGCGGGCATGGACGCCAGCCACCACATCGTCGCCATCCTGCCCTGCCGCGACCTCGACGCGAGCACCGAGTTCTACCGCCGGCTGGGGCTGGAGGTGGCCAGCGATTACGGCCACTACCGCATCCTGGAAGACGGCCGCGGCTGGCACCTGCACCTGCGGCACGAGGCGAACACGCCCCAGGCGCCGGACAATCCCTTCGGGCTGTACCTTTATGTCCAGGATGTCGACGCGGTGGCGGATCGGGTGCGCGCGGCGATCATCCAGCCGGGCACGCCGCATGCGATGCCGTGGGGGACGTACGAGTTCGCGGTGTCCGATCCCGATGGCGCGCTGGTGCGGGTTGGGCGGGTGTTGGCGGAGTAAATATAGATTGGAGCGTTCCGCGGAACGCCAGTTGAACGCAATTCACCCCGCGAAGCGGTTATTTCTCTGCCGTGTTTACGCAAATTTAGCCGGAGTTAAAAGTCGTGCGATTACCTATTCGAAACTACTTAGATGCGCCGCTAACAATCTTTATAGAACCGACCTGCCACCAGTTTGACGTGCCGCCTCGTGGCGAAGTATGGGTTTTTCTCGAAGACGGGCATTCGCACTCGATCGACATTCATCCTGAAAACTGGGTATCAATCTGGAACGAGGGCACAGAATTGGCCGCTGTCGAAGTGTTCGCTGAGCACCAGTCCTCGACACCCGGGCGCTGAGGCGGCGCGAAGCTATCCGCCAAACACCTCCCGATACGCAAACAGCCCCGGAACGCCGCCGGTCATGACGTACAGCACCGCCTCGCCCGGCTGGAACGCGCCGCCCCGGATCGCCGCCAGCAGCCCGGCGAACGCCTTGCCGCTGTAGACGGGGTCGAGCAGCAGGCCCTCGGTGCGGGCGAGCAGTTCCACCGCTTCGCGCATCGCCTCCGTGGGGATGCCATAGCCGGGCCCACGCTGGCTGCCGTCGATCACCACCTCCGCCGCCGACACGCTACCCGGCAGGGCGTTGGCGGCGAGCGTCGCCTCGGCCAGCGCCAGCGTTTCGGCATGGGCGCGCTCGGGGGCGGCGAGGACGGCGTAGGACTGGACGCGCGCCACCTCCGCGCCCGCGGCCGCCATGCCGGCTGCGAGGCCGGCATGGGTGCCGGCGCTGCCATTGGGCACGACGATGCGGGCGAAGCGCTCGCCCAGCGCCGCCTCCTGGTCCAGGATTTCCCAGGCGCAGGCGACATAGCCGAGCGCGCCGACCGGCGACGATCCGCCCGCACCGACCACATAGGGTTTGCGCCCCGCCGCCCGCAGCGTCGCGGCGCGGGTGTGGGCGAAGGCGAGCGGGTCGGTGTCGCCGGGCACGCGGTGCACGGTCGCGCCGAAGATCGCGTCGAGCAGGAGGTTGCCGTTGCCGCGATAGTCGGGGTCGTGGCGCGGCACGACATCGGCCAGCACCAGCTCGCAGGCGAGCCCCATCCGCGCCGCCGCCGCCGCGCTCAGCCGGGCATGGTTGGATTGCAGGCCGCCGGTGGTGACGAAGGTGTCGCAGCCTCGCGCGATCGCGTCGCCGAGCAGGAATTCGAGCTTGCGCAGCTTGTTGCCGCCGCCGCCGATGCCCGCCACATCGTCGCGCTTCGCATAGATCTGCACCCCCGTGCCGAGCGCCGCCTCCAGCCGCGCCAGCCGCTCGATCGGCGAGGGGTGGGCGAGCAGCGATACCGCGCCGTGGCGCTGGCGCAGGGCGTGCGGATCGGGGCTCATGCGACGCCGAACGGCACGACATGGTTGGTCGCAATGTGCCCGATCGCGCAGCGGCCGAGATAGGGGACGCCCATCTCCTTGCACCAGCGGACGATCATCTCGTCCACCGTCTCGCCGAAGGGCGGGTCGTTCTCGGCGATCGCGGTCACCGCGCCCAGGCGGATGCCGGCGATGCCCTTCAGCTGCTCGGCATGGGCCATGTTGAACAGCATCCGGTCGATCCGATACAGCGGCTCGTCCACTTCCTCGATCATCAGCACATGGTCGGTGAGGTCGGGCAGGTACTTGCTGCCGATCAGCGAGGTGAGGATCGCGAGGTTGAAGGCGGCGGCGGGGCGGCCGTCGGCGAGTGCGGGGTCGAGCCCGCGGCGGTCGCGCTCGATCAGCCAGCCCAGCGCCCAGCCGGTATCGACCCCCGCATCGTTCTTGCCGATGCTGCTCGCCATCGAGGCATGGACGGGATGGCCGATGCCGCGGGCGTAGAGCGCGCCGAGCAGGAACCCCATGTCGGAGAAGCCCATGTACGTCTTGCGCCGCGCCGCCTCGCCGAGGTGTGGCATCACCGCGTCGAGGATGCGGTTCGAGCCATAGCCGCCGCGCGCGAACCAGATCGCGTCGATCGCGGGATCATTGGCGAACTCCAGGAACGCCGCCGCGCGCTCGGCATCGGTGCCGGCGAAATGGCCCGCCGAAAGATAGCATTGCGGGTGGAACACCACCTCATGCTCGGGGTAGGTGAGCGCCATGAACGCCGCCATGCGGGCAGACGATTCCCGGGTGACTGGCCGCGCCGGCGCGACGACTCCGATCCGCATATGCTTGTATGGTCTCCTCGCTTCGCCGATAGCGTGCCCATGCAGCATGGCAAAGCAACCTTCTTCGTAGGGATCGGCGGTTCGGGGATGATGCCGCTGGCGATGATCCTCGCCGGCCGGGGCGCCCGGGTCTCGGGTTCGGACCGCAGCCTGGATGGCGGGCGGCTGGCCTCCAAGTTCGACTGGCTCCGCTCGCGCGGGGTGGACCTGTTCCCGCAGGACGGCAGCGGCGTGCAGTCGGCCGAGCAGGTGGTGGTCGCCTCCGCCGCGATCGAGCCCACCGTGCCGGACATGGTCCGCGCGGCCGAACTGGGCTGCGCGCGGATGTCGCGGGCGGAGTTGTTGGCGAGCCTGTTCAATGCGTCCGCGCTGCCGATCGGCGTGGCGGGTACCAGCGGCAAGTCGACCGTGACGGGGATGATCGGCTGGATCCTCCACGCCTGCGGGCGCGACCCCACCGTGATGAACGGCGCGGTGATGAAGAATTTCGCGGGGCCCGACGCGCCGTTCGCCAGCGCGCTGGTGGGGGCGGGGGACGCGTTCGTCAGCGAGGTGGACGAGAGCGACGGTTCGATCGCCAACTACTGGCCGCGGATCGCGGTGCTCAACAATGTCAGCCTCGACCACAAGTCGCTGGAGGAATTGCGGCTGCTGTTCGGCGCCTTTGCGGGCAAGGCGGCGACGACGGTGGTCAATGTCGGCGATGCCGAGAGCGCGGCGCTGGCGGCGGGGCTGGATCGGGGCCGCACGCTGACCTTCGCGGTGGAAGGCGAGGCGGACCTGATGGCGCGGAACCTCGCGCCGGAAGCCTTTGCGATCGGCTTTGATCTTGTGACGGGTGAGACCGCGCGCGGGGTGCGGCTGCAGGTGCCGGGACGGCACAATGTCGCCAACGCGCTGGCGGCGATCGGCGCGGCGACGGCGGCGGGGGTGTCGCTGGCGGATGCGTGCGCGGCCGTGGAGGGCTTTACCGGGCTGCGGCGGCGGTTCGAGCTGGTCGGCACGGCCGGCGGCGTGTCGGTGATCGACGATTTCGGGCACAACCCGGACAAGATCGCCGCGACGCTCGATACGCTGCACGCCTTTCCTGGGCGGTTGCTGCTGCTGTTCCAGCCGCACGGCTATGGCCCGCTCAAGGTGATGCGTCGCGAGCTGGTCGCGATGTTCGCAACGAAGCTGGGCGCCGAGGACCTGCTGGTGCTGCCGGACCCGGTCTATCACGGCGGCACCGTCGCCCGTGAGGTGACCAGCGCGGACATCGTCACCGATGTCGCGGCGACCGGTGCGCAGGCGCTGCACTTTCCGGGGCGCGAGGCGGCGGCGGCGCATCTCGTGGCGCAGGCCCGGCCGGGCGACCGCATCGTGGTGATGGGCGCCCGCGACGATACGCTCAGCCAGCTCGCCGAGGAAATGGTGACGCGGCTCGCCAAGTAAATTCCTCCCCGGCACGGGGAGGGGGACCGCGCGGCGCAGCCGCGTGGTGGAGGGGCCGCGCCGGAGGCGCGGTGCTCGTCGGTAGCGCTGGACACACCGCCGCTCGCGCGGCGGCCCCTCCACCATGTGCTGGCGCACATGGTCCCCCTCCCCGTGCCGGGGAGGAATTTGGTATGTCAACCACGCTTGACATGTAAAGCGTGGTTGACGTAAAGCTTGCTTGTCTGATTCGCAAGGAGGCTTTACATGGTTTCGCGAACTGCTGCTGCCCGCCGCTATATGCGGCGCTTCGTGCCGACGATGATCGGCTATGTCGTTCTGGTAATCGGGACGAGCCTGGCCGTGTCGCGGTTCCATCCCGCCGGCGGGGCGCTCGTCGCGCTCTCGATCCTGCCGGCGCTGCCGATCCTCGGCATGCTGCTGGTGATCGGCTTGTATGTGCGCGAGGAGACCGACGAGTATCTGCGCCAGCGGCTCGTTACCGCGATGCTGTTCGGCATCGGGGTGGTGCTCGCGGCAGCGACGGTGCTCGGCTTTCTCCAGATCTATCGCGTCCTCGGCCAGATCGACGTGTTCTGGGCATTCCCGCTATGGTGTGCCAGCTGGGGCCTCGCGCAGTGCGTGCTGGCTTGGCGCGATCGGGCGGGAGACGCGGCATGAACAACCGCCTCCGCGTGCTCCGCGCCGAGCGGGCGTGGAGCCAGCAGGATCTCGCCGAACGGCTCGAGGTCTCGCGCCAGAGCGTCAACGCCATCGAGACCGGCCGCTACGATCCGTCGCTGCCGCTCGCCTTCAAGATCGCCGATCTGTTCGGCCTCGCGATCGAAGATATCTTCGTGAACCCCGCCAAGGAGCAGGACCAATGATGCACGCCCTCTGCTTTGCCGCGTCCCGCGTTTCCACCGCCCGCTGGCTGGCCATGGCCGGGGGGA
>NZ_AGFU01000027.1 GCF_000226955.1 Sphingomonas elodea ATCC 31461
TCCAAGGATCCGCTGGTCGTCGCGTCCGACGAGGCGGCTGAAGCCCGCAAGGCGCTGGCGAACAACCCGCGGGGGCAGGTGGTGGTGCTGGAAGGGCTCAGCCACTGGTTCCAGGAAGGTGCCGTGACGGGCGGCGAGGAGGAAGTGGCAAGGCTGGGGCCGAACGCCGGTTCCCCGCGCCTGGTATCGCTCGTCGGCGACTGGCTGCAGAACGTCCTGACGGCGAAGTGATGGTGGCAGGCTGGGAACCGGGCAGGCCGCGCAGAGCAATCATCGCACATGAGGACGAGGCTCTCTCGACGCAACGTGAAACGCCGCGATTATAAATCACGGCTGACAACTTGAACCATCGCGGCATTCTCTGAGCTAGCCGATAGGGAACATGCAAAGCTGAATGCCCGGTCCTGGCAATACCTGACGTTCAACTTATAGCTAAGGAACGGCAGGAACGTCCCACATCAAGCTATCGGCCCGACGGTCGCCAACGACAATCAACGACAACAGCTGACTACAAGGCCCACTGAAGCGTCTTCCTCTCGATCTTCCCACGGCAAGACAACCAGGCCGATCTCAAAATGAGTTGCAATGCGCCACCCTGCGGGCAAAATGAAACCGGGGTGATGCCCGTTGTGCATCAGATTGGGGACTGAATGGCCAGCGTAGTGAAGGATAGGGCGCCAGAGGAGAAGTCCGGCCGTGCAACCATCATGCGGCTTTTTGACGATACCAGACGGAGACTTGTCGAGACGGGCACGCGCAACCGGCTCGTCCACGTCAACCGCAGCAACACCCGGGGCAACGTACTGAACGTCGTTAACGAGCGGTCGAATGACGTTTATGCGATCTTGTCCGGGGGCAAGGCGATGCGCTTCCTGGCCATCGGGCAGGATGTCGCCTCCGGCCAGGATGACATCCACTTCGGAGACTCAGGCGCCACAGACGCCGACGAGGGTCGCTTTACCGACGATTTCCTCGAAACGCGGCTTGGGCCGGACGCGCTTCAGAAGAAGCTGCTGAAAATCGCCCGCGAGGCGCAGACCGCCGAGGAAGAAAGCGGCGTCAACATTCTGTACCTCGCATTGGGCTTCCTCACCTGGTTCGAGGATAAGTCGTCCAGCGCGCCGCGTGAAGCGCCGCTGGTGCTGCTTCCCGTCGAACTCGTGCGCAACGCCCGCACATCGACCTATGACGTCCGCGTCCGCGAAGACGACATCATGACCAACCTGCCGCTGCAGCAGCGGCTGAAGGACGACTTCGGTATCGACCTGCCGGAGATCGACATCGACGAGGACTGGAGGCCTTCCAACTATTTCGCCGCTGTCGGAGAGACGATCGCCTCCCGCGCGCGCTGGAAGGTGGACGCCGACGGGATCCAGCTCGGCTTTTTCAGTTTCAGCAAGCAGCTGATGTATCGCGACCTGGATGTGCAGGCGTGGTCCGACGAGGCGCTGGCAGACCATCCGCTGACCCGCGGGTTGCTGTTCGAAGGCTTCGACAACGAACGACCGATGTTCAGCGGCGAGGATCGTCTGGACGATCTTCTCCCGCCCGAGCGCCTGTTTCACGTCGTCGACGCCGATGCCTCGCAGGCAAAGGTCATTGAGGAGGTCCGTTCGGGACACAATCTGGTCGTGCAGGGTCCGCCGGGCACCGGCAAGTCGCAGACCATCACCAATATCATTGCCTCGGCTGTACGCGATGGAAAGCGGGTGCTGTTCGTCGCGGAAAAGATGGCTGCGCTGTCCGTGGTGCACGATCGGCTGGTGAAGGTCGGCCTGCGCGACATCTGTCTGGAACTGCACTCGCGCACGGCGAACAAGAAGGCGGTACTGTCGGAACTGGGACGTACCATTACACAGGCGAGTACGCCTCCCGGCGAAGCCGGCGCGCCGACGGCGCTTCGGCAGTCGCGCGACCGCTTGAACGCTATCGCCACGGCGCTGCATGCCCCCATTGATTCAACCGGGGAGACGCCGTTCACAGTTCTCAGCCGACAGGCTCGATTTATTGGCCAGAACGTGCCGACGCCGACGCTGGCCGCGGACGCACTCGCGGCTATGTCTCGAGAAGTCGAGGCAGAGATCGCCGAAATCCTGACGCGCTACGGGGCGCTGCTCGCCGAAACTGGCGCCGGCGTTTCCCATCCGTTTGAGGGAACACGCAACCTCAACCTGCAGCCCGTAGAGCTCGCACGATTGCCCGTGCTGCTGAAGGAGGCAGTGGCACAGGCGGAAACCCTGGTCGCGGGGATCTCGGCACCCATATCCCACCTCAACCTCTCGCAGCCGATCATACTAGCAACGGCAGCCCCCCTCGATGATCTGCTGACCCGGCTCGAGGGCATGCCAGCGGGAACGCTGGAGATCGCGCGTGCCCTTCTTGCGGCGTCGGACTTGCCCAGGCTGCAGGCAGCCCTCGGCGACGCCGCCGCATGGCGTGCGGATCAGGACCGGCTCAGCGAACAGTTTGTAGATGCCGCGTTCACGACCCCGGTATCCCACCTCCGGGCGCCGCTTGTCGCCGGCACCCGATCCTTCTTTGCCCGACTTGGCGGCGCCTATCGTCGTGCTTCCCGGGAGCTCGCCGGCCTGCTCCGTGGTCCCATCCCGAAAGCAGCGGCCGAACGCGTCGCCTTGGTCGACGCACTCGTCGAACTCGCGTCGAAGCGGGCTTCATGGCGAGACGACGAAGCCTATTGCGCCAACGCCTTGGGCGATGCGTGGCGCGGCGAGCGCACCGACTTTCACCGCATTCTGGCGACCTGTGCGTGGTGCAGCAGGCTAGCGGAGGCCGAACTGCGCCCCGCGACGGCGGCGGCGCTGGAACTCGCCAGCAAACCGGAGACGCTGGCAGCGTTGCGGAAGCCATTGCGCGATCGGGGCGACGCGGCGCGATCCTCGCTCATCACAGCTGCAGCTTTCCTCGACTTGGACATCGCCTCGCTGGGGGCAGCCGACGTCGAGACAACCGATCTGAACACGATCGCTAGCCGCTTCGCAACGATTGCGAACGCCACCGATCGCTATGAGAGCTGGGCGCAGCTGGAACGGCATCGGCGGCGTCTTGAAGCGCTGGGCGTCGCAGAACTCGCGGAACGCATGCGGGCGGGCAGCCTGGACGGCCCTTCCGCCGTTGTGGAGCTGCAATTTGCCCGCGCCGAGCGTCTCTGGCAGATCGCCATGGAACGCCACGAAATTCTACGCGACCTGCGGATGGAGGAGCGTCACGCCCTCGCCACGCGCTTCGCCCAGCTGGAGCGCGAGCGACTGAAGGATAACGTAACCGACATACTCGCCGCGCATCTGGCCCAAGTGCCTCAGGGCGCGCAGGGCGAAATGGGGGTTATCCGAAGCGAACTTGCCAAGAAGAAGCGCCATCTGCCGATCCGGAAGCTCTTCGAACGCGCAGGAACCGCCATTCAGCGGATCAAGCCGGTGCTGCTCATGAGCCCGATCTCCGTGGCGCAGTTCCTCCCGCCGAACACCCTCTCCTTCGATCTGCTCGTGATCGACGAGGCGAGCCAGGTCCGGCCTGAAGACGCCCTGGGCGCAATCGCCCGCGCACAGCAGATCGTCGTCGTCGGCGACCAGAAGCAGCTTCCCCCCTCGTCATTCTTCGACCGCCTCAGCGCGGATCCGGAAGAGGATGAGGATGCCGAAGAGCAGGAACTGCTCGGCGGGGCAGCAAAGCTCGCCGAAATGGAGAGCGTATTGACGCTATGCGAGGCGCGCGGCCTTGGTTCGCGGATGCTGCAATGGCACTACCGCTCGCGCGACCCGTCCCTGATCCAGGTCTCCAATCGCGAGTTCTACGAGGACAAGCTGATCCTGCCGCCCTCGCCGCTGCAGCAGGACCCATCGTTCGGTCTGTGCTTCACGCGGGTGGACGGCGCCTATGACAAGGGCGGCAAGCGCGACAATCGCAAGGAAGGTGAGGCCATTGTCGCGCGTGTCGCCGAGCATGCGCGCCAGCACCCGACCCTGTCGCTCGGGATCGTCACTTTCTCGTTCGCCCAACGCAACCTGATCACCGAATTGCTTGAACTGGCCCGGCGCAGCGATGCGAAGCTCGATGCCTTCCTCCGGGAAGGTCAAGCCGAAGATGTCTTCGTCAAAAACATCGAGAATGTGCAGGGGGATGAGCGCGACGTGATCCTGGTGAGCGTCGGCTATGGCCCCACCACGCCTGGCGGCCGGCTGACGAGCATGTCGTTCGGCCCGGTCAACGGCGAAGGCGGCGAGCGGCGGCTGAACGTGCTGTTCACGCGCGCCCGCATCCGTTGTGAGGTATGCGCGTCGTTCGATCCTGGCGACATCGACGTCAGCCGGACCGCCGGCGAAGGTCCCCGGATCCTCAAGCGCTACCTGGAGTTTGCGAAAAACGGACAGCTGGAAGAGCACGCGCCGACTGGCCTCGACGCGGACAGCCCCTTCGAAGAGGATGTCGCCGACATCATCCGCAACTATGGTTTCATCGCCGATCCGCAAGTCGGCTCGGCGGGCTTTCGCATCGATCTTGGCGTGCGTCACCCGGACAAGCCCGGCACGTACATCCTCGCCGTTGAATGCGACGGCGCGACCTATCACAGCGCGCTTTGGGCCCGCGAGCGCGATCGCCTTCGCCAGGATGTGCTCGAACATCTCGGCTGGCGCTTCCATCGCATCTGGAGCACCGACTGGTTCTACAATCGAGCAGCGGAAATCGAGCGGCTTCGTCAGGCGCTGATCGCCGCGAAGGACGCAGCAGAACAAGGGATCCGCATCGACGGTGCCAATCGGACGCGCCCCGCACCTGCTGCTGCCGTAGAGGAGCAAACACCCGTCTTCGAGATCCCCGCCGCGGTGGAACGGCAGATGCCAGCCTATGAGCGCGCAGTCTTCCCGACCCGCAGCGACCAAGAGCCGCATGAAGTCAGCGTCACCATCCTCGCGGATCTTTCGTGGCGGATCGTCGAGAAGGAAGGTCCGATTCACTTGGAGGAGGTCGCCCGCCGGATCGCGGCGTGCTTTGGCAAGGAGAAGGCGGGATCCCGCATCGTCACCGCAACCAAGGCCGCTCTTGCCAAGGCGCAGAGAAAGCAGGCTGATCTTCTGTCTGATGGGACGTTCTGGTTTACCCGGGCGCAGTCCGAATCGCCGCCGGTCCGCGACAGGTCCAACGAATCGGGCGCAACCACCAAATGCGCGAACATCTCCATGCTGGAGATTCAGGCGGCCCTGGAGCTCGCACGCCAGGATAATGCAGGCGGCAGCGATACCGACCTGATCAGGACGGCCGCGCGGCTAATGGGGTTCAAACGGGTAGGGTCTGATCTGCAGGCTCGGATCGCGGAAGGGATGTGAGGCAGGAAGTTGCCGCCTGAGGTTTGCACAACAGGTAAAAGCGGCATCGCATCTGCCCCTCTAGCGTCCTGTTCGACAGCAGCCGGATGGGGAATTATTGCGCCGGCTGGCTGGCTCTCTCGGCGGCGAGACCTGTGACGCATGCCCCAGCCACTGCTTGAAGGTGAATGAGGAAGTCTCGAACACCGTCACGGACCAGCGGGTCGTTCAACCTCGTTGCTTCGAACGAGGGGTAGCCTTTCAGGTTCGACGTTCGCAGCGGACCGACAATCTTCGCAAGCTGATCGTACAGTGCCTGCCGGACCGCCTCATCCGCGAACGCTGGGCGGCTCAGCAGATAGGCGAGGCAGAGCGAGACAAGACCTCCTGCCTGCGGCGCGAGCGTCATCGGATAAAGCGTGTCCCCCGCTACGTCGAAAACGGCGATCATCGATGCCTGCGGACGCGTGATCTCGACATGCCCACCAGCCTCCGCAACAAGCTGCCGAAAGGCATGCGAAGCCTGCACGACCTTCGAGCCGAGCGGCGCCAGACGTGTCTCAACCCATTCGTCTTGGCTGATCCGCGGAAGCGCCGATCTCGCGGCCTTCTCCGTCTGCGCGCGCTGCGTTTCGCCGATCACCCGTGGCGTCAGCGCGGTCACACCATCGTCGCTTTCAAACCAACTTAGCTCGACGGCACGGACATCGGCGCGCATCTGCTCGTTCAGGAACTCGACAATCCGGGCGAGTTCCGCCGGGATCGTATCCGCCACAAAGACCATCTTGATGCGGCCCGCAGCGAAGTTTGCGTCCACTTGTTCCCAGAATTGCCGCGGGTCAGTGCCTTCACCAAGAAAGGCGAGCAGTTCCACATCGGCGTCCTTGTCCTGCGCCGCCATGGTTGCAGCAAAGCTCTCCGCAATCCTGCCGCCCTGCCAATAGGCCGTCCCATTGGCTGCGTAATCGAGCATCTGCCCGATGACTTCGCGACGTAGACGTGTGTCGACCGCCCGCTTCAGCTCGACGAGGACCGGAATGCCGGTGCGCGTGACGAACAGATGATCGAGCGACCAACGGCCAGCACCATCCTCGCGATCAGCAATGGGTTGCTCACGCCGGACCAGCAACAGCGCACCATCACCATCCGCGATGAGTTCCGGATGGGTGGCGACCAGACGTTGCATGAAGTCTTCGCTGCGAGGCTCCGAAGGGCGCATAGCGGTCAACTGCCCTGCACCATCGACCGTGTAGATAATGCTGCGTGTCATCCCTTCTCCTGCTCCTTGCGGCTCGCCTTTTCATAGGCTTGAATGGGGCGTCGCGCACAATGCAAACGCAACAGGCGGCAGGATACCCGTCGTCCAGAACGGGAGCCACTTCTCAAGCTGCGGTCTGACCGCAGCTAGCCCGATACGGGGCGACGGAAAACGTGGTCGCCCTACGGCGACCACGTCCTACCCCTTAACCCTGGCCCGAGCCGGCATCAGCGCGGGCAATCCGGCGCTGATGGCGCTCCAGTGCGATCAGCAGGAACAGGAACATCAGCACGACGAACGCGCCCACGATCCGTATGGCCGTCCAAAGACGTTCGGAACCGTTGGCATTGTCCTGCTGGATCTCCACGCGCGCCTTCTGCGCCTGCGCAGCATTGGCCTCGCGGCGCTCGATCAGCGTGTCGACGAACTTCTGATGATAGGCGCGGAACAGGTCCGCCGGATAGACGATGCCGTCCGGCAGCCGCGTCTCGGTGACCGTGCGGCTTACCGGCACCTCACGCGTCGACCAGCTGATGCAGCTGTCGATGTAATAGCCGTAATAGCTGCAGTAGCGTTCCGTCTTCATCTCGGTGACGGTGCGGGCGACCTGCACCTTCTTTGCCCGACGATAGGCCTGCAACCGATCCTTGGTCACCTTCAGATCGGCAGCACCGGTCACCGCCTTGAGCAGCGCCTCCAGATCCCCCTTGTCCTGCGCGAAGTCCAGGTCGCCACGCTCGATGGCGGTCAGCCGCCCATCCATGTCCACGAACAACGACGTGAACTCCTGATCCGTCAGTTTCGCGTCGTCCGGCTGCTGGAAGGGCTCGAACTTGCTCCGGTACAGCGCCAGATAGCGCTTGGCGAACCCCTGGTAGAAGCTGCGCTGCTGCCGCATCGGATCCGCCGCCTGCTTGGCCTTCGCCTCCTGTGCCTTCAGATCGACACTGGCGACATCCTCCGCGCTCACGCTCGCAACCGCTTCCTTGACCGACTTCACGTCGCGCGAGACCTTGTAGAGCCCGCTCACGCCCAGCCACGCGGCATAGGCCAGCAACAGCGTCGCGATCAGCAGTGCGCCCGCGCGCAGCACTGCCAGATAGACGTTCTCCATCCGATCGAGCATCGCGGCAAAGCCCCCGCGCACCGCGGGTTTCGGTTCCACTTGTTCCATCATTTCCCCCTGCATTCCTGCACCAGGCGCGGCATTGCGCCGGCTCCCCTCCGCGCAGCGCCCAGGCCCCTGCGCCGCGCGTGCGGGGAACCGGAAAGCCAATGCTTTCCTGAGCTTGTTCGGCTAGCACAGGCATTACCCATTTCAAGACATATTGTTGGCAAGCCGGAACGAACCCGGACCCCGCCACGCACCCCCTTGCACCACATCCGATCCTGCGCGAGCAGGGACACCAGCATCCGGCCGCCGCCCTCCCGGCGCGCGGCACCCATCACGGGAGACCCCATTTCCATGCTGACCGGCGAAATCCGCGGCCAGATCGACAAGCTTCGCGACGCGCTCTGGTCCGGCGGCGTATCCAATCCGCTTACCGGCGTCGAACAGATCACCTACCTCCTCTTCGCCCGCCGCATCGACGAGATGCAGACGCTGGAGGAGAACAAGGCGCAGGCACTGAAGAAGCAGGGCTATGTCGCCCGGCGCATCTTCCCGGAAGGCAAGGACGGGCTCGACACCCCCCAGTTCCGCGACGGCGGCTGTCCCTATGAACTGATGCGCTGGTCGCGCTTCAGGAACCAGCCGCCGGAGCGGATGTACGAGATCGTCGCCGATCACGTCATGCCCTTCCTGCGCACGCTGGGCGGATCGGAAGGCGTGATGGCCAGCCACATGAAGGGCGCCCGCCTCGCCTTCACCAAGCCCGCCTTGCTCGACAAGCTGGTCCAGGGCCTGGACGCGATCCCCATGCAGGATCGCGACACCAAGGGCGACGTGTACGAATACCTCCTCTCGATGATCTCCAGCGCGGGCGAGAACGGCCAGTTCCGCACGCCGCGCCACATCATCGACCTGATCGTGCGACTGATGAACCCCGGCCCGGAGGACACGGTGTGCGACCCCGCCTGCGGCACCGCCGGCTTCCTGATGATGGCGGCCGAGCATGTCCGCCGCGAGCATCCGGGGCTGTTCTACGATGCCGCCTCGCGCGCGCATTTCGAGACGCGCGCCTTCACCGGCTATGACTTCGACGAGACGATGCTGCGCATCGGCGCGATGAACATGATGCTGCACGGCGTGGAGGCGCCGCGCATCCTCTACCGCGACAGCCTGGCCGAAGGCGGCGGCGACGATGCCGGCCAGTACAGCATGATCCTGGCCAACCCGCCCTTCGCCGGCAGCCTGGACAACGAAACCGCGTCGAAGGACCTGCTCAAGACGGTCAACACCAGGAAGACCGAGCTGCTGTTCCTCGCTTTGTTCCTGCGGATGCTCTCCACCGGCGGCCGCGCCGCGGTGATCGTGCCGGACGGGGTGCTGTTCGGATCGTCCAAGGCGCACAAGGGCCTGCGCGAGACGCTGGTGGAGCAGCACCGGCTGGAGGCGGTGATCTCGCTCCCCTCGGGCGTGTTCCGCCCCTATGCCGGCGTCTCCACCGCGATCCTGATCTTCACCAAGACCGGGCGCGGCGGCACCGACCGGGTATGGTATTACGACATGACCGCCGATGGCTGGAGCCTGGACGACAAGCGCAACCCGCTGCTGCCCGAGGACCTGCTCGGCCCCGCCCCCGCCCGCGCACTGACCGCGGAGGAGCAGGCAAAGAACAACCTGCCCGATCTGCTCGCCCGCTGGGCCGACCGCGACGGCGGCGAACGCGCCAACCCGCGCACCGCGCAGAGCTTCTGCGTGTCGCGCGAGGACATTGCGGCGGCGGGCTATGACCTGTCGATCAATCGCTACAAGGAAGTGGTGCACGCCGAGGTGGAGCACGCCGCGCCGCAGGACATTCTGCGGGAGTTGCGCGCGCTGGAGACGGAGATTGCCCAAGGGTTGACGGCGCTTGAGGGGATGCTGGCATGAGCTGGCCAATGGTTGCCCTTGGAGAGATTTTTGAAATTTCTCGAGGCGGCTCCCCTCGTCCGATCGAGAAGTATTTGACTGACTCTCCGAGCGGCCTAAATTGGATTTCCATCTCCGATGCCACCCGATCAGACAAGATCATCAAAAAAGCAGAACGTCGAATAAAACCGGAAGGCCTATCGAAGAGTAGATGGGTTGAACCCGGGGATTTCCTACTGTCAAACTCGATGAGCTTCGGACGCCCCTACATCATGGGTACGACGGGCTGCATTCACGACGGCTGGCTAGTACTTAAGCCACTTAACGAGGCTGTCGACCCGAACTACCTTTATCACATTCTCGGCTCTGCGCCGCTTTTAGCACAGTTCACGAAGCGAGCTACAGGGACCACCGTTAAGAACTTGAACACTCAAATTGTCGCGGAAACCGAAATCCCCCTCCCACCCCTGCCGGAGCAGCGGCGGATTGCGGCGATCCTGGATCAGGCGGACGAACTGCGCCGCCTGCGCCGCCAATCCCTCTCCCGCCTCTCCGACCTCGGGCAGGCGATCTTCTTCGAGATGTTCGGCGACCCAGTCACCAACCCGCACGGCTGGGCCAAGGTGCCATTGACGCGGTGCGTTGCACAAGCTGATGACATCCGATGCGGCCCGTTTGGGACTCAACTTTTGAGGGAAGAGTTCGCTGAAACCGGGGTTCCGCTATGGGGCATCAAGCAGGTCAATCGCGGGTTTTCCATCCCGACACATGAATTTTTGTCGGAGACGAAAGCTCGCATGCTCTCCAACTACGACATTCATCCGGGCGACATCGTGATGACGCGGAAAGGTACAATCGGGAACTGCGCCGTCTACCCCGAGGGATTCCCCCCCGGAATAATGCACTCCGATTTGCTGCGCGTTAGGCTGGATCTCAGTAAATGCACCCCAGCCTTTCTTTCGGATCAGCTACATTGGAGCGCAGACGTAGAGCACCAGATTGATTTGATTAGCGGCGGAGCAATCATGAAAGGAATCAATGTCGGCAAGCTCAAGCAAATCGAGGTGCTGTTGCCACCCTTGGAAGTGCAGACCGCATATGTCAGAAGAGTGCGAACAGTGCGCGCAAAGCAACGCCTTATGCAGGACCATATGGCCGCTATAGATTCCCTCTTCGCCTCCCTCCAGCATCGCGCCTTTCGCGGGGAACTCTAAGCCATGACCACCGAACCGGGCGGCCGCAAGACGCTCACGCTCGCCCCCGGCGCCCGCCCCCGTGCGGCCGCGCCGGCCCCGGCCACCCAGTTCGGTTTCCTCGCCCCCTTCCCCTTCCTCGCCGATCATGTCGCGATGGCGGAGCGGCAGGCGCTGGCCGATCCGCGCGGCGCGGCGGTGCATTGCCGGCTCGCGGTCGAGGCGATGGTGCGCTGGCTGTTCGATCATGATGCCGATCTCAAGCGCCCCTATGGCGACCATCTCGCTGCCTTGATTGCTGAACCGAGCTTCTTCCGGCTTGTCGGGCCGACGGTGAACAGCAAGATCGACATCCTTCGCCGGATCGGCAACGCCGCAGCGCATCCCGGCAAGTTCGCTGCCAGCCAGGGGCCCGCCGCGGTGCGCCAGCTGTTCGACATCAGCTTCTGGTTCGCCTCCCGCTATTCGGACGATCCGCCGCCGGTAACGCTTGCCTTCTCCGCCGATCTGCTGCCGCGGGAATCCCCCGGTGCGCAGACCAGTCCCGAGCAGGTGCGGCGCTTGGAAGAGGAAACGGAGCGCGCACGCGCGGCGTTGGACGAAGCGCGCCGTGAGCAAATGGCTGATGCAGCGGCGCGCGAGGCGCTGAAGGCCGAGATTGCGCGGCTGCAAGTCGAAGTGACTGCCCAGCGGCGCGCCAATGAGGACCGGGATGCCGGCTATGATTACAGCGAGGCCGCTACTCGCGAACTGAAGATCGACGTGCTGCTGCGCGAAGCCGGCTGGCCGCTCGCCGATGCGCGCGACACCGAGTTCCCCGTCCATGGCATGCCCAATGCCCGCAGCGCGGACGGCAAGGGCAATGGCTTTGTCGATTATGTGCTGTGGGGGGCGGACGGCAGGCCGCTGGCGGTGATCGAGGCCAAGCGCGCCCGCAACAGCCCGCTGGAGGGGCAGCAACAGGCCAAGCTCTATGCCGATTGCCTGGAGGCGCAGTTCGGCCAGCGCCCGGTGATCTATTACACCAACGGCTATGACCATTGGCTGTGGGACGATCTGCGCTATCCGCCGCGCCCGGTCGCCGGTTTCCGCACCCGCGAAGAGCTGGAGCTGATCGTCCAGCGGCGCGAGACCCGGCTGCCGCTCGCCGACGTGCCGACCAGGCGCGCCATCGCCGGCGCCGGGCGGCGCACCTATCAGGAAAAGGCGATCCGCGCCGTCTGCCACCGCTTCGAGGAAGCATCGCGCGGCGGCGAGAACCACCGCAAGGCGCTGCTGGTGATGGCCACGGGCTCGGGCAAGACGCGCGTGGCGATCGCGCTGTCCGACGTGCTGATGCGCGCCAACTGGGCCAAGCGCATCCTGTTCCTCGCCGATCGGCAGCAGCTGGTGAAGCAGGCGACGGGCAATTTCCGCAAATATCTGCCCGATTGCTCGCCGGTGAACCTGCTGCAGACGCCGGGCAACGACGGGCGCGTCTATCTCTCCACCTATCCGACGATGATGAACCTGATCGAGCGGGGACGGCAGGACGGCACCCAGCGCTTCGGCCCCGGCTATTTCGATCTGGTGATCATCGATGAGGCGCACCGATCGGTCTATCGCAAGTACAAGGCGATCTTCGACTGGTTCGACGCGCCGCTGCTCGGCCTGACCGCGACGCCCAAATCGGACATCGACACCAACACCTGGGCGCTGTTCGAGCTCGAGGACGGCGTGCCCACCGACGCCTATGAACTGGCGCAGGGGGTGACCGACGGCTTCCTGGTGCCGCCGCGCGCGATCGACGTGCCGCTGCGCTATCCGCGCGACGGCATCCGCTATGACGATCTGACCGACGCCGAAAAGGACGAGTGGGACGCGCTCGACTGGGGCGAGGCTGGGCCGCCGGACGAGGTCGAGGCCTCGGCAGTCAACGACTGGCTGTTCAACATCAACACCGTCGACCAGATGCTGAAACAGCTGATGGAGGACGGGCTGAAGGTCGCCGGCGGGGACCGGCTGGGCAAGACGATCATCTTCGCCAAGAACCACCGCCATGCCGAGTTCATTGTTGAGCGCTTCAACGCCAACTATCCGGCGATGCTCAACTTCTGCCGACTGATCGACAATCAGGTGAGTTATGCCCATAGCCTGATCGACGAGTTCGAGAACCCGGACAAGGTGCCGCACATCGCGGTGTCGGTCGACATGCTCGATACCGGTATCGACATTCCCGACGTGCTCAACCTGGTGTTCTTCAAGATCGTCCGCTCGAAATCGAAATTCTGGCAGATGATCGGGCGCGGCACCCGGCTGCGCGAGGGGATCTTCGTCGACGCCGATGGCCAGCGGACGGACAAGGAATATTTCTACGTCTTCGATTATCTCGGCAATCTCGACTATTTCAACGCGCAGATGGACGGGGCCGAGGCGCGCGCCGCGGTGCCGCTGGGCGAGCGACTGTTCGCCGCAAGGGTCGATCTCGTCGGGCTGATGCAGCCGCCGCGCGAAGGCGTGCGCGCGCCGGTCGACGGCTTCCGTGGCGAGGAAGATAACGTGGCGGCCGAGCCGGGGCTGTACGAGGGTGCGCGCGAGCAGCTTCGCCAGGAAGTGGCGGGCATGCCGCTCGACAATTTCATCGTCCGGGCCAAGCGCCGCTATGTGGAGAAGTTCCAGGATCGCGGGGCCTGGACGCATCTGGGTGAGGAGGATCGCCACGAGCTGGTCGAGCATGTCGCCGGGCTGCCGACCAGCGTGACCGACCCGGACGTGGATGCCAAGCGCTTCGACCTGCTGTGCCTGCGCATCCAGCTGGCGATGCTGCGGAACGCCAGCTTCGCGCCGCTGCGCCGGGCGTTCGTCGATCAGGTCCATGCGCTGGAGGCCAAGGCCGCGGTGCCGGACGTCGCGCGGCAGATGGAACTGATCCTCGAGATCCAGACCGACGAATGGTGGACCGACGCGACGCCGGAGATGGTGGAAGTTGCCCGGCGGCGGCTGCGCGGGCTGATGAACCTGATCGAGCCGGGCAAGCAGGTGATCGTCACCACCAACCTCGCCGACGCGATGGGAGTGAAGCGCGAGGTGACCCTGGCCGATCTCGGCGGCGCCTCGTCGCTCGCCCAGTTCCGGCGAAAGGCCCGCGCCTACATCGACGCCCATGCCGACCACGTCACCCTCGCGCGCCTTCGCCAGGGTCGGCCGCTGACCCCAACCGACTTGGAAGAGCTGCAGAAGCTGTTGGTGGAAGCCGGTGTCGCCGAAGGCAGCGAGTTCGATCAGGTGCGCCAGCTACCCGATTTCCCGGATTTCATTCGCTCGCTGGTCGGACTTGATCGCCGGGCAGCGCAGGCGGCATTCAACGAGGCGCTGGCCGGCAGGACGCTCTCCCCGCGCCAGCTCGATTTCGTCGAGCGCATCATCGACTATCTTACAGTGTCGGGGACGATGGAGGCTGCAGCGCTCTACGAACCGCCCTTCACCGACAACGCGCCGAACGGCCCGAGCGACCTTTTTGACGGGGCGACGATCGGACGGATTGTCGACACGCTCGAGGCGTTCGAACCGAGGCTGGACGTGACCGCTACAGGCTGATCGCTTCGCCTCGCGTGCCATGGGCGGCGCGTCGTGGCGAGGTATCTACCCCAGGCATGGCGAGATCGTGCTTAGGCCGTCAGTCCCGCAGCTTGTTCAGCGTGTTGTCGTAGTCCTTGTTGATCTTCCCACGCAATTCGGCTCGATCCAGATCTGGACGCGGACGGGGCCGCCTATCCTGCGTCTCGGACGCGCCAGATTTTTTGTCTATCGTCATATAACGCTCCCAAGCGAGCCTATTGAACCAAAACAGATTACCGCAGCATCCAAACCCAGACTTGTTCCGCCGGAGGATGGCTCCGAGCATCGTGCCACCGGCGGATAGAGAGCATCCGGATAGAGGTTCCGTGGCTTCCCTAGGACTTCCACTCCGACCCAGACTGAGCCAACATGTCAGCGCGACGTTGGGCAACGAGCTCGTCGGGGTCACTTAGCCCTCCACTACGCTCCTTCAGCTCAGTCGCGATGACGGCTTAGCTTCCCAGCGCGCGAAATGTTTTCTCATATCGTGCAGCAATGTCGCGGTTGAGCTGTGCGCTATCCAAGTTTTGGCGCGGGCGCGCTCGCAAGACCCGACCCTTGCTCTTGGGAACCTCGGAACCGTCTGTCATCGACTTCCCCCTCGAATGCTCGCACCGTTGAACCGTATCATTGGACGGGAGGGGACGGCAAGGCCGCCACTCACCCGGGCGCCGGACATGCGGCAGGTGTTTGACCGTGCCCCTCAGGTTGCACTTGGAGAGCCCATGAATGATCGTTGTCCGCACGAAGCAGGAAAGTTGCATGTGCAACTTCATGGATTCTGAACCCGTTGGATTATGTCAGTAATGCCAAGCGCCTGGCCAATCGCTCGTGGATGGCCAGACGCGGCTAATGCAAAGAATGTGAGGCTTGGGGGCATTCGAGCCATCAGCCCCGGAGGTCAGAACTCCAGTCGCTGCCAACCCTCCTGGTAGTCGTAGAAGATTCGCCCTTCCCTGCGCTCCTTCAACAGCGACCACGTCGATTGCGACGCTTGCGGGGAATGACAGATCCAACCGGTAGTGACGTTCCACACCGCCACCATTTCCCCGGCATGCACCTCGTCCTGCGGCTCGATCGCAAGCTCCAATGCTCGCTTCAGCGAGGCAGCCACAACCGTTCGGGTGTGCCCCGTTCCCGGTACTGCGACCTGATACAGCCCAAAGCTTGCCTTAGCGCGTTCTGCTTCCGTCATGTGCTTGATCTCCTGTCACACCATGGTTGGTGAAGAGATCATTCGCGCATTGCGCACTGGCAGTCGGGTGGCTTCCACCTGCCCCAAAAACACGCAACTTTTCGCCAACTTCACGCAACCAACGGTCAGCCCGTATGAGCTCGAGAACTCACGCTGGCCTGCTTCGCTGAAGCGGTGGCCCATGGTGCCAGATTCTCGGGGCTCGGTATCGCGCAAATACCGGAGAAACTCGCGCGGCAACGTGCGCCAATGGTTGATGATAGAGCTTGCTCCGGAGGCGATACGTCGATGCGACGGGCGAGTGGCGTGTCACGACATCCGGAGGAAACTGCACGAGCGCAGACTCCCCCTCCGTAATGAGGCGCCAAAGCCGCTGAGCCTCTTGGTTCAGCTCGCGGTTCATAGACAGTCGGTTTGGCGGCAACAGCGTGGATCCCAGGTGCGCGTTCTTGAAAGCGTAGGAAATCCAGTCCGCGTTGTCGAAGGGACACCGAACGCAGTCGCACCAGACTTTCCGCGCCTGCGATTTACCCTTGTAAGTCACGGGACGCCCCTCGAGACCAGCGGCGGCGCGAAGCACCTCGCGGGTCTCGCCAATGTCAAAAATGAGGTCCGTGTGATGAGTCCCAAGCTCGAGTTCCAGCCTACCGCGAACGATGCGCTCGCGAAAGCGATCATCCTCCCGCTTCACAAGCGATCGCACCTCGATGATCCCATGGACGTGCGGCGCGGTATGCGACTTCCCGGACCTCGTCCTGTTCTCGATCACGAAGAGGAACCACGGCACAAATCGGTGTCGACGGCGGAAGGAACGTTCGATCCGATTACGGATGAAGCTCTTTACGCAATCACCTCGCGCGCGAACCTCCTCAAGCAGTTCATCATGCAGTGATAGCGTGAAAGCCACACAGTCCCTGCTCTGCAGGACCAAGCCCGCGATCTGCGCTTTCATCCACGGAGAGAGGTTTCGCCACGAGGGGTACGCGGAGCCATCGAGGTTCGTGAGAGGGTACTTATCGCCTCTGAATTGCCAGTATAATGTTTGATCGGAAAACCCGACCGCTCGGCGACCGCCGCCAAACGCGGTACTCTTTAGGCTACGCTGCAGATTTTGCAGGATTTTATGCTCTCGGCGAACATCCTCATCGCTGATCGAAAGCAAGGTAGTGGCGTCGAGTTTTTTCGCGCGCTTGCGCGACATACGGGGACGGGAGGTCATAGCTCTTTTGTCGCTGGTTGGTGGTCGTCGGTTAGGGGCGTAATGATTTGCTGTCTGCGGGACCTGCTTGCCCGCCATCCTCCGCACGGAGAGCCGATTCCAACCTTGAAATCTTTTCCCCCAAGTTTCGAACTGTACCCTCGCGTAGCCCCGGAATTGCACTCCTCAAGCTCTCGACAGCTGCAAGCTCCGCGAGGCTAAGCCAGCGCCGCTTGGGCATACGGTCTGCCACGACCTCCCGGAGGAGACTTTTCGTCTCAGCGGGCAACAGGTCCAAGGTGCAGCCGGCCACCGAAGCAAGCTCGTGCGCGAAGGAATCGTTGGTCCGGTCTGCCGGGCCGCCGAACACCGCCTCGAAGTCCACATCCGGGAAGCGCTGCCGGAAAACGGCAGCCACGAACGCGCTGGGCGCAATTCCGAGTATTTCGGCAACCTCTCGCGCTCGGTCCGGCGGAATGGGAGCCCTTCCGCTCGCCATGTGGCTGATAACGACTGACGATTTATACCCCATCTGGCGCGCGAGTTCGCGCTGGGAGACGTCTGGGCGGTCGGCGAGCGCATCCCGCATCATTTTCGCAGCGATGGTATTCCCCCATGGGAAGTCTTCTGTTCCCGCTATGTCGGTTTGGGTCATCCAGCCCTCCTCTTAGAAAGCCGCACATGCGCGGCGCGGCGCTGATAGCGCATGATTTTTCCCATACACAAGTGCATAAATGTGTTGTATACCATGCACGTCGCATGGAGGATTTATGCACATTCAAATTCGCAACCTGGAAGGCCTGCCTGACCGATGACCGTCATTCTGGAACTGATGGATAAACTGAGGAAGTCGATGCACAACAATCGCAAGCTCTGCCTCAGCATAGACCAGGCAAAGGTTTTACTCAGCGAACCAATCTACAACATACTTTCCAAATTAGAGGCCGAAGCACTTACCGCCGTATGCGACCAAGACAACGCACCCAACCTTCCCCCAAGAACTTCGAGCGCCGCTACCAACTCGGATCATTCTGGCTTTGGTACCGAGAAGACAGGGACAACTGGTGCCTATGCTGGTACGACAAGGGCAGCAATGGATCCGAGCGCCGGGTTCGCCGCAAGTCGCTTGGCATCAGCGGCGGTAGCGCAGACCAAGCACCGCAAGCCGCCCAAGACGCACTAGCCGAGCACTATCTCGCCAGCCAAAAGCTGGTGCAGGCGCCGGTCGAAGCAGTATATGTCGAAAAGCTGATGGCCGATTGGCTCCTTCAGCATGCCGTGCCCAACCTTTCCGCCCCGGACCGATATGCGAATGGCGTGCAGCACTGGCTGACCTTCTTCGCCGAGGAGCAGGCACAGGGTCGGCTTGCCGGCCCACCCACCGTCGCGGACGTCACGACCGCCTTGGTCGAGCGTTTCCATGCCTGGCGCGCACAGCAGGGTGTCAGCGGGCACACTATCGCCCGAGACACCGCGGCACTGCGTCAGCCGCTCAACTGGGCGTGGAAGCGCAACATGATCGCGTCGGCGCCCTTCGTGCCGGACGTGCGCCGAAAGCCGGAACCTCGTGAGCTTGTCTACACGGTCGAGCAGATCGCCGCGTTGCTGGAAGCCGCCTGGGCACTGGAAGAGCGGCGGCACATCCACATGTTCGCAATGATCATGCTCAGCACGAATGCCCGGGTGGAAGCGGTGCTGGAGCTCGACAAGGACACGCAGGTTCGGGACGGAGTGATCTACTTCAACGCACCGGGCCGCAACCAGACCAAGAAGCGTCGGTCCATCGTCCCGATCGCACCGACGCTCGCGCCGTGGCTGGAGCTCTATTCCGGTCGGGCCATCCAGTGGCAGCGACGCTATGTAGATCGCGATACCGGCGAGCATCGGTTTGTCTATGAACCCGCCGCCAGCATCAAGACCGCGTTCGAGAAGACGCTCGTTGGAGCCGGTATCTGCCGTCAGCAGACCGATGCGAGCGGAACGCCGATATGGCTGCCGCCGCGCGCGAAGTTGGGCGAGACCGTGCCGCGTCCTAAGCTCGTAGGGTTGGGATCACCCAACACGCTGCGGCACACAACCAGCACCGAGATGCACCGTCGTGGCGTCCCGGAAGCGCAGATCGAAACCGCCGCAGGACATCGGGGCGACGGGACGAACAAGCGCCACTATCGGCATCTCCGCCCGGAATACCTCGCCGACTTCATCGACGGCGTGGAATCGCTCTGGGAGGATGTGGGCAAGCTGACGAAGGTGCACCTGCTAAACGGCAACCGGGATCGAAAGATCATCGATCTTGCGGCGGGTCGCAGGCGCCTCCGATGAAGCAATTGCCGGCGGCGTGATACCCGCACAGGGCACGCTGCCGGCCATCACGGTCGATCAACATGGGATTGCGTCGCGTGATTCCTGTCCGCCGAATCTACGATCGCGGTGTACCAGGAACGCACCCGAATCCGGGTTGCGATACCAGCGCGATACCAAAGACGCGTAGGAACCCACCACCAACCGGTCGGCTGCAAAGAAAAGCTAGTGATTTCAATGGCTTGGAATGGTGCCGCTTACAGGACTCGAACCTGTGACCCCCGCATTACGAATGCGATGCTCTACCAGCTGAGCTAAAGCGGCGTACCAAATCGTCCAAGCACTGGCTCGCCTGGAGGATGGCGCGCTTACCAGCGGTTTCGAGTGGTGGCAAGCACCTCGTTGCCCGGCGCCGCACTTTCTTTAGGCGAGGGCCCGTTGCCTGCCGGAGGTTCTCACCTCCCCGCACGGGCGGCGGCGGCGGCCTCCGGCATTTCCCGCTGTCGCCTTTTACGTGCCATTTACCAAGCCGCCTGCACAGTGACGGAGAACAGCGTTTTCGGGCCCGGCCCGCAGTGGAGCATCTGCATGAACATGGCGCGCGGCATCCATCTTCCGGCCGATTCGGAGCCCGCGAACGCGCCCGACGAGGCGATCGACGAACGCCCGGTCGCCATCGGCGGGGACGAGCGCCGCATGCATGTGCGCGCCTATAACCACTGGGTATCGCTGCTGCGCGGCCGCCCCTATCCGGCGATCCAGGACCTGGATCCCGAGAACATCGCCGATTTCGGCCCCAACAGCGTGCTCCTGGACTTCACCGACGGCATCGAAAATCCCGCGATCCGCTATCTCGGCGCCGCGCTGCGCGCCGAATGCGGCATCGAGGGCGCGATCGCCCGTGTCGGCGAGGTACCGAGTCGGTCGCTGCTCTCCCGGCTCACCGACCATTATCTGCAGATCATCGCCAATCGCGCGCCGATCGGCTTCGAGGCCGAGTTCGTCGGGCAGCGCGGACACCAGATGTTCTATCGCGGCATCCTCATGCCGTTCGCATCGAACCCGGACAAGATCGACTTCATCTACGGCGTGATCAACTGGAAGGAAGTGGTCGACCCCGCGCTGCAGGCGCAGCTCGATGCGGAGATCGAGGCGTCGCGCCGCGCCGCGCCGCCCCCGGCGGCGGTACAGTCGGTCTGGGCGGACGGCCCGAGCGCCGGCTTCGAAACGCCGGTCAGCGCCGACCTGGCCCATAGCGAAATGACCTCCGCGCTTGCCGACCAGCTGATGCTGGCGCGCGAATCGGCCGCGGCGGCCCGCGCCTCCGATCTGCGCGGGCGGGTGGCGCTCTATCGGGCGCTGGACCGCGCTTATGGTTTCGCGCTCGCGGCCGAGAAGGACGCCGAGGGCTATGCCGCGCTGCTCGCCGAGGCGGGGATCGTGGCGCAGGCCCGTGCGCCGATGACGCCGGTGGTGAAGCTCGTCTTCGGCGCGGCGTACGACAAGACGCGGCTGGCCGAGTTCGCGACGGTGCTCACCCATGCCCGCCGGCTGGCGGTGCCCGAAGGCGGGCTCGACGCGTTCCTCGAGATCACGCCCGGCGGCATCAAGGGCGTGGTGAAGGCCGAACGCGAGCTTCGCGCCGCGCTGACCGGCGACCGCAAGCCTGCAGCCCTCGCCCGCGCCTCCGACGCGCTGCGGGCACGCGCGCCGATCGCGCATGTCGCGATGGCGGCCGGCGGGGCCGAGTTCGTGTTGCTGCTGGCACGCGCCGGCACCGGCGGGCTCGACATCATCGCCCGGGTGGAAGACGACGCGGCCCTGACCGACAGGGCCGTACGCCGCGCCGCAGCATGATTCACAGTGCGGCGAACGGCGCTTTTGCGCCTTTCCTAACGGTTTTTCCAGACTTGAGGTGACTTGCCCCCAGGAGCATAGCCGCAGCCATGAAGAACCTAGAAAAAAAGATCATGCAGGCCTTCGAGGAACGTATCTTTGAAGGCGCCCTGCCAGGAGAGCTGGAAGGACTGGACGAGGCCGAGCGCACGGAAGTGGCGCGGTTCGTCGCGGAAACGGCGGCGGAACGCCCGCCGCGCACCGTTCGGCTGAATCTCGAAACCTACCAGGACGATGCCAGCCGCAAGATGCGGCTCGCCGTGATCAACGACGACATGCCGTTCCTGGTCGATTCGATCGCCGGCGCGATCGCGTCCTTCGACCTCGGCATCTTCCGTATCATTCACCCGATCCTGCCGGTGGAGCGCAACGCGACCGGCCTGGTCACCGACATCGGCGAGAAGGCGAAGGATTCGCAGCCCGAATCGATGATCTACATCGAGATGGAGCGTGCCGACGCCCGCACGCGCCGCGCGCTGACCGCGGAGATCGAGCGGGTGCTGGAACATGTCCGCGACGTCGTGTCGGACTGGCGACCGTTGCAGCAGGCAATGGGCCTGGATGCCGCGCGCGTCCCCTCGCGCGAAGGCGAGGCGCTGCTGCGCTGGTTCGCCGACGATGCGATGACGCTGCTCGGCCACGAGAAATGGTCGGTCGGCGGCGAGAGCAGCGACCAGATCGGGCTTGCCCGCTACACCCATGAAACCCCGCTGCTGGCGGACGCCTCCCGCAACCTCGCGGTCGATTATTTCGAAATGGGCGGCGAAGTGCCGCTGCTTCTCAAGTCGAATGCCACCTCCACCGTGCACCGCCGCGTGCCGCTCGACATCGTCGTGACGCCGATCATGACCGGCCAGGAGGTGACCGGCCTGTCGATCCATTACGGCTTGTGGACCAGCCAGGCACTCAACACGCCGCCGGCGATGGTGCCGATGCTGCGCGGGCGGCTGGAGATGCTCGAATCGAAGTTCGGCTTCGATCCGGCCGGCCATACCGGCAAGGCGATGACCCACGCGCTCACCGGCCTGCCGCATGACCTTACCACCGCCTTCGACCTGGAGGCGCTGGAAAGCCTGGTGCTCACCGCGATGTCGGTCGCGGATCGCCCGCGCTCGAAGCTGGTGCTGGTGCGCAGCACGCTCGGCCGCCACCTGTTCGCCTTTGTCTGGCTGCCGCGCGAGCAGGTTGCCGCCGGCCACCGCGAGACGATCGGCAATATGCTGACCGAGGCGGCGCACGCGAAGATGATCAACTGGTCGATCGCGCTGGAAGACGGCGTGCTGGCGCAGTTGCGCTACACGCTCGACCTGCGCGGCGACACGACGATGCCGGACGAGGCCGAGCTGGACATGCGGATCGCCCGCATGGTGCGCGGCTGGGCGCCGGCCGTGGAAGCGTGCCTGAGCGAGATCGCCGGGAGCGGCGCCGCCCGCCTGTCGCTGCGGCTCGCCAACGCCTTCCCGGACGTCTATCGCCTCACCCACACGCCCGAGGAAGCCGCGCAGGACATGGTGCGGATCGGCGGGCTGGAGGACGACCATGCCCGTTCGGTGCGGATCGTTGCCCTGCCGGACGAACCCGGCAAGTATCGCATCAAGCTCTACCGCCTGGGCGGCGCCCTGGCGCTGTCCGATGCGGTGCCGGCGTTCGAGAATTTCGGCTTCCGCGTGCTCGAGGAAGTGCCGACCGAATTGACCAACGGCGCGTTCATCCACGACTTCAAGGTCGAGCCGGCGAACCGCAGCGACATGCTGGAACGCGATCCGGCGATCGTCGAGGCGGCCATTGCCGCCGTGCTGGAAGGCCGGGCGGAGAACGACCTGTTCAACCGCCTGATCGTAGAGGCCGGGATCAGCCCGGATGCGGTGGTGCTGTTGCGTGCCTGGTTCCGCTATCTGCGCCAGACCGGCATGCTCTACGGCCTCGGCACCGTGGTCGATGCGCTGCGCCGTGCGCCGCTGGTGGCGCTCGCGCTGGTCGAGCGGTTCGAAGCCGCGCACAACCCCGCGCGCGGCGGCGACGCCACCGCGATCGACGCGGCTTCCAAGGCGATCGACGCGGGGCTCGCCCAGGTCAACGCGATCGACGACGATCGTATCCTGCGGCTGTTCAAGGGCGTGGTGCTGGCGACGCTGCGCACCAACGCCTATGCCCCGGCAGGTGCCGAGGCGCTGGCGTTCAAGCTCGATTCCGCCAAGGTGCCGGGCCTGCCCGCGCCGCTCCCCTGGCGCGAGATCTGGGTGTACAGCCCGCGCGTCGAGGGCATCCATCTGCGCGCCGGCCCGGTCGCGCGCGGCGGCCTGCGCTGGTCCGATCGCCGCGACGATTTCCGTACGGAAATCCTCGGCCTGATGAAGGCGCAGCGCGTGAAGAACGCGGTGATCGTGCCGACCGGCGCCAAGGGCGGCTTCTATCCGAAGCACCTCCCCTCGCCCGCGATCGATCGCGACGCCTGGCTGGCCGAGGGTACCGAGAGCTACCGCATCTTCATCCGCGCGCTGCTGTCGATCACCGACAACATCGTCTCGGGCGAGGTCGTGCACCCGCAGGGCGTGACCGTGCTGGACGGCGAGGACCCCTATTTCGTCGTCGCCGCCGACAAGGGCACGGCGACCTTCTCCGACGTCGCCAATGCGCTCGCCATCGAACGCAATTTCTGGCTGGGCGACGCCTTCGCTTCCGGGGGAAGCGTCGGCTATGACCACAAGGCGATGGGCATCACCGCCAAGGGCGCCTGGGTCTCGGTCCGCCGCCATTTCCTCGAAATGGGCACCGACATCCAGACCGAGCCGGTGACCGTCGCCGGCGTGGGCGACATGTCGGGCGACGTGTTCGGCAACGGCATGCTGCTCTCCAAGGCGATCAAGCTGGTTGCGGCGTTCGACCATCGCCACATCTTCCTCGATCCCAATCCGGATCCGGCGAAGAGCTGGGAGGAGCGTGCGCGCATGTTCGCGCTGCCGCGCTCGAGCTGGGCCGATTATAACCCGGCGCTGATCTCCGAGGGCGGTGGCGTGTTCCCCCGCACCGAGAAGTCGATCCCGCTCAGCCCACAGGTCCAGGCGCTGCTCGACCTCGACGTGGACAGCATCGATCCCAACGGCCTGATGATCGCGATCCTCAAGGCGCGCGTCGGGCTGCTGTGGTTCGGCGGCATCGGCACCTATCTGAAGGCGGCGAGCGAGAGCAACGGCGAGGTGGGTGATCCCGCCAACGACCGGATCCGCATCAATGCCGAGCAGGTCCGCGCACAGGTGGTGGGCGAAGGCGCCAATCTCGGCGTCACCCAGGCCGCACGCATCGCGTTCGCGCGGAACGGCGGCCGGATCAACACCGACTTCATCGACAATTCGGCCGGCGTCGATTGCTCGGACAATGAGGTCAACATCAAGATCGCGCTCAACCGCGAGATGATCGAGGGCCGGCTCGGCTTCGAGGATCGCAACGCGCTGCTCGCCTCGATGACGGACGACGTGTCGCACCTGGTGCTGGAGGACAACCGCCTGCAGACGCTGGCGCTCTCCTTCATGGAGAATGACGGCGCGCTCGACCTGCCCAGCTATGTGCGGGTGATCGAGATCCTGGAGGCCACCGGCAGGCTCGACCGCAATGTCGAGGGCCTGGGTTCCAACGAGGATCTGCTGCGGCGCGCGCAGGAAGGCCGTGGGCTGACCCGGCCGGAACTGGCGGTGCTGCTCGCCTCGGCCAAGCTGGCGCTGCAGGACGCCATCGAGCAGGGCGACCTCGGGCATGACCCGGCGCTGGTCCAGGACCTGCACGCCGCCTTCCCACGCGCGATGCAGGAGCGCTTCGGCAAGGCGATCGACGAGCACCGGCTGCGCAACGAGATCGTCGCGACCAAGCTTGCCAACCGCGTGGTGAACCGCCTCGGCGTGCTCCACCCGTTCGAGCTGGCCGAGGAAGAAGGCGCCGCGATGCGCGACATCGCCGCGATGTTCGTCGTCGCCGAACAGCTGCTGGGCCTGCCCGAACTGTGGCAGGCGGTGGAAACCGCCGAGATCAGCGAGGGCGCCCGCGTCGCGCTGCTCGACGAGCTAGCGGTGGCGGTGCGCGGCCAGATCGCCGACCTGCTGCGCGTCACCCGCCCGGGTGCGAGCCCGGCGGAAGTGATCGAGCGGCTGAAGCCCGGCGTCGAAGCGCTGGGTCGCGAGGCCAAGGGCCTGATGCTGGAGGAGGTGCGCGCCCAGGCCGACCGGCTCTGCAGCAAGCTCACCACCGCCGGCGCCCCGCGCGAGCTGGTCGACCGCGTGGTCCGCGTCTTCGAGATGGATGGCGGCGTCGGCCTCGCCGATCTCGGCCAGCGCAAGGGCATCGACGAGCTGGTGCTCACCCGCGCCTTCACCGCACTCGGCCAGGCCCTCGGTCTCGACTGGGCACAGGCGACGGCGGCGCGGATCACCACCGGGGACGTGTGGGAACGCCTGCTGATCGCCGGCCTCGCCCGCGATTTCCAGCAGCTGCGACTGGACTTCCTGGGCCGTGTCGACGGGCAGGATCCCCAGGCGGCGGTGGAAGCGTGGCTGACCGAGCACCGCGACCGCGTCGACCAGTTCAGCGCGCTGGTGCGACGGGCCCGCCAGTCGGCCGTTCCCAACGCGGCGATGCTCGCACAGATCGCCGGGCAGGCCCGGGTACTGCTGGGCCGGGAATAACCGGAGAACGGCGCGGCCTTTCCCATGTCCCCATACGGGGGTAAAGGCCGCGCCATGACTCGTACTCCTCCCCCCGAATGGGCGCCGCATGATGCGGTCTGGATCGGCTTTCCCAGCCATGCCGACCTCTGGGTCGAAGACCTGGAACCCGCCCGCGAAGAAGTGATCGCCTTCGCCCGCGCGGTGCACGCCGAGGGCCGCGGCGAGCGCGTGATCCTCGTCGCCGCCGATGACGCCGCTGCCGAGACCGCCCGCACGATGGCCGGCGACGCTGCCGAGGTCGTGACCGAACTGTTCGGCGACATCTGGCTGCGGGATACCGCCGGCATCATCACCGGCGACGGCGTCGCGCAGGATTTCGGCTTCAACGGCTGGGGCGGCAAATATGACCTGGAAGGCGACGACACGATCGGCGCCCGCCTCGCGACGCGTCGCGGCCTGACCGCGCGCAAGCATGGCTGGGTGCTGGAAGGCGGCGCGATCGACGGCGACGGCAGCGGCCTGTGCGTCACCACCGAACAGTGCCTGCTCAACCCCAATCGCAATCCCGAGCTGGGCCGCGCGGAGGTTGAGGCGAAGCTCGCCAGCGACCTCGGCTACGACCGCGTGCTGTGGTTGGGCGACGGCCTCGCCAACGACCATACCGACGGCCATGTCGACAACCTCGCCCGCTTCGTCGGTCCCAATAGGCTGCTGATCCCGACGCCGGCCGAGGACGATCCCAATGCCGGCATCTATGCCGACGCGGTCGCCCGCGCCGAAGCGTTCGGGGTCGAGGTGGTGCGCATGCCCTCCCCCGGCACGGTGCTGGACGAGGAGGGCGAGGTGATCCCGGCCAGCTACATGAACTTCTACATCGGCAATGCCGCCGTGGTGGTGCCGCTCTACGGCCAGCCCAACGATCAGGCCGCGATCCAGACGCTGCAGGGCATCTTCCCCGGCCGTACCATCGTCGGCCAGCGGGCGGACCATATCCTCACCGGCGGGGGCAGCTTCCACTGCATCTCGCAGCAGATCCCGACGCTCGGGTGACCGCCTTCGCCGTCCGCGCGCTGCTTTCCGGGTTGATCGTCGCCGTCGTGGCGATGCTCGCCCGGCGCAGTCCCGCGTTCGGCGCCCTGGTCGCGTCGCTGCCGCTGATTTCGCTGCTGGGCGTGATCTGGCTGTGGCGTGACACACAGGATGTGGGGCGGGTGGCGGACCATCTCCAGGCGACCTTCTGGTATGTGCTGCCCTCACTTCCCATGTTCCTGTTCGTGCCGGCGCTGCTGCGATCGGGGGTCGGCTTCCCGCCGGCCCTGCTCGCGGGCGTCGGGCTCACGATCCTTTTGTATTTCCTGACCGCCGCGGCGCTCGCCCGGTTCGGCATCACGCTCTGAGGACCGTCATGACTGCAATCACCGTCGGCGCGCTGCAGCTCGCCTTCTCGAACGATATCGATGCGAACATCGCCCGCGTGACCGAACTGGTCCGCGAGGCGGCCGGCCGCGGTGCCCAGGTCGTGCTGCCGCCCGAATTGTTCGAGGGCGAATATTTCTGCCGCGTCGAGGACGAGGGCCTGTTCGCCAACGCCAAGCCGGTGACCGAGCACAAGGCGGTGCTGGCGATGCAGGCGCTCGCCGCCGAGCTCGCCATCCACATCCCCACCAGCTTCTTCGAAGCCGATGGCCCGCACCACTATAACAGCCTCGCGATGATCGGCCCGGACGGCAAGGTCGCCGGCGTCTACCGCAAGAGCCACATCCCCGACGGCCCGGGCTATGAGGAGAAGTTCTACTTCCGCCCCGGCAATACCGGCTTCAAGGTGTGGGACGGCCCCGGCGCCAAGCTGGGCGTGGGCGTATGCTGGGACCAATGGTACCCGGAAACCGCGCGCGCGATGATGCTGATGGGCGCCGAGCTGCTCTTCTACCCCACCGCGATCGGCAGCGAGCCGCACGATGACAGCCTCGACACTGCCCGGCTGTGGCGCCGCGCCATGGTGGGCCATGCGGTATCGAACGTCGTGCCGGTGATCGCCGCGAACCGTGTCGGCACCGAACATGGACAGACCTTCTACGGCACCAGCTTCATCGCCGACGAGCGCGGCGACATCCTTGCCGAGCTGGACCGCGAGGAAGAAGGGGTGATCACCGCGACCCTCGACATCGCGCGGGTGAAGCGCCACCGCGCCGCCTTCGGCTTCTTCCGCGATCGCCGGCCGGAGCTCTATGGCCGGCTGGTGCAGGACATCTGATCCCGCGATCCCGGCGCGTCAGCCGCGCGCCGGGGCCTTGCGGCGGAAGGGCACGTCGCGCCGCAGATAGGTGAGCGCCCGCCACACCCACTCGATCGGCCCATACTGGAAGCGCGCCAGCCACCATTGCGCGACGATGATCTGCACCGCGATCGCCACCAGCGCCACGCCTAGCCGGGTGGCGGCGCTCCAGTCGTCGTACAGCCCCAGGCCGTAGTGGTAGAAGATCGGCACGAACACGACCGACTGCAGGATGTAATAGGTCAGCGTCAGCCGCCCCGGTGCGGCGAGCGGCTGCACCAGTCCCCGCGCGCGGCTGTCGTACAGGGCGATCACCAGCAGCGCCCAGAAGGCGGTGCCCGCCAGATCCAGCCACATGTTGATCAGCGCCCAGAAGGCGCGCCCGGCGCCCGGGCCGAACCCTTGCGCCATGAAGGCTTCGCGCAGCGGCTCGCGCGTCATGAACAGCGCAGCGGCGATGGCGGCGGCGATCGGCAAAGCCCAGGCCCGCCAGCGCCGGCTATGCGGCAGGTCACCGAAGAAATCGGTCCGCCCCAGCACCAGCCCGAGCAGGTAGAGCCCGAGGATCTGCACCATCCGGCCATATTCGAGGAAGAACCAGTATTTGGACTGCTGCCCGGCCCAGAGGTTCACCCGCAGCACCTGCCAAAGGTCGCCGCCGAGATAGACCGGCATCCCCGGATCGACCGAGGACATGGCCGGTGCATTGGCCCACGCTGCGCCGCTTGCCCCGGCGACCAGCTGGACGATCAGCGACGGCCCGATGAGGCAGAAGGCCGCCCCCGCCAGCAGCACCGCCTGGCTGCGGATCCGGTTGAACAACAACAGCAGGAAACCGATCGCCGCCAGCGTCTGCATGATGTCGCCGCGATAGATCAGCGAATGCAGGAATCCGATCCCCTCCAGGATCAGCAATCGCCAGGCGAACCGCCAGGTGAAGTCCTGCCCCCGGCTCGCCGCCCGATCCATCAAGATGAAGAAGCTGAATCCGAAACAAAGCGCCAGCAGCGAGAAGCTCTTCCCCATGAACAGGGCAAAGACCGTCTCCGTTATTTTGCCGGGTTTTTCTCCCGCCCAGAACAGTTCATAGCTCTCGATGACGTGCACCAGGAACAGCGCCATCAATGCGAAGCCGCGCAACACGTCCACGACGTCCAGCCGGCGATCGCCGGTGCGCGGGGGGCTGTCGCCGCCCTGCACGGGCACCCCTGATGCGCCGACGCGGCCACCCTTGCCGGCGCGGCCTGCGGCAGTGTCAACGATGCTGGGTACTGGCCTCATTTACGTCTTCTTTGTCCGGCAGGCGTAGCGATGCCACCATGGTTAGCGCGCTTCTCCGCCGGTTGCTCTGCATCGCGCTGTCCGCGCTGGCGGGATGCCTCGTGCCGCCGGCACATGCCCAAGCGGGTGTTGCCGGTCAACCACTTGGCACATGCATGGTGCGCGATACGGGGCAGACGGCGGACGCACTGCTCCGCCGTCCCGAAGGATTGGACTGCACAACGCCGCAACATCGATTCGGTGCCGGAAACTATTGGGCGATGACCGAGGTGATCGACCGGCGGTCTACCTTCGCCGCGCCGCTGGTACTGCGCTTCGCCAGTTTCTGGCAGGACGGCGTCACCCTCTATTTCGTGTACGCCGACGGTGCGGTGCGGACCTGGCAGAGCGACCGGCGCGGCATCAGCCCGCTGATCCAGCTCGGCGCGATCGCCCAGGCCCCCGTGCCGGTGCGCGAGCCGGCGCTGGTGCGGGTACTGTTCCATGTGCGCGGAGCGGCCAACCTGCGCGGGGTGGTGGCCGGCGTGCGGATCGCCACCCGGGCGGAGGGCGACCATGCGAACCTCGTTCTTGCCGGGCTCTACGCCTTCTTCGCCGGCATCGCGGTGGCGCTGATCCTCTACAATCTCGCCCTCTGGTCGGCGATGCGGCACCGGTTCCAGCTCCATTACTGCCTGCTGCTGGCTGCCCTGCTCGGCTATACCGTCAGCTCGTCCGGCCTGCTGGCATGGGCGGCACCGATCCTCGCCAACAATGATCGGATCCGGTTCAACTATCTGTTCGTCGGGCTCGCGGGCGGGGCGGCGGCGCTGTTCACCCGCAGTTTCTTCGAGGACCAGCCCCTCCCGCGCTGGCTGGACCGCGGCAGCCAGATCGTGGCGATGGCGGTGCCGATGTCGGCGCTGGCCGTGGTGGTGCTGGGTGCCGCCAACCTCCGCCATGCGGACCTGCTCTACACGCTGGCGTTCAGCGGCCTGCTCGCGATCGTGGTACCCACGCTGTGGAGCGCTTGGCGGCTGCGATCGCATTTCCTGTGGCTGTTCGCGGTCGCGTGGTGCGCGCCCCTGGTGCTGGCCAGCGTGCGGGTGCTGGCCGCGCTCCACCTGCTGCCCTGGAACTTCTGGATCGACAATTCGACGATCCTGTCGATCGGCACCGAGGCGCTCGTCTCCTCGCTGGCCGTGGCCTATCGGATCAAGTTCCTCCGCGACGAGCGCGACGCGGCGCTCACCCGCGAGGTGCTGGCCCGCCAGCTCGCCGACATCGATCCGCTGACCAGCCTGCTAAACCGCCGCGCCTTCCTCCAGCAGGCGATCGGCCGGACCGACCCGCAACAGCTGCTGCTGATCGACATCGATCACTTCAAGCGCGTCAACGAGACGCTGGGCCATGACGGCGGCGACGAAGTACTGCGCCTGTTCGCCCGGGCGCTGCGCGGCGCCGTGCCCGCCGCCGTGCTGGTGGCGCGGATGGGGGGCGAGGAATTCGCCCTGCTGACCCCCGCCGATCGCCGGATCGAGCCCGAGTCCCTTCTCGCCACGCTGCGCCGCGTGCGCATGCCGTTCGATCTGACGATCACCGCCAGCATCGGCACCTGCACCGGCACCCTCGCCAGCGAGGTCGACTGGAAGGCGCTGTATCGCTGCGCCGATACCGCGTTGTTCGATGCCAAGGCGGCCGGCCGGGACCGGGCGCGGGTCTCGCTCCTGAGGCTGGGCTGATCTTGTACCGGGTCCGCATCGAGTGTAGGGATGCGGGCAGGGAGAAGTGCTCGCATGTCGCTTCGCAAGCATCTGCTGTTGCTCGCCGGACTCGTCACGCTGACGATCGCCGTGGTGCAGCCGACGCGCCCGCATGCAAATCTGGAAATCCTCACCCACCGCGCCGGCGACTCGGCACCCCAGCAGGTGCACGCCGCGATCGATCTGGGGGTCCTGGCCGTGTCGGTGCTCGTCACCTGGAGCCGCCAGCTCGCGCGCTGAGGCGCGGAATCCACCTCGGATGTTGCCGTAGGGACGAGCGCCCGCGTTCTGCGCGACGGTGCCGCAAGTCTATGTTACAAAAGTGCGCTTGCATGGCAAAATTCGGCTGCTTACATTGATGTCAATGACAAAGCCCGAAATGGTCTGGAAGACCGCCTATCGGCATCCAGGAGAGTGGGACCGCAGCTACGCGCCGCGGTCCATGGTAGACCTGTTCGAGGAGAGCGCGGCCGCCCATCCGCACGCGCCCCTGCTCGATTTCATGGGTCGCATCTACAGCTATGGCGAGACGCTGGACGGTGCCAACCGGGTCGCCTGCGGCCTGCGCGCGCTGGGCTACGGGCCGGGCGACCGGATCGGCCTATTCCTGCCCAATGTGCCGCACTACGTCGCTGCCTATTACGGCATCCTCAAGCTGGGTGCGACGGTGGTGAACTTCTCGCCGCTCTACTCGGTCGAGGAACTGGCCGCGCAGGTCGCCGATTCGGGCACAAGGCTGCTCTTCACCCTTTCCGCCACGGCGCTGCTGCCCACCGCGCTCAAGGTGCTGGAAAAGAGCGATCTGGAACGGCTGGTGGTCGGCTCGGTCGCGGGCGCGCTGCCCACCGCCAAGTCGCTCTTCTACCAGCTGTTCCGCGGCAGCGAGGTGACGGCCCGGCCGCACGATCCGCGTATCCTCGCCTTCTCCAAGCTGATCGCCAACAAGGGCGACTGCACGATCCCCGACATCGATCCGGAGCGCGACATCGCCCTGATCCAGTATACCGGCGGCACCACCGGCACCCCCAAGGGCGCGGTGCTCACCCACCAGAATCTCTCCGCCAATGCCCGGCAGGTGGCGGAGCTGGATCCCGAGCGCGGCCAGTCGGAGGATTCGGTCCTCGGCGTGCTGCCGTTCTTCCACGTCTTCGCCAATACCTGCGTGCTCAACCGCACAGTGATCAACGGCGGCAAGATCATCATGCTGCCGCGCTTCAACGCGCAGCAGGTGCTCACCGAGCTGCGCCGCACCCGTCCCCGCTCGCTGCCCGGCGTGCCGACCATGTACCAGGCGCTGCTCGACGCGCCGGGCATGCAGCCTTCCGACTTCTCGTCGCTGCGTTTCTGCATTTCGGGCGGCGCGCCGCTCCCCGAGCAGCTCAAGCTCAACTGGGAATCGACCACCGGCGCCCACATCATCGAGGGCTATGGCCTGTCGGAGAGCTCGGGCGTGGTCTCGGCCAACCCTTATGTCGGGCTGAACAAGAGCGGCACGATCGGCCAGCCGATCGCCGGCACCCGCGTGCGGCTGGTCGACAAGGAGGATCCCCGCAAGCCCGCGCCGGAAGGCGAGCCGGGGGAGATCGTCGTGCAGGGCCCGCAGATCATGCGCGGCTATTGGAACCGGCCGGAGGCCGATGCCGGCACCTTCGTCGACGATCACTGGCTGCGCACCGGCGATGTCGGCATCATCGACGAGGACGGCTATATCCAGATCGTCGACCGGCTGAAGGACATGATCGCGGTCGGCGGGTTCAAGGTGTTCCCCAGCCAGATCGAGGCGGTGCTCTACACCCACCCGGCGGTGAAGGAGACGCTCGTCCTCGGCCTGCCCGATCCGTATCACGGCGAACTGCCGCACGCCTATGTCGCGCTGAACGACGGCATGACCGCGGACGCCAAGGAGATGTGCGACTGGCTCAACGCCCAGCTCGGCAAGCATGAGCGGGTGAAGGAAGTGGTGATCCGCGACAGCCTGCCCAAGACGATGATCGGCAAGCTCAGCCGCAAGGACCTGCTGAACGAGGTGAAGGCGGGGCGATGAGGCCTGATACTTAAGCCCCTCCTCCTGGGAGGAGGGGTTGGGGTGGAGGGATTCCAGAACGTCCGTTGGTCTCTGCGAGACACTGCCCCACCCCCAACCCTTCCCCTTAAGGGGAGGGGCTTAGAATGCTGGCAACTCCCCCCCCCGGCTTGCCCGAGGTGAACATCACCGCCTTCAGGTTCATGAACTCGTGCAGCCCCCAGGGGCCCAACTCGCGGCCATGGCCGGAAAGCTTCACGCCGCCGAACGGCGCCTCGGGCACCGAGGCGAGCAGCGTGTTGACCGCCGTCATCCCCGCCTCGATCTCTCGGGCGAGCCGCTCGATTTCGCCTTCGTCCTGCGTCCACACCGACGAACCGAGGCCATAGGGTACGTCGTTCGCCAGCGCGATCGCCTCGTCGATATCGGCAACCTTGTACACAGCCGCGACCGGACCGAAGATCTCTTCCTTGGCGACGTCGCTTTCCGGGTCGATGTCGACCAGCACGCCCGGCATCATCCAGGCCCCCGGCCTGTCGATCGTCGCACCACCGGTCAGCAGCCGCGCCCCTTCCGCCGTGGCGCGAGCCACCTGCCCCAGCACGGTATCGCGCTGCTGGGTGCTGGAAAGCGGCCCCATCACGGTCTCCTTGTCCATCGGATCGCCGATCTTCACCGCGGCCATGCCGGCGACGAACTTCTCCAGAAAGGTGTCGTATACGTCGGCATGGACGATCATCCGCTTCGAGCAGATGCAGCTCTGCCCGGCATTCTGCACGCGCGCGGTCACCGCGGTCTTCACCGCCGCGTCGAGATCGGCCGAGGGCATGACGATGAACGGGTCCGAACCGCCCAGCTCCAGCACCACCTTCTTGAGCGCGCGCCCTGCCGCCTCGGCCACCTTCGCGCCCGCACCTTCCGAGCCGGTAAGCGTCACCGCCACCACGCGCTTGTCGGCGATGATCGCATCGACCTTGTCCGATTTGATCGCGAGGTTCTGGAACAGCCCTTCGGGGGCGCCGGCCTTGCGCGCCATCGCCTCCATCGCCGCCGCGCAGCCCTGGACGGACGAGGCGTGCTTGAGCAGCGCCACATTGCCCGCAAGAATCGTCGGCGCGAGGAAGCGCACGGCCTGCCAATAGGGGAAGTTCCACGGCATCACCGCCAGCACCGGCCCCAGCGGCAGCCAGCGCGCCACGGCATGGCCACTCGCGGTCTTGACGGTCGTCGGCTCCAGATAGGCGGGGCCGTGCTCGGCATAGTGCCGGAAGCCGCTGATGCACTTCTCCACCTCGGCGAGCGCGCTCGTGATCGTCTTGCCCATCTCGCGCACCGCCAGTTCGGCAAGATGCTGCTTGTCGGCTTCCCAGCTATCGGCGATCCTGGTCAGCAGCGCGGTGCGCGTCTCGATCGAGGTTTCGCGCCACTGCTTGTACCCGGCAGCCCCGCGCGCCAGCGCCGCCTCGATCCCGGCATCGTCCAGCTCCGCAATACGATCCACGGTCTCGCCGGTCGCCGGGTTGATGATTTCGAACATCCGCAAGTCTCCTTCGCGCTTCCCAACGCGGACCTAGGCACGCGGTGCCACGCGCTGCAATCATACCAGCGCCCAGCGCCACCGAACCGGCTTGCCAAGCGCCGGGTTGCCGCAGCACGATGCTGCATCTGTCCAGCCGGAGACCCGCCTTGCGCCTCGCCGCCCTCGTCCTGCTTCTGAGCATCACCGCCCCTGTCGCCGCCGTCGCGCAGGAGGGCCCGTCCCGCCTGTTCACCGGCAGCGACCTGTTCGCGCTGGAGCAGGCGAGCGACCCGCAGATCAGCCCGGACGGCAGCAAGGTCGCCTATGTCCGCCAGTCGGCCGACATCATGACCGATCGCGGCCGCGCGACGATCTGGCTTGTCGACGTGAAGACCGGCGCGCACACGCCGTTGGCTACCGGTGCGGGATCGCACAGCCAGCCGCGCTGGTCGCCGGACGGCACCCGCCTCGCCTATGTGTCGAGCGCCGAGGGCGGCACACAGCAGCTGTTCGTCCGCTGGATGGCGACCGGCGCCACCGCCCGCGTGACCGGCTTGGCCGAAAGCCCGCACGGGATCAGCTGGTCCCCGGACGGCAGGCAGATCGCCTATACCATGACCGTGCCCGGCGAGGGCATGAAGCTCGGCAGCCAGCCGCCCAGGCCCGAAGGCGCCAAATGGGCGGAGCCGCTGGAGGTGATCGACCGCGTCACCTATCGGGCCGACGGCGGCGGCTATCTGAAGCCCGGCTTTGACCATGTCTTCGTCGTTGCAGCAGACGGCGGGGCGCCGCGCCAGCTGACCTTCGGCGCGTTCGACGATGCCGGCCCGCTGGCCTGGTCGAGCGACGGCCGCACGCTGTTCTTCAGCAGCAATCGCCGCAAGGACTGGGAGCGCGAGCCGAACGACAGTGAGATCCACGCCGTCGACGTCACTTCCGGCACGCTGACCCAGATCACCAAGCGCTACGGCCCCGATGCCGCGCCGGTGCTCTCGCCCGACGGCACCCGCATCGCCTATCTCGGCTTCGACGACACCCATCGCAGTTTCCAGAACACCCAGCTCTATGTGATGAACCGCGACGGCAGCGGCAGCCGGTCGCTCACCGCCGGGCTCGACAAGAGCATCGACGACGCGGTGTGGGCCAAGGACGGCCGCAGCCTGTTCGTCTCCTATGACGATCACGGCCGCAAGCTCGTCGCCCGCATCGGGCTGGACGGGAAGGTCACCACCGTCGCGACCGGCCTTACCGGCGGGGGGCTCGATCGGCCCTATACCGGCGGCGACTTCACCGTCTCGGCAAGCGGCACCGTCGCTTATACCGGCGGCGACGCGCTGCACCCCGCCGACATCTATGTGAACGGGAAGCGCCTCACCCGTCTCAACGACACGGTGCTGGCCGCCAAGACGCTCGCCCCGGTGACCCCGCTGGCGGTGACCGCACCCGACGGCCGCAAGATCGACGCCTGGCTGGTGACGCCGCCGGGGATGAAGCCCGGCACCCGCGTGCCGACGATCCTGGAGATCCATGGCGGCCCGCACACCGCCTATGGCCCCGGCTTCTCCACCGATTACCAGCTCTATGCCGCGCACGGCTATGCGGTGCTCTACGCCAATCCGCGCGGCAGCACCTCGTACGGGGAAGAATTCGCCGACCTGATCGACAAGAAATACCCGGCGGATGACTATGGGGACCTGATGGCCGCGGTCGATGCCGCCATCGCCGCGGGGGTTGCCGATCCGGACAATCTGTTCGTCACCGGCGGATCGGGCGGCGGGCTGCTCACCGCCTGGATCGTCGGCAAGAACGATCGCTTCAAGGCCGCGGCCACGCAGAAGCCGGTGATCAACTGGATCAGCGAGGCGCTGACCATGGACAATACCGGCTTCACCTCGCGCTACTGGTTCGCCAAGCAGCCATGGGAAGACCCGATGAGCTATTGGAACCGCTCGCCGCTGAGCCTGGTCGGCAACGTCAAGACGCCGACGCTCGTCGTGGTCGGCAGCGAGGATTACCGCACCCCGGTGAGCGAATCGGAGCAATATTATGCCGCGCTCCAGATCCGCGGCGTGCCGACCGCGCTGGTGAAGGTGCCCGGCGCCAGCCATGGCGGCTTCACCGCAAGGCCCAGCCAGTCGGCGGCCAAGGCGGCGGCGATCCTCGCCTGGTTCGACCGCTATCGCACCGGCGCCAAGCCTGCCGATAAATGACCCGGCGCGCTTCCCGTGCCGTCATCCCGGCGAAAGCCGGGATCCAGTCGCCCCGCGGTGGCAGCTAGAGCCGTGGCGGAGACCCCAATGGATCCCGGCTTTCGCCGGGATGACGGTTGGATAGAAGCCTGGCGAGGGAGTTCGCGCGCAAATACCCGGCGGGGCCCGGTTGCCATCGGGCCCCACCCTGCCGCATAGCGGCACCATGGCGGAACAAGCGGACATCACGGCGCTCTCCTTCGAAGAGGCGCTGAAGGAACTGGAGAAGATCGTGAGCCGACTCGAAAGCGGCGAAGCGGCGCTGCAGGAGGCGATCGACCTGTACGAGCGCGGCGACCAGCTGCGCCGGCAATGCGCGGCGCGCCTGGATGCGGCGCAGGCCCGGATCGAGGCGATCCGCACCGATGCCGACGGGCGCGCCGCCGGCACCACCCCCTTCGCGGCCGGCTGAGGCGTGGCGAGCGTGACCCACGCTTCGCTCGCGCTCGAATCGGCGCTGCGCCAGGTCGCCGCCGAGATCGACGACCAGTTCGACCGGCTGCTCGAGGTGCCGGACGATCCCCGTGCCGACCTCTACCGGGCGATGCGCCACGCCGCGATCGGCGGCGGCAAGCGGCTGCGCCCGCTGCTGGTGTTCGCCACCGCCCAGCTGTTCAGCGTCGACAAGAGCTGCGCCGCGCGCGTCGCCACGGCACTCGAATGCATCCATGTCTATTCGCTGATCCATGACGACCTGCCGGCGATGGACGATGACGACATGCGCCGCGGCAAGCCCACCGTGCACAAGGCGTTCGACGAGGCGACCGCGATCCTCGCCGGCGACTGCCTCCACGATCTCGCTTTCGAGCTGCTCGCGCATGAGGCGACGCATGCCGACCCGTTCGTCCGTGTCGAACTGATTTCCGAACTGGCCCGTTCCTCGGGCCCCGCCGGCATGGCCGGCGGCCAGATGATGGATCTGGAGGCCGAGAAGGCCAGCTTCGATCTCGCCACCGTCACCCGGCTGCAGGCGCTGAAGACGGGCGCGCTGATCAGTTGCGCGGTCGAATGCGGCGCGATCCTCGGCCGCGTGCCGCACGAGGGCCGCACGGGCCTGCGCGGCTATGCGCGGGACATCGGCCTCGCCTTCCAGATCGTCGACGACATTCTCGATGCCGAGGGCGACGAGGCGGTGGTCGGCAAGAAGCTGGGCAAGGACGGTGCGGCGGGCAAGGAGACCTTCCTTTCGCTGCTCGGCATCGATCGCGCGCGCGAACAGGCGCGGATGCTGGTCGATCAGGCGATCGCCCATCTCCACGCCTACGGCCCCCAGGCCGATCTGCTGCGCGACGTGGCGCGCTTCACGCTCGAACGCGACCGCTGAGCGGTCCCGGGGGGAGAGACCATATGCACAGCCGTATCGGGGTCTATCCCGGCACCTTCGATCCGATCACCCGCGGGCACATGGACATCATCCGGCGCGGCGCGAAGCTGGTCGACCGGCTGGTGATCGGGGTCACCACCAACCCGTCCAAGTCGCCGATGTTCACGGTCGAAGAGCGGATGGCGATGGTCCGTCGCGAGGTGGCGGGGATCACCGGCGCGATCGAGGTGGTCAGCTTCGATTCGCTGCTGATGGACTTTGCCGAGCGTGAGCGCGCCAGCGTGATCGTGCGCGGCCTGCGCGCCGTCGCGGACTTCGAGTATGAGTATCAGATGGCCGGCATGAACCAGCAGATCAACGACCGCATCGAGACGGTTTTCCTGATGGCCGACGTATCGCTCCAGCCGATCGCCAGCCGGCTGGTCAAGGAAATCGCCCTCTATGGCGGCCCGATCCACCGCTTCGTGACCGAGGCGGTGGAGGCCGATGTCGCCGCCCGCGTCGAGGCGATGGGGCGCAAGGGCAGCAACTGACCCCAGGGTCCCACCACCGGGCTTTGCGGCGCCCGGCGATTGGTCTAGAGCCGCGCATTCACCAGAAGCGATTGGGAAGTTCGATGCGTTTGCTAGCCACGATGGTCGCCATGGCCGCCACGCTGTTTGCCGTGCCGGCGTTGGCGCAGGGCGGCGGGGGCAAGCCGAAGCCCGTCATCGAGCCGTTCAAGGGCGTCGCCTCGGATGCGAACACCCGTCCCGCCGTGGTGGTTCCCGCCGACCCCGAGAATACCTGGGTGCTGGACCTCTCGACCGGCGGCCGCGTGACCGTGCGCCTCCGCCCGGACGTGGCGCCGAAGATGGTCGAGCGGATCAAGACCCTCACGCGCCGCCATTTCTATGACGGCCTCAGCTTCCACCGCGTCGTCGACGACCCCTACAACATCGCCCAGGGCGGCGATCCCAAGGGCGACGGCACCGGCGATTCGGATCTGCCCAACGTGCCCGCCGAGTTCAGCTCGCTGCCGCACGTCCGCGGCACCGTGTCCGCCGCCCGTCGCGGTGCGCCGGACAACGCCACCGCCGAGCAGAAGGCCGAGGCGGAGAACAGCGCGAACAGCCAGTTCTTCATCATGATGCAGCCCAAGCTGGCATTCGACCACGACTATACCGTGTTCGGCCGCGTCACCTCGGGCATGGAGTGGGTCGACAAGATCGAGCGCGGCGAGCCGCCGCAGAACCCGACCAAGATCATCCACGCCTATATCCAGTCGGACAATCCCCCGCCCTATCAGCCGCTTGCCCCCGCCGCCCCCGCTGCCGCCGGCCCGATGCTGATCCCGACCGGCCCTGCCGCGCCGGCCAAGCCCGCGGCCACCGCCAAGCCGGCGGCAAAGAAGCCGGCACCCAAGAAGAAGTGATCGCGATCCTCCCGTGAACGTCGACCTTTTCGATTTCGAACTGCCGAACGCGCGGATCGCGCTGCGCCCCGCGTCCCCGCGCGACTCCGCCCGCCTGCTGGTGCTGGAGGGCGCCGAGACCCGCGACGCGATCGTCCGCGATCTGGCCGCGCAGCTCCACCCCGGCGACTGCCTGGTGTTCAACGACACCCGCGTGATCCCGGCGCAGCTGGAGGGTACGCGCGGCGAGGCGCGGATCGGGGCGACGCTCCACAAGCGCGAGGGGCCGCGCCGCTGGCGCGCCTTCATCCGCAACGCCAAGCGCCTGCGCGACGGCGACGCGATCGACTTCGGCCCCGACGCGATCGCCATCGCCTCGGACCGCGCCGAGGACGGCAGCTTCGCGCTCGACTTCCAGGGCGATGAACCGGTGGAGCTGCTGCTCCAGCGCTGCGGCCAGATGCCGTTGCCGCCCTATATCGCCTCCAAGCGCCCGACCGACGAACGCGACGCCGAGGACTATCAGACGATGTTCGCGGCAGAACCGGGCGCCGTCGCCGCGCCGACCGCCGCGCTGCACTTCACGCCCGAACTGATGGCGTCGCTCGCGGCAGCGGGGATCGAGCACACCACGCTGACCCTGCATGTCGGCGCGGGCACCTTCCTGCCGGTGAAGGCCGAGGATACCGACGACCACAAGATGCATGCTGAATGGGGGCGCATCACCCCCGAGGTGGCGGACCGGCTCAACGCGGTGCGCGCTGCCGGCAATCGCATCATCGCGGTGGGCACGACCAGCCTGCGCCTGCTCGAAAGCGCGGCGGACGAGAATCGCGTGATCCAGCCCTTCGAGGGCGACACCGCGATCTTCATCACCCCCGGCTATCGCTTCAAGGGTATCGACGGACTGGTCACCAACTTCCATCTGCCGCGCTCGACCCTGTTCATGCTGGTTTCCGCGTTGATGGGACTGGACCGGATGCAGGCGGCCTATGCCCATGCGATCGAGACGGGCTATCGCTTCTACAGCTATGGTGATTCGAGCCTGTTGCTGCCCGCCCGCTAAAGGGAATCCGATGCGCCTCTTCCTGCTGCTCGCCGCCTGCACTGCCGCCCTGCCCGCAGCCGCGCAGGAGCGCGTTGCCCAGCCGCCGATCGTCCCCGGCGCACCCGCCGCCCAGCCCCAGGCGACGGTGATCGCCGAGCCCGTCGCGCTGCTGATCGCAGGGTTGGACAGCGACGGCGATGCCCGCGTGACTCGCGCCGAGTTCGACGCGGGACTGAAGCGCAGCTTCGACAGCGCCGATACCAGCCACAGCGGCGGGCTCGGCTACATCGCCTATTCGGACTGGTCGCTGCGCTGGATGGGCGACCGCAACACCCTGCCAAGCCCGTTCGAGCTCGACCGCGACGGCGACAACAAGGTGAGCTGGGGCGAACTGCAGGATCGCTTCGCGCAGATCTGGACCCGGTTCGACAAGAACAAGGACGGCGTGATCGAACGCAGCGAGCTGGTGACGATCCGCCCGCCCGCGTTCAACATGATGGACGGCAAGCGCAAGCGCCGCTGACCGCACCCGCGCCCTGCCCTTGCTTCCCCGGGGGCGCGGACAGATCGATCCAGCCCGCACGCAACGTTCGCCGCAATGGGCTAGCATCACATGGGGAAGGCCCGCTAGGTGATGCGGCATGTCGGGAAATCACGCACATGGGCATGGCCATTCACATTCGCACGGGCATGGCCACAGCCACGCGCCCGCGGATTTCGGCCGTGCCTTCGCGATCGGCACGGCGCTCAACATCGGCTTCGTGCTGATCGAGGGCGGTGCAGGCATCTGGACCGGATCGATGGCGCTGCTGGCGGATGCCGGCCATAATCTCTCCGACGTGCTCGGCCTGCTGATCGCCTGGGTCGGTGCGGAACTGGGCAAGCGCCCCGCCACGCCGCGCTTCACCTATGGCCTGGGGGCCTCCTCGATCCTCGCCGCGCTGGCCAACGCACTGCTGCTGCTGATCGCGATCGGCGCGATCCTGCTCGAGGCGATCCAGCGCCTTGCCGATCCCCCCGCCGTCGCCCCCATCCCGGTGATGCTGGTGGCGGGCGCGGGCATCGTCGTGAACCTGGGCACCGCCCTGCTCTTCGCCCGCGGCCGCGACCACGACATCAACATCCGCGGCGCCTATCTCCACATGGCCGCCGATGCCGGCGTGTCGGCGGCGGTGGTGGTCGCCGGGGCGCTGATCTGGTGGACGGGCCTGCGCTGGATCGATCCGGCGATCAGCCTGCTGGTCGTTGCCGTGATCCTGATCGGCACCTGGGGGCTGCTCCGCGAATCGCTCACCATGGTCCTGCAGGCCGTGCCGGACCGGATCGACCTGGCCACCGTGGAGCGTACGCTGCTCGCCCAGCCCGGTGTCGCCCGCGTCCACGATCTCCATATCTGGCCGATGAGCACCACCGAAGCCGCGCTGACCGCGCATCTGGTCATGCCCGATGGTCATCCAGGTGACGCATTTCTGCTTCATCTTCAGCAACTGCTGGCGCATGATTTCCGGATCGAGCACAGCACCGTACAAATCGAGCTGGGCAACGGGGCGGAGTGCCGGATGCATGGAACTGGTAGCGGACATGGCTGACACGGGCGCCATCGCGACCCGGCCTCTCGACCTCGTCATCTTTGATTTCGACGGCACCTTGTCCGACAGCGGCGACTGGTTCGTCTCCGTTGCCAACGACCTCGCCGAACGGTTCCGCTTCCGCAAGATCGCGCCGGACGAAGTCGAGCTGCTCCGCCGCAAGAGCTCGCGCGAGGTGATCGAGTTCCTCGGCATCGCGCGCTGGAAGATGCCGTGGATCGCCCGCTATGTCCGCAAGCTGGTGCGCCGCGACGCCCACCGGATCGAACTGTTTCCCGGCACCCCCAACCTGCTCGACCGGCTGGTCGAGACCGGCGTGAAGCTGGCGCTGGTCACCTCCAACTCGGAGGAGAATGCGCGCAGGATCCTGGGGCCGCGCCATGCCGCCAAGATTCACTGCTATGCCTGCGGCTCCTCGCTGTTCGGCAAGGCGCCGAAGTTCCGCCGGGTGCTTCGCAAGATGGGCGTGACGCCTGACGCCGCGCTGGCGATCGGCGACGAGACCCGCGATGTGGATGCCGCCCGCGAAGTCGGCATGCGCGCCGGTTCGGTGCTGTGGGGCTATGCCGCCGAGGATCTGCTGATCAACATGGCGCCCGATGCGCTGTTCCGCACGCCGGAGGATATCCTGCGCTACGTCAGCCGGCACCGGGGCTGAGGCGCGGCGACGCCCCTCCGGCCGTCATCCCGGCGGAAGCCGGAATGACGGGCCACAGGGCGCCGGCGGCGATCAGATATCCAGCGCCCAGCCGTCGCGGCCCTTGGGATCGGGCGGGGTAACCGGCACGTAGCGCGTCGCGCCCGCTGCCAGCCGCAGGATCGTCCAGTCGCCGCGACGGTCGATCGCCTCCAGCGCGCAGCCGCACGCCTCGAACGCCTCCACCACCTGCGCCCGCTGCGTCTCCAGCAGCCCCGCCAGCACGATCGTCGCGTTCGGCGCGGCGATCGCGGCGAGTTCGGGCGCCATCGATACCAGCGGCCCCGCCAGGATATTGGCGATGACGAGGTCGTAGGGCGCCTTGGCCGTGATCGCGTCCGAAAGCGCACCGTCCGCCACGATCAGCTCGACGCCGTCGATCCCGTTCGAAACCGCATTCTCGCGCGTCACGTCCACCGCGGCCGGGTCGATGTCGGTCGCCATCACCCGAGCGTCCGGCCAGAGATGCGCCCCGGCAAAGGCGAGCAGCCCGGTGCCGGTGCCGACGTCGATGATGTTGGCGAACTGCCGGTCCGCCATCCCGTCGAGCATCGCCAGGCAGCCTGAGGTCGTCGCATGATGCCCGGTGCCGAACGCCCGGCCGGCATCGATCAGGAACGCGCGACCCCCTTCCGGCGCCTCGGCGGGATGCGCGCTGGTATGGACGACGAAGCGCCCCTCGCGGATCGGCTCCAGCCCTTCCTGGCTGAGCGTCACCCAGTCCTGCGCGGTCAGCGCCTCGACCTCCGGCTCCACGCCGCCCGCGCTCGGCACCAGCGCCTTGAGCACCGCCAGTATCGCCGCATCGGGCTCGTTCTCGAAATAGGCGTCCAGCCGCCAATGCTCGACATCGTCCTCCACCGTCTCGGTGGTCATCAGCACGGCGTCGATCTCGATCGTGCCCGCGTCGATCGCCTCGGCCTCGGCGCGGGTGCAGGGCAGGCTGACCTTCCAGCTGTCGATCTCAGCGGACATAGCTGGCTCCATTGGCGTCGAGGACCGCGCCGGTCATCGAGGGGGGCGCATCGAGCGCGCAGAATTTGGCGATGGCGGCGATCTCCTCCGGGCTCGCGACGCGGCCGAGCGGGATGTCGGCCAGCAGCTTGTCGCCGCCGCGGCTGGCCAGATAGTCCTCGGCCATGCCGGTCATGGTGAAGCCGGGGCAGATCGCGAAGGCGAGGATGCCCTCGCCCGCATAGCCGCGCGCGATCGACTTGGTCATGCCGACCATGCCCGCCTTGGAGGCGGCATAATGCCAGTGCGCCGGGCTGTCGCCGCGATAGGCGGCGCGGCTGGCGACGTTGACGATCCGGCCGCCGGTACCGCTGTCCTGCCAGTGGCGCACGGCGAGCCGGCACAGCTCGGCCGAGGCGGTGAGGTTGACGCGCATCGTGCGCTCCCAGCCCTCGACCCAGTCGTCGTGCTCGGCATCGAGCGGATTGGCCTCGAAGATGCCGGCATTGTTGATCAGCACGTCGATCCGGCCGTCGAGCGCGTCGAGGGCCTGCTGCCAGAGCGCTTGCGGTGCGGCGGGATCGGTGAAGTCGGCGGGAATGCCGCTGCGCGTGCCCTGGCCGACGAGCTTCACGCGCGCATCGTCGCCCAGCAGCACCGCCGTCGCCGCGCCGATGCCCCGGCTGCTGCCGGTGAGGAGGATATGGGTGGTCATGGGCGATGCCCTAGCGCGAGCGCGCGGGCGCGTCACCCCGTAGGTATCTCCCACACGAGGGTGCAAGGCTCCTCTCGCCCAACGGCAGACATTAGAGATGGCTTTTCCAATCCCATTAGCAGTCATAGGATAGGGCATGACTTGTATCCCGCGCATCGGCGCTCTCGACATCGCCGAGGCGGTCGCGGAGCGGATCGGCTCCTACGTTGACATGAACTTCATCCAGTTCCTCGCTGTTGAAGGAGACCGGGTGCGCTGCTGGTACATGAACAGTGGCGGCGATGGGCCGACGTTTGAGATCGACTTACATAGAGAGTCTAGCGGATGGCTGATGACGTTGCAGGAGCATCCACCCGGCACCGAACAGGACATCGAGGTGCCGTGAACGGCCGCTTCCCACCAACGTCGGACATATGCGGCGATCCGGCGTGGCCCAGCTGCACGCTTGCAACCGCAGCAATGTTTCCCATATGTTCCGAGGTTGCAGCTTTCCGGTCGGCCGCTCTTTGAACCTGCTTTATGACGACCAGCCGATCGCGAAGCGACACGCTTCGCGGTCCAGAACAAGCTTCGACGATCACCCAAGCCAATGCGTCGGGAGCCTGAACTTCCTAAACTTCGGTCCACGCTCATGCCCCCGTCGCAAACGTTTGACCGGCGCCCCTTCCCCATCCGCCCCTATCGGCGCTAGGGCCGCGCGACCGGACCAGGAGGAGCCCCCGATGATCTTGCGCAGCGACGAAACCACGGATGTCGACATTCCCGGCAGCGGCGCGATGCGGATCCACTGGTTCCGCCCTGCGGTGGAAGGGACCTTCCCCGGCCTCGTCCTCTATTCCGAGATCTACCAGGTCACCGCGCCCATCCGGCGGCTGGCGGCGATGCTGGCGGGAAACGGCTATGTGGTGGCGGTGCCCGAGGTCTATCATGAGTACGAACCGGCCGGCACGGTGCTCGCCTATGATCCCGCCGGCACCGATCGCGGCAATGCGCTGAAGTTCACCAAGCCCGTCGCCGCCTTCGACGCCGATGCCGCCGCCACGCTCACCGCGCTCGCCGCGCATCCGGCGTGCAATGGCCGGCTCGGCAGCTTCGGGGTGTGCCTGGGCGGGCACCTCGCCTATCGCGCCGCGCTCGATCCGCGCGTCTCGGCGGCGGCATGCTTCTACCCGACCGACATCCATTCGGGCACGCTGGGCGAAGGCAAGGCCGATGACAGCCTCGCGCGGATGGCAGATCTCAACGCCGAGATGCTGTTCGTCTGGGGGCGGCAGGATCCGCACATTCCCTTTGCCGGGCGCGAGGCGATCCGCGCCGGGCTGGAGGCGCACGGCATCGCCTATGAGTGGCACGAGCTGAACGCCCAGCACGCCTTCCTGCGCGACGAGGGGCCGCGCTATGATCCGGCGTTGTTCCTCCACTCGATGGCGATCACGCTGGCCTTCTATCGCCGCACGCTAGGCTGAGGGGCGCCCGGCGGCTCAGTCGTGAAGCGGCGCGATGCCGAGCACGCCGAGATTGACCGTCAGCTGCACGCTCAGCGCATGGTCCATCTGCGCCCGTGCACCGTTCCGCGCGAGGCGATACTGGTTGAGATAGCCGATATCGGCGTTCACGCCCTTGCCGAAGGGCACCGCCAGCCCGAGGATGTTGCGCATCCGCTCATAGCCGGCGCGCTGGCCCCAGCTGGTGGTGTTGAGCAGCAGGAAGCTCTCATGGCTGGCGAACAGCGCCAGCCGCGGGCGGCCTAGCGGCAGGTTGTAGCGCAGCAGCGGCCGCAACCGCAGCCCGATGCCCCGGCCGACCGTGCTCAGCCGCTCGTCGAGTCGCAGGCGTCCCGCGAAACGCCCGCTGGTCACCACGATGTGCTGGCGAAGCCGATCCTCGTCGGCGGCGAGATTGCGGTTGTGGAAGCCGACGCGCCGATAGCCGGCACCGATCTCGACGCCCTTGGCGATCTGCCAGCCCAGGATGCCGCCATATTCCGTCGTGTAGATGCCGCCCTGCCGGTCGCTGCCGCGCGCGATCTGCTCGAGGGTGAGACGCACGGTCGGCGTGATCGGGGCGACCACGTTGACCTGTTCCCAGAGTTGCCCATCCTCCTGCTGCGCCCAGGCAGGCGGAACGCCGAGGATCAAGAGCGGAGCGGCGCAGGAGAAGGACCGGAACATCGCCGCAGCGGTGACACAGACGACCCGTCTCCGGCAAGGCGGGAGACTCGACCGTTCAGGCGGCGACCGCGCTCGAGAAGCTGTCCGCCGCATGGCGGAGCTGGTGCAACCGGTCGTCGACTTCGGTCACGTCGTGCTGCAGCGTGTCGATCTCGCTGGTAACGCTCTTGGTGTCCTCGCGGATCGCGCCGATCGTGGCGGACATCGAATCGGCCGCCAGCGCGGTCTCGTCCA
>NZ_AGFU01000026.1 GCF_000226955.1 Sphingomonas elodea ATCC 31461
CCCCCCCCCCCCCCCCCCCACCCCCCCCCCCCCCCCCCCCGCCAATGGCAGTTTTACCGGCTCGGCGACGCTGTCGAGCAGCGCGAACAGCTTCGCGGGCAACCTCAACCTTGCGCTGTTCGCCGGCTATAACGGCGCGCTGACCGGCCATTTCTACGGCCCCGGTGCGGAGGAGGTCGGCGCCAGCGCCGCATTGACCGACGCCGCGGGCGAGGCCGCCGCCGTCACGCTCACCGGCGCCAGGGCCGCCGGCAGCAGCGCCGCCGGCAGCACGCCCGCGATCCCCGATTTCTCGGGCGATGCCGCCAGCGGCTATGGCATTGTCGGCTTGCCCGGTCTGTCGGAAACGCTGGTCCTGCTCACCGCTGCCGACCGCGAGGCGATCACCAGCGATGTCGGCTTCGACGTCTATCGCAGGGCGCTCGCCACCGGCACCGTGCAGGCGCGGATCTATGACGCCGGCAAGGGCCCGCTGGCGCTCAGCTATGCGAGCTTTGCCGAGCTGAGCTATCTGGCGAGCAACGCCGCGGCGGGCAGCGATCCGCTGCGCTGGTATCTGCCCTTCGGCCAGCGCACCACCGCCGATCAGATGCCGCGCACCGGCACCGCCAGCTACACGGGCCTGGTATTCGGCAGCGGGACCGCCGGCGGCGCCAGCTACACGCTGGGCGGCAGCAGCAGCTTCGCCGTCGACTTCGCCCGCGCCAGCGCCTCGGGTTCGCTCGCCATTACCGGCAGCAATGCCGCCGGCGCCCGCGACTTCGGCAGCTTCGGCTTCCAGGCCAGCGGCCTGTCGAGCAACGGCTTCACGGGCGCGCTCTCCGCCAGCGGCGGCGCGGGCAGCCTGACAGGCTGGTTCTTCGGCCCGCAGGCGCAGGAAATCGGCGCGCGTTTCGATGCGGTCCGCACGCTGGCCAACGGCGACAAGGCGGTTCTCAACGGCGCGACGGTCGCTAAGAAGGCGCAGTGACCGACCGCTCGCTGATCGCCCTGGCGCTGGCCCTGCTCGCGCCTGCCCCCGCCCTTGCCCAGACGACCGAGCAGCGCCAGGTCTCGGCGGTCGAGCTGTTCACTCTCGCCGCCCGCGCCGAGGGTGTCGGGCGCCCGGCCGACGCCGAGACGATGTACCGCGCGCTCGCCAAAGACCCTGATGCCGAGGTCCGCGCCGAGGCGCGCTTTCGGCTCGGCCAGCTGCTCGAACGGCTGGGCCGCAAGCGCGAGGCGGCGACCACCTATCGCGCGCTGCTCGACGAGAAACCCGACGCCGCGCGCGTCCGGCTCGAACTCGCCCGGCTGCTCACCCAGCTGGGGGACGAGAGCGCGGCGCGGCGGGAGCTGCGCCAGGCCCAGGCCGGCGGGCTGCCGCCGCAGGTGGCGCAGATCGTCGACCAGTTCGCCGCCGCGCTCCGCTCGCGCAAGCCCTGGGGCGCCAGCCTCGAGGTCGCGCTGGTACCGGACAGCAACGTCAACCGCGCGACCGACGCGGCGACGCTCGATACCGTGCTTGCCCCCCTCCAGCTCTCGCGCGACGCCCGCGAGCAATCCGGCATCGGCGCGCGCATCGGCGGTCAGCTCTTCGCCCGCGTGCCGGTGGCGACCAACCTCGCGATCGTCCCGCGCCTATCCGGCCAGGGCGATTTCTACCGCCAGCGCCGTTTCAACGATACCTCCGCCTCGGCACTGATCGGCCTGGAATGGAGCCTCGGGCGCGATCGCCTGCGTCCCTCGGTCGGCGGCACCCAGCGCTGGTATGGCGGCAGCCCCTATGCGCGCACCGCCACCGCGGCGATCGACTGGCAGCATCCGCTCGGTACCAGGGCCCAGCTCACCACCAGCGCGACCGTGGCCGACACGACCTATCGCGGCAACCCCCTGCAGGACGGGCTGCTGCTGAACGGCGCGATCGCCTATGAACGTGCCTTCTCCCCCCGCGCCGGCGGAAGCGTCACCCTGTCCGCCACCCGCCAGACGGCGAACGATCCCGGCTATGCCACCGCCGCCGGCGGCGCGACCCTGCTCGGCTGGCGCGAGTTCGGCCGGACCACCGTCTATGCCACCGCCGGCTTGCGTCGGCTGGAGGGCGATGCCCGCCTGTTCCTGTTCGCGGAACGGCGCAAGGACTGGAACGTCAGCCTCGGTGTCGGCGCCACCTTCCGCCGCATCCAGATCCGCGGCTTCGCGCCGATCGTGCGGCTGGATTGGGAGCGCAACCGCTCCACCGTCGGCATCTATGATTTCACCCGAAAGGCGGCGACGATCGGCCTCACCCGGGCCTTCTGAAACCGCCTCCGGGCTCCCCCGGAATGCACCAAGATACAGGGGAGGTTGGCAATGTTTCGTCACACGCGAAGTCCTGCGGCTACGGGCTGCCGTTCTATAAATCGGGGTGACGCTGATCGCGCCGGTTCACAGGAGTCCCGCCGTTGCACCCCGAACTCGCCACCCGCCTCGAATTCGTCGGTTACACCACTGAAAAGCGCGCGTTGCTCAGCGAGGCGCGGGACACCATCCAGCAGGCCATGGCGCCCGCGCTGGACCGTCTCTACACCCAGATCGCCGCGCATCCCGAAACGGCGAAGATGTTCTCCGGCCAGACGCACATCGCGAGGGCCAAGCAGCTCCAGTCCGAGCATTGGGCGCACCTGTCCGGGGCGGCCTTCGACGACGACTATGTCGCGCGCGTGAAGCGGATCGGCGCCCGCCACGCGCAGATCGGCCTGACGCCGCAATGGTATATCGGCTCCTATGCGATCATCCTCGATTCGCTGATCGAATCGATTGGCGCGATGGACACCGGCCCCCGCCTCCCCTTCGGCCGCCGCAAGGCCGACAGCCGCTTCGACCGGTTGCGCGCGATCGTCACCGCCGCGCTGATCGACCTCGAAATGTCGGTCTCGATCTATTTCGAGCAGGAACAGGCCAGCCGCGCCGACGCGATGAAGGCGCTGCAGGAGCGCGAACAGTCGCTCGCCGGCCTGCTCGTCACGATCACCGAGACGGTGGAGGCGATCAAGACCGGCTCGCAGGAGATCGCCCAGGCCTCGGGCGACCTCGCCCGCCGCACCGAAGCCAATGCCGCCAGCCTCGCCCAGACCGCGTCGTCAGTGCAGGAGATGGACCAGCGCCTCAAGGCCACCGCCGACAGCGCCCGCCGCACGGTGGAACGCGCCGACGGCGCCAAGGCGACGGTCGACACCGGCCGCACGATCACCGAACAGGCAGTTTCGGCAATGGAACGCGTGTCGGACAGCGCCAAGGGCATCGACAGCGTGATCGAGGGCCTCGACAAGATCGCCTTCCAGACCCGCGTGCTCGCGATGAACGCGGCGGTGGAGGCCGGCCGCGCCGGCGAGGCGGGCCGCGGCTTCGCGGTGGTGGCCGACCTCGTCTCCGCGTTGGCGATGCGCGCCGAGGAAGAGGCAGGCCGCGCACGCGACCAGCTGACCGCGACCCAGGCCGACATCGTCACCGCGGTGGGGATGGTCGAGAAGGTCGACGGGGCGCTCTCCAACATCTCGGGCGACGTGGCGGCAGTGAACGCGCTGCTGACCGAGATGGCGCGCGACAACCAGGTCCAGGCCGGCGCGATCACCGAAGTCTCGTCGACGATCGGCGACATGGACCGCGCCACCCAGCAGAACGCCGCGATGGTGGAGGAAACCTCCGCCGCCGCGCAGAACCTCGCCCGCGAAGTCGACAAGCTCGCCCGCCAGGCAAGCAGCTTCGGCGGCGCCGGCGCCCCGGCCCCGAGTGCCGGTGCGCGGGCGACGGTACGGGCGCTGAGCGCGATGGCGACGTTCTGAGTTCGGATCGGGCGCGACTCCCGCCCTTGCGCTGACGCCGGATGGGGACACGGGCGGCGTCTCTCCCACACGCATCGGGGGCGATCGGGCGCGATCGGGCCTCGTCTCCGGGAGACATCCCCGATACGGGACGGGCGGGCATGTCCAGCCCCCCGGCCCGAACATGCCCACCCGAGAAGATGCCGCATCCCCCCAGCTGCGGCATCCTGGGAGACTTGGTGCGCCGGAAGCCAAATGGGGAAGACCTCGGCGCCGGTCAGGGTCTGTCATCAGACGGGCCCTTTTGCGCGTGACCGCCGTCACGCCGACCAACAGGAAGTACGGGTCCCCGCAATGACCTTGCATCACGCCGCGCCAGGAGGACCAAATCGCTTGTCGGGGCCATTCCCCCTCGCCTAAAAACGTTGCGAGGGGGAAATATCGTGAAACACTCTGCAAGCTCGATTGCCGCGCTAGCGGCCTGTGTCCTGCTGTCTGCCTGCAGCGGCGGCGGCGGTGGTGGCGGCGTCGGATCGACGCCCGCACCGGGGGCCGGTACGGGAACGGCACCGGCGCCTAGCCCGACACCCGCGCCCAGCACAACGCCCACGCCGAGCCCCACGCCCACGCCGAGCTCCACGCCCAACGCGTCGCTGCTTGCGCTCAGCAACAGCGAAACGTTCGGAACAGACGCTTCGGCGATCGCTGCCAATTATCCAGCAAACAGCGCCGGTACTGTCACCGCAAGTTCGCCCACAATCTCCGTAGCCTTCGACGCCGTGACCGGAAACTATACGGTGACGTCCGGCAACCGAAGCCAGATCTTCCGGCCTGCGGACAAGGACACCGCCAACAGCAGCGCGCAACTCACCATCTTGCAGCGCACCGTCGGAGACACGACCGATTCGCTCACGCTCACCAATACGGGCACGTCGGGCCCATATCGCTATCAATATGTCGGCGCCGGCTTCTGGCAACGCACGGTGCAGAGCGGTGGGGCGTTGTCGGGTACCGTCGACGCCTTCACCTACGGCGTTCGCACCCCCATCTCAGCGGTGCCGCGTACGGGTCTCGCCAGCTATGCGGTCGACCTGATCGCCGTGCAGGCATATCCCGCCGAACTTGCCAGTCTCGCCGGCACCGGCCAGCTTGACGTAGACTTTACCGGCGGCAACCTCAGCATATCCGGAAGTGGCCGAAGCCTTGGCCTCGTTCAGGGCCGAACCGTGGTTTTCGATTTTCTGGGCCGTGCCACGCTTGCCAGCGCCAGCAACCAATTCACCGGCACGATGTCGCTGTCCTCGTTCGGCGAATCCGGTTCGCTCGCTGGCCGTTTCTATGGTCCAGGCGCGGAGGAGATCGGCGCAACCTTCGCCGCCACCAGCAATACCAGCGACGGAGCGATCCGTACCGTTGGCACGATCACGGGACGCAAGAACACGGTCAACACCGATACGCTCGCCAGCGTCGTAACGCCGCGAAGTTTCGATCTGATAACCATGCCGCTAACCTATTATAGCGATAGTGCCACCGGCTTGGTTACCTCGGCCAACGCCGGGAGCCGCAATCTGGATACGCTGCGGTTCGACCGTTCAGCCGGGAGCTATATGCTGTACGGCACAAACTTCACTGCCGCCACCCTGGTCGCCGCCGAAAGCACGGCAAGGATCAAGACATACCGCGTGACCAACGGTAACGACGTCACGACCTTGAAGATCTATGTACCCACCGGCAGCAGCGGTGAGCTGGTGCTGAGCTATTCGGGCTTCGGTGTTTACAACGCTCAAACCAAGCCGGTTCAGGGGCAGGATGGCTTTGCCTTCCGTTGGTTCGGCTATGGATTAGACACGGTGGCTTCGGCCCTGCCACGCAGCGGCTCCGCAAGCTTCACCGGCCAGCTTTACGGTAACGCGCAGCGTCCCGGGGGCAGTAGCGGCTACGATATGCGTGGAACCGGCAGTCTCACGGTCAGCTTCATGACCGGCGGCGGGGGAAGCGTGAGCGGCACCTTATCGCCGGTGTTCACACCCACCGGCGGCGGCGCTTCATTCGACTACGGGCAGCTCAGCTTCACCGGTCAGCTCCCCTCCGGCCTGAACGCATTCGATGGACCGATCACGCAAGCGGTGGGGGCGACACAGACCTTCTCCGGCTATGGTTTCGGAAGGTTCTTTGGCCCGAACGCCGAGGAAGCCGCGCTGCAGCTATCCGGCAACTACAAGCCGGCCAGCGGGGGCACCCCCAACGACCAGCTTTCGGTTAGCGGCGTGTTGATCGCGCGCCGACCCTGAGCGATCTCCCGGGGGGACTGCAGGCCGCACTGCCCCCCGGTACCCCTCGCAGTCGCGGCATTGGCTCCCTATCTCCGATCTGGAAAACCATTCAGAACAAAGATAGAACCCTCCCCTATGGCACTCACCACGATCTCCGTCCGCGGCGCGCGCGAGCATAATCTCAAGGGCGTCGACATCGACATTCCCCGCGACACGCTGACGGTGATCACCGGGCTGTCCGGCTCGGGCAAGTCGAGCCTCGCCTTCGACACCATCTATGCCGAGGGGCAGCGCCGCTATGTCGAGTCGCTCTCGGCCTATGCGCGCCAGTTCCTCGAACTGATGCAGAAGCCCAATGTCGAGCATATCGAGGGCCTGAGCCCCGCCATCTCGATCGAGCAGAAGACCACCAGCCGCAACCCGCGCTCGACGGTGGCGACGGTCACCGAGATCTACGATTACATGCGCCTGCTCTGGGCCCGCGTGGGCGTGCCCTACTCCCCCGCCACCGGCCTGCCGATCGCCGCGCAGACGGTGAGCCAGATGGTCGACCGCGTGCTGGCGCTGCCCGAGGGGACGCGGCTGCTGCTGCTCGCCCCCGTGGTGCGCGGCCGCAAGGGCGAGTATCGCAAGGAACTCGCCGAGTGGCAGAAGGCCGGCTTCAGCCGCGTCCGCATCGACGGCGAGATGTATCTGATCGAGGAAGCCCCGGCGCTCGACAAGAAGTTCAAGCACGACATCGAAGTGGTGGTCGACCGCCTGGTGGTGCGCGACGATATCGGCACGCGCCTGGCGGAGAGCTTCGAGACGGCGCTCAAGCTGGCCGAGGGGCTGGCCTATGTCGACCTGGTGGATACCACGGTCGAGGCGCTGCAGGGTACGGGCGCGGCGGTGCGCGAGGCGCCCCAGACGTTCGCAGCAGAAGGACAGGATAGCCCCCACCCCAACCCCTCCCCTGAAGGGGAGGGGCCTAAGAAGCAGAAGGGGATGAAGAACACCGGCCTCCCCGACAACCGCATCGTCTTCTCCGAGAAGTTCGCCTGCCCGGTCTCCGGCTTCACCATTCCCGAGATCGAGCCGCGGCTGTTCAGCTTCAACGCCCCCCAGGGCGCCTGCCCGGCGTGCGACGGCCTCGGCGAGAAGCTCGAGTTCGACGAGGATCTCGTCGTCCCCAACCACGATCTCAGCATCAAGAAGGGCGCGGTGGTGCCCTGGGCCAAGTCCAACCCGCCCTCGCCCTATTACATGCAGGTGCTGGGCAGCCTCGCCCGCGAGTTCGGCTTCAGCCTCGATACGCCGTGGAAGGACCTGCCCGGCGAGGTGAAGCTGATCATCCTTCACGGCACCGGCGGCAAGGCCGTCACGCTCACCTTCGTCGACGGCCGCAAGAGCTACGACGTCAAGAAGCCGTTCGAGGGCGTGATCGGCAACCTCAACCGCCGCATGCTGCAGACCGAAAGCGCCTGGATGCGCGAGGAGCTGGGCAAGTACCAGGCGAGCCACCCCTGCGAGGTGTGCGGCGGCGCCCGCCTCAAGCCCGAGGCGCTGGCGGTGAAGGTGGCGGGCAAGGACATTTCCTATGCCACGCATCTCTCGGTGGTCGACGCGCTCGGCTTCTTCCAGACGCTGCCCGAGACCTTCACGCCCCAGCAGCGCGAGATCGCCCGCGCGATCCTCAAGGAAATCGACGAGCGGCTCGGCTTCCTCAACAATGTCGGGCTCGACTATCTCAACCTCGATCGCACCTCGGGCACCTTGTCCGGCGGCGAGAGCCAGCGCATCCGCCTCGCCAGCCAGATCGGCAGCGGCCTGTCGGGCGTGCTCTACGTGCTCGACGAGCCGAGCATCGGCCTGCACCAGCGCGACAACGACATGCTGCTCGCCACCCTGAAGCGCCTCCGCGACCTCGGCAACACCGTGCTCGTCGTCGAGCATGACGAGGATGCGATCCGCACCGCCGATTATGTGATCGACATGGGGCCGGGCGCCGGCGTCCATGGCGGCGAGGTCGTCGCCAAGGGCACGCTGGCCGAGGTGCTGGCGACCGAGGGCAGCGTCACCGCCGACTATCTCAACGGCACCCGCGAGGTGCCACTGCCCCCTAAGCGCCGCAAGGGGAACGGCAAGAAGATCACGGTGCACAACGCCACTGCCAACAACCTCAAGGGCGTGACGGCCAGCCTGCCCCTCGGCACCTTCACCTGCATCACCGGCGTCTCCGGCTCGGGCAAGTCGAGCTTCACGCTCGACACGCTCTACGCTGCGGCCGCGCGCCAGCTCAACGGCGCGCGCGTGCTCGCCGGCAAGCATGACAGGATCACCGGGCTCGAACATTGCGACAAGGTGATCGACATCGACCAGTCGCCGATCGGCCGCACCCCGCGCTCGAACCCGGCGACCTATACCGGCGCCTTCACCAACATCCGCGACTGGTTCGCCGGCCTCCCCGAGGCGCAGGCGCGCGGCTACAAGCCCGGCCGCTTCAGCTTCAACGTCAAGGGCGGCCGGTGCGAAGCGTGCCAGGGCGACGGCGTGCTCAAGATTGAGATGCACTTCCTCCCCGACGTCTATGTCACCTGCGACGTGTGCCACGGCGCGCGCTACAATCGCGAGACGCTGGAGGTGAAGTTCAAGGGCAAGTCGATCGCCGACGTGCTCGACATGACGGTGGAAGACGCGGTCGAGTTCTTCAAGGCCGTGCCGCCGATCCGCGACCGCATGGCGATGCTCGCCGAAGTGGGCCTCGGCTATGTGAAGGTCGGTCAGCAGGCGACGACGCTGTCGGGCGGCGAGGCGCAGCGGGTGAAGCTCGCCAAGGAACTGGCGCGCCGCGCCACCGGGCAGACGCTGTATATTTTGGATGAACCCACGACGGGCCTGCACTTCGAGGATGTGCGCAAGCTATTGGAAGTGCTCCACGCGCTGGTGGAACAGGGCAACACGGTGGTGGTGATCGAGCACAATCTCGACGTCATCAAGACCGCCGACTGGATCCTCGACCTGGGCCCCGAAGGCGGCGTGAAGGGCGGCGAGATCGTCGCCGAAGGCACGCCGGAGCAGGTGGCGAAGGTGGCGGGCAGCTATACCGGGCGGTATCTGGCGCCGTTGCTCAAGCCGCGGAAGGCGAAGGCAGCGAAGGTGGCGGCGGAGTGAGGAAATATTCGTTGCAAGTTGCGGGACGAACATGCTCTCTGCCGACAACTGGAGAGAACGATGTTTTTAGAGAAGCACCACCGGTTCGTCCGCCACTATCAGTTTGCATTCACGCCACGTAAGCCGAGTGCGCCACCGCTACCACTGATCGCACCGGAAGGTCAGTTCAGCATCTTCGATGCTCTTAAAAATGCCGCGGATTCAAATAAAGCGCTAGATGTTCGCCCAAATGGTGACATCATCGAATTGATGTCTATCGACATCCATAAGAAAACTGGCGCTGTCGTTGCCCTACTCCATCGCGCAAGTCCTAATGCCGCAGACCCTATGTATCGCCGAAAGGCTCGAGAAGGCGTTAAGTTGCGCAAAGTTAAGCGAGAAGAGGGAGAAGAACCCTCAGTATCAGCGCACCTGATAATTTTGCCAGATCCAATAAAAGAGAACGTATACAACGCAATACTAGAAGAAATCCCGGGCATGAGCATGAGTCTCGTCAAGCCGGTATTGGCAAAGCCATTGCGAGATTACAATTACCTCTACGAAGACAAAAGAAAGAGAGAAGATTCAACTCATATAATACTGAAGCCCCAAGGCGTTAAATCGGAAAGCGTCACGAACGCGCTTAAGACAGGAAACTTCGGCTATATAATATTAAGCCGACCGGCAGAAGCCGCTTTCATTGACGCTGAAGACGTGTTTGAGCCGGTTGACGAAAAGATGAAGATAAAGGTGAAGGGTAGGATCGACCCAGACACGTGGATGGGAATGATCGGAGGTTTAGCACGCCGGGCGCGCGACGCAGGATGGGACGATTTCCAAATTGACATTGAACTAGATGACGATCGCATGCGACGCGTTCCAATCGCACGAGGAGAGGAGGCGAAAGAAGTTCTCTTTATAAGATCATCCGAGATTAATTTAGACACTGAGCTTGAAGTATGCAGCAACGCGGTGGTTGATGAATTTGTCGAGAAGGCCATCCAAGCGATATAATGCCATTTGTCCTTTTCTCTTTTGGATATTTGAATATCCGTAACTCCTCAGGGAGGCTGGCGTTGCTCAGCGACGCCCTGCCCACCCTTGCGCTTTTCACGCCGATAATGAGCACATTTTGCTTGTTAAGGGACGCCAATTTTTTTGGTCAGAATGGTCTTGTGGATAAGATTGGATCGCTCACCGGCTCTTTGACCGGTTTTTACATTGCCGGACTTCTAGCAGTAGCGACCTTTTCAATCGACCAATCACCCCTCGATAAGCCTATAAAAGTTGGCCCAGCCTTTAGATCGAAGGTATGCTTTAATAATAAGAACGCCATGACGAGACGAGAATATACATGTAGCATTTTCGGCTACCTGGCATTCTTGAGCCTGCTCATTGCCTTGTTCTCGGCAATCTTATCGGGTTCAGCAAATTCCCTGTCGAAGGCGCTAATCAAGTTTGAATTTCAGTCATTTGGTTACGTAATAAATCTACGATTATGGGCGAAATATTCCGTAGAAGCACTTTATTTATTGCTAACCACCCATCTAGCTATAACTACTGGTCGCGGAATGTATTATATTATACACAAGATCTACGACCGAGAGCCGATAGTGAAACCCAAGCCACCCGAACCCAAAATTACGATATTTGACGGAGATCACTGAAACTCTTCAGCTGAGCTTCAAATCACTGGCATGCCTGCTGACGAATCTTCTTCTGCCACTTCGACATTCGCGATATCCTCCGGCCATGCCCGAGGACGACTCCGACTTCCCGGACTCCGCCACCGCGCCGCCGGGGCCAATCCCCTCGCCGGAAGCCTATGACGCATGGTTCCGCGCCAAGATCGAGAGGGCGCTCGCCGACCCCCGACCCGGCATCCCGCACGAGGTCGTCATGGCGCACGTGCAGGCGATCCTCGACCGGCACAAAAAGCCGCAGGACTGACGCCGCCATGCCCCACCTCCCCACCAACCCCGCCCATCTCGGCCGCGCCGCCAGCGCCACCGTCGAGCCCGACTTCACCGGCCCCGACTGGTTCGAGGCCTATACCGCCCGCCATGAAGCGGACGGGCAGGAGGGCCGGCTGGTCTCGCAGTTCGCCTTTTCGGAAAGCTGGGATTCGTGGGAGATGCACCCGCACGGCGCGGAACTCGTGATCTGCACCCAGGGCGCCTGCACGCTCCACCAAGAACATGCCGACGGCAGCACCGGGAGCGTGACGCTCGCCCCGGGCGACTATGCGATCAACCCGCCGGGCAGCTGGCACACCGCCGATGTCGCCCCCGGCACCAGCTGCACCGCGATCTTCATCACCCCCGGCATCGGCACCACCCACCGCCCGCGCTGAGGCAGCCGCCCGGCCCTGCGGCCCGGCCAGTGCCCGCCCCGCGCACCGCCGCCGGTTCATGCCGCCCTGCAGCATATCGCGGCACCGCCCCGGCGCGCGGCAGGCGGCGGGCGCTTCGGTGCGCGAATCGGCGACGCGCCGCCAACCGGGGCCTGCGCGGACCAAGCGTCGGATCCGAAACGACTACACTTGTCATCGAAACGGTCGGGGCAGCGGCCGGCGGGCACAGGCGCCGCACTCGTCTTGTGCAGCAACCGCTCTGCCGCAGCGCAGCACAAATGTCGGCGGGGAGCATTGCTACTCCCGAGATTTGATTTAGCTCCCCGGAACATCGCGTTTTCGGAGGAGATCACCGTGATTGCCACGCTCGCCATGCTGTCTGCGATCACGGTCAGCACGAAAGCGCAGCTCAATACCGCCCTCTGGCGGGCGCGGGGGGGCGATGTCATCTCGCTGCAGCGCGGCGACTATGGCGTGCTCAACCTCAAGGGGCGCAAGTTCGCGACGCCGCTCACCATTAAGAGCGTCTCCGCCGATGCGCCCGCGCGGTTCAGCGGGCTTCGCGTGCAGAATGTCAGCAACGTCGTCCTGCAGGACCTGGAGATCACCCGCGCGCGTGGCAAGGATTCGGCCTGGGCCAAGATGGCGGAGATCACCGGGGCCACCAATTTCTCGCTGATCGGCGGCTTCGTCCACGGGCCCGCCAACGGCAAGTGGCAGGACGACATGAACGGGGTGCGCATCACCGATTCCAACGGCGTGCGGATCAGCGGGGTCACCTTTCATGACGTGCGCATCGCGCTGTCGATCGAGGACACCCGCTCCTTCGTGATCGAGAACAACGAGTTCAGCTATATCAGCTCGGACGCGATGGTCATTCCGGGCACCCGGGAGGGGCGCATCGCCAGCAACAGGGTGTCGACGTTCCGGGTGGCCCCGGGCGTCCATCCGGACGGCATCCAGTGCTGGACGGCGGGCAAGCGGAGCGGCTGCAAGAACATCGAGATCACGCGCAACTCGTTCGTCGCGTCGCCGGGGCAGGAATATCAGGGGATCTTCTTCGGCGACGAGGCGGGGGTCGGCGGCTATGACAATGTCCGCATCGTCGGCAACGTCTTCACCAACCTGCTGTGGCATGCGATCAACGTCGCGGGCGCCGGCAAGGCGCTGACGATCAACAGCAATATCGTGACGGCCGGGCCGTGCTGCCGCTCGTGGATCCGCACCGCCGGCGCCGCGAGCGTTTCCGGAAACGTCGCCCCCACCTTCTGGATCGCCGGCAAGAAAGGCGTGCCGGCCGGCAATCGCGAAGGCGGCGTCTACAAGCCCTGAGCCGCGCCCGGCGGATCGCCCCGGTTCGTCGCCCGTTTCGGCATCCCCGCCGCAATCCGGCCCATTGCCATTGCATAAAAGCGCCCAAGCGCCCACATAGGTGCGGCTACAGTCGCAAATCGTTGGTCTCTGGCGCTTTGCGGCTCCGTTTTCCTTCCATCCCTGCCCCTGAAGCGCGAGGTCCGCCCGCACGGGGCGCGCCGACAATGCAAGGAAAACGTTCATGAGCATCACTGGCACCGTCAAGTTCTTCAACGCCGACAAGGGCTATGGCTTCATCGCGCCGGATACCGGCGGCAACGACGCCTTCGTCCACATCACCGCGGTGGAGCGCGCCGGCATGATCACGCTGCAGCAGAACCAGCGCGTGACCTATGAGCTGGAGCAGGATCGCCGCGGCAAGATGGCGGCGGTCAATCTCCAGGCGGCAGACTGACCTGAAATCCAAGACGGCGGCTCCATCCGGGGCCGCCGTTTTCGCATGCCCCTCCCCCTCCAGCGGAGACTGCACCCATGACCGAAATCGAACTGTTCCGCGCCCGTGCCGACGAAGCCGGATCCGCCGCCGCCCAGAGCGATCTCGACAATGTCCGCGAGCGGCACCTGCGTGCCCAGGCCGCATGGGAGGCCATGGCCGTCCGGGCCGAACGCGTCGCCACCCAGCGCGCGCTCAACGAGGCCGAGAAGGAAGCACGCGCCGTCGCCTTCTGAGGGGGACGCCGCTCAGCGCGGCGCCCGCACCTCCATCATCCGCGCGATATCGGCGTGCAGCGCATCGATCTTGGCGTGCAGTTCCTCGATCTGCGCCTCGGCGCGCAGGTTGGTCTCATAGTCCATCCGCGCCTCGAGGCGGTCCTTCGCCGCCTGGCGGTTCTGGCTCATCATGATGATCGGGGCCTGCAGCGCTGCGAGCATCGACAGCATCAGATTCAGGAAGATAAACGGAAACGGGTCGAACGCCCGTGCCGCCAGCACGACCGTGTTGACCAGCGCCCAGGCGGCGAGGAACAGGCCGAAGCCGATGATGAACCCCCAGGATCCGCCGACCGCCGCGACCCGATCGGCAAGACGCTCGCCGAAGGTCAGGCGTTCGTCGAACACCGTGTTGAGGTCCCGCGCCCCGCCGCCGATCCGGCGCAGGTCGTTCAGGAAACGAATGGCTGCATTCATGGATACACCTCACTGCCGACCGGCCCGCCCGGGCCGGCGCGTGAGGTGACCGAGTACGATCAGATCAGCGCGGCGGCCCGGACAGGCGCGGTCGGTCTACTTTGATCGTTACTGGGCATGGTTCCTTCTCGGATCCGTTGCGAAAGAGTCGCGGCTGTCCCGCGACCGCCCCGCAAATGGGCGCGGCCTCGGCGCGTGTCAACCAAGGGAAAGGGCGGCGCGCGTCCCGATGCGACAAGCCGCCGAAACAACGTCCCGCCCCCCTTTGCCGGAAGGCGGGACGCTGGCGATCAGTCGGGCTTCTTCGCCACGGCGACGAGTGCCGGGCGCAGCAGCCGGTCCTTGATCATGTAACCGGCCTGGATCTCCTGCACCACGGTGCCGGGTTCCTTGTCGGCAACGGGCATTTCCATCATTGCCTGGTGCTTGTTGGGATCGAGCGTCTCGCCCAGCGCCTCCACCTTGGAGATGCCGTGGCGGCCGAACACCGCCTCCAGCTCGCGGCCGGTGGCTTCCAGGCCCACGACCAGGCCCTTCATCTTGTCGTCCTCGCGCAGCTCGGCGGGGATCGCCTGCAGCGCACGGCCGAGATTGTCGGCAACGGAAAGGATGTCGCGGGCAAAGCTGGTCGCGGCATAGGCACGTGCATCCGCCACTTCCTTCTCGGTGCGGCGGCGTAGATTCTGCATGTCGGCCTGGACGTAGAGATGCGCCTGCTTGGCCTCGGCCAGCTGCGCCTCCAGTTCGGCGACGCGATCCTGTTCGGATCCCTCGGGGGCGGCCTGTGCAGTCTCCTGCGCCAGCGTTTCGCCTTGGGTCGGTTCGGTATTTTCGGTGTTCTCGGACATGGTTCCCTGTTTTCTTCAGGCCAGCAAACGGGCCAGTGTGGCCGCCGTGAAATCCACCATGGGCACGACGCGGGCATAGTTCAACCGCGTCGGCCCGATCACGCCGACGACGCCGACGACGCGGCCGTCGAGCGCGCGTACCGGCTTGGCGATCACCGACGAGCCGGAAAGCGCGAACAGCTTGTTCTCGGATCCGATGAAGATGCGTGCCGCCTCCCCCTCCCGGGCGCTGTCGAGCAGGCGGGCAATCTCTTCCTTGCCTTCCAGCTCGTCGAGCAGCTGGCGGACACGGTCCAGGTCCTCCGCGGCGCCGGTGTCGATCAGCCGGGCCTGGCCGCGGACGATCAGCACCGGGCGGCGCCCGCTGTCCTCGCTCCATACGGCGAGACCGCGCTCAACGAGATCGGCCGCGGCGGCATCGAGCGCCGCCTGCTGCTGGCGCAACTCCCGCTCGATCCGCACCCGCGCCTCCGCCAGGGTGAGCCCCGCAAGCGTCGCGCTCATATAGTTGGCCGCACGCTGCAGCGACATCGGGTCGACCCCGCCGGGCAGCTCGACGACGCGGTTCTCGACCGAGCCATCCTCGCCCACCAGCACCGCCAGCGCGCGATCCTGGCTCAGCGGCACGAAGCCGAACTGGCGCAGCACCGTCTCCGCCATCGGCACCAGCACCAGGCCCGCGCAGGCAGAGAGGCCGGAAAGCGCCGCCGTGGTTTCCGCGATCGCATCCTCCACCGGCCCGCCGATCCCCGCGCGCGCCTCGATAGCCGCGCGTTCCTCGATCGAGGGTTGGTTCGCCTGCATCATGCCGTCGACGAACAGCCGCAGCCCGCTTTCGGTCGGCATGCGGCCCGCGCTGGTATGGGGCGCGGCGAGCAGGCCCAGTTCCTCCAGATCCTGCATCACGTTGCGGATCGAGGCCGGCGACAGGTTGAGCGCCGAGATGCGCGATATTGTGCGCGATCCAACCGGCGCACCGCTGTCGAGATAGGATTCCACCACAATGCGAAACACGTCGCGCGCGCGGTCGGTCAGCTCGTGGATCGGCGGCGTGATCATGGTGCCCCGTATCTAGGCGGTGAGACGGGCGTGCTTCAAGGGCGCGCGCCGATCAACCCGGCGATCGGCAACAGATCGGGTGCGGACCCCAGCGCATCCGCCATCATGCGGTTCCGCTCGCGATCGCAGCCGAAGTAGAAGGAAAGGGCCCGGTGGCCGGCCTTGCCGTCCCACTGCACCTCCACGCTCGGCATATCGGTGGCCGCCTGCCCGCAGGTAGGTTCGCCGGGAGCATAACGGACCGTGCCGCTTCGGGGTCGATAGGGCGCCAGCCGGGTGAGGAAGGCCGTGTACTGCGCGGGCGTGACGCGGAAGTCGCGCGCGCCGCTGACGGCGGTGAAGCGCTGTCCCTCGAAGGTGCCGGTCCCGTCGGGTCGCACGGTGACCGTGTAGACCGGGCACGCACCGAAGCACGGGCTCGTGGCATAGCGGATCATCTCCCCCCGCACGATCGGGACGGCCGGCGGTGCCAGCGCGCCGGCGGCGACGGGCGGTGGGGCGGGGCGCGACGGCACCGCCGGGGGTGCGGGCGCCGGGCGCATGGGCCGATCGGGCGGGGCCACCTGCGGGATGCAGCCGCCAAGCATCGATCCGCCGAAAACCAGTGCAACCAACAGGCGCATGCGTGTCTTTCTCCCCATGCCTTGTTCTCGCGTTTTTGCGAGACTGGCGGAACGCGCCGCCACGGTCTAGGTGCCCGGCTCGACCTTTAGGGAGACTGAATCGCATGCGCCCATCCGGCCGCGCCCCCGACGAGATGCGGGAAATCACCATCACCCCGAACTTCACCCGCCACGCCGAAGGCTCGGTGCTGATCGGCTTCGGCGACACCCGCGTGCTCGTCACCGCCAGCGTCGAGGAGCGCGTGCCGCCGTTCCTGCGCGGCAAGGGCGAAGGCTGGGTGACGGCCGAGTACGGCATGCTCCCCCGCGCCACCCATACCCGCGGCCAGCGCGAGGCGGCCAAGGGCAAGCAATCGGGCCGCACCCAGGAAATCCAGCGCCTGATCGGCCGTTCGCTGCGGGCGGTCACCGACCTCAAGCTGCTCGGCGAGCGGCAGATCACGCTCGATTGCGACGTGCTCCAGGCTGATGGCGGCACCCGCACCGCCGCGATCTCGGGCGCTTGGGTGGCGCTGCGCCTCGCGGTCAACAAGCTGATGGCCGAGGGCGCGATCACCGTCGATCCGATCACCACCCAGGTGGCGGCGGTGAGCTGCGGCATCTACCAGGGCACGCCGGTGCTCGACCTCGACTATCCCGAGGATTCGTCGGCCGATGCCGACGCGAACTTCGTGCTGCTCGCCAACGGCAACATCGCCGAGGCGCAGGCCACCGCCGAGGGTGCCACCTATGACGAGGAAGGCCTGCTGCGCCTGCTCCGCCTCGCCCGCATCGGCTGTGCGCGCATCTTCGACGCCCAGCTGAAGGCAGTCGGATGAGCGGCGAAGGCGACGCCCCCCAGGCCATCCGCAAGCTCGCCCCCGGCAAGCTGGTGATCGCCAGCCACAATGAAGGCAAGGTGCGCGAGATCCGCGAACTGCTCGGTCCCTATGGGATCGAGCCGGTCTCGGCCGCCGAGCTGGACCTGCCCGAGCCCGAGGAAACCGGCACCAGCTTCGTCGCCAATGCCGAGCTGAAGGCGCTGCAGGCGGCGGACCTGTCGGGCCTCCCCGCGCTTGCCGATGATTCGGGGCTGTGCGTCGAGGCGCTGGGCCTCGCGCCCGGCATCTACTCGGCCCGCTGGGGCATGGCCGCACCAGGCATGGACGGGCTGGCGCCGGTCGCCCCGTTCGAGGGCCGCGATTTCGGCCTGGCGATGCAGCGCGTCGAGGACAAGCTGGCGGCGCTGCCGCCGGAGACCAGCCGTGCGGCCCATTTCGTGTGCGCGCTGGCGCTCGCCTGGCCGGACGGGCATGTCGAATGGTTCGAGGGCCGGGTGCATGGTGAACTTGCATGGCCGCCGCGCGGGCAGCAGGGCTTCGGCTATGATCCGATGTTCGTGCCGCTGGGCCATGCCGAGACTTTCGGCGAAATGGATCCCGCCGCGAAGCACGCGATGAGCCACCGCGCCGATGCATTTCGCCAGTTGGTATCGGCAGTCTTCTGATTGCGGGTGAGATCCGACACCGCAGATATTCGCGATGTGGAAGGTTTAAGCTATACTAACGACGTCCGTATGTTGATCGGATCCCGATCGCTGCCTAAGCGTGTTCCACGATGAGGGAGAAATTGGTGGTGCCGAGCGCCGAACTTTTCCAGGAGGTCGATGCTCGGCTTAGCGAGATCAAGCAGTTGTTCACGCAGTTGGCGAGCGAATCGCCTTCGGCCGTTCCGACGGAAGGTGCTCGGTCGCGCGGACTGGACCACATCGATCTCGCGCGGATGATGCTGTGGGCACGCACCCTGCTGGAAAGCGAAGTCGCCACCGATCTGTTCGCCGATCCCGCCTTCAATATCCTGCTGACGTTATATGTTAGCCGGCACGACGGGCAGGATGTTTCGACCTCCGCCGCCTGCACCGCATCGGGCGTGCCGACCACGACGGCGCTGCGCTGGATCAACGCGCTGACCCGGCGCGGCATGGTGCGCAAGCGTAGCCTGCCCACCGATCGACGCTTCACCTATCTGGAACTGACCGACGATACGCGTGCGGCGCTGGAGCGCTATTTCGATCTCATACTGGACCGCGGTCTGAAGCAACTGGCACCATAATCCCGTACTTGGAAGCAAGTCGTTCCATGGACAGGGAGATGTTCGCCGCTTCGGTATCCTCGCCGAAGCGGTCGAGCAACACGATCGCATCCCGAAGATGCGCGCACGCCACTTCGATCCCAGAACTCCGTTCATCCATCGTGTCAAAAACTCGCGTATCTTTATATCCACAATGGATTTTTATGAACGCGACGACAAGTCAGGAGTTATCCCGGTGCGGGACACACCAAAGGCACGTCTCAACGCATTCGTAATAGACGAGACATTGCACAGCTAAGTCCATTTTGGATATAGGGCACCCTTCCCCTAAAAGGATCGCCCGGTGACGCCGCTTTCTACGCTCCTCGAGCGCGCCGAAGCAATTTACCTCACCCATGGTGCGGGTAGCGCTTCGCATCTGCTCAAACAGATAGAAACCGCGATTCAGCGCGGCGAGCCCGTCCAGCAGATCCGCGAGCTGGACCATCTTCTGCAGCTGATCGAATATCGCGAGCGCACACTGGCGTTGTACGGCAACCGCGAGACATAAAAGGTCCGCTGTTCCGATATACCGCGATCCTGGAGAGGATCGCTCGCAGCGGCGGTGGTGGATAGGGATGGATTCGAACCACCGTAGGGCGAAGCCCGGCAGATTTACAGTCTGCTGCCTTTAACCACTCGGCCACCTATCCATGGAGACCGCCGCTTGCGAGCGAGGGGGCCCAATGCCGAAGCCGGACGTGCCTGTCAACGCCTTGCGTGCACTCTTTTGCCCGCATAGCGTCCCGCGGTCACATTTTTGGGGGAAACCAATGCGCCGCACCATTCTCGCCGTCACGGCAGCCCTGCTCGCCAGCAGCGCGCCCATCGCCGCCCAGACGATTCAGACCAGCGCAACCGATCGGGTGATCGATCAGGGCACCAATCACAGCGAGGTGATGCGAATCGCGCAGTATCTGACCGACGTGATCGGCGCGCGCCTCACCAATTCGCCCGGCATCCGCAAGGCCGAGGACTGGACGCAGGCCAAGTTCCGCGAATGGGGCCTGGTAAACGTCCACAAGGAAGGCTTCGAGTTCGGCCGCGGCTGGTGGAACGAGAAGCTGGCGGTGCGCATGGTCGCCCCCCGCCCGCTCCAGCTGGTCGCCGCGCCCCTGCCCTGGACGCCAGGCACCGGCGGCGCGGTGCGCGGCGAGGTCGTGGTTGCACCGCTGGCCGACGAGGGCGCCTTCGCTCAGTACAAGGGCAAGCTGCAGGGCAAGGTGGTGCTGATCACCGAGCCGCGCGAGCTGGAGGAAGCGACCGAGGCGCCGTTCAAGCGCTGGAGCGTGGAAGAGATGGCCAAGCGCGACTTCTACGACCTGCCCAACGGCGCCGAGGGCGGGCGCGGCTTCAACCCGGCCCGCCTCACCTTCGCCGCCAAGCGCGATGCCTTTCTGAAGGCGGAGGGCGCGATCGGCTATGCCATCATGTCCAGCCGCAACGGCAAGCTGGTGCACGGCCAGAACAGCCAGTTCCAGGTCGGCCAGTCGGGCCAGCTTCCGGGCATCGAGATCGCGGCCGAGGATTATCGCCGCCTCGCCCGCCTCGCCAAGATGGGCGCCAAGCCGACGCTGGAAATCGATGCGATCAACCATTTCGAGGATGGCGACACCAAGGCCTACAACATCCTGGCCGACATCCCCGGCACCGACCCCAAGGCCGGCTATGTCATGGCCGGCGCGCATTACGACAGCTGGGCGATGGGCGACGGCGCGGCGGACAATGCCGCCGGCAGCGCGATGGTGATGGAGGCCGCGCGCATCATCAAGGCATCAGGCATCAAGACCAGGCGGGCGATCCGCTTCGCCCTGTGGTCGGGCGAGGAGCAGGGCCTGCTCGGCTCGATGGCCTATGTCGAGAACCACATCGCCAAGCGCCCGGTCGAGGCCGGCGCGACCGGCATCGTGCGCTACATGACGTGGAGCCGCGCCTTCCCGATCACGCCGGGGCCCGATCACGGCAAGCTCGCCGCCTATTTCAACCTCGATAACGGATCAGGAAAGATCCGCGGCATCTATGCACAGGGCAACACCGCGGTGATGCCGATCTTCGAGCAGTGGTTCACGCCGTTCCACAGCATGGGGGCGACCATGGTCTCCGCACGCCGCACCGGCAGCACCGACCATGTCTTCTTCGACGCGGTGGGCGTGCCCGCCTTCCAGTTCATCCAGGACCCCCTCGACTATGGCTCCATGGTGCATCATACGGACGTCGACACGTTCGATCATCTGAAGGCCGACGATATGCGCCAGGGCGCAACCATCCTCGCCGCGTTCCTGATCAACGCCGCCAACAGCGATCAGCCGCTGCCGCGCGCGCCGCTTGCGACCGCGCCGACGCCGGCCGATCAATTCTATCCCTTCCCGGAGTCCGCACACTGATGAAACGTCGAGGCCATCGTCCCAGCCAGGCATCCGCATCGCGGCCGCGCTTCTACGGCCGCCACGCGGTGCTCGCGGCGCTCGCCAACCCCGAGCGGACGGTGCGCAAGATCTGGGGCACGCGCGAGGCGCTGTCGGCGCTGGACCTGCCCCCGGTCATCCCGATCACCTATGCCGACGTGGCCGATCTCGGCCGCCTGGTGCCGGCCGATGCGCCGCACCAGGGGCTGGTGATCGAGGTCGACCCGCTCGAGGAGATCTGGCTGGGCGATCTCCTGGAGCGGGGCGCGGAGGACAAGCGGCCGCTGCTGGTGCTCGACCAGGTGACCGATCCGCACAATGTCGGCGCGATCCTGCGCTCGGCGGCGGCGTTCGATGCGCTCGGCATCGTCACGCAGGACCGGCACGCGCCGCCCGAGACGGGCACCCTCGCCCGCTCAGCGGCAGGCACGCTGGAAGTGGTTCCCTGGGTGCGCGTGGTGAACCTGTCGCGCGCGCTCGACGAGATCGCCGAAGCCGGCTTCTGGCGCGTCGGCCTGACCGGCCACGCCAAGGCGACGCTCAGCGAGGTGATGGGCGAAGGCCGCGTCGCACTCGTGCTCGGCGCCGAGGGCGAAGGCATGCGCCAGAATACCGAGGCGCATTGCGACGAACTCGCGCGCCTGCCAATCTCGCCCAAGGTGGAGAGCCTGAACGTGTCGAACGCCGCGGCCGTGGCGCTCTACGCGGTGAACACGCGCGGCTGACGGGAGACCGGAGATGGGCAAGATGTGGCGTGCGCTGGCGTTGGTGGTACTGGCGCCGATCGTGCTGGCGAGCTGTGTGTTCGTCCCCGGCAAGTTCGATTCCGCACTGACCATCCACCGTGACCGCAGCTTCACCTTTACCTACAAGGGCGAAGTCGTCGCCATCGACCTGAAGGGCATGGGCGGTGCCTTCATGAAGGCGACCGACGCGGAAGAGGCGAAGAAGAAGGGCAAGGACGCCGAGGCCGAACTGGCCCGCACCGAGGCTGCCAAGGCTGCCAATGCTGCCATAGCCGCCAGGCGCGACGACGAGTATCGCAAGCTCGCCGTCGAACTGGCCAAGGAAGCCGGTTATCGCAGCGTCGAATATCGCGGCAACGGCATCTTCCATGTCGATTTCGCGCTGTCCGGCGTGCTCGATCACGCCTTCGTCTATCCCTACAACCAGGATAACGAGATCATCCTGCCCTGGATCGCGATCGAGCTGCGCGGCAAGGATGCCCTGCGCGTGAAGGCCGCGGGCTTCGCGCGGCAGAAGAGCGATGCGGCGGGGCTTGGCGGCATGGGGTCGGGCCTGATGGACGACACTGCCCAGGCCGCCGACCGGATGGATGGCACCTTCACCCTCACCACCGATGCCGAGGTGCTGAGCCAGAACAACGAAAATGGCGCCGAGACGGTGGGCAGCGAGCGGGTGATCCGCTGGCAGATCGGCACCAAAACGAAGGACGCGCCGATGGCGTCGCTGCGGGTAGCGCCGCTGCGCTGATCGGGGAGCCGCAGGCGGGGGCCGCCTGCACCCCCAAAACAGCGACGGTTGCCGGCCTTACTCCGCCGGCGGTTCCCAAAGCTCGATCGGATTGCCCTCCGGATCATGGATCCGCGCGAAGCGACCGGTTTCGGGCGTGTCCCACTCCGCCCGGGTCTCGATCGCGACACCGGTCGCGTTGAGCTGCTCCAGCAGGCTGTCGATGTCGACCACGCGCAGATTGAGCATCGCGTGCTTGTCGGCGGCGAAATAGCGGCTGTCCTCGGCGAACGGCTGGAAGACGATGCCGCCAGGTTCCGGATACCAGAACCAAGGGCTCGCCTGCCCGCTGGCATCGGTGCCGCAGCCGCCGCCGACGCCGAGCATTTCCTGATACCAGGCCTTTAGTCCTTCGGGATCCTTGGCACGAAAGAAATAGCCCCCGAAACCCACTACCGGCATGCCCTTCCCCCCGATCAGGCGGCCTGGGCGATTTCTTCCCCGGCCGCGGCCTCCAGCAGACGTCGCTCGATCGTCTTGAGTCGCGACGTCGAACTGATCTTATCGCCGATCAGGTCGGTTAGATAGAAAGTATCGACCGCGCGCTCGCCATAGGTCGCGACATGCGCGGAGTGGATCGTCACCTTCGACTGGAACAATGCGTTCGCCAGGCTGTAGAGCAATGCCGGCCGATCGCGGGCATTGACTTCGATGACGGTGAACCGGTTCGACGCCTTGTTGTCGATGAACACATTGGGTTCGATCGAGAAGGCATCGGCACGCAGTCGCACCGGTGCCTTGGTCTTGAGCCGTTCAGAAAGCCGCGCGCGGTTGGCGAGCGCGTCGGCGATGCCGGTCTTCAGCCGGTTGAGCCGCGCTTCCTCGTCGAAGGGCTGACCGAACGGGTCCTGCACCAGGAAATTGTCGAGCGCCATGCCGTCGCGGGTGGTGTGGATGCGCGCATCGATGATGTTCCCCCCCGCGACATGGATCGCCCCGGCGATGCGGTAGAACAGGCCCGGATGGTCGGCGGCATAGACGGTCACCAGCGTCGCGCCGCGATCGGGATAGACCTGCGCCTCCACATGCAGCGTCGCATTGCCCGCCTCCGCCACCATGACGGCATTGCGCGCCAGCACATCGACCGGCTCGGCGATCCAGTAGCTTTCGGTGAAGCGCTTCTTGAACGCGTTCATTCGGCCCGATTCCCAGCCGAGTGCCTCGGCCAGTTCGTCCTGTTTGGCGGCGATCCGCTCCGCGCGGCCGCGCTGCTTGTGGCCGAGCCGCAGCACTTCCTCCGCAGCCTCGTAGAGATTGCCCAGCAACTGCCGTTTCCAGCCGTTCCACACGCCCGGCCCGACCGCGCGAATGTCGACCACGGTCAGCGCCAGCAGCATGCGCAGGCGCTCGGCGCTCTGTACCTGGGCGGTGAAGTCCAGGATGGTCTTGAAGTCGGCCAGGTCGCGCTTGAAGGCAGTGGCCGACATCAGCAGGTGCCATCGCACCAGCCAGGCGACCATCTCGGTCTCGGCGGCGCTAAGGCCGAGGCGCGGGCACAGGCGCTCGGCGACTTCTGCCCCCAGAATCGAATGGTCGCCGCTACGCCCCTTGGCGATGTCGTGCAGCAGCACCGCGACATAGAGCGCACGGCGCGAGGCGAGTTGGTGGAGCAGCCCCGTCGCCAGCGGGTGGTCCTCCTTCAGCTGCCCCTTCTCGATCCGGCTGAGCAGGCCGATCGCGCGGATCGAATGCTCGTCCACCGTATAATGGTGGTACATGTCGAACTGCATCTGCGCGACGACGCGGCCGAAGTCCGGCACGAAACGGCCGAACACGCCCGCCTCGTTCATCCACCGCAGCACGGTTTCGGGATCGCGCGGCGATGTCAGCACATCGAGGAACAGCGCGTTGGCGCGCGGATCGTTACGGACTTCGTCGACCAGCTTGGCGTCGCGCGCGGCGGCACGCATCGCAAGCGGGTGAATCTCCAGCTCGTGCAGGTCGGCGAGTGCGAACAGCTCGATCAGCCGCACCGGGTCCTCATGGAAGAAGCTGTCGCGCGGCAGCGCCAGCCGCCCGCGCTCCAGCACGAAGCCCTTCAGCTTGCGCCGCCCGCGCCACAGTGCCGGCAAGCCGAAACGGCGACCGCGCGCGGCGAACTTCTCGTCCAGATGCGCGAGGAACACGCCCGTCAGGTCGCCCACCACCTTCGCCTGGAGGAAGTAATAGCGCATGAAGCGCTCGACCCTGGACATGCCCGGCCGATCGGCAAAGCGCATGCGGTCCGCGATCTCGCGCTGCACGTCGAAGGTCAGCCGATCCTCGGGCCGGTTGGTGATCAGGTGCAGATGGCAGCGCACCGCCCAGAGGAAGTTCTCCGCGCGGCGGAACTGGCGATATTCGGCCGGTGTCAGCAGCCCGGCCTCGACCAGTTCGGCCGGCTCGCGGACGTTATAGGCGAACTTGCCGATCCAGAAGAGCGTATGGAGGTCGCGCAGGCCGCCCTTGCCTTCCTTCACGTTTGGCTCGACGACATAGCGGCTGTCGCCCATCTTCTTGTGGCGGGTGTTGCGCTCCTCCAGCTTGGCGGTGATGAAGCCGCGCGCGCTGTCCGCCTGCACCTCCGCCTTGAAGCGGCGCGCCGCCTCTTCGTAGAGGCCCGTATCGCCCCAGACATAGCGCGCCTCCACCAGCGCGGTGCACACGGTGACATCGGCCTTAGCCTGGCGCACCATCTCGTCGAGCGAGCGGGAGGAATGGCCCACTTTCAGCCGCATGTCCCACAGCGAATAGAGCATGGATTCGATCACCTGCTCGCTCCAGCCGGTGACCTTCCAGGGCGTGAGGAAACCGATATCGATATCCGAATGCGGCGCCATCTCGCCCCGCCCATAGCCGCCCACCGCGATCAGCGTCATCCGCTCGGTCGCGGTGGGATTGGCGTTCGGATGCAGCCGCTCCACGGTGAAATCCCACAGGAGGCGCAGGATCTGGTCGGTCAGGAAGGCGCCGGCGGCGGCGATTTCCAGACCGCGCGACGGATGCTCCGCCAGCCTACGAGCGATCTCCGCCTGTCCGGCGTCCAGTGCCGCCTTCAGTTCGGTCGCTCCCGCCTGGCGCAGCGCGGCGGTGTCGCGCGCCTGCAGGCCTGCAAGGCGTTCGGCGACGGCGCGGCGGTCGATCAGGGCGCGCCGGTGGGGGACGGAGTCGAAGCGGGACGGCATGAAGAGTCAGATAGGCGGATTTGGCGAGAAGTTCACCCGGCACGGCGATACGCGCGCGATTTTGCTGGGCGGGACCGTGGGTTGGTCAAGCAGAACCGTCGAGCGGTCGGGTAGCGGATCGGAACACCCTCCCGCCCCGGCCCGTTGTCGATGCCGAACCTAAAGGAGATTCCGATGGCATCTGCAAGCAACACGCCCAAGCCCGCCACCCCGCGCAAGCGGGCGCCCAAGGCGGCACCCGCCGCGTCGCCCAAGGCGGGCACGAAGGCCGATCCCGCGGCCGCCAAGCCCACCGCCAAGGCCCGGCCGAAACGCGCGCCCAAAGCCGCCGCACCCGCGACCCACGTCGAGAAGAAGACCTCGGGCATCCGCAAGGCAGGCATCGCCGCGATCGCCGCGACCGGGCTGGGCGCGGTGGGCGCGCTCGCCTTCGGCCTGCTGCGCAATCGCAAGGCTGGCGAGGCCACGACCGGCACCGTCCCCACCGACCTGATGGGCGACGCCCATCCCGACGGCTCGACCCGCGCGATCGAGGACTTCCGCCCCGACCCGTCCGCCCCCGTGCCGGAGAGCGAGCGGGATGCACTCCGCCCGGCGCTGGCGGGCGGCAGTGCCCCCACGCTTGTCGCCGGACAGGCGGACGCGCTGCGCCGCATCGACGCCGCCCCATCCTGAGCCACCCGCAACGGCACGGCCGCGCAACCTTCGCGGCGGTCGCGCATTGCCCGCACACCCCCAACAAGGATCAGGAGAGAGATCCGATGCGCATCTTCGCTCTGGGCATGGTCGCTGCGGCCACGCTGGTTTCCGGCTGTGTCGGCGACGGCTACGGCACCGGTTCGGCCAGCTATGGCGGCTACCGTTCCTACGACTATAACCGGCCGGACCCCGCCTATAACGGCTATTATGCCGACCGCTATTATCGCGACGACGCGCGCTATCGGGAACGCCGCCTGTCGCGCAACGACCGCGTCTATCGCGGGCAGGACGGCCGCTATTATTGCCGCCGCAACGACGGCACCACCGGCCTGATCGTCGGCGGTGTGGCCGGCGGCCTGCTTGGCAACATCATCGCGCCGGGCGGTTCGCAGACGCTGGGCACGCTGCTCGGCGCCGCTGCCGGCGCGGCGGCCGGTCGCTCGATCGATCGCAACAACAACCAGGTCACCTGCCGCTGACCGGATCAGGCCGGGGCCCCGCCCCGGCCCGACTGCATTCCAGGAGCTCCGCCATGACGACGCGTACCGCCACCGCCCGCTACACCGGCTTCGGCAAGACCGGCAAAGGCCAGCTGACCAGCCCGTCGGGCGTGCTGGAAGCAACCCCGTACAGCTTCAACACGCGGTTCGGCGACGAGAAGGGCACGAACCCGGAAGAACTGATCGCCGCCGCCCATGCCGGCTGCTTCACCATGGCGCTCAGCTTCGCGCTGGCCCAGGCCGGTTTCAGCGACGGCACGCTGGAGACCAGGGCGGCGGTGAAGCTGGAACAGGATGGCGACAGCTTCCGGATCAGCCGTTCGGACCTGACGCTGCGCGCCGAGGTGCCGGGAATCGGCCGCGAGCAGTTCGAGGCCCTGGCCAAGGGTGCCGAGGCGAATTGCCCGGTTTCCAAGCTGCTCAAGGCCGAGATCGCGCTCGACTGGGAACTCGCCTGACCGCGTGCGGGCGGCGCGGTTCTGCGCATTCTGGATCAGGAACACCATCAGAAAGGTGACGATGGTGGTGCCGGTGTTGATCACCAGCTGCCAGGTGTCGGACCAGTGGAACAGCGGTCCGCTCAAGCCCCAGACGATGATGATGAGGAAGGCGAAGACGAAGGCGGGCGGTCGACCTGCCCAGCCGGCGACGCTCTGCGCGAACCGTTCGAAAATCCGTCCCACCCGATGCTCCCGATCGATCGACGATGCCGCCGCTGTGGGGAGACGGAGGACGCTTGCCAATGCGGGGGAACACGGTGCGTCAGAAACGCTGAAGGGGCCGACGTCACCGCCGGCCCCCAGCGCATCGATCCAAGGAAACCGTGCCGGAGCGTCGGGTTCCGCAGCATCGACGGCCGGCGCGCTTCCCCATCGGCAGGGAAAGGGAAGCGCGCCATCGGACCCTTCGCGGCGCCAGAACGATCGCACGCGTCGATCCGCGACCCGGCGGAGGCGGTGTCCGATGGACACCGGCACCGGGACGAACCTGTAAGAGGTTGAACAGGCTTGGGTTTCCCGCCAACCAGAACATCCTTCCTTACCCGTTGATGGTCGCACCGAGCGCGAGTCGCACCAAGCCGAATGGAGCGGCCAGCCCCTGTTGATACTGTGGATAACGGGGATAAGCAGCCGTCAGGCGCCCGGCGGCGACCAGCCCGGCGGTGCCAGTTCGAATCCCGCGAAATCAAAGCCGGGCACGACCGTGCAGCTGACCAGCCCCCAACCCTGCGCCGCCTCGGTCGCCTGCCAATGGCCGGCGGGTACCAGCGCCTGCGGCCGTTCGCCGCCGAGCACATCGCCGCCCAGCCGCACTGCCTCCACCGCCCCTCCTTCGGCATCGCCGATCCGCAGGGCGAGCGGCGATCCGGCGTGCCACAGCCACAGTTCGTCGGCATCGACGCGGTGCCAGTGCGAGCGCTGCCCGGCTTCCAGCAGGAACAGGATGGCGGTGCCGGGGGAGCGCCCGCCCGCTACCGTAGGCGCACGCCAGGTCTCGCGATACCAGCCGCCCTCCGGATGCGGGGCCAGCCCCAGTTGCTCGATGATCGCTTGTGCCTCGTCCATGCTTCTGCCTCCCGCCTGAACGGCACGTAGTATCAGGTTCATGCAACCACCGGTAAACCCGACACGTTCGTTTCATCTATCGCAAATCGGGGAGTTTCTGATGCGTACCCTTCTTCTTTCGCTGAGCGCCGCGGCGCTCGCCGTTCCCGCCGCCGTCGTCCTGCCCGCCACCCAGGCCGAGGCCAAGGCGAGCATCGGTCAGGACCGCTATTATCGCGACCATGACGACCGCCGCTACCGCGACGATCGCCGCCGCTATGCCTATCGCGAATGGCGCGGCCGCGACGGCCGCCGCTATTGCCGCAAGCCGGACGGGACCACCGGCACCGTGATCGGCGCGGTCGGCGGCGCGCTGCTCGGCCGCACGATCGACACCAGCGGCGACCGCACCGCGGGCACCGTGCTCGGCGGCGTGGCGGGTGCGCTGGCCGGTCGGGCGATCGAACGCGGCGGCAACAACTGCCGCTGACACGCCGAAGCATTAACCCCGGGGCGTTATAGCCCCGGGCATGCTTCGCGTGCTCGTGCTCTCCACCCTGTTCCCGGATGCGTCGCGCCCGAATTTCGGCATCTTCGTCGAACGGCAGACGCGGGCGCTGGCCGCGCGGGACGGGGTGGAGGTGCAAGTGGTCGCCCCGCGCGGCCTGCCGCCCTTCCCCTTCGACCGACATCCGCGCTACGCCCCGCTCGCCCGCCAACCCGGCAAGGAGCGGTGGAACGGCCTGACCGTCCACCGGCCGCGCTTCACCAACCTGCCGGGAAGCGGCGGCCGACTCCATGCCGCGATGCTGGCCCGGGCCCTGCGCCCGATGCTTGCCGCGCTCCGGCGCGACTTTCCCTTCGACGTGATCAGCGCCGAATTCTTCTTTCCCGACGGTCCTGCCGCGGTCGCGCTGGGCCGCGCGTTCGACGTGCCGGTATCGATCAAGGCGCGCGGATCCGACATCCACCAATGGACCCGCCGCCCCGCGATTGCCCGCCAGATCGCGCGCGCCGGCCAGATGGCCGACGGCCTGCTTTCCGTATCGCTGCCGCTACGCGACGACATGATCGCGCTCGGCATGCCGGCGGAGCGGATCGCGTGCATCGTCACCGGCGTCAACCTTGCCCGCTTCGCGCCCCGCGACCGTCGGGCTGCGAAGCAGGCACTGGGGATGGAGGGGCCGCTTGTCGCCTCGGTCGGCGCGCTGATCCCGCTCAAGGGGCACGACCTGTTGATCGACGCGGTGGCGACGCTGCCCGGCGTTCGCCTCGCGATTGCCGGGCAGGGGCCGGAGGCGGGCCGGCTCGCGGCCAGGATCGAGGCGATGGGCCTCGCCGATCGCGTCCGGCTGCTCGGCGCGATCCCGCCGGAGCAGATCGCCGAGCTGCTCGCCGCCGCCGACGTGATGGCGCTCGCCTCCGCCTCCGAAGGCCTTGCCAATGCCTGGCTGGAGGCGCTGGCGAGCGGCACGCCGGTGGTCATTCCCGATGTCGGCGGGGCCCGCCAGGTCGTCACCGCGCCGGCGGCCGGACGGATCGTCGATCGCACCCCGGCCGCCTTCGCCCGCGCCATCGCCGAGCTGATCGCCGCGCCGCCGCCGCCGGATGCCGTCCGACGCATTGCCGAGCCCTTTACCTGGGCGGCCAACAGCGAACGATTGCACGGGTTCCTAACCCAGTGCGTCGCCCGGTACAGCGGAACCTGAAGGATCGTGCAGGGTTTCCAAGCTGACCGCCTTGGAAGGAACGCGACGATGCAGAAGCCGAAGCCCTATCGCGCCCCGCGCCGCCGCCCCCTTGCGCGCGCGCTGCCCCCGCGTCGCCTGCGCCGCGTCTCCGCGCCGCGTACCGACACCGATTTCGATATCGTGTTCGAATGGGAAGCCGACGCCCCGACCCAGCATTGATTGACAGCACGAATCGGTTGGCGGAAGCTTGGCGCTTCACTCCGGCAAGCGAGGTGCGGGATGGCCGACAAGAAAGCGAAACAGGCGAAAAAGGACGGAAAGACGCCGTCGCTGCTGCCGAAGGTGATCGGAGGCATCAAGCTGCCCAAGGACGCGCGTCGCCAACTCACCGCTCTCGCCAAGCATCCGGTGATCGCCGATCTGCTCGCCGCCGGGCTCGTCGCCCTGGCCGATCGGATCAAGGGCGAGGCATCCAAGCCCGCCCCGGCGCCCGAGCCGACACCCGCCCCGGCGGAACCCCAGCCCGCAGCTGCCCCGGCGACCAAGCCGGTGGTCAAACGGATCCGCAAGCCCGCTGCCAAGCCGTCCGAGCCGGTCGCCGAACCGGCAGCGGCGGCCAAGCCTGCCAAGGCCCCCCCGCCCCGTCGCACCCGCAAGGCAAGCGACGTCGCCCCCAAGCCCCGCACCCGCCGCACACCGCCCAAGACGGACGGCTGATCGCCTGCTAGAAGCGGCCTTGGGGTGAGGGGGAACCGCATGCAGAGCACGCACGCGGCGGAATCGCATGCCCCGGGCCATGCACTGGAACGGCTGATCTTCTTTTCGGACGCGGTCTTCGCGATCGCGATCACGCTGCTGATCATCGAGATCCACGTCCCCGAGGTGCACCCGCCGTTCAGCGACCGGGAGTTCCTGATCGCGCTGGCGAACATCTGGGTGCAGCGCATCGCCACCTCGTCGCCGGTGGTAGGTGAGCGAATCGCCAGGGCGCATTGCCGGGTGATCCGCCAGCGGGGGCTGGCGACACTGCTCGGCACGGTCACGGCCTTCGGCATGGCGCTGGCCTTCCCCTGGGCCGCGCAGGCGACCCTGGCGACGATCCCCCTTTGGCGACTGTTCCTGCAGAAAGTCTCGCCGCCGCTCGGATGATCGCAGCCCATGCAGAAAGGGCCCCGCCTCGCGGCGGAGCCCCTTTGCCTCGATACCGTCGCGAACGGATCAGCGGCGATGGTTGTTGCGATCGTGCTTCTCGTAGCGGATCTTCGCCGAGAGCGCGTCGTAGCGGCGATCGAGGTCGCCGCGCTCCGCCATGGTCAGGCCGGGACGGGACGCACGATAACGGGCCTCCAGCCGGATCAGGCCGCGATACTGGTTGCGGATCTGGGTCGCCTCGCGGCGGCTGAGCGCGCCCGAGCGGATGCCCTGGTTGATGCGCTGTTCGATGCGATCCTGGCGGGCGTTGATGTTCTGCCAGCCGCCCTGGAACGCCGGCGCAGCGGAGGCGGGCACGGCGGCCGCGGCGACACCAAGGCCTGCGATCAGCAGCATGAACTTCTTCATCGGATACTCCTCACTTCGACTGGACCGCCCCTGCGGTCGAGAGCCGTTGTGGAACGCCGATGTCGCATTTTTGTCCCACCGGCCCGGTTTTTGCGTCACCAATTGTCGCAAGCCGGAGAGGTTCGTTCAGGTTCAGGCCGCCAGCAGCCGTTCCGCCTGGGCCCGCGCCTCCGGGGTAATCTCGGCGCCGGAGAGCATCCGCGCGATCTCTTCGCGGCGCTGCTCGGGGGTGAGCGGGGTCACGCCGGTGCGGGTGACGATGCCGTCATGGCGCTTGGCGATCAGCAGGTGCCGCGCCCCGCGCGCCGCCACCTGCGGGCTATGCGTCACCACCAGCAGCTGCGAGCCCTGCGCCAGCCGAGCCAGCCGCTCGCCGATCGCATCCGCCACCGCGCCGCCGACGCCGCGATCGATCTCGTCGAAGATCAGCGTGCGCGCGCCGCCCTCTTCGGCCAGCGCCACCTTCATCGCGAGGATGAAGCGCGACAATTCGCCGCCGCTGGCGATCTTCATCAGCGGGGCGAAGGGCGCGCCGGGGTTGGTCGAGACCTCGAACTCCACCCGGTCCATGCCGGCGGCGCTCCACTGGTTTTCGTCCAGCGGCTCGACCACGGTCCGGAAGCGCGCGGCATCCAGCTTGAGCGGCTTGAGCTCGCTCGCCACCGCCGCATCGAGCCGCGCTGCCACCATCGTGCGCACCGCGGACAGGGTCTGCGCCGCCTCGCGATAGGCGGCATGCGCCTCGGCCGCCGCCTTTTCCAGCTTGGCGATCCCCGCGCCGCCGCTGGTCAGCCGCTCGAACCGTCCCGACAGCTCGGCCAGCAGCGCGGGCAGGTCATCGGGCTGGACCCGGTGCTTGCGGGCGACCGCGCGCAGTTCGAACAGCCGCGCCTCGTCGGCCTCCAGCGCAGCGGGATCGAAGGCCAGCGCCTCGGCGGCGGCATCCACCTGCGCCTGCGCCTCGCTGCCCTCGGTGATCGCGCGGTCGATCGCCGCCAGCGCCTCGGCCAGTGCTGCATGATCGTCGGATATCCGCTCCAGGATGCGCGCCGCCTGGCGCAGCCGGGCGAGCCCGCCATCCGATCCTTCGAGCAGATCGGCGATGCCCTGCAGGTCGGTCGCGATCTTCTCGCCGCGCTGCATCGAGGCGCGACGCTCGGCGAGCCGTTCCTCTTCGCCCTCTTCCGGCGCGAGCGCGGAGAGTTCGGTGACGGCATGTTCCAGCCATTCGCGGTCGCGCTCGGCGCTGTCCTGCTCGGCACGTGCGACCGCCAGCGCATCCTCGGCCGCGCGCCAGGCGCGGTGCGCGATCGCCACCGGCCCCGTGTCGCAGCGCCCGAAGGCGTCCAGCAGCAGCCGGTGCCCGCGCGGGTTGAGCAGGCCGCGATCGTCATGCTGGCCGTGAATCTCGACCAGGTGCGGCGCCAGTTCGCGCAGGAACCCCGCCGAGGCCGGCTGGTCGTTGACGAAGGCGCGGCTGCCGCCATCGGCCTTGACCAGCCGCCGGACGAGCAGAGGCTCGCCCGGCTCCAGTTCCATGCCGTTCTGGGCGAACAGGCTGGCGATCGCACCGTCGGCAGCGGGCGGCACGAAGCTCGCCACGACCACCGCCTGCGCGGCCCCGCTGCGGACCAGCCCGCTATCGGCACGCGCGCCCAGGGCCAGCCCCAGCGCATCGAGCAGGATCGACTTGCCCGCGCCGGTCTCGCCGGTCAGCACGCCGAGCCCTTCGCCGAACTCCAGGTCCAGCGCCTCGATCAGCACCACGTCGCGAATGGATAGCGCGGTCAGCATCGCGGCCCCCTATCGCAGGAACAGAGGAAGAACGGAAGTGGTTTTAGCTCTTGGGCTTGGCAGGCGGGCTGGCCTTGGCGGCCGCCGCCAGCTTGTCCTGATTGTCCTGCATCAGCTGATAGGCATGCTTGTACCAGTCGGTGCCCGGATAGTTGGCGCCGAGCACAGCGGCCGCCTTCTTGGCTTCCTCGGGCACGCCCAGCGCCAGATAGGCCTCGGTCAGCCGCATCAGCGCCTCGGGCACATGGGTGGTCATCTGATAGTTGTCGACGACGGTGCGGAAGCGCAGCACCGCCGCCAGCCACTGGCCGCGCGTCTCGTAAAAGCGGCCGACTTCCATTTCCTTGCCGCCCAGGTGATCGCGCACCAGGTCCAGCTTCAGCCGGGCGTCGGCCGCGTATTTCGAATTCGGGTAGCGGCGGATCAGTTCGCCGAGCGAATCGAGTGCCTGCTGGGTGATCTTCTGGTCGCGGGTGACGTCGCTGATCTGCTCGTAATAGGAAATGCCGATCAGATAATAGGCATAGGGCGCATCGCGGTTGCCCGGGTGGACCGCCAGGAAGCGCTGCGCCGAGGCGATCGATTCGGCATAGTCGCGGTTCAGATAATAGCTGAACGCGCCCATCAGCTGCGCACGGCGCGCCCAAACCGAATAGGGGTGCTGGCGCTCCACCTCGTCGAACAGCGCGGCGGCAAGCTTGTACTGGTGCTGATCCAGCTTCTGCCTGGCCGTGCTGTACAGCGTGCCGACGTCGCGCGCGACATAAGGCAGATCCTTCACCCCGCCGCGCTTGGCACAGCCGGCGGCGGAAAGGGCGAACACCGGAAGAAGCGCGAACGCAAGCGCGCGAGGCAGAGGACTACGCATATGGCGCGGTCTTAGACCGGGGCCGTGGCTGCAAACAATCCTTTTCGGGGCGGGATTGCGGCGGAACCCGCTTCGGGCCACATGCGCTCCCGTTTCCGTGACCGCAATCCAAGGGGATCTTCCGTGCCCGCCACGCTTCTCGCCACCCACCGCGTCGAAAAACCCTGGGGCCGCCACACCCTGTATCCGGGCTTTGCCGATCCCGCCCCGGACGGCGAACCGGTAGGCGAAGTGTGGTTCCAGACCCCCGGCAACTCGACGCCGGACCTGCTGATCAAATATCTGTTCACCAGCGAGAAGCTGTCGGTGCAGGTTCACCCGAACGACGAGCAGGCCCAGGCCGTCGGCCTGCCGCGCGGCAAGGACGAGTGCTGGATCATCCTCGACGCGCAGCCCGAGTCGACGATCGCGCTCGGCACCAAGCAGCCCTATACCCGCGAGGCACTGCGCGCCGGCGCGCTCGACGGCTCGATCGAGGACATGCTGGACTGGAAGCCGGTGAAGGCGGGTGACTTCTTCTACTCCGCCTCGGGCACGGTGCACGCGATCGGCGCTGGCATCACCCTGATCGAGGTGCAGCAGAACAGCGAGACCACCTACCGCCTCTATGACTATGGCCGCCCGCGCGAGCTGCATCTGGACGAGGGCATTGCGGTGTCCGAGCCGGTGCCCTTCGTGCCGCACCCGATGCCGGGCGCCGTCGCGCCGGACCGCACGATTCTGGTCGAAGGGCCCAAGTTCGTGCTCGAGCGCTGGGAAGGCGGCCATCGCCGCTTCGATCTGCCGGAAGGCACGACCGGCTGGCTGATCCCGGTCAAAGGCGAAGGCGTGGTCGACGGTGTCGCGTTCAAGGCGGGCGAGTGCCTGACGCTGGAAGGACATGTCGAGCTGCAGGCCGAGGTCGGCAGCGACCTGCTGTTCGCCTATCCGGGCGACGCGCGTGTCCCGTCGATGGACGCCGCGTGAACCGGGCGTAGTTTACCATTCACGCAACCAGCGGTCGCGGCGGTACGTTCGGCACGCATTGGAAACGATCTGGAGTGATCTGATGCGCATGCTGATACTGGCCGCCGTGGCCGCGCTGACCCTGCCGGTTGCCCCGGCCCTTGCCCAGGGGCATCGCGAACGGGAGGCGCGGCAGGATTGCCGCCGCGATCTCCGCAATGCCGATAACCGGGGCGAATATCGCCGCGAAGCACGCGATTGCCGACAGGACATCAACGAAGCCCGGCGCGACGACCGGCGCGACTGGCGCCAGGATCGCGGCCAGGCCGGCCAGGGCGATTGGCGCCGCTATCGCAACTATGATTACAACCGGCTGCCCGCCGGACAGCGCCGCTATTATGCCGACCAATATTATCGCGACGGCCGCTATTATCAGGAGCGCCGCCAGCGCCGGAACGACCGGATCTATCGCGGCAATGACGGCCGCTATTATTGCCGCCGCAATGATGGCACGACCGGCTTGATCGTGGGCGGCGTGGCGGGCGGCCTGCTGGGCAACGCGCTATCTTCGGGCGGCAATGCGACGCTCGGCACGCTGCTGGGTGCAGCAGCGGGCGGTGCGCTCGGCCGGTCGGTGGACCGCGGCAACGTCCGCTGCCGCTAACGCCTCACGCCACGCACGAAGAGGGGTCCGGTTCGCCGGGCCCCTTTTTTCGTCAGATGAAGCCGCCGGTCAGCATCAGCCGCACCCCGCTGACGATCAGGAGCAGCAGGTTGAGGTTTCGCCCGGCCGTGCCCCGCGAGAGCATCCCCACCACCGTGCCGGTGAGCGCGATCGGGAAGGCGATCCAGTTGATCAGCGGCACGAAGGGGAACGGGATGATCCCAACCAGCGCGAAGGGCAGCGCCACCAGCCCGATCAGCAGCGAGAGTGCGTTCAGCATCGCGGAGATGTGGGGCCGCCCAACCGTATTATCAAAATAGCACACCAACATCGATCGCCCGCCGCAAGCGCTATCGTCGATCGGCGCCGCCGTCTAAGCTGCGGGTCGCGCGGCACCATGCGCGCGCAGGAGGTCTGCCATGCTGCCACCATTCTCGACCGTGCCCCTCGCGCTCCTGCTCGCCGGCGCACTACCGGGCGAACGGACGCTCCCGATCCAGTACACGGTGACCAATGTCGGCGGCGGGCTTGGGGTCTTCGTCGACGAGAAGGTCATCTTCGGTATCGCTTCCCGCGGTCCCGCCGGGCCGCGCTGGATCGCCGAGCGGGTTCGCCACGACCGCCACTGGTGCGGCAAGCAGGGCACGGATGGCAAATGCATCGCCACCGAGACACGCGTCCATGACTGGCTGGACGGCGCGACCTGCACCGCGGTGGCGCCGGCCTTCGCCGCGCTTTGGGCCATCCCGCCCGCCGGCTTCGCGCCCGCGCGGGACTTCGTCATCGTCTCCGATTCGTCCACCGTCACGATCAAGGGCAGCACGACGCAGGCGGGCTTTTTCACCGATATCAGCGTCAGCCAGGAGGCCGGCGATTTCGCGACATGGTGGCACAATTCGAGCAATAGCTGGAAATCCTGCTGGCAGCAGGCCGCACCGCTCGTGGAAGGTCAAGCGCTCACGCCCCACCTGTCCCTTCCTGCAGCCCCCGCCTCCTGACGGCCGAAACCCCGAAACTTCCCCTTTCCCCCGATTCGCGCTAGGGGCGCGGGATGCCCAATCTTTTTCTCGTGATGCTCGGCGGGGCCATCGGCTCCGCGGCCCGCTACGGCGTTGGCCGCTTGGGGCTAGCGCTGCTCGGCCCGGCCTTCCCTTGGGGGACGCTGGCCGTCAACATCCTCGGCGGTTTCCTGATGGGACTGCTCGGCGCCAGCCTGCTGCGCTTCGGCCCCAATGCCGAACAGGCGCGGCTGCTGCTCGGTGTCGGCGTGCTCGGCGGCTTCACCACCTTCTCCTCCTTCTCGCTCGAGACCTTCGCGATGATCGAGCGCGGCGATCTGGTCATGGCGATCGGCTATGTCCTCGCGTCGGTAATCGGCGCGATCGGCGCCCTCGCCCTCGGCATGACGCTGGCACGGGCGGTGACGGCATGAGCGGCGAGAACGACGTCCGCCAGTTCACCGTCGGCCTCGACGATGACGGCATCCGGCTCGATCGCTGGTTCAAGCGGCATCTGCCCGATGTCAGCTTCAACCTCGTCTCGCGCTGGGCGCGGACCGGCCAGCTCCGCGTCGACGGATCGCGGGCGCAACCGGGCGACCGCATCGCCGAGGGCCAGACCATCCGCGTCCCCCCGGCCGAGGCGCCCAAGCCCGCCGCAGCGGCACGGCCCAAGTCGAACCGCCCGCCGCTTTCGCCGGAGCAGATCGAACTGGCGCAGTCCATGGTCATCCACCGCGATGCCTCGGCGATCGTGCTCAACAAGCCGCCGGGCCTCGCGACCCAGGGCGGCACCAAGACGTTCGAGCATGTCGACGGCCTGCTCGACGCGCTGCAGTTCGAGGCGGAAGGCCGGCCGAAGCTGGTCCACCGGCTGGACAAGGATACCTCGGGCGCGCTGCTGATCGCCCGCTCGGCGCGCGCGGCGGCCTATTTCGCCAAGAGCTTCTCCGGCCGCACCGCGCGGAAAATATACTGGGCGCTGGTGATGGGTGTGCCGGACATCGAGGACGGCTTCATCGAGCTGCCGATCGGCAAGCAGCCGGGCACCGGCGGCGAGAAGATGCAGGTCGACATGGAAGAGGGCTCGCCCGCCCGCACCCGCTACCGGGTGATCGAGCAGGCCGGCAATCGCTGCGCCTGGGTCGAGCTCCAGCCCTTCACCGGCCGCACCCACCAGTTGCGCGTGCACATGGCGGCGATCGGCCACCCGATCGTCGGCGACGGCAAATACGGGCTGCAGGAGGCGTTCCTCACCGGGGGCATCAGCCGCAAGATGCACCTCCATGCCCGGCGCATCCGCATCGATCATCCCGATGGCGGGCGGATCGACGTGCGCGCGGATCTGCCGCACCATTTCGCCGAATCGATGCACACGCTGGGCTTCGATCTGTCGGTCGGCAACGCGATCGAGATCGACGACGGCCCGCCGCCGATGAGCAAGGAACTGCTCAAGCAGAAGGCCAAGGCACACGCCAAGAACTACCGCAAGGAACGCCGCGGCGAACGGCGGGGTCGGGGCGCGAAGACGTGACGGCGCTCGGCAAGCAGCGATGAACCGCCTCGCCCTGTTCGATTGCGACGGCACGCTGGTCGACAGCCAGGCGAGCATCTGCCTCGCCATGGAGCATTGCTTCACCGGCCAGAAGCTGGAGCCCCCCGCCCGCGAGTCGATCCGGCGAATCGTCGGCCTCAGCCTGGTCGAGGCGATCGCCCGGCTGCTGCCGGAGGCGGAGGACGATCTCCACCGCCACCTCGCCGAAGAATATAAGCGCGCCTATTTCGCCCTGCGCACCGCCGGCCACATCGAGGACGAGCCGCTGTATGACGGCATCCCCGAAGCCATCGAGACGCTGGACGCGAACGGCTGGCTGCTCGGCGTCGCCACCGGCAAGTCCGATCGCGGGCTGATCCGGGTGCTGGAGGCGCACGGCCTGCGCCGGCACTTCGTCACGCTGCAGACGGCGGACCGCCACCCCTCCAAGCCGCACCCCTCGATGATCGAGACCGCGATCGCCGAGGCGGGCGCGAGCCCCGAGACGACGGTGATGATCGGCGACACCAGCTTCGACATGGCGATGGCGGTGGCAGCCGGCGCGCATCCCTTGGGTGTTGCATGGGGCTACCACACCCCCCATGATCTGCACGCGGCCGGCGCGGTGCGGGTCGTGGAGCATGCGTCGGCGATTCCGGCGCATCTGGAGGCCCTGTGACCGACAGTCCCATGACCGACGCCGATCGGCTGGCGCGCAACCGCTATTTCCTGATGATGGGCGCCAATCTGGTAGGCGTCGCCGGCGCGGTGCTGGCGCTGCTCATCCTCGGTCGCTCGCATACCACCGAACTGACGATGCTGGGCATCGCTCTGATGCTCGCCTCGTTCTGGGTCATGGCGGCGATCCCCAAGATGCTCGCCCGCCGCTGGAGGACACCCCCCGAAGCATGAAACGATTCTGGAAGACCGTCGCCATGGCAGACGGCGTCATCGAACTCGACGGCCGCCCGGTGCGCACGCCCGCGCGCGCACCGCTCGCCCTGCCCACCCCGCAGCTGGCCGAGGCGGTGGCGGAGGAATGGCGCAGCGTCGGCGAGGAACTAGATCCCCGCACCATGCCGCTGACCGGCCTCGCCAATGCGGCGATCGACCAGGTCGCGCCCAACCCCGCCCCCTTCGCGGCGGACCTCGCCCGCTACGGCGAGAGCGATCTGCTCTGCTACCGCGCCGAGATGCCCGAGCCGCTGGTCGAGCGCCAGGCGGCACAGTGGGACCCGCTGCTCGGCTGGGCGCGCACCCGCTTCGACGTGCATTTCGAGACGACCGCCGGTATCATGCACCGCCCGCAGCCGGCGGCGACGATCGCCCGATTGCAGGAGGTGGTGGCGGCGCTCGATCCGTTCCGGCTGGCGGCGCTGAACCCGCTGGTGACGATCAGCGGCTCGCTGGTCGCGGCGCTGGCGCTGCTGGAAGGTGCCGCGGATCGCGACACCGTGTGGCGCGCTGCCCAGCTCGACGAGGACTGGCAGGCCGAGCAATGGGGCGAGGACGAGCTTGCCACCCGCGCCCGCGAAGCCCGCCGCGCGGACTTCGACGCGGCGGCACGGTTTCTGGCGCTGCTGTAAGGCCGTTCAGAGAACGTCCGAGGATTCCCCCGTCGGATCGCCGCGCTTCATCAGGCCGCGGATGAAGCCGATCAGCCCGGTCTGGCGCGAGCGCTTCAGTCGTTCCGCCTTCAGGATGGTGTGGACCGCCTGGAAGCACTGGTCCGCGTCATCGTTGACCAGGACATAGTCATAGCCGTCCCAATGGCTCACCTCATTGGAGGCGCGGGCCATGCGGTGGGCGATGACCTCGGGCGAGTCGGTACGACGGCCTTCGAGGCGGCGATGGAGCTCGGCCATCGACGGCGGCAGGATGAACACGCGCACCACGTCGCCGCCCATCGTCTGGTGGAGCTGCTGCGCGCCCTGCCAGTCGATGTCGAACAGCATGTCGCGGCCCGTGGCGAGCACGGCGTCGACCGGGCCCTTGGGCGTACCGTAGCGATGCTTGAAGACGTGCGCCCATTCGATGAAATGGTGCTGGGCGACCATCTCGCGGAACCGCTCGACATCGACGAACGTATAGTCGACCCCGTTCACTTCGCCCGGGCGCGGTTCGCGCGTGGTTACCGAGACGGAGACGGCAAGATCGGGTTCGGCGGCCAGCAGCTTGCGGGCGATGGTCGACTTGCCTGCGCCCGAGGGCGAGGAAAGGACAAACAAAACTCCGCGGCGATGAAAGCCATGCGGGTCGTTCTGATGCGTGTGGGCCATGCGGGCCTTTGGCGTAGCGGCACCCGGGCCGTCAAGCCCGGGCGCCGCAGTGGATCACGCACCCAGGCCCGTATCGGGACCATGTTCGGTGGTCAGCTTCCGCTTGAGGTAGGTCGCACCGATCGCGCCCGCGCCCAGCACGAACGCCGCCGGCACCACGCGCTTGGCGACTTCCCAGGTCGCGACGCCGACGGCCGCGCCCACTGCGCCGCCTTCGCCGTCCCGCCGGTCGATCTTGCTGCCGATCCACCCTGCAATCAACTTGCCGATCATCGTCTTCTCCTTCGTCGGAAGAACGGCGGTGCGGCGGCAGCGTTCCCGCCACTCGCCGCGACCGTTCAACGGCCGGTCATCGTCTCGGGGCGGACGAACGCGTCGAACGTCGCCTCGTCGACCAGCCCGAGTGCCAGCCCCGATTCTTTTAGCGTAAGCCCCTTCTCGTGCGCGTTCTTGGCGATCTTTGCGGCGTTGTCGTAGCCGATCGCGGGCGCCAGCGCGGTCACCAGCATCAGCGAGCGATCGACCAGTTCCTTGATCCGCGCCTCGTTGGCTATCGCGCCGTCCACCGCGCGCTCGGCGAAGTTGGTCATGCCGATCGCCATCAGCGTGATCGAGCGCAGCACGTTCGCCCCGATCAGCGGCTTGAACACATTGAGCTCGAAATGGCCCTGCATGCCGCCGACGGTGACGGCGGTGTGGTTGCCGATCACCTGGGCCGCGACCATCGTCAGCGATTCGCTCTGGGTGGGATTGACCTTGCCCGGCATGATCGAGCTGCCCGGCTCGTTCGCCGGCAGCTCCAGCTCGCCGAGGCCCGAGCGCGGGCCGGAGCCGAGCAGGCGGATGTCGTTGGCGATCTTGGTGAGCGACACCGCCAGCGTGTTGCAGACGCCGGAGAGGTTCACCAGCTGATCCTTGGTCGCCAGCATCTCGAACTTGTTGGGCGCCGAGACGAAGGGCAGCCCGGTGATCCTGGCGATTTCCGCCGCCACGTCCTCGGCATAGCCCGGTGGCGAGTTGAGCCCGGTGCCCACCGCCGTGCCGCCGAGGGCCAGCTTGAAGATGTCGAGCTCCAGCACGCTCTGGAACCGCGCGCGCGCCGAGGCGAGCATCGCGGCATAGCCGGAGAATTCCTGGCCCAGCGTCAGCGGCGTCGCATCCTGCAGATGGGTGCGGCCGATCTTGACGATGTGATCCCATTCCTGCGCCTTGCGATCGAGCGAGGCGTGCAGCCGCTCCAGCGCCGGGAACAGGTCGAGCGTCACCGCACGCGCCGCGGCGATGTGCAGCGCAGTCGGGAAGCTGTCGTTGGACGACTGCGCCATGTTGACATGGTCGTTGGGGTGGATCGGGCTCTTGCCGCCGCGATTTCCCGTGAGGATCTCGTTGGCGCGGCCGGCGATCACCTCGTTGACGTTCATGTTGGTCTGGGTGCCGCTGCCGGTCTGCCAGATCACCAGCGGAAACTGGTCGTCCAGCGTGCCGTCGATCACTTCCTGCGCGACCTGGTCGATCACCTCGGCGATCTCGGGATCGAGCCCGTGCTTGACGTTCACCCGCGCCGCGGCCTGCTTCACGATCGCCTGGGCATGGACGATGCCGATCGGCATCCGCTCCTCGGGTCCGAACGGAAAGTTCTGGATCGATCGCTGGGTCTGCGCGCCCCAATAGGCATGGGCGGGGACTTCGATCGCGCCGATGGAATCGGTTTCGGTGCGTGTGGCCGTCACTGCATTTCTCCGCTTGCTTTGGGCGCGATTTAGGCGTCCGGGCCCGCGAACCCAAGCGGGATCAGCAACACTAGTTAACTTGCCTTTGCCGTGTTCTGGCGCGCAAAGCTTGGAACGCTACCGGCGAAACAGCCGGAGCAACTGCAGGAGAAGAGCGATGATCCCGTTGATACTGGGGCTGCTGCTCGCCGCCCCCTCTTCCGAAATCGCGCACAGCGTGCGCATCGACCACGCCGCCGGCCCGGTGCATGCCGACTATCGGATGCGGGTCGACGTCCGTCACGAACAGCTCGGCGTCGCCGGCCCGGGTGGCCGCGCCTCCACGCTGCGCTGCCGCTGGCAGGCCGATCTGGTGGTCGACCGCCAGGCGCGCCACGCCGCCGGCACGCTCCAGCGCGCGCTGCGCCAGGACAGCGTCGCCACGGGCAGTCGTCCCGGCTGGTGCACCGCCAATCGCGCGGTGATCGCCAAGGATGTTGCGCGCGCGACGAACAACATGCGAGGCGAGGTAGAAGCGCTGGCCCGGCAGGATGCCGAAGCCCTGCGCGTCGAACTTGATCAAATAGGACGTGTAAACACCTGATGCGTATCCCGATTTCCGTTGTCGCCGCGGCAGCGCTCGCGCTGCCGCTCGCCGCCCATGCCCAGGTGCTTCCCAAGGTGTCCGGCGGCGTCGAGCTTTCGACCGACGAGAGCCGTCGCGGCCTCAGCTGGAGCGAGAACCAGCTGACCGCCTCGGCGGATGCCTCGGCCGGCATCCTTGGCTTCGATGCCTCGGCACGGGTGGCGATGACACGGGAATCGGCACGGCACGCCGGTGCCGATACGGTGTTCGACCTGGAGGCCGGACGCCGATTCGGCATCGGCGCGCTGAACCTGCGCGGCTTCGTCACCGGCCATGTTTTCACCGGTGCCGCCCGCAACATGGATTATGTCGAGGTCGGCGGCGAGGGGAACTTCTCCTTCGGCCCGCTGCAGCTGAACGGCGGCGCGATCTACGCGCCCGATCAGGGGCCGATCGGCGGCGACAACCTCTATCTGCACGCCGGCGCATCGGTGGGGATTCCGTCGACGCCGTTCACCGTCTCCGGTTCGGTGGGCCGCACCACCGGCAGCAATGACGATCCCCGCTCGGCACGACTGCGCCCGACCGGCGACTATACCGACTGGCGCGTCGGCGTGGAGCATGTGATGGGCCACATCACGCTGGGTGTGGACTATGTCGGCACCGACATCGACACGCACCGCGCGGTCACCTCGCCCTATGCGGACCTGCGCCACGCCGGCAACCGCGTGCTGGGACGCGCACGGCTGTCGTTCTGAGGCAAGCTTCCCCGCCCCGGTAAAATCCCCCTCCCGTTTGCGGGCGGGGGATTGGAGGACAAGCTATCGCGCCTCGGCGCCCGGCACCGCCACATCGGCGACCGCGGTCACCGTATGCCCGCTGGCGAAGCGCAGGGTGAGCGGCACCTTCTCGCCGGCATGAACGTTCGGCACGACGCCGAACAGCATCACATGCTTGCCGCCCGGCGCGAACTTCACCTGGCTGCCCACCGGCAGGTCGAGACTGGCGATCTGCGTCATCTTCGCGACGCCGGCGGCGTCCTTGGCGCTGTCGTGCATCTCGGCCCGATCGGCCGCGCGGGTGGAGACGCCGACCAGCGTTTCCGCCTCCCGTCCGCCATGCAGCGTAAAATAGGCAGCACCCGGCTGGCCCGCCACCGCCGGCAGCCGGATCCATGCTCCGTCCACCTTCACGCCGTCCGCCTGGGGCGAACAGGCCGCCAGCAGTGTAACCGCAACAAGCCCCGCCAGAGTGCGCATTCGGCATCCTCCCTCTTTGATTTGGGAAATCTTGTAGAAACCCGGGCGTCTTGCGGCAAGGCACGACGCACCTATATCCCCCCTCGGACATCTGGACGGCGGTCGCCTCTTCTGGGGCCGGCATCCGGAGAACGCTTTTAAACCCTTTTGTTTCGATTGTGGGGGCCAACGAGGACCATGGCTAAAGTTATCGGTATCGACCTGGGCACGACCAACAGCTGCGTCGCCGTGATGGAAGGCGGCAAGCCCAAGGTCATCGAGAATGTGGAAGGCGCGCGTACCACGCCGTCGATCGTCGCCTTCGCCAAGGATGGCGAGCGGCTGATCGGCCAGCCGGCCAAGCGCCAGGCGGTGACCAACCCGGACAGCACCATCTTCGCGGTGAAGCGCCTGATCGGCCGCCGCTTCGACGACCCCGTGACCAAGAAGGACACCGAGCTGGTGCCCTACACGATCGCGCGCGGCCCGAACGGCGACGCCTGGGTCAAGGCCGGCGGCGAGGAATATAGCCCGTCGCAGATCTCGGCCTTCATCCTGCAGAAGATGAAGGAAACCGCCGAATCCTATCTCGGCGAGAGCGTGACGCAGGCCGTCATCACCGTGCCGGCGTACTTCAACGACGCGCAGCGCCAGGCGACCAAGGATGCCGGCAAGATCGCGGGCCTCGAAGTGCTGCGCATCATCAACGAGCCGACCGCGGCGGCGCTCGCCTACGGCCTCGACAAGGACAACAACAAGACCATCGCGGTCTATGACCTTGGCGGCGGCACCTTCGACATCTCCGTCCTCGAAATCGGTGACGGCGTGTTCGAGGTGAAGGCGACCAACGGCGACACCTTCCTCGGCGGCGAGGACTTCGACTCGACCGTCGTCCAGTATCTGGCCGACGAGTTCAAGAAGGCCGAAGGCATCGACCTCACCAAGGACAAGCTGGCGCTCCAGCGCCTGAAGGAAGCGGCCGAAAAGGCGAAGATCGAGCTGAGCTCGGCGCAGACCACCGAGGTCAACCTGCCCTTCATCACCGCCGACCAGAACGGCCCGAAGCACCTGGTGAAGAGCATCACCCGCGCCGATCTCGAGCGTCTGGTCGATGATCTGATCAAGCGCACCCTCGAGCCGTGCCGCAAGGCGCTGGCCGACGCGGGCGTGAAGGCTGACGCGATCGACGAAGTCGTGCTCGTCGGCGGCATGACCCGCATGCCCAAGGTCCGCCAGGTCGTGAAGGACTTCTTCGGCAAGGAGCCGCACACCGGCGTGAACCCGGACGAAGTCGTCGCCATTGGTGCTGCGATCCAGGCCGGCGTGCTGCAGGGCGACGTGAAGGACGTGCTGCTGCTCGACGTGACCCCGCTGAGCCTCGGTATCGAGACGCTGGGCGGCGTGTTCACCCGCATGATCGACCGCAACACCACGATCCCGACCAAGAAGAGCCAGGTCTACTCGACTGCCGATGACAATCAGCAGGCGGTGACGATCCGCGTCTTCCAGGGCGAGCGCGAGATGGCGGCGGACAACAAGCTGCTCGGCCAGTTCGACCTGGTCGGCATCCCGCCGGCGCCGCGCGGCGTGCCGCAGATCGAGGTCACCTTCGACATCGACGCTAACGGCATCGTCAACGTGTCCGCCAAGGACAAGGGCACCGGCAAGGAACAGCAGATCCGCATCCAGGCCTCGGGTGGTCTTTCGGACGGCGACATCGAACAGATGGTTCGCGATGCCGAGAAGTTCGCCGAGGACGACAAGAAGCGTCGTGCCGCGGCGGAAGCCAAGAACAACGCCGAAAGCCTCGTCCACACCACCGAGCGTCAGCTCGCCGAGAATGGCGACAAGGTCGACGCGTCGCTGAAGGGCGAGATCGAGGCGGCGATCGCCGAGACCAAGTCGGCGATCGAGAGCGGCGACGCCGATGCGATGACCGCCAAGGCCCAGAATCTCGCCCAGGTGGCGATGAAGCTCGGCCAGGCGATCTACGAGAAGACGGCTGCCGAAAACGCCTCGCCGAACGCGGGCGCCGCGGCCGGCGGCGAAGCCGGGGCTGAAGAAGTGGTCGACGCCGAGTTCTCGGAAGTGGACGACAACAAGGCGTAACGGATGAACCCGGGCCGTCATGCCAGCCAAGGCTGGCATCTCCCGCCGCGTAGCCCGCGGTTGGAGACCCCAGCGCTAGCCGGGGTGACGGCCGAGGGTTGGGGGCCGAGTGAATGACCACCGAAGTCGATTATTACGAACTGCTCCAGGTCGAGCGCACGGCGGACGATGCGACGATCAAGTCGTCCTACCGCAAGCTCGCGATGAAATATCACCCGGACAAGAATGCCGGGTGCAAGGATTCCGAGGCGAAGTTCAAGGCGATCAGCGAAGCCTATGACTGCCTGAAGGATCCCCAGAAGCGCGCAGCCTATGACCGCTTCGGCCATGCCGCGTTCCAGAATGGCGGCGGTGGCGGCCATCATGGCGGCCAGGGCGATTTCGGCGCGTTCAGCGACATCTTCGAAAGCGTGTTCGGCGAATTCATGGGCGGCGGGCGCGGCGGCGGGAGCCGCCCGCAGCGGCGCGGCGCAGACCTGCGCTACGACATGGAAATCTCGCTCGAACAGGCGTTCCACGGCCATTCGACCGAGATCACCATCGACGTCTCGGGCCCGTGCGACAGCTGCAACGGTTCGGGTGCGACGCCCGGCACCAAGGCCAAGACCTGCACCACTTGCGCCGGCCACGGCAAGGTGCGTGCGCAGCAGGGCTTCTTCATGGTCGAGCGCACCTGCCCCACCTGCCACGGTGCGGGCGAGGTGATCGCCGAACCGTGCCGGGCGTGCCGCGGCGAGGGCCGGCAGGACAAGACCAAGACGCTCAAGATCGAGATTCCGCCCGGTGTGGACGAAGGCACCCGCATTCGCCTGACCGGCGAGGGCGAGGCCGGTGCGCGCGGGGCGCCGGCGGGCGATCTGTACATCTTCCTCCATGTGACCCGCCATTCGCTCTACGAGCGGCAGGGCACGACGCTGTACGCCACCGCGCCGATCAGCTTCACCACCGCCTCGCTCGGCGGCGAGATCCGTATCCCGGGGCTCGACGGCGAGGAGCATGTGATCAAGATCCATGCCGGCACCCAGTCGGGCCGCGAGATGCGCCATCGCGGCGCCGGCATGCCGGTGCTGCAGGGCCGCGGCCGCGGCGATCTCGTCGTGCGGCTGGAGGTGGAGACGCCGACCAAGCTGACGGCCAAGCAGCGCGAGCTGCTCGAGGAATTCCGCAAGACCGAGACGGGCGAGGAATGCCCGCAGTCGAGCGGCTTCTTCGCCAAGCTGAAGGCGGCGCTGGGTTGAGTTTGCTTTCCCGCACCCATCGATCGTCATCCCGGCGAAAGCCGGGATCCATTGGGGTCGCCGTACCGGCTTTTGCCATGACCGAGTGGCGAATGGATCCCGGCTTCCGCCGGGATGACGCACGTGGGGATGACGGCCTGCGGGGCATCGCATGACCCCGCGCGAACTGCTTGACACCGCCGACGTCCCCGGCGGCGAACCGCTGCGGCTGTTCCGCCGCGGCGACGATCACATGATCGTGCTCGAACGCAACGAGCTGATGAACAGCCGGATGAGCGGTTCGGAAGAAGCGCTGGCGGTGATGACGCTCGAACGGCTCGGCAAACGCGAGGCGCGGCTGCTGATCGGCGGCTATGGCATGGGCTTCACGCTGCGCGCCGCGCTGGGCGTACTGGACAATACTGCCAAGGTAACCGTCGCCGAACTGGTCCCCAAGATCGTCGACTGGGCGCGCGGGCCGATGGCGGCGCTCACCAATGGCTGCCTCGACGATCCGCGCGTGAAGATCGTGTTCGACGATGTCGGTCGCGTGATCGCCGACGGCCAGAATGCCTATGACGCGATCCTGCTCGACGTGGACAACGGCCCGGACGGGCTGACCCGTGTCGGCAATGACAGCCTCTATTCGATGCGCGGCCTCGACCTCGCCCGCCAGGCGCTTCGCCCCGGCGGGATCCTCGCCGTGTGGTCCGCCGCCCCCGATCCCGCCTTCGCCCGGCGGATGCGCGACAGCGGCTTCCTGGTCGAGGAAGTCGCCGTGCGCGCGCGCCAGAACGGCAAGGGCCCGCGCCACGTCATCTGGTTCGGCAGGCGCCGGTAAGGCGTCAGGCGCGTACTGTCCGCGCCTTTCTCCCGATATGACGGGAACGCCGGTGTTCCTCCCCAACCGTCGCTAGCTGCTCGTCCACGCTCGCCCCAGTAGCGGACGTTCCGAAAACGTGGCACTAGCGTCGAATGGTGCACGAGCAGCAAAGCAGGGCCAACGCGCGAAAGTGGTATTTCCCCATTTGGCTTGTCCTCACCTTCTTCGCGACCGTCGGCCTGTCGTCCCGATCAGCGATTGATGCTGCCGTGCTTTGCGCATTCTGCGTGGGACTCTGGCTGAACGAATCCCGGGCGCAGCGGCCCGCCCGATCATTTATCAGACTGGCCCTCGGTTCAGCCCTCTTGTTCCTGTTCCTCGTGGTAAAAGTCGCAAGCTGGGGCGGCGATGTGACGATGAGCGCGACGATGTGGCTTGCCGTCACCGTTCTGGGCGCAATCTGGACGATCCACTATGAACGAACCGAGCTACTGATCTGATAGCAGCTTCCCACCACAAGCGGCCACGAAGCACGCCCAGCCTCGCCCAAACTTCCCCCGGTCATCCCGTCTGCGGAACGACATCCATGCCTCGTGCATTCCCAAGGGCGCACGTTCCCAGAAGGAAGCCCGACAATGTCCGACACGCCCGAAACCACCAGCCTGCTCGTCACCGCCCGGGTCGACGGGCTCAAGGTCCGCAGCCGCGACGGCGACGCGCTGGGATCCGTCCAGGCGTTGATGGTGGAGAAAGGCAGCGGCCGCACGCTCTATGCCGTGCTCAGCCTCGGCGGCTTTCTCGGCCTTGGCAAGAGCTACTACCCCCTGCCCTTCGAGCTGATCGCCTATGACGCCGGCGGCGACGACTATGTCGTGACGATCGACCGCCGCGTGCTGGAAGGCGGCCCGAGCTGGGCGAGCAACGCACCGGAATTCACCCAGGCCTATGCCGATCGCGTCTCCGGCTATTACGGCCTGTCGGCGGCCCGCGTGGACCGGATACCGCAGGATTAACCGCGCCGCAGCCGCCGGGCGATCCGCTCCACGCCGAGGCGCCGCACCAGCCATTTCATCCGGGCGACGCCGCCGTCAAAGCCACGCAGCGTCGTCAGCGTCGCCCGGTTGGCGAGCGTCGGCCGCAGGAGCAGCAGGTCGACACAGGCCACGCCGCCGCTTGCCATCTGGCGCTTGTGCTGGCCCTCGCCCTCGGTGAAGTCGAACCAGGCGAAGCGATCGCCGAACAGGTCGCGCAGCGCTTCCAGCTGCAGCACCGCCCCGGGCGAGAGGTGCGACGCCTCCGGATCATGGCCGACATGGGCGTAGAGCAGCGTGTCGCCGTCCGCCCGGCAGCAGAGATAGGCGATCGGCCGGTCGCCGAGCGTGAGCAGCCATGCCCGCACCGCGTCTGCCGCCGCCAGACGCTGCAGCCCGGCAAGGTCCTCGGGCAGCCCGGCGCCGAGCAGCCGCTCCTGATAGGTCCGCGCCGAAAGCGCCCGCGCCGCCGGGTGGAAGACCGCCAGTTCGTCCGGTGTCCGGAACCGGTGCACGTCGAGCCGCCCGCCCGATTCCGCCGCCAGCCGCTTCGCCTTGCGCTTCAGCCCCTGCCGGGTGTTGGCCGAAAGGCCGGCGAACCAGGCATCGAAGCCGATCGACAGATCGACGAAGCTGCGGACATAGCGCTGACGCACGAAGCCGATCATGCCGGATCGGCGAACCGCGTCCAGCTGCGCCTCGGGCAGCGACGTCAGCCAATAGCCTTGGGCGTCGGGCGGCAGTGCCGGCAGCGAGGGCGCCCCGCCGGCACGGGCATCGACCAGCGTCAGCGGCACCCGCAGCAAGCGGGGCCGCAGCGCGAACAGCGTCCGCGCGCCGATCATGAAGCGCAGCGGTACCGGTGTCGCGGCGCTCATCCCGCCCGCTCCTCGATCAGGTTGGACCAGAGCTGCTCGGCCTGGCGCAGTCCGGTGCGCAGATAGGTCGAGACGAGCGGCGCGTCGTCCCGGTCCAGGGGCAGCGGCGGCCGGTCGGCGAAATGCGCGGTCGGCAGCACGTCGCGTCGCGCGGCGAGCAAGCGGCACAGCGATTCGAAGCGGCGGACATGGACGGCGTTCGGCCGCGTGCCGGCCCGATTGGCAAGCTCGAACCCATGGCTGACGATCGTCACCGCGATATGGTCCGCGCGCACCGCATGATCGAGCGCGGCGCGCATCTCCCGGGCGGAAAGCGCGCAGATCTGGAAATGCCGCAGCCTGCGGCCGGCATCGATCACCGTCACCGGCACTTCGGTCACCCCTCGGTGCCGCACCGGCGCGATCTGGCGGGGCGGCAGCCCGATCGCACTCGGCCAGGGATGTTCGGAGCCGTCATGGCTGGAATCGTACACAAAGCCTTGCGCCGCCAGCGCCGTCAGCGTCGCGTCGTTGGCGGCATAGCTGCCGGCACGAAAGGCGATCGGCGGCGCGGCGCCCGCCTCGATCAATAGTGCACGGGCGCGCGCGATCAGGCGTGCCTGTTCCTCGGGGCTATAATCGATCAGCTCGAACCGGCCCGGCATCCGGCTGCGGTCCTGCGCGCAGGCGCCGGTCCAGTTGGGATGGAGATGCAGCTGCACCTCCTGCCCCGCCGCGCGGATCGCCCGCACCATCGCCGCGATCGGCGCGAGCCCATGGACCAGCGCCGGCATCGGATCGACGAAGAAACATGCCTTCAGGCCATGCTCGGCGAGCCGCGCGAGCTGCCAGCCCACACCCACCCCGGCCGGCTCGAACGAGCGGCTCACGATCTCCGTCAGATCGAGACCGGCGACGTGGTGGCGCCACATCAGCTCGGTATCGATCGTCAGGAACACGAAGGGCATGCCGGATCTCGCTCACGCCCCGATCGGGGTCGGTTGAGCCCTGGCCTAGCCCAGCCATCGTGAAGAATTCACGAAAGCCTAGGGCTTGATCCCGTAGCGCGCATATTCGGCATCCACCTGCGGCCGCATCAGCCGCGCCGCCGCCAGATCCTCGGCGGCCGCCTTGTCGCCCGTGCGGGTGCGGATCACCCCGCGCAGATACAGGCTGGAGGTGAGCAGCGGCGCCACGTCGAGCGCGGCGTTGAGGTCGGCCAGCGCATCGTCCATCCGGCCCATGCGGAAATAGACCATGGCGCGGCTGTCGAGGATCGAGGCCGGCTGTTCGGCCAGCTCGATCGCCTTGGTGCAGTCCTTCAGCGCGCCGTCGAGCCCGATACTACCCGTGCCCTTGATCCAGCAGCGGCTGTTGAGCAGCATCGCGTTGCCCGGCGCCTTGGCGATGGCAGGATCGAGCACCGCCACCGCATCCGTCGCCCGCCCCGCATCGGCCAGCAGCTGCGCCTGCAGCGCGACGAAGCCGTTGCGCTCGCTGCCGCCCTTGGCGACCCGCTCGGCCGCCATCGCGACGGCGGCGTCGGGCTGGCCGGCCAGACCGGTATAGGTGGCCAGCATGTTCGCCACCCCGGCATCGCCCGGATCGAGCGTCTTCGCCGCCTGCGCGTCGGCGAGCGCGCCCTTATAGTCGCCGATCGCGGCCCTGATGCCCGCGCGCTGGCTGTACAGCGCGACACTGGGCTGGATGGCGATCGCCTTGTCCAGATCGGCCAACGCCGCCTTCCACTCCCAGGTACCGGCGTAGAAACTGGCGCGGCTGGTCCAGGGCGCGACGTCCTTCGGGTCGGCGGCGATGGCCGCGGCATAGACGTCGAGCAGCGGCTTCAGCGCCCCCGTCCGCTTCGCCTCGGTCACCACCTTCCAGCGGGGCGGCGCATCCTCCGGCCCCAGCGCGGTCAGCAGCCGGGTCTTGGCCAGCGCCACCTGCGCCTTCGCTTCGGCCACCTTGTCGGCGGGCACCTCGGCCGCCTCCGGGCCGCTGCGATCCTCGATCCGCAGCTCGCCGTCGGCCAGCGTGACCTTGCGGGCGAACGAACGCCCCGCCAGCGACGCGGGCAGCACCTGATCCCCGTCCAGCGCGAAGCCCTTGCCGCCCTGCGGCAGGCGGATACGCCAGCGCGCGACGCCGCTCGCCATGTCGTTGACCGCGACCGGAATGTCCTTCCACTCGGAACGTGCGCGGTCGGGCTCGAAGCCCAGGCCGCTGATCGTCTTGTCGAGCACGGTCCGGAAGCGGCCGTCCTCGCGGCGCCAGCTCGACGTGCTGATCCCGCGGATCTGCACGGTCACCGCCGCCGCCTCGCCGTCATAGGCGATGCTGCGCTCGGCGATCAGCGGATCGCTGACGAAGCCGCTGGCGAAGTTCTGCGCCGCCTCGTCCAGCTGGTCCTTGTTCATCTGCCCCGATCCGGCATGCACCATCTCCGCCATCGGGCCGCGGATCGTCAGCCGGAGGGTGAAGGGGGTCGGCAGGTCCAGCCCGGCGCGCTGGTCGAAATCGACGTCCGCCTCGAAGGTCGGTCGCCCCGGCGCCCGCACCGGCAACGCCATCAGCGGCGCGCCTGCCGCGCGGATCGGCAGCACGTTGCGGAACGGCGGCACGTCGGCCAGGTCGGCGAGGCGCGTGCCGCTGCTGGTGCCGTCCAGCCACAGGCTCTGTCCGTCCACCGTCGCATGGACCAGCACATGGTTGAAGGCGCCGGGGGCCGGCAGCCGCTGCGGCACCAGGTCGCCCGCATCGGTGCTGGCCGCCACCGCTTCCGCCTCGACATCCAGCGCATGGAGCAGCGCGAGCAGCAGCAAGGTCTTCGCCTTGCAGTCGCCATAGCGGCGCGACCAGGTATCGGCCGGCGCCTGCGGGCGATAGCTGCCGCCGTCCATGCCGACGAACAGGTAGCGCACATCATCCTGCACCAGCCGCAGCGCCATCGCGACGCGGGTACGCGGATCGCTGGTCTTCTCGCGGATCTTCGCCACTTCGGCCGCGAGCGGACTGCCGGGCGCGATCAGCCCGTCGGTGCGATAGAGCGGCGCCATCACGCGCGAGACCGCCGCCCAGTCGGCATAGCTGGAGGCCTCGATCAGCGTCATCGGCTTGAACCGGGCAGGCGCGTCGTTCGGGATCTCCGGCTGCTTGGCCAGCGGCAGGGCGATGTCGATCAACTGATAGTCGCCGTCGCTCACCGGCTTGGGCGCGGTGCCGCTCATATGCACCTTCCAGCCCAGCTTGCTCGCCTTGGGCCAGGACAGGCGGGCGCGGGCGAACTGTGCCCGCGTCGGATCGGCGAACAGCGGCAGGAAGGCCTGGGTGTTGCCCTGCAGCGCGGCATCCTTGTGGGTGGTGGAATAGCTCAGCCGCAGCACGTCGCCGACGCGCAAGCCCTCCACCGCCAGGCTGGCGGTGAGCGTGCCGTTGATCTGCAGCTGCTCCAGCTGCTGCTCGCGACGCAGCACCTCGAAGCGCTGGCCGGCGGCGATCAGGTCGATATGCTCGGTACCCCGGATGATCTCGGCGCGGTGGATGATCAGGTCGCCCGCATCGGGCTGCCAGGGCAGCGTCACCGTGCCGACATTGCTCAGCATCTGGGCGGAGACGACGCGCTGCGCCTGATCGAAATAGGTCCAGACCTGCCCGTCGGCGACGCGGGCCTGTTCGTCGAACAGCACCACCATGGGATCGCTTTCGGCGTTGCGCTTCGCGTCGGGCTCCGGCGCCACCTTCACCCATCCGGGTGCGGGCTGGTACAACGGCTTGTCGCCGGCATGCGCCACCCCGGCCGTGGACAACAACACGGCCACCAACAACTTCCGCCCCCGCATCTTCCCCGTTCCCCTTCACTTCAGGGCGCCGAATGTACCGCGTCGCGGTGGCCGCTCAACTGTTTCCTGCATGCGGCGGGCGGAATGGCTCAGGGCTCGATCCCCCAGCGGGCGTATTCGCGATCGACCTGCGGATCGAGCAGCCGGGCATCGGCGAGATCGGCCATGGCCTGATTCTTTTTGCCCTGCCGCGTCAGCACCACCCCGCGCAGGAACAGCGTGCCGGCGGCACCCGGGCGCTGCTCCACCGCGGCGTTGAGGTCGGCCAGCGCCTCGTCCAGCCGGTTGAGGCGGAAATAGACCATGGCCCGGCTGTCCAGCGCCATCGCCGCATTCTGATCGCTCAGTTCGATCGCGCGGGTGCAATCCTTCAGCGCCAAATCGAGCTGCAGGTTCAGCGTGCCCTTCAGCCAGCAACGGTTGTTGAGCAGCCGACTGTTGGCCGGCTTCTCCGCAATCGCGCGGTCGATGGCGGCCAGCGCGCCCTGCGCGTCCCCCGCCCGCGCCAGCGCGGTCGCCTTGGCGGAGAGCAGGTCCGCAAGATTCTCGCCGTTCTCCTCGATCTTCGGGTCGAGCAGGGCCAGCGCCTCGTCCTTCTCACCCTGTTCGGCGAGCAACATGGTCAGCCGGCCGAGAACCTCGATCCGGCCCGGCACCAGCGACTGGGCGGTCCGCAGGTCCTCGATCGCACCGGCGGTGTCGCCCAGCGCGTGGCGGAGGCCGGCGCGCTGGAACAGCGTCTCGGGCTTGGCGGCGATGGCGATCGCCTTGTCGAAATCGGCCAGCGCCTGCTTTCGTTCGAAGATCATGCCGAGGAAGCGGCCGCGCGCGACATAGCGATCGGCCTCGTCCGGCCGCTCGGCGATATAGGCGGTGTAGCGCGCCAGCACCTCGTCATACAGATGTGCGCGCTTGGCCGCCTCTACCCCGTGCCACGGTCCCGGATAGCGCGGCGCGGTGCGCAGGCTGATCCGGCGGTTGCGGAAATCGGCGAGCGCGGCGCGCGCCGCCGGCAGATCGGCCGGCTGGATCTCGGCGCCGCTATGCGCTTGTTCGGTCTCCAGCGTCAGCACGTCCCCCGCCAGCGCCGCCTTGACGGTGAGCTGTCGTCCGCCCGGCAGCGCCAGGTCCAGCGCGGTGCTGCCGTCGAGCGCCAGTTCCCTGCCGCCCTCGGGCAGGCGGAAGCGCAGCGTCGTACGGTTGCGTCCCGGATCGCCCGTCTCCACCGGCATGTCCTTCCAGATCGTGCGCGCGCGGTCCGGCAGGTCCGGCACGCGGCCGATCGGCAGCTGGGTGCGATAGCGCAGGTCGCCATAGGCCCAGCGCTGGGTGGCAATGCCGCGCAGCTTCACGGTCGCGGTGCCGACCATATCGTCGAAGCGGATCGTCGCATCGGTCACCAGCACGTCGCTCGCGCCCGCCGGCAGGAAGCCCTGGAGGAAGCGCCGTTGCTCCTGCTTGGGCAGCGCTCCGAGCAGGCTGCGCAGCGAAATGGCGGTCCCGCCGCGCAGCGTCACCTCCGCATCGAGCGGCGCCGGCAGATTGATCCCGCCACGCAGGTCCATGTCGAGCGTCGCGACTCTGTTCGGTCGCGATGGCACCCGGTCCGGCACCTGCAGCAGCCCGGTGCCCGCGGCGCGCAGCGGAAGCACCCAGTGGAACGGCAGCACGTCGCCGATGTCCTCCAGCCGGGTGCCGGTGGCGGTGCCGTCGAGCCACAGCGTCTCCTCCCCCAGATGGGCGAGCACGAAGATATGGTTGAACGCCGCCGCCGAGGGCAGCCGCGCGGAGACCAGGTCGCCGCCGCCGAGATTGGCCAGCGCCGGCTCCGCCTCGATGCCCAGCGCGTGGAGCATGGCGAGCAGCAGCAGCGTCTTCGCCTTGCAGTCGCCATAGCCGAGCGCCAGCGTCTGCGCCGGGGCCTGCGGCACCAAGTTGCCGTTCTCCATGCCGCGATACAGATAGCGCACCTTGCCCTGCACCAGCGCCAGCGCGGCGGCGATACGGCGGCGGGGGTCCTTCTCGGCCGCGGCGATCTTGGCCACCTCGGCGGCGAGCGGGCTGCCGGGCGGGATCAGCCCCTCGGTGCGGTAGAGCGGCGCGAACACGCGCGACACGCTCGCCCAGTCGGCGAAGGTCGAGGCCTCGGCAAAGGGCGGGCGGGCGAAGCGGCCGGGGGCGCCCGGTGCCGGATCGGGCTGGCGCGGCAGCGGCTGGGCGAAGACGAGTTCGTGCCAGCCGTCCGCGTCGCTTTCCTTCGGCACCGCGCCGACCGGATAGGCCTTCCACTGCACCTTGGCGCTGCTCGGCCACAGGAAGCGGGTACGCGCGAAGCCGATCTTCAGCGGCTCGGACAGGATCGGGCCGCCCGCGCTGCTGTTGCCGGCAAGCGCCGGATCCTTGTTGGTCACCGAATAACGCAGGTCGAGTACGTCGCCCGGCCGCAGCCCCTCCACGGCCAGCGTCGCGGTCAGCTGGCCATCGAGCATCATCTTCTCGAGCCCGGCCTCCCGCTGGATCACGGTGAAGCTGCGGCCCTTCAGCGCATCGATCCGCTGCCCGTCGCGCAGGATGTCGACACCGTGGACGATCAGGTCGCCATGGGCGGGCTGCCAGTCGATCTTCACCGTACCCGCCTGCGACACGGCCTGGATCGTCGCCAGCCGCGTGGCACGCTCGACATAGGTCCAGCTGCCGCCGTCGCCGAGCCGGGCCTGCACGTCGCCGATCAGCATCAGCGGCGAATCGTCGGTCAGCGCCTTGGTGTCCGGCGCCGGCGCCGGCTTCACCCAGCCCGGCACCGGCTGGAGGAGCGGCTTGTCCCCCGCATGGGCGACCCCGGCCGCGGTGGAAAGCAGCAGCACCAGCAAAACGGCACGCGACGACATCGGCATCCCACCCCACCCATCAAGACTTTGACGACTCTGACAAAGTCGAGGCCTGCCACGTACAGCCGAACAATAGAAGGGCGGGCCCGCAATTTAATTTGCCATTCATGGCCTTGTAGATATTGTCTGCGACATGGGGAGGCGAAGCGGCATGCGACACTTGTTCTTCCACGCCATGGCACTGGCGATCGCCGTCGGCGTATCGCCCGCTGCCGCGCAGACCTCGCCCGAGACCAGGCAGGACGAGGAGATCGTCGTCGAAGGGCAGACGATCGATCCCAAGGAATTGCCGGTCCGCGTCACCACCCCGCCCCGGCCGCAGGACCGTCAGGCCAGCGCGACGAGCATCTCCGACGCCCGCCGCTTCGTCCGCTGCATGCACAGCGTCGATCCCCGGCTGCTCCACGAAACCATCGATCGGGCATTGAACGACCGCACCGGCCAATGGGCGCTCGACCGGATCATCCGCCAGCGCGCCGCCTGCTACAATACGGTCTTCGCCCGGCCGCCCGCCGACCCGCCCAAATATGGCGAGTGCAACCCGGTCTCCGGCAGCGCAATGTGCCGCAACGTGTTCGATCGGGGTGCGCTGTTCGAATATGCGCTGGCCACCTATGCACCCGATCTTGCGCTGAACCGCGCCGACCTGCAGCGGACGGAGGTTCGTCAGCAGTTCCTCCAACGCGAGCTGCCGATCAGCCAGAACCGCACCGCCGATGATCGCCGCTATTTCGACGTGGCCTCCTGCGTGGTGCAGACCCATCCCGAAATGGCGTTGTCCTTCGTCCGACTCGGCGAGGGCGACACGAAGGAGGCACGGCTGCTCCAGCTGCTGATCGGCCTGTCGCCCAACTGCTTCGGCCGCGCCAAGAAGGTGGCGGTCGATCCCAACCAGTTCCGCCTCTATGTCGGCGAGGCGGTCTATGGCTGGGCGGCGGCGGTGCGGGGCGTGCGCACGCTGATCCCGGAAACGCAACAGGCGCGGGCGGACTGAGCCGCCCCGCGCCCTCTACCGGCTGTGGTAGAAGTCGTATACCTGCTGCGCCACACCCGCCGAGACGCCGGGCGCCTTTTGCAGGTCCTCCAGGCTGGCGTTGCGCACCGCGCGGGCCGTGCCGAAATGCATCAGCAGCGCCTTCTTCCGCGCCGGCCCGATACCGGGCACCTCGTCCAGCGGGCTCGCGCCGATCGCCTTGGCGCGCTTGTCGCGGTGCGCGCCGATGACGAAGCGGTGGACCTCGTCGCGCAGTCGCTGGAGGTAGAAGAGCAAGGGCGCGTTGACCGGCAGCATCCGCTCGCTGCCGTCCATCAGGTGGAACACCTCGCGGCCGTCGCGGCCGTGATGCGGGCCCTTGGCGACGCCGACCATGCACACGTCCTCGATCCCCATCTCCTCCAGCACCGCGCGCGCGGCGTTGAGCTGGCCGCGCCCGCCGTCGAGCAGCACCAGGTCCGGCCAGTCGCCCTGGCTGCGATCGGGATCCTCGTCCTGCGCGCGGGCGAAGCGGCGGCTGAGCACCTCGCGCATCATCCCGTAATCGTCGCCGGCGATCGTCTCGGGGCGCTTGATGTTGAACTTGCGATACTGGCTCTTGCGGAAGCCCTCGGGCCCCGCGACGATCATCGCGCCCACCGCATTGGTGCCCTGGATATGGCTGTTGTCGTAGACCTCGATGCGGTTCGGCGGCTCGGGCAGGTCGAACAGGTCGGCCATTTCGCGGAGCAGCTTGGCCTGGGTCGTGCTCTCGGCGAGGCGGCGGTCGAGCGCTTCCTCGGCGTTGCGCTTGGCCTGGTCGAGCAGCCGGCGACGGGTGCCGCGCTGGGGGACCGACAGCGCCACCTTGTGGCCGGCGCGCTCGCTCAAGGCTTCCGCAAGCAACTCGGCCTCGGGGAGTTCGCGATCGACGAACACGTTCCTAGCCGGCGGCACCTCCTCGTAGAACTGCATCAGGAAGGCGGCGAGCACCTCGTCCTCGGGCACGTCCTGGGTATGGCTCGGGAAGAAGCTGCGATGGCCCCAATTCTGGCCGCCGCGGATGAAGAAGGCCTCGATCCCGATCACGCCGGACTTAACTGCCTGCGCGAAGATGTCGGCATCGCCCACCCCTTCCGCATTGATCGCCTGGCTGCCCTGGATGAAGGTGAGCGCCTTGAGCCGATCGCGCAGGATCGCGGCCAGCTCGAAATCGAGATTCTCGGCAGCGGCCTGCATCTGTTCGCCGAGCTTGGCCTGTACCTTGGTCGACTTGCCCTGGAGGAAGTCGCGCGCGTCGCTCACCAGCTCGGCATAGCCTTGCTGGTCGATGCGGCCGACACAGGGCGCCGAGCAGCGCCGGATCTGGTAGAGCAGGCACGGCCGGTCGCGGCTGGCGAAAAAGCTGTCGGTGCAGCTGCGCAGCAGGAACAGCTTCTGCAGCGCGTTGAGCGTCTTGCGCACCTGCCCCGCACCCGCGAACGGCCCGAAATAATCGCCCTTCGCGCGCCGCGCGCCGCGATGCAGCTGAACGCGGGCGAAATCGTGGTCCTGGCGCAGCAGGATGAACGGGAACGACTTATCGTCGCGCAGCAGCACATTGTAGGGCGGCCGGTAGCGCTTGATCAGCTGCGCCTCGAGCAGCAGCGCCTCGGCCTCGTTGTTGGTCGTGACGATCGTCATCGACCGGGTCTGCGCGACCATGCGCTGGAGCCGCTTCGACAGGCGGCTGACCTGGGTGTAGTTGGTCACCCGGTTCTTCAGCGCGCGCGCCTTGCCGACATAGAGCACGTCGCCGCGGGCATCCTGCATCCGGTAGACGCCGGGGCGAATCGGCAGCGTCTGCAGCACGTTTCGGATCGCGGCGACGCCGGCCTCGAGGTCCGGCGTCTCGGTACCGCGGACCGCGTAGGTGGCCTTTTCCTCGTTGAATCGATCGGGAGAATTGGGGTCGGTCATTGCCGCCGATGTAGGGGTGCGAGACGCGAGATGCCACCAAAGAGAAGCTCCTCCCCGGTACGGGGAGGGTGACCAAGACGCGCAGCGACTTGGCGGAGGGGCCGCGCCGAAAGGCGCGGGGTCCGGCGGCGGCCGTGGGCACACCGCCGCTGGCGCGGCGACCCCTCCATCCCTCGGCTACACCGAGCGGTCCCCCTCCCCGTACCGGGGAGGAATGACCCTACTTCGCCCCAGCCTCGTTCTCGAGCTGGTCCACCTGCGCCTCGATACGCCGCATCATCGCGTCCGCCCGCGCCTTCACGTCGGTCGCGCGCGCATGATCGGTCGCCGCGTGGCGCACTGCCACCACCGCTACAAACGCAGCGAGCGCCAGTGCCACCAAGGCACCGGCGCTCAGCCAGCGATAGGATTTATGTTCCGCCATCACCGCCCCATAGCATGGGCGGCGCGGCAGGCCAGCTCAGTTGAGCCGGCCCAGCCCGGTGATGGTCTTGTCGACCAGCGCCTTGTCGGCATCGGCACCGTGCTTCTCCGCGATCAGCGCGGCAGCAGCGGTCGTGGCGGCATCAGCTGCCTTGGTACGGATCGCCTGGATCGCCGTACGCTCGGCGGCGGCGATCTTGTCCTCGGCCATACGGGTACGGCGGGCGATCAGCTCGGCCGCATCGGCCTCGGCCTTCGCCTGCATCGCAGCCGCCTCGACCTGGGCGTTGGCGACCACCGCCTTGGCATCAGCCTCTGCAGAAGCGGTGCGGGCCTTCGCGTCGGCGAGCATCGCCTCGGCTTCCGCGCGCAGCTTCGACGCTTCGTCGAGCTGGGTGCGGATCTTGGAAATCTGCTTGTCGAGCATGGTGCCGATCATGCTCGGCACCTTCATGAGCAGGATGATCACCACCACGGTCAGCATCGACAGCGCCACGAAACCCGGAGCGGTGATGCCGAACACGGACGGCTCATGATGGAGTTCCACGGTGCCGACCTCCGCGTTCAGGGAATGAGTCTGTTCAGCCATGGGCAAGCGCCGCCTTCACCTTCTGTTCGACGCTGGCGCGGTCGACCGCGACACCCGACACGCGGGCCACGATCGCCTCGACCGCCTCGACGGTCGCCGCTTCGATCTCGACGATCGCCGCCTGCTCACGCTCGGCGATGGTACGGGTCGCATCGGCCAGCCGCGCTTCATCGGCCGCGGTGGCGGCCTTGAGCTTGGCTTCGGCGGCGGCTGCCGCCTGCGCCTTGGCGCCGGCGGTGACCCGCAGCGCCTCGGCACGGGCGGCTTCCAGCCCCGCCTGATAGGCCTCATCGGCCGCCTTGGCGGCGTCGCGCGCCGCCTCCGCTGCCGCGAGGTCGCCGCTGATTCGGGCGGAGCGATCTTCCATCGTCCGCTCGATCTTCGGGACCATCGCCTTGCCGATCCCGAAGTAGATCAGGGCAAATACGATCGCGAGCCAGAAGACCTGCGAGGCGTAGATCTCCGAGATCTGATCTAACTGGGGCATCGGCCGAGGCCTCCGTTCTGCTTACTTGACGACGAAGAGGATCAGGATCGCGACGACGAACGCGATCAGGCCCAGCAGTTCCGACGCGGCGAAACCGATGAACAGGCGACCCTGCTGGCCATCAGCCGCACCCGGGTTGCGCAGCGCGCCTTCGAGGAACGAACCGAACACGTTGCCCACGCCCAGCGCGGCGAGGCCGATACCGATCGCAGCCAGGCCGGCACCGATGTACATTGCACCCAGATCAGTCATGTCTAGCTCCCTAGATAATTCGGTAAAAACGATAATTCGAAACGGGTCGACTTAGTGCAGGTGCACCGCGTCGTGGAGATACAGCGAGGTCAGCAGCGCGAACACATAGGCCTGGATCGCGCAGACCAGCAGCTCGAGCGCGCTGACGCCGACGATCATGCCGAAGCTCAGCACGCCGACCAGGCCGCCCAGCGGCGTGCCGCTGGCAAAACCCTGGACGACGAAGCTGCCGAACACCTCGAGCAGGATGTGCCCGGCGGTCATCGCGACGAACAGTCGCAGGCCCAGCGAGAACGGACGCACCAGGAACGAGACCAGCTCGACCGGGATGATCACCGGCATCAGCCAACCCGGCGCGCCGTGCGGCACGAACAGCGAGAAGAACTTGAAGCCGTGCTTGATCAGGCCGACCGCGAGCACGATGCCGAACGAGAAGAAGGCGAGCACCGCGGTGACGGTGATGTGGCTGGTGACCGCGAAGGTGTGCAGCCCCGGCAGCACCGCCAGCGGCAGCACGCCGACCAGGTTGGCGAACAGGATGAAGAAGAACAGCGAGAAGATGTACGGCGCGAACTTCTTGCCGCCCTTGCCGATGTTCACGTTCACCATCGAGTCGATGAACCCGACCGCGCCTTCCACCATCAGCTGCCACTTGCCCGGGATCAGCTTGCGCTGCAGGCCGCCCACCATGAAGAGGAACAGCAGCGCGGCGACCACGAACATGAACAGCGCCGAGTTGGTGAAGGAGATGTCATAGCCGAACAGGTCAATATGGCGGCCCAGTACGGGCTCGACCTTGAACTGCTCCATCGGATCGATTTTGCCGGCGCTCACTCTGCGCGCTCCTTCGAAATCTTGTAGATGTTGCGAAACGCTACGATCACACTCAACGTCAGCACGATCAGCAACGCCCAGGGGGACGTGCCCAGCCAACGATCAAGCGCATACCCGATCACGCCACCACCGAGCGGTGCGCCGATCAACTCGGCGAGCACCCGGGAGCCCTGCTTATACCCCTTTTCGGGCTTCCGCACCGACGCCTCCTCCGCGCGCACCGCTGCCTTCGCATCGGCGATGCGACGGTCGAGGTCGGCACGGGTAGGGTCGTCAGACAAAGCGAGCACGGCGATCCAGATATGAAAAAGCCGCCGCGCAGCGGGCGGGCGACATACAGCACCGCAAGCCGATGGCCGCGACGTACGGGCGCTTTAGGAAGACCAAAGGACCGAGTCAACCGTTGCGGCAATCTCCGCTTCATCCCCGAATCGGCGCTGCGCAAATCGGCTGCTTCCGCGGAAAACCGGGGTTCGCGCAGCCCTGTGCCCCAGTAGCCGAACAAATTCCCTAGCGCTTGGCCCGCGCGGTGTGTTGCCGATTGCAGCGGGCGCCAAAGGCCTTCATGGTTGCACCGATGTGCAGCGATACGCCCGATGCCGGCGGCCACCGCGCCCGGCTCCGCCAGCGCCTTTTCGAAGGCGGCCCGGAGGCACTGCTGGACCATGAACTTGTCGAGTATCTGCTCGCCCTCACCATCCCCCGCCGAGACACCAAGCCGCTGGCCAAGAAGCTGATTGCCGAGTTTGGCGGGTTCGCCGAGCTGCTGGCCGCGGACCCGGAGGCGATCCTGCGGGTACCCGGCACCGACGACATTCGCGAGCTCAAGGAAACCAACGTCGCCGCGCTGAAGGTCGTGCATGCAGCGGCCCTGCGCCTGCTCCAGACCAGGGTGCGCGAGAAGCCGGTACTGGCCAACTGGCAGGCGCTGCTCGATTATCTCCGGGCAGACATGGCCCCGCACGCGATCGAGCGGGTGCGCGTGCTGCATCTCAATACCCGCAACATGCTGATCCGCGACGAGCTGATGCACGAAGGATCGATCGACGAGGCGCCGATCTATGTCCGCCAGGTGATCGCCCGCGCGCTGCACCTAGGGTCGGCAGCGCTGATCCTGGTGCACAACCACCCGTCGGGCGATCCGAGCCCCAGCCGCGCGGATATCGATGTAACGCGCAGAATCGCCGAGGCGGGAAAGCCGCTCGGCATCGTGGTGCACGATCACATCATCATCGGGAGCGAAGGCCATGCAAGCCTGCGCGCGAAGGGGCTGATATAGGATAGCGCGCGCGACAGGCTTCCTACCCTTGAGGGGAAGGAACCGTGCGATCCTTATTTCTTGCGCTTGAAGTCCACCGAGACGACGTTGGAGCCATCCTCAACCGGCTTGGCCACCGGCGCGCCGTCATTCTCGGCATCGTCATGCTCGTGCGGCTCGGGGCCTTCGGGGCCCTCGGTCGCCTGAAAGCGCAGCTCGAAATTCACCGCCGGATCGTGGAAGCCGGTGATCGCCGCGAACGGGATCGTCAGGATCGACGGAATCTGGTTGAAGCTGAGCCCCACCGAGAATTTCCGGTCGTCCACCGTCAGGTCCCAGTAGCGGTGCTGGAGGACGATGGTCATCTCGTCCGGGAACCGCTCCATCAGCCGCTGGGGGATATCGACCCCCGGCGCCTGCGTCTTGAAGGTGATGTAGAAATGATGCGCGCCCGGCAGGCCGCCCGACTGCGCCACCGATCCGAGCACACGGCCCACCACGGCGCGCAGGGCTTCCTGCACGATCTCGTCATACGGAATCAAACTATCGGGCACGTTGCCGGTCATGCCCCTTGGGTAGCGGCTGAAATGTTGGGGTCAAGATTGCATGCGTCGCTATCGGCGTTATGTGCACGGCCATGCGCACCGCGACCATCAGCCGCAAGACCAGCGAAACCTCGATCGACGTCACCGTCAACCTCGACGGGACCGGCGTCTACACCATCCACACGGGCATCGGCTTCTTCGATCACATGCTCGAACAGCTGAGCCGACACTCGCTGATCGACATGGACGTGAAGACCGTGGGCGACCTCCATATCGACCAGCACCATACGGTCGAGGATACCGGGCTCGCGATCGGCGAAGCGATCGCCAAGGCGCTGGGCGACAAGAAGGGCATCCGCCGCTACGCCGACGCGCTGTCGCCGATGGACGAGACGCTGACCCGCGTCGCGATCGACATTTCCGGCCGCCCCTATCTCGTGTGGAAGACCGAATTCAGCCAGAAGAAGCTCGGCGAGATGGATACCGAGATGTTCGAACACTGGTTCCACAGCTTCGCCCAGACCGCCGGCCTGACGCTGCACGTCGAGACGCTGTATGGCAGCAACAACCACCATATCGCCGAAGCCGCGTTCAAGGGCCTGGCCCGCGCGCTGCGCGAAGCGGTGGAGATCGATCCGCGCAAGGCCGGGGTGATCCCGTCGACCAAGGGAGTGCTGTGATGATCCTCGTGCTGCTGACCTACAAGGTGGACATTGCTCAGATCGACGCGCTGCGCCCCGCGCATGTCGACTGGCTGAAGCAGGGCGTGGCGGACGGCCGCCTGATGGTTGCCGGCCGCAAGGTGCCGGTGACCGGCGGCTTCTTCATGGCGCGCGGGTCGCTCGACGAGGTGAAGGCCTGGGCCGCTGGCGATCCCTTCGCCACGGCAGGTGCTGCCGAGTACGAATTCATCGAAGTCGCCCCGAGCATCCTCGCGCCCGGGCTGGAGGCGCTCGGCCAGTGACCGTCGCGCTGATCGATTACGGCGCGGGCAACCTCCATTCGGTGCACAATGCGCTGAAGGCGGCGGGGGCTGCCGATATCGCGGTGACCGCCGATCCGGCCGTGGTGCTCGGCGCCGACCGCGTGGTGCTGCCCGGCGTCGGCGCATTCGGCGCCTGCGCGTCGGGTCTGCGCGCGCTGCCCGGCATGATCGATGCGCTGGAGACGCGGGTGCTGCGCGACGCGGTACCGTTCCTCGGCGTATGCGTCGGCATGCAGCTGCTGGCGACGACCGGCGAAGAACTCGGCAGCCATGCCGGGCTCGGCTGGATTCCGGGCACCGTCCGCCAATTGCCCGCCGGCCCCGAGCTGCGCGTGCCGCACATGGGCTGGAACGACGTGGTGCCGGTGGCCGATCACCCGCTGATCGAGCGCGGCGAGGCCTATTTCCTCCACAGCTTCGCGTTCGACGGCGCGGGCGTGCTCGCCACCACCGACCATGGCGGCTCGGTGACCGCCGCGATCGGCCGCGACAACATCGTCGGCCTGCAGTTCCACCCCGAAAAGAGCCAGCGCTACGGCATCGCGCTGCTCGAACGATTCCTCGCCTGGAAGCCCTGAGATCCCCATGACCCTGCACATCTTCCCCGCCATCGATCTCAAGGCCGGCCAGGTCGTCCGCCTCGCCGAAGGCGACATGGCACGCGCCACCGTCTACGGCGACGACCCCGCCGCGCAGGCCTCGCTGTTCGCCGAGGCGGGTGCCGAATGGCTGCACGTCGTCGACCTCGACGGCGCGTTCGCAGGCGAATCGGTCAACGGCCTCGCCGTCGCCAACATCCTGGCGAAGACCCCTGCCAAGGTGCAGCTCGGCGGCGGCATCCGGAACCACGAATCGATTGCGCGCTGGCTCGACATGGGCGTGACCCGCGTCGTGATCGGCACCGCCGCGCTGGAAAATCCGGACCTGGTCCGCGAAGCCGCCCGCGCCCATCCCGGCCAGATCGTCGTCGCCGTGGACGCCCGCGACGGCATGGTCGCGACGCATGGCTGGGCCGATGTGTCGGACGTGAGCGTCGTCGATCTCGCCCGCCGCTTCGAGGATGCCGGCGTCGCCGCCCTCCTCTTCACCGATGTCGGCCGCGACGGGCTGCTCAAGGGCTGCAATGTCGAGGCGACCGTGGCGCTCGCCCGCGCCGTGTCGATCCCGGTCATCGCCAGCGGCGGCGTCACCGACATTCACGACATCCATGCGCTGCGTGGCCATGTCGAGGACGGCATCGAAGGCGTGATCTCGGGCCGCGCGCTCTATGACGGCCGGCTCGACCTCGCCGAGGCGATCGAGGCCGGGCGATGACCGTCCGCGCCCGCGTCATCCCCTGCCTCGACGTGGCGAACGGCCGCGTGGTGAAGGGCGTCAACTTCGTCGAGCTGCGCGACGCCGGCGATCCGGTCGAGCAGGCCCGCGCCTATGATGCGGCCGGCGCCGACGAGCTGTGCTTTCTCGACATCACCGCCAGCCACGAGGCGCGCGGCACGATCCTCGACGTGGTGCGCCGCACCGCCGAAGTGTGCTTCATGCCCCTCACCGTCGGTGGCGGGGTGCGCAACGTCGAGGATGCCCGCGCGCTGCTGCTGGCGGGCGCGGACAAGGTCGCGGTGAACAGCGCGGCGGTGTCGCGACCGGAAGTGGTCGCCGAGATCGCCGACCGCATGGGCAGCCAGTGCGTCGTCGCCTCGGTCGATGCGCGGCGGACCGGCGACGGGCGCTGGGAGGTGTTCACCCATGGCGGCCGCCGCGAAACCGGCATCGACGCGGTCGAGCACGCGCTGCGCCTCGCCGAGCTGGGCGCAGGCGAGCTGCTCGTCACCTCGATGGACCGCGACGGCACCCGCGACGGCTATGACCTCGACCTGATCCGCACCATCGCCGACCAGGTGACGGTGCCGGTGGTCGCCTCGGGTGGCGTCGGCGGACTGGACGATCTGGTGGCGGGGATCCGCGACGGCCATGCCTCGGCGGTGCTGGCGGCGTCGATCTTCCACTTCGGCCAGGCGACGATCGCCGAGGCGCATGCCGCGCTGGCAGCGGCGGGGATTCCGGTTCGGGGGTAGGGGGCGACTGTCCGCTTTCGCCCCAATAGCGGTCATATCTAAAGGGCGCGAACCCGCGCCAGCAGCGCCCTTAGCTGCGCCTCGCCATGGGTGGTAAGCGGCAGCGGAACCGCATCTGCCTCTTGCCGGATACGATCGAGTGTGTGGTCGGAAATCGGGATGCTAGTAAAGTCATCCCAGTCCCACTCTTCGCCGCTGCCATCAAGAAAGTCGGATAGGTAGCGGGCCACATCGACGGGGTTGAGGTCGGCGCTCCTCTTGAACCCGAAAAGCCGTTGAATGAAAATCAACAGCAACGCGGACGGGACAGCGACCGGCGCGAAAAGTGCTGCACCCCATCCACTAATGTGCCCTTGCCGATGACGACCCATGTTTGCCTCCACCGCGAACTCTATGCGACCAACGTCCGCTTTCCACCAAAAACAGACATCCAGAGCCCCTCTCCGCAACCTCATAAAACCGTGACCGCCGCCAAGTTCGCCGGTATCGGCTTTGTATGGCAAGAAAGAAGCGCTACCTGAGGGCGACCATGGCCGACGGATGGGTGAAGACGATCGGCCCCACGGCCGCGCCGTTCACGCATTTCTGGCGCATCGTGGCGGTGCTCGACAACGGCAAGACCGAAGTCTTCTGGGGACACAGCAAGTCGCCGAAGGAAGCCGCCGGCAAGAAAACCGCGCTGGCCGAGGCTGCCAGGCAACGCGGCTGGACATCCTATGCGTTCGAAGTTGTGGAGCTTACCGAAGGCAAGCCGTCCTGACGTCGGGAGCGTCGACACCCAGCATCGCGCCGCGCTACACCGCCGTAGGCCGGCTCAGCACATACCACGCGCACCCCAGCATCGCCGCCGCCACGCCGACCGCCAGCCAGGGCCCCGGCCGCGCGCCCCAGGCGAACAGGCCGTAGCCGAGCGCCATGCCCGTACACGCCATCGCCTTGCCCTTGCGCGGGATCGCGCCCTGTTCGCGCCAGGCCACCAGCGTGGGCCCGAATCGCGGATGGTCGAGCAGCCACGCCTCCAGCCGCGGCGAGGAGCGGGCGAAGCAGCCGGCGGCGAGGATCAGGAAGATCGTCGTCGGCATCAGCGGCAGCAGCGCGCCGATGAAGCCGAGCGCGACGAACACGAACCCCAGCACCAGCCACAAGGGTCGCGACAGCCGCCCCTGCCCTGCCCCCGACTCGCGTTCCTGCACCATCGTCCTCCTGCCCTGCTGCCGCGAATCGCTCGCAGCTACCTTAGGGCAAGCCCCGCAATCCCGCGCCCCAGGATTGACAGCGCCGCGCGCCTCCCGCAGCCGGAAACCATGGCCGACCTTCTCGACACGCTCGAACAGACTATCCGCGACCGCCGCCTGGGCGATCCCGCGACCAGCTATGTCGCCAAGCTCACCGCCCGCGGCCGCGCCAAGATCGCGCAGAAGTTGGGCGAGGAAGCCACCGAAGCGGTGATCGCCGCGATCCAGGACGATCGCGGCGAGCTGGTGAAGGAATCGGCGGACCTGCTCTTCCATCTGCTCGTGCTGCTCGCCGATATGGGGCTCAGCCTCGACGATGTCCGCGCAGAGCTCGCGCGGCGCGAAGGCGTGTCCGGGATTGCCGAAAAGGCGGCGCGGGGGGCGTGAGGCTGCCCTCTTCCAATTCCTCCCCGGCACGGGGAGGATCTAAGTCACGGAGCCACCAATGCCGATCGACCCGACCAAGCCCTATAACGACCAGAACATCTTCGCGAAGATCCTGCGCGGCGAGATTCCGGCGAAGAAGGTCTATGAGGACGAGCACGCCCTCGCCTTTCACGACATCGCGCCCCAGGCACCGCACCACATCCTGGTGATCCCGACCGGCGCCTATGTGAGCTGGGACGATTTCTCGGCCAACGCCTCGGACGCCGAGATCGCCGGTTTCGTCCGCGCGGTGGGCGCGGTGGCGCGCGCGGCGGGCATGGTAGAGCCCGGCTACCGGCTCCTCGCCAATATCGGCATGGATGCAGGGCAGGAGGTACCCCACCTTCATGTCCACATCTTCGCCGGCCAGCCGCTCGGCCCAATGCTCGTCCGCTGATTGCGCTGGCACGCAATATTGTTTCGCGTCGGCACGCCGTAAGGGATTGCGCGCCCCGCATTTGGGGCTAGGCTCCGCGCTTTACCAATTTGGGGGCGGCGCAACGCTCGCCGCATAGGGGATCAGGAAATGATATTCGGGCGCGTAAAGCCTCTCGATGCCATTCTAGCCACAGCCGAAAAGAAATCGCTCCACCGCTCGCTCGGCGCCTTCCAGCTGACCATGCTCGGCATCGGCGCGGTGATCGGCACCGGCATCTTCGTGCTAACCGCCGAGGCCGCACAGAAGGCCGGGCCGGGCATGATGATCTCGTTCGTCATCGCCGGGTTCGTCTGCGCGGTGGCGGCGCTCTGCTATGCCGAAATGGCGGCGATGGTGCCGGTCTCCGGCTCCGCCTACACCTATAGCTACGCCGTGATGGGCGAGCTGGTCGCCTGGATGGTCGGCTGGGCGCTGATCCTCGAATATGCGATCGCGGCGGGGGCCGTGTCGGTCGGCTGGGCCGGCTATATGATGGGGTTCATCCAGAACAATTTCGGCATCGTCGTGCCGCTGCAGCTGATCCGAGGACCGTTCGACGGCGGCATGATCAACCTGCCGGCCATGGCAGTCGCCGCGGTCGTCACCGCGCTGCTGGTGAAGGGCACCAAGGAAAGCGCCACGGTCAACGCCGTGCTGGTCGGCATCAAGATCCTCGCCCTGGCGATGTTCGTGATCGTGACCATCCCGGTGCTCAAGACCGGCCAGTTCACGCCGTTCGCGCCGCTCGGCTTTGCCGGCATCTCGGGTGCGGCCGCCTCGATCTTCTTCGCCTATGTCGGCTTCGACGCGGTCTCGACCGCCGCCGAGGAGACCAAGAACCCGCAGCGCAACATGCCGATCGGCCTGATCGGCAGCCTCGCGATCTGCACCATCTTCTACATGCTGGTCGCCTCGGGCGTGATCGGCACCGTCGGCGCGCAGCCGGTCCATGGCCCGGCGGGTGAGGTGCTGTCGCCCGGCACGCCGGCGCTGTCGCAGGCCTGCGCGGCGATGTCCGAACAGGCCGTGGTCTGCTCGAAGGAAGCGCTGGCCTGGACGCTGCGCTCGATCGGCCATCCGTTCCTCGGCTGGCTCGTCGGCGCCGCGGCGATCATCGCGCTGCCCTCGGTCATCCTGATGATGATGTTCGGCCAGACCCGCATCTTCTTCGTGATGAGCCGCGACGGCCTGCTGCCGGCCTTCTTCTCGCGGGTCCACCCGAAGTTCCACACGCCGCACGTCATCACCATCCTGACCGGCATCTTCGTGTCGCTGTTCGCCGCCTTCTTCCCGGTGGGCCTGCTGGCGGACGTGTCGAACTCGGGCACGCTGTTCGCCTTCGCCGCGGTGTCGATCGCGGTGATCGTGCTGCGCAAGACCGATCCGACGCGCCACCGCCCGTTCCGCACCCCCGCGATCATGGTGACGGCACCGATCGCGATCGCGGGCTGCGTCTATCTGTTCTTCAGCCTCTCCGGCCCGACGATCGCCTTGTTCTTCGGCTGGGCTGCGATCGGCCTGGTGGTCTATTACGGCTATAGCCGCTCGCGCAGCCATGTCGGCCGCGGGATCGACGACCACGACGGCCCCGACGCCTATGAGGATCTCGAGCCGCCGGTACCCGGCACCCGCTGATCCATCCCTTGCGCACAAAAAGAAAGGGCCGGAGGAGCGATCCTCCGGCCCTTCTTCTTTGCATTGCTGAAGCGATCAGCCGACCTTGGCGGCGGCGAGCGCCTTCAGATCCTTCTCGGCGCGGGCGCCATAATGCTGGATGATCTCCGCCGCGCAGATCGCGCCGAGGCGGAGCGACTCCTCCAGCCCCTTGCCCTGGGCCTGGCCGTGCAGGAAGCCGGCGGCGAACATGTCGCCCGCACCGGTGGTGTCGACCAGCGCCGCGATCGGCTCGGCGGAGACTTCCACCCGCTCGTCGCCCTGGAGGGCGATCGCACCCTTCTCGCTGCGGGTGACGACGAGTAGCGGCACCTTGCCATGGATGTGCTGGACCGCCGCTTCGAAATCCTCATGCGCGCACAAAGCGAGCAGTTCGGCCTCGTTGGCGAACAGGATGTCGATCAGGCCGTCCGCGATCAGCTTGCGGAAATCATCGCCGTGGCGCGAGATGCAGAACACGTCGGACAGAGTGAAGGCGACCTTGCGGCCGGCGGCACGGGCGATCTCGATCGCCTTGCGCATCGCGGCGCGCGGCTCTTCCGGATCCCACAGATAGCCTTCGAGATAGAGGATCGCGCCATTGGCGATCAGCTGCTCGTCGAGCGCGGCGGCAGGCAGGAACTGCGAGGCGCCGAGGAAGGTGTTCATCGTGCGCTGGCCGTCCGGCGTCACGAAGATGAGGCAGCGCGCGGTGGTCGGCTGGCCGGGGCGGACCGCGGTGTCGAAATGCACGCCGGCGGCGCGGATGTCGTGCGCGAAGACGGTGCCGAGCTGGTCGTCCGCAACCTGGCCGATGAACGCCGCCGTGCCGCCGAGCGCGGCGATGCCCGCCACGGTGTTCGCCGCCGAGCCGCCGGAGACCTCGCGACCCGGGCCCATCTTGGCGTAGAGCGCATCGGCCTCTTCGGGCGAAAACATCAGCTGCATCGAACCCTTGGGCACGCCGATCGATTCGATGAAGGCGTCGTCGGCCTGGGCGAGAATGTCGACGATGGCGTTGCCGATCGCGACCACGTCATAGCTGGGGTTGGTCAAGGTTCAGGGCTCCAATTGCAATGGGCGTCGCCCTAGAGAGAGGCAGATACAAGTGCAACCAAGGGAAACCCGTTTGAACCCCATCCGTCTTGCCACGCCCGCGGTGCCGTTGGCCGCGCTGCTGCTCGCCGCCTGTTCGGGCACGGTGCCGCCCGCGCGCCCGGCGGCGCCCCTGCCGGTACCCGGCCGTGTTCCGGTGCCGGAGCAGCCGGCCAACCTCGCACCGATCCGTGGGCTGAACGCGACCCAGCTGCTCGCCCGCTTCGGCCAGCCCCGGCTGGACGTGACCGAAGGCAAGGGGCGCAAGCTCCAGTTCGTCGGGCCGATCTGCGTGCTGGACGCCTATCTCTATCCACCGGAAAGCGGCAGCGGCACCGCGACCGTCACCTGGGTCGACGCCCGGCAACGCAACGGCAGCCCGCTCGATCAGGCCAGCTGCGTGGCGGCGCTTACGAAACGGAAGTAACGCCTCTTCCGCTTGGTGGAGGGGTGCGCAGGCCTCCCCCCCGCCCTGTCCCTCACGGCAGCAGGATCGTCGACCCCGTCGTCCGTCCGCCTTCGATCGCGCGGTGCGCTTCGGCGGCATCCTCCAAGGCGAAGCGCTGGCCGATCTCCGGCTTGACCGCGCCGCGTTCGAGCATCTCGAACAGCCGCCCCGCACCTGCCGCCCGTTCCTCGGGCGTGACGTAATAGTCGAACAGCTTGGGCCGGGTGACGAACAGCGAGCCATGCTGGTTGAGCGCGGCGAGCTTGACGCCCTCCACCGAACCGCTGGCATTGCCATAGCTGACGATGAGCCCGCGCCGCGCCGCCGAACCGAGCGAAGCCTCCCAGGTCGCCTTGCCGATCCCGTCGAGCACCACCGGCACGCCGGCGCCGCCGGTGATTTCCCGCACCCGCGCCGCGACGTCATCCCGGCGCGAGAGCAGGACATGGTCGCAGCCTGCCGCGCGTGCCTTCTCCACCTTGTCCGCATGGCCAACCGTGCCGATCACCGTGGCGCCGATGCCCTTCAGCCAGCCGACCGCGATCTGGCCCACGCCGCCAGCCGCGCTGTGCACCAGCACCGTCATGCCCGCCTGCACCTTCGCCGCACGCTCGACCATGAACTCGACCGTGCAGCCCTTGAGCAGCACCGCGGCGGCGGTTTCGCTGCTGACAGCATCGGGCAGCTTGAACAGGCTGTCGGCCTTGAGGTTGCGGGCAGTCGCATAGGACCCCAGCGTCGGGCCGAAGGTGGCGGCGCGGTCGCCCACGGCGAAACCGGTGACGCCCTCGCCCACGGCCTCGATCACCCCCGCGCCCTCGACGCCGATGCCCGAGGGCAGTTGCACCGGATAGACGCCGGTGCGGTGATACACGTCGATGAAGTTGAGCCCCGCCGCTTCCGTCCGCAGCCGTACTTCGCCGGGGCCGGGCTGCGGCAGATCCACCTCGACCCATTGCAGCACCTCGGGGCCACCGGTCCGTTCGAAGCACATCCTCTTCGCCATCGCCATATCCTTCTCAATACACCGGCCAGACGGCCATGATCAGCGGCGTCCCTATCAGCAGCACCAGCAGCGACAAGGGCGCACCCAGGCGCGCATAGTCGCCGAACCGGTAGCCGCCCGGCCCCATCACCAGCGTGTTGCACTGGTGGCCGATCGGCGTGAGGAAGTCGCAGCCCGCGCCTACCGCCGTCGCCATCAGGAACGCCTCGGGCCGGTAGCCGAGCTCGCCCGCAAAGGTGGCGGCGATCGGCGCCATCACCAACACCGTCGCGGCGTTGTTGAGGAAGGGCGTCACCGCCATCGCCGCCGCCAGGATCAGCGCCACCGCGCCCCAGGGGGGCAGCGTGGCGGCAAGATGGCCGAGCTGGTCGCCGATGATCTTGCTGGCACCGGTGGTGCGCAGCGAATCGCTGACCGGGATCAGTGCGCCGAGCATCACCAGAATCGGCCATTCGATATGCTCATAGGCCTCGCGCACCGGCAACGCGCCGAGCAGGATGGCGAGCCCCGCCGCCGCAAAGAACGCCACCGCCACCGGAACATAGCCCGTCGCCGTCGCCGCCATCGCCACCGCGAGAATGGCCAGCGGCAGCAGTCCCTTCCGTGCGCTCCCCAGCCGCAGCTCGCGCTGGGCAAGCGGCAGACAGCCAAGCTCGCCCAGCCGCTCGAACAGCAGGTCGAGCGGCCCCTGCAGCACGATCACGTCGCCCGCACGCAGTTCGATCTCGCCGAGACGCGTGGACAGCCGCTCGCCCTGGCGCGACACCGCGATCAGGTTCACGCCGAAGCGTTCGTGCAGCCCGAGCCGGCCGGCGGTGCGGCCGATCAGGGTGGAATCGGTACCGATCACGGCTTCGATCACCCCGACTTCCCCGGTGCTGCCGTCCGGCTGGGCACGGTCCTGCCCCTCCAGGACCAGCGCGTCGGTAGCGATCACCCGTTCGAGATCGTCCGGCGCGCCGGTGAGGATCAGCACGTCCTCGGCCTGCAGCCTGTTGTCCGGAAAGGGGGTGCTGCGGATTCCGCCACGCAGGATGGTGGTGACGGCCACCGCATGGTCGTGCCGTTCGCGGAACGCGGCGACGGATTCCCCCACCGCCTCCGATCCCTCGGGCACCGCGGCCTCGGTCACGTAATCCTCGATGTCCATCGCCTCGCCCAGCGTCGGCGCCGCGCGACGGTCGCGCGGGATCAGCCGGTAGGCGAAGCGCAGGAAAATCAGGCCGACCAGCGTCAGCCCCAGCCCCACCGGGGCATAATCGAACATGCCGAAGGGCTGGCCGGTCATCTCCTCGCGCACGCGGCTGACGATGATGTTGGGCGAGGTGCCGATCAGCGTGATAAGGCCACCGAGCAGCGATGCGAACGACATCGGCATGAGGAAGGTGGCAGGCGAGGCCTTGGAGCGCTTCGCCATCTGGAAGGCAACCGGCATCATCATCGCCAGCGCGCCGATATTCTTCACCAGCGCCGAGGCGAAGCCGACGCTGGCGCTGAGCAGCAGCAGTTGCGAGCGCACCCGCGTCACCCGCCGTTGGAGCAGCAGCATCGCCCGCTCGATCACGCCCGAGCGCTGCACGGCCGCGGAAAGCACCAGCGCGGAGGCGACGATGATGACGATGTCGTCGGAAAAGCCGGTGAAGGCCTCTTTCGGTTTCACCACGCCCACCGCCAGCGCCGCGAGCAGCGCCAGCACCGCGACCATATCGTAGCGCAGCTTTCCCCACACGAAGAGCAGCATCATGCCGGCGAGCACGACGAGCGACAGAATCTGGGGTGTGGTCAAGCGTACCTCGCGGAAGGAGTGCGAGGAAGGAACGCGGGTATGGGAGCTTGGGTCCGGGGCTTCCTACATCCTGCCCCGATGGGGCGGGAATTGCTTCATTCGGGTGCGGGCGCCGTGCCCCTCAGTGCACCGTGCCCAGCGCACGCGGCACCGACAGCAGCACCACCAGCCGCTCGATCTGGCGCCAGCGGCAGAAATGGATGACGTTGCCCAGATCGCGGCTCGCATCGGCGCGGGCAGCCGCTTCGCCGCCCGCCGCTTCGCCGAAGCGCCGAATCAGCTCTGCCGCCTGCATCACGGCGTCCCGATCGCTCAGATAGGGGTAGACGTCCATTCGAACTCCAACACACGGCGAGCCCCCTTGCCCGTACCGGCTTGATACGCAGGTTTCCGTTCCCCTCGGGTGGACGAGGCTGGTGAACGAACAGGCAACCATTGCACGGGCTGGCGCAGACGGGAGTTTCGTGGCAAAGGGGGCCATGCAGTCCACCCCTTCGCGCGCGCCGTTGGCCGGCGGCTTCCTGTTGACGGCGAGCATTCTCGTCGGCGCAGTGGCCGGAGCCCTTCGCGGACAAGCGACGGCGGGGCTGCTGGCCGGGCTGGCGGTGGGGTTCGCCCTCACGCTCGCCGTCTGGCTGATCGATCGCGCGCGAGGATAAAAGGGGCGCGCCTGCCACTGTCGTACGGGCTTGCGGTGCGCCGCGCGTAGCCCCAATTTTTAGGGTCTCAATGTCTATTTCGAATCTACCGACGCGCCTCGCCGAGGCGCTGGAACAGCGTGGCTATTCCACGCTGACCCCCGTTCAGTCCGCCGTCCTGGAAGACCAGGCCGCGGGCCGCGACCTCATCGTTTCCGCCCAAACAGGCTCGGGCAAAACGGTCGCCTTCGGCCTTGCCATGGCGCCGGAGCTGCTCGCCGGCGAAGAGATGCTGCCGCCCGCCGGCGCGCCGCTCGCCCTGATCATCGCGCCGACGCGTGAGCTGGCGCTGCAGGTCAGCCGTGAGCTGATCTGGCTCTACAGCCCGGCCGGCGCGCGCATCGCCACCTGCGTCGGCGGCATGGACGCCTCCAAGGAGCGTCGCACGCTCAACCACGGCGCCCATATCGTCGTCGGCACGCCGGGCCGCCTTCGCGACCATCTCGAGCGCGGTGCGCTCGACCTGTCCAGCCTGCGCGTCGCGGTGCTCGACGAGGCCGACGAGATGCTCGACATGGGCTTCCGCGAGGAGCTCGAGGCGATCCTCGACGCGACGCCCGAAGGCCGCCGCACCCTGCTCTTCTCGGCGACGATGCCGCGCCCGATCGTCGCGCTGGCCAAGCGCTACCAGCGCAACGCCTTCCAGATCACCACCAAGAGCGACGATCGCGGCCACGGCGATATCAGCTACCAGGCGGTGACGGTCGCGCCGGCCGATATCGAGCATGTCGTGATCAACCTGCTGCGCCTGCACGAGGCGGAGACGGCGATCCTGTTCTGCGCGACGCGCGACAATGTCCGCCATCTCCATGCCAGCCTGATGGAGCGCGGCTTCGCGGCCGTGGCGCTGTCCGGCGAGCATTCGCAGTCCGAGCGCAACCATGCGCTGCAGGCGCTGCGCGATCGCCGCGCCCGCGTCTGCGTCGCCACCGACGTGGCGGCACGCGGCATCGACCTGCCGACGCTGACGCTGGTCGTCCATGTCGAACTGCCGCGCGATGCCGAGACGCTCCAGCACCGTTCGGGCCGTACCGGCCGCGCGGGCAAGAAGGGCACCGCGGTCCTCATCGTCCCCTATCCGCGTCGTCGCCGCGTCGAGCAGATGCTGCACGGCGCGCGCATTCCGGCGGTGTGGATCGATGCGCCGACGCCCGAGCAGATTCGCGCGGCCGATCGCGAGCGCCTGATCGCCGCGCTGCTCCAGCCGATCGAGACCGACGAGGAAGACGTGGCCCTCGCCGAGCGCCTGCTCGCCGAGAAGACGCCGGCCGAGATCGCCGCCGCACTGGTTCGCGCGCACCGCTCGCAGCTGCCCGAGCCCGAGGAACTGATCGAGGCGACCCCCGAGGCGCGCCGCGCCGCGCAGCAGGAGCGGCACCGCCCCGGTTTCGACGACACGGTGTGGTTCCGCATGGATATCGGACGTCGCCAGAATGCCGACCCGCGCTGGATCCTGCCGCTGATCTGCCGCCGCGGGCACATCACCCGCAACGAAGTCGGCGCGATCCGCATCGCGGCGAACGAGACGCACTTCCAGATTCCGTCGCAGCTCGCGGCGAAGTTCGCGGCAGCGGTCGACAAGTTCGCGCGCACGGCCGGCGATGACGATGACGGCATCCGCATCGAGCGCGCGACCGAAGCGCCGCAGCCGGGCGCGCGTGCCGATGGTCCGACGCGTCGCGGTCCTCCGAACCGCAGCAACGCCAACGGCAAGCCCGGCGGCTTCCGCAAGGGCCCGCCGCGCCGCTGAGGATTGGGGTGCTCCCCTTCCTGAGGTGGAAGGGGAGCGGCTTGCTCTACTTTAAAGCTGTCATCCCGGCGAAAGCCGGGATCCATTCGCCACTGCGCCAAAGCAAAAGCCGCATCGGCGCCCCCAATGGATTCCGGCTTTCGCCGGAATGACGACATGGGGACGCGGCTTTACTCCGCCCGGTGGCGCTTCCGGCCATCCAGCGCGGACAGCACCCCGCGCAGCGTGCGCAGTTCCTGGCTCGACCAGCGCGGCTTGGTCAGCAGCGTGCGCAGCGTGCGCTTGGTCGACGGCACCCGGTCCGGCGGGAAATAATAGCCCGAATCGTCCAGCATCGCGTCGAGCTGGCCGATCATCCCGTCCAGTTCCTCCTGCGGCGCGGGCGGATCGAGGTCGACCGCGGGCGGGCTTTCCAGCCCGACATGCTTGGACCATTCATAGGCGACCAGGATTACCGCCTGGGCGAGGTTCAGCGAGCCGAATTCCGGGTTGATCGGCACGGTGATGATCGTGCGGGCAAGTGCCACATCGTCGGTTTCCAGCCCCGAGCGCTCCGGCCCGAACAGGATCGCGCTGCGGGTGGCGGCGCCGTGGATCTCGCGCGCGGCGACCTCGGGCGTCACCACCGGCTTGGTCACGCCGCGTTTGCGCACCGTGGTGGCATAGACCTGCGCGCAATCCGCCACCGCATCGGCGACGGTCTCGAAGACCTGCGCCTTTTCCAGCACGATGTCGGCGCCGCTCGCTGCAGGACCTGCCGAGGGGTTCGGCCAGCCGTCACGCGGGCTCACCAAGCGCATCTCGGTCAGCCCGAAATTGAGCATGGCGCGCGCGGCCTTGCCGATATTCTCGCCCAGCTGCGGGCGGACGAGCACGATCACGGGAGAATTCAACTTTTGCCGACCTCGCTGACGTTACCGGCGAATTCCTCGAAGTCCTTCGCCTCGCGGAAGTCCTTATACACGCTGGCGAAGCGGATATAGGCCACCGAATCGAGGCCCTTGAGCGCCTCCATCACCAGCTCGCCGATGCGCTGGGAGGGGATTTCGCTCTCGCCCGTCGTTTCCAGCTGCCGCTGGATGCCCGAGACCAGCCGCTCGATCTGGGCGGGCTGGATCGGCCGCTTGCGACACGCGGTGGAGACCGAGCGCATCAGCTTCTCGCGCTCGAACGGCTCGCGACGCCCCTCGATTCCATTGGCGCCGCTCTTCACGACGGTCAGGTCGCGCAGCTGGATGCGCTCGAAGGTGGTGAAGCGCGCGCCGCACGCCTCGCACTGCCGGCGCCTGCGGATCGCCGCCCCGTCGTCGGTGGGGCGGCTATCCTTTACCTGGCTGGCTTCATTCGAACAGAAGGGGCAGCGCACTTAGCCGCCGTAGATCGGGAAGCGTTCGCACAGCGCGCGGACGCGGGCCTTCACATCGGCCTCGACCGCGGCGTCGCCCGCCTCGCCCTTGGTGCGCAGCCCCTCGAGCACGTCGGCGACCATGTTGCCGATCTCGCGGAACTCGGCCGGGCCGAAGCCGCGGGTGGTGCCCGCCGGCGAGCCGACGCGGATGCCGCTGGTCTTCATCGGCGGCAGCGGATCGTTGGGGATGCCGTTCTTGTTGCAGGTGATCGCCGCGCGCTCCAGCGCCTCGTCGGCATCCTTGCCGGTCACGCCCAGCGGGGTGAGGTCGACCAGCGCGAGGTGCGTGTCGGTGCCGCCCGAGACGAGGTTCGCGCCGCGCTCCTTGAGCGTCGCCGCCAGCACCTTGGCGTTCTCGACCACCGCCGCGGCATAGCTCTTGAACTCGGGACGCAGCGCCTCGCCGAACGCGACCGCCTTGGCGGCGATCACGTGCATCAGCGGGCCGCCCTGCAGGCCCGGGAACACCGCCGAGTTGATCTTCTTCGCGATCGCTTCGTCGTTGGTCATGATCATGCCGCCACGGGGCCCGCGCAGCGTCTTGTGCGTGGTGGTGGTGACGACATGCGCATGGCCGAACGGGGTCGGGTGGACGCCGCCCGCGACCAGGCCGGCGAAGTGCGCCATGTCGACCATGAACGTCGCGCCGACCTCGTCCGCGATCGCGCGGAAGCGGGCGAAATCGATGTGGCGCGGATAGGCCGAGCCGCCGGTGATGATCAGCTTGGGGCTATGCTCCTTGGCGAGCGCCAGCACCTGGTCATAGTCGATCAGGTGATCGTCGGGACGCACGCCATACTGCACCGCGTTGAACCACTTGCCGCTCATCGCCGCGCGCGCGCCGTGGGTCAGGTGGCCGCCGGCATCGAGGCTCAGGCCGAGGATGGTATCGCCCGGCTTGGTCAGCGCGAGCATCACCGCGCCATTGGCCTGCGCGCCCGAATGCGGCTGGACGTTGGCGAAGCCGCAGCCGAACAGCTGCTTGGCGCGATCGATCGCCAGCTGCTCCACCTCGTCGGACGGGTGGCAGCCCTGGTAATAGCGCTTGCCGGGATAGCCCTCGGCATATTTGTTGGTGAACACCGAGCCCTGCGCCTCGAGCACCGCCTTGGAGACGATGTTCTCGGACGCGATCAGCTCGATCTGATACTGCTCGCGGGCGAGCTCATGCTCGACGCCGGCGAACACCGCCGGATCGACATCGGCGAGCGATTTGGTGAAGAAGCCATCCGGCTGAAGGCCTGCCGTAACGGGGTTGGTGCTCATGCGGGGCTCCTTTCGGGGTTGCCAAGCTTCTCCACGCGGCGGACGTGCCGATCGCCGAGGAAAGCCGTTTCGAGAAAACTGGTGATGCAGGCCTTGGCCATCTCGATGCCGATCAGCCGCGCGCCGAGGGCGATGACATTGGCATCGTTGTGCTGGCGCGCAAGGCTGGCCGAGAGCGGCTCGGAAACGAGTGCGCAGCGCGCGGCCGGGTTGCGGTTCACCGCGATCGAGATGCCGATGCCCGATCCGCACAGCGCGACGCCGAAGGTCGCTTCGCCGGTCTCGATCGCCTTGCCCAGGCGGTAGCCGTAATCCGGATAGTCGACGCTCTCCGGACCGTTCGTGCCCAGATCGAGCACGTCATGGCCGAGGCCACGCAACCAATCGGCGAGTTCTGCCTTCATGGCGAAGGCGGCGTGATCCGACGCGAGGGCGATGCGATGTGACATGGCGCGCCCTCTACGCGCGTGTGCGCCCGCTGGCTAGACACCCAGGAGACCATATGCCGAAGACTCTGCCCCTTCTTTTGCCTGCGCTGGTGCTGGGGCTCACCGCCTGCTCGCCGAGCACCGAGGACCGCGTCGACAATTCGCTCGATCGCACCGGCGATTCGGTCTCCAACTTCGCGGACCGCTTGGGAGACCAGATCGAGAATCGCGTGGACAAGGCCGGCCGCGCGATCCGTGAAGGTGCTGACGATACCGGCGACGCGCTCGCCAATGGCGTGGACCGCACCGGCAACGCCATCGACGACGCCGCACGGTGATGCTTCCCCCCTCCCGCTTGCGGGAGGGGGACGCAAGCGGAAGAGGATTCGCTACGCCGCCGCTCTCTTCCCGCGCTTCGGGCTTGCCGACTTGAGCACCCCGCGCCGGAACAGCCGCGCCGCGATGGTCAGCGTGATCGCCACCCACAGCCCCTGCCAGGCAAAGGCGATCGCGTGCGGCCACAGTTCCGGCGCGTTCGCCGCCCGCGCCGCCATCGCCATCGGCGAGCTGAACGGCACGACTTGCGCCGCCGTCGCCACCCAGCTCTCCGGGTTGCCCGCCGCGTAGGACGCCATGCCGAACATCGCGAACTGGAAGATGGTGATCGGCAGCGACAGCATCTGGATCTCGCGCTGGGTGGAGGCGAGCGAGCCGACGCCCAGGAACACCGCGCTCTGCAACAGATAGGCCATCACGAAATAGCCGATCAGCAGCAACGGAAAGATCGGCCCCACCGCCACGCTCAGGTCCGAGAGCGCCCCCGCCAGGCCCGCGGGCATCAGCTTCGGCAGGTTGGCGACCAGCGTGCCCCAGAAGGCGACGAACAGCAGCGCCGAGCCGAAGGCGCCGAGCAGCTTGCCGAAAAAGACGCTCTCGAGCGGCACCGCGGCGGCGAGGATCTCGATGACCTTGTTCGACCGCTCCTCCGCCATCGCGCCCACCGCCTGGCCCGAGAGCATCAGCGTGACAAGGAAGATGGCGAAGGTGGAAAAATAGGCCGCCTGCCCGCGACCGCTGACCGTGGGCGCCTCGCGGGCGACCGTTTCGAAATGGGCTATGCTGCGGATGCCCGCGGCATGTTCGGCACGGAGCGTCTGCGCGGCGAGCGCGGCGAGGTACCGGCCTTCCGCCTCGGCACCGGCGCGGCGCAGCACGGTCGGGCGGTCGAGCGGTCCGTAGAGCACCGCCGCCGCTTCCATCGTATCGGAATCGAACACCGCCCGCGCCTGTTTCGCGGTGTCGGCCTGCTGCGTTTCCAGCCGCAGCCTGGGACGCGCGGAATCGCGGGTGAACACGCTGCGCAGCTCGCGATCCGTGGCGCGCAATGCGTCCTGCTGGCCGGCAGGCGCGATCGCGACGATCACCTGCCGCGCCTCGCCGGCAGCGCCGGCAGCCTGCCCGCTGAGCCCCCCGATCACCACGAAGCCGATCATCAGCAGCGGGCTGAGCAGGAACAGCAGGAAGGTCGGCGTCATCACCGTCGCCTTGAGGTCGCGGCGGGCGATGGTGAGGGCGTGGCGCAGGAAGCGGGGCATCATGCGACCGTCTCCGGCTGGTCGGCCATCGCGTCTGCACCGACGATGCGAACGAAAGCGTCGTGCAATCCGGGCCGCTCGATCGACAGGCCGGAGATGCCATGCCCCGCGTCGATCAGCCGGACGAGCAGCGCCTCGATGCCGCCATCGGGTACGGTGAAGCGCCAGCTGCCCTCCTGCCGCACGGCGTCCGCCGGCAACATGGCCGCGATCGCGTCGGCATCCTGGTGCGGCGTGTAGCGCGCCCGCAGCGGCAGCAGCGCGCGGGCTTCGTCCACCGTCCCCTCGAACCGCACCTGGCCGCCGGCGATCACCGAGATGCGCTCGCACAGGCGCTCGGCATGCGCCATCACATGGGTGGAAAAGAGAATGGTGGCGCCGCGATCCCGCTGGGCGCGGATCAGCAGCTCCAGTCGCTCCTGGTTTACGGGATCGAGCCCCGAAAAGGGCTCGTCGAGCACCAGCAGATCGGGTTCGTGCACCACCGATCCGAGCAGCTGGACCAGTTGCGCCATGCCCTTCGACAGCTTGCGGATCTTGTCGTCGGCGGCGTGGCCGAGGCCGGCGCTTTCCAGCAGCGCCCCCGCGCGCTGGCGCCCGGTATTCCAGGGCAGGCCGCGCAGCGCGCCCATGAAGGCGATCGCCTCCCGACACTTCATGTTGGGATAGAGCCCGCGCTCCTCGGGCAGATAGCCGACGCGGTCGCTCTCGTCGCGCGGGAAGCGGCTGCCGAGCAGGGTGCGCTCGCCCTCGTCGGGCTCGATGATGCCGAGCAGCATGCGCAGCGTCGTCGTCTTGCCCGCGCCGTTGGGACCGAGCACACCGTAGATGAGCCCCTTGGGCACGGCGATCCCGACACCGTCGACGGCGCGGCGATCGCCGAAGCGCTTGACCAGCCCGGAGGCGCTGACGGCCAGTTCCTGCACTTTGCCTCCCCCTCGCAATCACAACGTGGTAGCGGGAGGGCGTGCGACAAGACAAGCCCATCGAAGAACGACTGAAGGCGAAGGCGGCGGAAATCGGCTTCGCGGCCTGCGGCATCGCGGATGCCGACGCCGCCCCGCAGACCGCGGCGCGACTGCAGGCCTGGCTGGCCGAAGGCGCACATGGCGACATGCTATGGATGGAGGAGCGCGCCGAGCAGCGCGGCAGCCCGAAGGGCCTGTGGCCGGAGGTGCGCTCGGTGATCGCGCTGGGCATGAGCTATGCCCCCGCCGCCGATCCGCTGGCGCTGGCGGAGGAGGGCGAGGTCGGCCGCATCTCGGTCTACGCGCAGGGCGCCGACTATCACGACGTGGTCAAGCGCCGGCTGAAGGAACTCGCCCGCTGGCTGGTAGCCGAGGCGCCCGGCGCCGACGTGAAGGTGTTCGTCGATACCGCGCCGGTGATGGAAAAGCCGCTGTCCGAAGCCGCCGGGCTCGGCTGGCAGGGCAAGCACACCAATCTGGTGAGCCGGGCGCATGGCAGCTGGCTGTTCCTCGGCGCGATCTACACCACGCTGGAGCTGGCATCCGACGGCCCGAGCGGCGGGAGCTGCGGCAGCTGCGACGCCTGCCAGACCGCCTGCCCCACGGACGCCTTCCCCGCGCCGTACCGCATCGATGCGCGGCGCTGCGTCTCCTACCTGACGATCGAGAACAAGGGGCCGATCCCGCACGCCTTCCGCGAAGCGATCGGCAACCGCATCTATGGCTGCGACGATTGCCTGGCGGTGTGCCCGTGGAACAAGTTCGCCGTCGCCGCGCAGGCCAACCTCGCCTTCCACCCCCGCGCCGAACTGACCGTGCCCTATCTCGCCGACCTGCTGGCGCTGGACGATGCCAGCTTCCGCACGGTCTTCGCGGGCTCGCCGATCAAGCGCATCGGGCGCGACCGGATGATGCGCAACTGCCTGATCGCCGCCGGCAACAGCGGCAGCGCGCGGCTGGCGCCGGCGGCGACGGCGCTGCTCGACGATCCCGCCCCGGTGGTGCGCGGCGCCGCGATCTGGGCGCTGGCGCGTCTGGACCCGTTCCGCTGGCAGGAAGCGCGCGTCGCCCGTGCCCGCAGCGAGGCCGATCCGCAGGTTCGGGCGGAGTGGGACGGGCTTGACTCCCCTGCCCCTCCCCGCTAGGCGCGCCCCTTCGCAATTGGCCCCGCACCCCCGGTGAAGCGGTGGCCCTGCGCTTTTCTTGACCGAGAAGCACAGGCGAAACCGGGATCGCGATCAGGGCGGTTCGCCACCCGGGTCAACGTCACAGCAGTTGGTAAAGGATTTTACATGTCGAAGCGCTCCAGCGCCAAGCATAAGCTCGATCGCCGCATGGGCGAAAACATCTGGGGTCGTCCGAAGTCCCCGGTGAACAAGCGTGAGTACGGCCCGGGCCAGCACGGCCAGCGCCGCAAGGGCAAGATGTCGGACTTCGGCATCCAGCTGCGCGCCAAGCAGAAGCTCAAGGGCTATTACGGCGACATCACCGAGAAGCAGTTCAAGCGCTCGTACGAAGACGCGTCGCGCATGAAGGGTGACACCGGTCAGAACCTGATCGGCCTGCTCGAGCAGCGCCTCGACATGATCGTCTACCGCGCCAAGTTCGCGCCGACGATCTTCGCGGCCCGCCAGCTGGTCAACCACGGTCACATCCGCGTCGACGGCGAGAAGTGCAACATCGGTTCGCGCCGCATCAAGCCGGGCCAGGAAATCAGCCTGAGCAGCAAGGCACAGGAAATGGCCCTGGTCATGGAAGCGCAGAGCCTCGCCGAGCGCGATATCCCCGACTATGTCGCGCCGGACGGTGCGGCGAAGGTCACCTTCACCCGCGTGCCGACGCTCGACGAAGTGCCGTACCCGGTGAAGATGGAACCGAACCTGGTCGTCGAGTTCTACTCGCGCTAATTTGGCTTCCTTCGGGAACGAGAAACGGGGCGGTCCTTCGGGGCCGCCCTTTTTCGTTGGGCTGGACCGGGCCTGCCGGGCTTGCCAGAACGGGCGCATCAGGAGGACCTCCATGCGCTTTTCGTTGCTTGCCCTTGCCCTGCTCACATCCACCGCGGCCCAGGCGCAAACCGCCCCGGCCATCTCGGTCGACACGTTGAAGACCGTGACCGAGACCCTGTCCTCCGATGCGTTCGAGGGTCGCAAGCCGACGACCGCGGGCGAGGACAAGACGATCGCCTATCTGATCGAGCGCTTCCAGAAGGCGGGTCTCAAGCCCGGCAACAAGGGGCAATGGGTGCAGGACGTGCCGCTGGTGGAACTGAGCGTGCAGGCCCCCAGCAAGCTCGCCTTCACCGGCGGCAGGACGCCGGTGTCGCTCGCCTATGGCAGCGAGGCGGTGTTCTCCACCTACCGCGTCACCCCGAAGATCGAGCTGAAGGACAGCGAGGTCGTGTTCGTCGGCTACGGCATCAACGCGCCCGAGCGCGGCTGGAACGACTATGCCGGGCTCGACGTGAAGGGAAAGACGGTCGTCATCCTGATCAACGATCCCGACTGGCAGACCATGACGCTGGACGGCCCGTTCGGCGGCCGGGCGATGACCTATTATGGCCGCTGGACGTACAAATATGAGGAAGCCGCGCGCCAGGGCGCGGCGGGCGCGATCATCATCCACGATACCGAGCCGGCCGCCTATGGCTGGGGCGTGGTGGAGAGCAGCTGGGGCGGCCCCAAGCTCGAACAGGATACGCCGGGCGACCATGCCGACCAGTCGCAGCTGATCGGCTGGATCCAGCAGGATGCGGCCAAGGCGCTGTTCGCCAGCGCCGGCAAGGACTATGCCGCGCTGGTCGAGGCGGCCAGGCACAAGGGCTTCAAGGCGGTGCCGCTGGGCGTGAAGGCATCGGCAAGCTTCGGCGTGGGGATCAAGCGCCAGGCCTCGAAGAACGTGGTCGGCATCCTGCCGGGCACCGCGCGGCCCGACGAGGTGGTGCTGTTCTCGGCGCACTGGGATCATCTCGGCCGCTGCAAGCCGGTGGACGGCGACGACATCTGCAACGGCGCGGTCGACAATGCCACCGGCACCGCCGGTCTGGTCGCGCTGGCCGAGGCCAATGCCAAGGCGGGCCCGGCCAAGCGCAGCATGGTGTTTCTGGCGGTGACCGCCGAGGAACAGGGGCTGATCGGTTCGCAATATTATGCCGAGCATGCCCTGTATCCGCTCGCGAAAACCGTGGGCGGCGTGAACATGGATGGGCTCAACATCCACGGCAAGGCGAAGGACTTCGTGCTGATCGGCGCGGGCAAGTCCGAGCTGGAGGAGCTGGTGAAGCCGCTGGTCGCCGCCGAAGGCCGGGTGATCGGCGTGGAATCCACCCCCGAAAAGGGAAGCTATTACCGCTCCGACCATTTCAGCTTCGCCAAGCTGGGCGTGCCGATGCTCTATGGCGAAAGCGGCGACGATCTGGTGACGGGCGGCAAGGCGGCGGGTGCCAAGGCCGCGGAGGACTATACCGACCAGCGCTACCACAAGCCGCAGGACGAATATGATCCCAGCTGGAGCTGGGACGGCGCCCTTTCCGACCTGCGCATCTATTACGGACTCGGCCGCCAGCTGGCCGACGGCAACGCCTGGCCGAACTGGTTCAAGGACGCCGAATTCCGCGCCATCCGCGACAAGGCGCGGGCGGGGCAGTAAGCACCGGGCGACGGAGATGCTCGCTCACGCCCCGAGGGCGGCGAGCATCTCCAGCAGGTCCTCGGGAAAAATCGGCTCCGCGTGCGCGGCGATCTCCTGCCGCGTGAACCAGCGCCAGCCGCGCATCACCCGCTGCTCGAGCGCGGTGTGGCCCGAGGTCTCGATCGCCGCTGCTTCGGTGCGGACGAGGAAGTAGCGTTCGTCCGCCCAGACGGGAACGCCTTCGATCGTCACGAACTCCACGATGCGCTGCGCGACCTCCGGGCCCGGATCGGCGCGGATGCCCGTTTCCTCCCACAGCTCGCGGCGGGCGGCATCCTCATAGCGTTCGCCCGGATCGACGGCGCCGCCCGGCGTGCACCAGAAGGGCGGCCGGTCGCCGGGATCGAAACGGAACAGCAGCACCCGGCCCTGCCCGTCCAGCAGCAGGATCCGCGCCGCCGGGCGCGCGATACGGTCGCTCATTCGCCGGGCGCGGTGGCCTTGATCGCCAGCGCGTGGATGCGCGTGGCGAGCAGGTCGGCCAGCGCGTGGTTCACCTTGCGTTGGCGGGCGACGCGGTTCAGCCCGGCGAATGCGGGGCTCTCGATAGTGACGGTGAAGTGCGACTCCCCCGTTCCGTCGTCCCCCAGATGCCCGCGATGCTGGGCGCTGTCGTTGCTGACATGGAGGTGCGACGGGGCGAGCGCGGAGCGCAGGCGATCGGCGATCAGATCGGCCAACGGGCCGGTAGCGAGGTCGGTCATCGCGCCTATATAGGCGGTTTGTTCGAGGGAGTCGCGTGGCTAGCCATCAGCCGAGAAGGGATCGTCCGAATGCCCGTTTCCATGGTCGCATGGAGGCGGAGGGCAGACTGTGCGCAGAGCCGGGCTGCACCGCCCCCGGCGAATTCCGCGCGCCGCCGCTGGAAGGTGCGCGCAGCAGCTTCGACGGCCCGCCGCCGTTCCGCTGGCTGTGCCTGGACCATGTCCGCGCGTTCAACTCCGGCTACAATTTCTTCGCCGGCATGAGCCCGGACGAGATCCACGAGGCGCAACGCCCGATCGCCGGCTGGGAGCGCGAGACGCGGGTATTCAGCGCCAACCCGGACGTGCCGCCGCGCTGGGCCGATTTCGCCGACCCGCTCGACGCGATCGGCGCGCGCTATCGCGACCGGATGAAGGATCGCGGCGAACGCAAGGACGGCAAGCCGCTGTCCGGCGCGGATCGCGATGCGCTGAAGGTGCTGGATCTGGAAATCGATTCGGACCGCACCGCGCTACGCAAGCGCTATTCGGAGCTGGTGCGCAGGTTCCACCCGGACCGCAATGGCGGCGACCGCAGCCACGAAGCGCGGCTCCAGCGGGTGATCGCGGCGTACCAGCAGTTGAAGGGGTCGGCGGCCTTCGCCTGACCGGGAACTGCGCGTTCAACCGCGTCCCCGGCTCGAGACCCGGACGCCCCCCGGATATCAGCGGCACCGGGCGGGCGCTAGGCGCCTGCCCCGCTCAACAGCCCGAACATGGCCCCGTCCGGATCCACCGCCTGCAGCACCCGCTCGCCACCGGGCACGTCCATCGGCCCGTTGATCACCGTGCCGCCCGCCGCTTCCACGTTCGCCCTGGCCGCGTCGACATCCTCGACCCGGAAGTAGAAGCTCCAGCCCGGCTTGGCACCCGGCGGGCAGCGCATGATCGCGCCCATCGGCTCGCCGCCGTCATGGCCGATGAAGCTGTATTCGCCCATCTCGCCCATCGGCATGCCCCCCATATAGGCCAGTCCGAACTGGCGGTGATAGAAGCCGAGCGCCCCCTCGGCATCCGGCGCGAACAGCTCGTTCCAGCCGACATGGCCGAGCCCGCGCCGCTGATAGACGGCGCTCGTCGCCCCCTCGGTCGCGCCGCGCATGACGTAGAAGGGCACGCCCTGCGGATCGGTGACCATCGCGATCCGTCCGACGCCGGGTGCATCCCAGGCCGGTACCAGCACCTTGCCCCCTTCCGCCACGATGCCGGCGACGCTCGCATCGACATCGTCGACGCCGAAATAGGCCAGCCAGGCGGGACTTGCTCCCGCCGCCAGCATCGCCGCGTCCAGCTGGAGCATGCCGCCCGCATGGCCGTCGGCAGCGGAGAACATCCGATAGTCCGGCCCGCCCGGCGGGGGTGCGCCGACCTGCCAGCCCGTCACGGCCGCATAGAAGGCCGCCGCCCCGTCCGCGTCGCGCGTCATCAGTTCGTACCAGATGATCTCACCCTGCCGGTTCGTCATATCCTCTCTCCCTGCTCAGCCCTGCCCCAGCGCGACGATCGGCTCGAACCCGCCCCAGAACATGCGGCGGGTGTCGAACGGCATGTCGAGCCCCTCCATCTCCGGATCGGCCATCATCGCAGCCCATCCCGCGTCGCGCGCAGCCTTGTCCGGCCACACCACCCAGGCGAAGACCACCGCCTCCCCCTCCTCGGCATGGGTCGCGCGGTAGAAATCGGTGGCCTTGCCATGGGGCACGTCCTGCCCCCAGCATTCCATCACCTGATGCGCGCCCAGCGCCCGCAGCTTCTCGGCCGTATTCCTGGCGAGATCGGTATAGGCCGCACGGTTGCCCTCCGGCACCGGCAATACATATCCGTCGACATAGGCCATGCTCCTGCTCCTCTTCCTTCAGACGGGGTCGGCGGCGGCCTCCATCGCGGCGGCAGCGGCGGCCATGTCCATGTGGAACGGCTCGAAGATGTGGCCGTCGGGATCGGTGAAGCTGCGGCCGTACATGAAGCCCATGTCCTGAACCGGGTGGATATCGCCCGAGCCGCCGCCCGCTACGGCCTTGTCGACCAGCGCATCCACCGCGGCGCGGTCCGCCAGCGGCAGCGCGATCAGCACCTCGGTGACCGCGCTCGCATCGGCCACGGCACGCGGGGTGAAGGTCTGGAAGAAGGCGCGGTCGAGCAGCATGAAGGTCAGCGCCTCGGACCAGACCATCGCACTGGCGGTGGGGCCGCTGAACTGCCGGTTCATCGTGCAGCCGATCGTTTCGTAGAAGGCGGTGGCGCGCGGCACATCGGCCACCGGCAGGTTCACGAACACCGGCTGGACCATCTTCTCTCTCCCCGACGGCCTTCCTTGAGTCGCCGCCTGCTTGATTTGTGCCTTGCCCGATCCTAGAAAACAACCGTGAAGTTAGAAAAGATAACTAACCTGGATAAGAGGCGGCGCTACGAAGACGCGTGCGGCACCGCCCTCGCGCTGGAATTCGTCGGTGAACGCTGGGCACTGCTGATCATCCGCGAACTGCTGCTTGGGCCCCGCCGGTTCGGCGAGATCCGCGCCGGCTTGCCGGGGCTCAGCGCCAACGTCCTCACCCAGCGCCTCGCCGGGCTGGAGGCGGACGGCATCGTCGTGCGCGAGAAGCTGCCGCCGCCGGCAAGCGTGCAGGTCTATGCGCTCACCCCTTGGGGCTATGAGGCCGAGCCGGTGGTGCTGGCGATGGGCCGCTGGGCGCTGCGATCGCCGCGGCACGATCCTGCCCTGCCCTTTTCGCGCGTATCGCTGATGCTGGCGCTGCGCATGCTGCTGCTGCCCGACCAGGCCGCCGGATGGTCGGGCCGGATCGGCTTCCGGCTGGGCGAGGAGACCTATCTGGCGGCGGTGGAAGCCGGCGTGCTCGCCATCACGCGCGGCACCCTGACCGGGGCCGAAGCGGTGTTCGTCGGCGAACCCAATGATTTCCTCCCCGTGCTGTTCGGCACCATGCCCCTGGTCGCAGCGTTGTCCGAAGGCAGGTTCGTCGTGGAGGGCGACGTATCCCGCGCGGCCGACTTCGCCACGCTGTTCCTGCTGCCGCCAAAGATTGCCGCCTGACCTGCCCACTGGGACATGCGGTTGCAGTGCGGCAAACAAGCCTCTAGGTCCCGTTCGGACTCAAGGATTCAAGACCATGGCCGATCTGCCCAACACCTTCCCCGAAAGCCGGGATTCCACAATCCTCGCCGCGCCCGACAAGATGGTGAAGGTGCGCGATCTGTTCGGGATCGACATCGACATGGAAGTCCCCGCGTTCAGCGAGGCGGACGAGCGCGTGCCGGATCTGGACCCCGCCCATGTGTTCGATCCGGACACCACGCTCGCGGTGCTCGCCGGCTTCGCCCACAACCGCCGCGTGATGATCCAGGGCTATCACGGCACCGGCAAATCCTCGCACATCGAGCAGGTGGCGGCGCGGCTCAACTGGCCGTGCATCCGCATCAACCTCGACGCGCATATCAGCCGCATCGACCTGATCGGCCGCGACGCGATCGTGCTGAAGGACGGCCAGCAGATCACCGAGTTCCGCGAAGGCCTGCTGCCCTGGGCGCTCCAGACCCCGACCGCGCTGGTGTTCGACGAATATGACGCGGGCCGCCCGGACGTGATGTTCGTCATCCAGCGCGTGCTGGAGACCGAGGGCAAGCTGACCTTGCTCGACCAGAACCGGGTGATCCGCCCGAGCCCGTGGTTCCGCCTGTTCGCCACCGCCAACACGGTGGGCCTGGGCGACACCAGCGGCCTCTATCACGGCACGCAGCAGATCAACCAGGGCCAGATGGACCGCTGGAACATCGTCGTCACGCTCAACTATCTGCCGGCGGCCACCGAGGCGCGGATCGTGCTCGCCAAGTCGGGCGAATATGACAAGCCCGGCGGCAAGGAGACGGTGGAGAACATGGTCCGCGTGGCCGAGCTCACCCGCCGCGGCTTCATCAACGGCGACATCTCGACCGTGATGAGCCCGCGCACCGTGATCACCTGGGCGCAGAACGCGCTGATCTTCGGCGATGTCGGCTTCGCCTTCCGCCTGTCGTTCCTCAACAAGTGCGACGATGCCGAACGCGCACAGGTGGCCGAATATTACCAGCGCGTGTTCGGCAAGGACCTGCCGGAGAGCGTGGTCGGGCGGGTCTGAGGCTAACGGGTCCCGAGCCGCCAGCGCAATGCGTGGACGAACGGCTCGGGATCGTCGAGGCGGAAGGCGATGGCCGTGCGCGGCCGGCGCCAGGCGGGCAGCGGCGCGTTCAGCCGGAGCACGAGATTTGGCCAGGCAAGCAGCCCGGCGTTGAGCGTCACCCTGTCCTTCACCAGCGCGGAGTCGAAGCTGGTCTCCAGTCCCGTGATCGCATCATAGGGGACGAAGTGATCGATCAGCAGGCCGGCGCGCACCCGCACACCCTCGGGCGTCAGCAGCACCGGGCGCAGTCGGAAGGACTTGATCAGCGCGATCATGTAGACCATCCCCGCGTCGCTCACCACGAATAGCAGATAGGCCGCAAACGCACTCCAATGTGCGAGCAGCAGATGGTGGACCGCCACCTCGATCGCCTGCAGCGCGAGCAGCGTCACCGCCATGGGCGTGAGGTGCTTGTGGTAGGCGAAGCCCTGGCATCCGGCCGGCACATCCGGCGCACCGCCCCAGCGGAACAGGCCGATGTGCAGCCAGCGAAGCTCCGCCGCCGCGAGCCGGACGAGCGGCGCGGGCAACAACTCGGAAAGCGCCGCCACCCAGCGGCCTTCGCCCGCCGTGCCGAGACGCCTTCCGGCTGCGTGCAGGCCCCAGGCGAGGTGGACGAGCACCACAATCGCCATCGCAACGGCCAGAGCCGGCAACGACAGAAGCGCCGTGCGGACCACCGGCGGCGATACGATCGATACGGCAAACACAGCGACGGCAAGCGCCGAGACGATCTGGCGCGGTTCCGGCCGGCGGCGCGGCGCGCGCGCGATCAGGGACAAAAGCCGACTGTCGCTCGCGATCCACAGGAACAGCAGACCGGCAACAAGGGGATGGGCCGCGGCCAGCGGCGTGCGGACTGCCCAACCAGCGAGCAGCAGCGCAGCAAAGGGGAGAAAACGCGCCACCAGCGCCGAACGAGATGGTGCATAGTGCAGGACCGTCATCCGCGTCTCCTTGTCGTCGCGCGATCCTAGCAGCCCTTGCCGGCCTTTGAAGCCCTGATCAGGCGTCCGCCCAGCGGCGCAGCAGGTTGTGGTACACGCCCGTGAGCGCCACCACCTCGGCATGGCCCTGCCCCAACTCGGCCGCCAGCGCCTGGATCGACCGATCGAGATCGAACAGGATCCGCCGTTCGCCATCGTCGCGCACCATCGACTGGAGCCAGAAGAAGCTCGACGTCCGGGCACCGCGCGTCACCGGCTCCACCCGGTGCAGGCTCGACGAGGGATAGAGGATCGCATGCCCCGCCGGCAGCTTGACACTCTGCTCGCCGAACAGCCCCTCGATCCGCAGCTCGCCGCCGTCATAGGCCTCGGGCGGCTCGAGAAACACGGTCATCGACAGGTCGGAGCGGATGCGGAAGTCGCTGCCGCGCTGGATGCGGATGGCATTGTCGACATGGGTGCCGAACGCCTGCCCGCCGGCATAGCGGTTGAACAGCGGCGGAAAGACCTTGAGCGGCAGCGCGGCGGCCACGAACAGCGGAGAGCGGGCCAGCGCGTCGAGGAGGATCGCGCCGGCCTGGCGGTGCGCCTCCCCGCCTTCGGGCAGCTGCTCGTTGCGCTTGGCCAGCGCCGACTGCGCGCCCGAGGTGACGTTGCCGTCAACCCATTCCGCCGCATCGATGATGCCGCGGATCTGCGCCACTTCGGCGGCGCTGAGCAGGTCGGGAATGGGGATCAGCAAAGATGGGTCTCCAGCTCCGGCCAGGGCGAGCGGCGGAGCCAGTCGCGGGCCTTTTCGACAAAGGCCGGAGTCGCGGTCTCGCGGCAGCGCGTCAACCAGTGTGCCGCCGTGTCGAGCAGCCCGTCGGCCGCCAGCATGCGGGCATGGTTGAACGCGCCGCGGAAATCGCCGCCCTCGGCCGCGCGGGCATAGCATCCCGCCGCCTTGGCCATGTCCTGCGGCACCACCCAGCCATCCTCGTGGAAGCTGCCGACATAGTTGATCGCCTTGGCATTGCCCGTCGCCGCGGCCTTTTCGAACCAGGCGAGCGCGGCGGCCTTGTCCTCGGTCAAACCTTCGCCGAGCGCCAGCGCGGTCGCATAATTATACATGCCCCAGTCGAGCCCGCGCTCGGCGGCGACCCGGAAGCATTCGGCGGCGCGCACCTTATCGATGCCGGTGCCCCAACCGAGATCGTAGCAGCGCCCCAGCATGTTGAGCGCCATCAGATGCCCAGCCCGGGCGGCGCGGCCGAACCAGCCGAACGCCTCGGCCTTGCGGCCCTGGTCGAGCAGCATCTGCCCCCACACCGCCTGCGCTTCCGCCACCCCGGCTTCGGCGCCTTCCTGAATCAGCGCCGCCCGCGCCTCCGGTGAACCGGAGAGGCGGGCGGCGATATCGTCGGGGCGCAACGCGTCGAGCGATACGCGCATCAGAATTTCACGTTGAGCGTCGCGAAGGCCGAGCGACCCGGCGCGATCGTCGCATAATGCGAGGTGAAGGCTGCGGTGTAGTAGGTCTTGTCGGTGAGGTTCTGGATGTTCGCGCTGATCTTGATCCTGTCCGTCAGCTGGTAGCCCATTTGCGCATCGAAGCGCCAATAGGACGGAACGGTCCGTGCCAGCACCCGGGTCGCCGGGTTCACCGTGACCGCGCCGGCAGCGTCTTGCGTGGCGGTGCGGTTGTCCTGATAGCCGCCGAACACCCGGCTGGTGTAATAGGCGCCACCGCCCAGGCTCAGCCGCTTGGTCGGCTTCAGGTTGGCGGACAGGGTGAAGCTGTCCTTCGGCGTCTGGGGCGCCTGGCGACCGGTGGTGACCGCCGGCACCAGCACCACCCGGGCCGGCTGGCTGCCGACCACCGGTGCGGTAAGCGCCGTGAACCCGCCATCGACGATCACCGCATCGAGATGGGTGTAACCGCCGAACACGCTCAGCCAGTTGGTGACGTTGCCGTTGAACGTCAGCTCCAGCCCGCGGATGCGGCGCTTGCCAATGAATTCGACGGTATTGTCCGGGCCGGTGACGCGGGCATTGTTGGTATCGGTCTGGAACAGTGCCGCACCGAGCGCCAGCTGCTCATGGAACAGGCTGGCCTTGGCGCCGACCTCGTACGACTTGGTCGTTTCCACCTTCAGGCTATCCAGAAGGGCAGCGGCGCTGATGGCCGTGCCAAGACTGTTGCCTTCCTGTCCCTCGCCCACGAGGCTGTTCGGCGGCGTCGCGGCCGTCGCGTAGCTTGCGTAGAGGCTGGTGTTGCGGGTCGGCTTGAACACCAGGCCGGCCTGCCAGTTGAACAGGTTGCTGGTCTTGCTGAGCTGGAAGGTGCTGGTGGCGGTCGCGGTCTGGCCCGGCGTGACCGTCGACTTGAAGCGATCGTACCGCGCGCCGACGTTGAGGATCAGCTGCGGAAGCAGCGTGATCGAGTCGAAGCCGTAGACCGCAACGGTGCTAGCGTCGTTCTGCGTCTCGGTGATCGGCGCGTTCCTGGCGATCGCGGCCGGCGTCGTCGAGGTATCGCTGGCGTAGTTCACCCAAGGGTCATTGGGCGTCGGATTGAACAAGCTGGTGCAGCTGTAGCGCGCGAGCGTGCCGGCGTTGCAGCGCGGGCCGGTCGACGGGCGCCCGTCGGCCACCGCGAAGGTGCCCCGCCGCGCCTTCTCCCAGCTGATCTCGACGCCGGTCGAGAAACTGTGCTCGATGCTGCCGGTCTTGAAGGTGCCGTACAGATCGGTCTGGTTGGTCAGCGTCTCGGTATAGCCATAGCGGGTGTTGGCGCGGCGCCATACATAGCCGCCCTGGATCTGGTCGCCGCGCGTCGCCGCCGCACCCGTCGGCGCCGTCGCGCTGGTGCCGTAGACATTGCCCTGACTGTCGTCCGGCTGCGTGAAGATATAGGACTGGTTGGTATAGCCGTAGCGCGACAGATTGCGCAGCGTAATGCCGCCGAAATCATGCTCAGCGCGCAACGTCGCCTGCTGCACCTGGGTGTCGCGGAAGTCGCGGTTCTTCAGGCCGTAAAAGGCGCTACGGGCGATCGTCCCGCGGGTGCCGCCGATGGTGGTGAACTCCCCCATGGCAGGCTGGCTGTAGATCGTGCCGGTCCCCGGCGCGTTCGCGAGGACGTAGCTGTACGGGATGCCCGTATCGGGCAGCTCGTGCGTCTCGTAGTAATAATACGCCGCCGTCAGACGGGTGTCGGTGCCCATGCCGAGCGTGATCGAGGGGGCGATGCCCCAGCGCCGGTTCCAGATCGCGTCGCGGCCGGCGACGTCTTGATCGTGGAACATTCCTGCGATGCGCACGCCGATACGATCGGTCACCTTCTGGTTCACGTCGAGCGTGAAGCGGCGGAATTCCGCCGTACCGACACTGGCCGATCCGGCGATGAAGTTCCCCGCCACGGGCAGCTTCGAGATAATGTTGATCGATCCGCCGGCGCTGCCGCGGCCACCCAGCGTCGAGTCCGAACCGCGGACAATCTGCACCTGCTCGGTAGCGAAGACTTCGCGCGTCTGGGCGCCGATGTCGCGCACACCGTCGAGGAACGTCGAGCCCTGGCTGTCGAAGCCGCGAATGAACGGCCGGTCGCCGATCGGATTGCCGCCCTCCGCCGCACCGAAGGTGATGCCGGGGACCGTGCGCAACGCGTCGGCTAGCGTGGTGGACCCGGTCTGCTCAATCAACTCGTTGGAGAGCACGACCACCGAACGCGGCGTGTTGACCACCGGCGCGACGGCCTTGGGGCCGACCAGTTCGTTGTTGCGCTGGCCGTTGACGACGATTCGATCCTGATCGTCCGAATCCGGGCCGGTGCCATCGGTATCGGCATGGGCCGGCGCGGTCGCGACGAAACCGACACAGGCGAGGGCGAGGAAGGCAGGAACGCGGGTAGACACGGCAGGAGAGGAAGAACGCAACGCAGGTAACCCCCATATGATCGTTCCGGCCCTGCTATTGCGAACGCCTCGCAGAGTCAACGCTAATGCGAGCGGTTTGCAGATTTTTGCGCGCGGTACCGGGAATCGCCAAGCTGGTTACGCACATTTTTCTGCTAGTGTCGTATAGGTTCAGTGCTGTAGCATCGTCATGAGGCCGGCGATCCCGATGACGAGGGCTGCGGCGGCGAGCGTCTCCCGCTTCGAGTGGCGGTTCCATTCCCAGAAGCGATAGCCCGCGAATAGCGGCATGTTGCGCCGAAGGCCGCTGCCAGACTGCTCGATCCACTGATATTCGCGCTACGTGATCTCGCGCGCGATGCACACCGCGATCGCGCAGAAGGCACCCAGCCAGACACCGGGCACCCATGCCACGCCCAGCGCGCGGGCCAGCAGGACAGTCGATGCCTGGAGCAGCAAGGCTAGGGGCAGATGCGCGAGCACGCGGCGGAAACGCTCCCCAGCCAGGGTGGTTCACCGCCCCCCCCAGACCCGTAGAAGAATGCGATCGTTTGTCGTGGTAGCGCTATCAATTTTGTTGGACAAAGGCCGTGCGGCGCTGGATAGTATGCCGCATAACTAACGACGATCGAAGGAGAGGAGCATGCCGCAACGCATTCCCACCACCATTGCGCGCGTCCGCCACGGGCTGGCGCTAGGCGCAGTGGTGCTCGCCGGCGTGGCGACCCCGCCCGCGCTGGCGCAGAACGACAAGATGGCGCCGATCGCCACGCCGGCGCAGCCGGGCGCGATCGAGCTCGGCACCGGGCCGCTGCCCGGCGCCAAGGCCGCCGAGAGCTGGCACAGCCAATATGGCAGCGTCTTCACCCGCAACGTGACGGTGGCGACGCTCACCCCGTTCCTGCCCGATCCCGTCAAGGCGAACGGCACCGCCGTCATCGTGGCACCCGGCGGCGGCTTCACCTCGCTGTCGATGCAGAACGAAGGCTGGGATGTGGCCAAGGCGCTGACGGCGCACGGGGTCGCGGCGTTCGTGCTCAAATACCGGCTGAACCAGACGCCGCAGGAACTGGCAGGCTATGAAGCGGCGATGAAGGCCCGCTTTGCCGGCGGTGCGGGCGGCCCGCCGCGCGCCGCCGACCCCAAGGCGATGATGGCCGGGATCGCGACCCAGGTCACCGATGCGCGCGCCGCCTTCGCGCTGGTGCGCAAGCAGGCGGCGGAATGGCATGTGCAGCCCGAGCGGATCGGGATGGTCGGCTTCTCCGCCGGCGCGATGCTGACGCTGGCGACCGCACTGGACGGGCAGGATGCCAAGCCCGCCTTTATCGGCACCATCTATGGCCCGCTCAGCAATTTCCAGGTGCCGGCCGACGCCCCGCCGCTGTTCGTCGCGCTGGCGGCGGACGATCCCCTGTTCGGCAATAACGGCTTCGGCCTGATCGACAGCTGGCGCGCGGCCAAGCGGCCGGTGGAGTTCCACCTGTTCGAACAGGGCGGCCACGGCTTCGGCATGTACCCGAAAAAGACCACCAGCACCGGCTGGTTCGACGAATTCGTCCGCTGGATGACGATGCACGACTGGATCAAGCCGGCGGCTTGAACGGGCCATCCGGAGCGGCGGACGATCGCCGCTCCGGATGGCTCAGCGCGCGATCAGCCGATCGGCGCGCACTTGGCTTCCAGCCAGGCGCGCTCCTCGCCTTCCAGCTGCGGGCCGACGATCGCCAGCACCTGCGCATGATAGGCGTCGAGCCAGGCGCGCTCCTCGGGCGAGAGCAGCTCGGGCAGGATCAGGCTGCGTTCGATCGGCGCGAAGGTAAGCGTCTCGAAGGCGAGCATCGGCTTGTCGCCGCCCGGAATCGTCCGCTCTACGATGTGAACGAGGTTCTCGATGCGGATGCCATATTCGCCCGCCTTGTAATAGCCCGGCTCGTTCGAGAGGAACATGCCGGCGCGCAGCGGCTCCAGCGCCTGCCCGCCCGGATAGGAAGGCGGCGCGATGCGCTGCGGCCCCTCGTGCACCGAAAGATAGGCGCCCACGCCGTGGCCGGTGCCATGGGCGAAATCGAGCCCCGCTTCCCACAGCGGTCGGCGGGCGAAACCGTCGATCTGCGCGCCGGTGGTGCCGTCCGGGAAGATCGCGGTGGCGATGGCGATATGGCCCTTGAGCACGCGGGTGAAGCGGTCCTTCATCTCGTGGCTCGCCGCGCCGACCGGCATCACGCGGGTCACGTCGGTGGTACCGTCGCCATATTGGCCGCCCGAATCGATCAGGAACAGCTGGCCCGGCTCGATCGGCAGGCTCGATTCTTCGGTGACCTTGTAGTGCGGGATCGCGCCGTTCGGGCCGGTGGCGGAGATGGTGTCGAAGGAAAGATCCTTCAGCTTGCCGGTCGCCTCGCGGAAATCGCGCAGCTTCTCGGCCACCGACAGTTCCGTGAGCCCGCCTTGCGGCGCGGTTTCCTCGAACCACTTCAGGAATCGGCTGAGCGCGGCACCGTCGCGCGCCTGGGCGGCCTTGTGGCCGGCGACCTCGGCGGGGTTCTTGATCGCCTTGGCGAGGATGACGGGATCGCGCAGCGCGACCACGGTGGCGCCGCCCGCCTCCAGCGCGTCGAAGACCGCCGAAACGGCCGTGCCGGGGTCCGCCACGACGCGCTTGCCGGCAAAGCCGCCCAGCGCCGGCGCGAAGGCGGCGCGATCCTGGATGCGCACCGCGTTGCCGAGGTGCTGGCGCACCGCATCGGTCACCTTATCCGGCGCGACGAACAGATCGGCGGTGCCGTCGGCATGGATCACCGTATAGGCCAGCGCGACCGGCGTATGGGTCACGTCGTCGCCGCGTATGTTGAAGGTCCAGGCGATCGAATCGAGCGCGGCGATCACCACCGCATCGGCATGGCGGGCCTGCAGCCAGTCGGCGATCTCCGCGCGCTTGGCGGCGGAGGACTTGCCGGCAAGCGCATCGTCCAGCACCGTCAGCGGCGCATCCGAGGGGCCCGGCTGCTCGGCCCAGACCGCGTCGATCGGGTTGCGCGTCACCGCGACGAGCGTCGCGCCCTTCTCGGCCAGTGCCGCGCGGGCTTCCTCCACCCAGGCACGGGTGTGCAGCCAGGGATCATAGCCGATCCGGCCGCCGTCCGGGGCGTGTTCGCCCAGCCAGTCGGCGATGCTGGTGGCGGGAACGCCGACATAGTCCCACTGATCTGCCGAGACCTGCTGGCGCACCTGCAGCGTGTAGCGGCCATCGGTGAAGATCGCCGCCTGTTCGCTGAGCACCACGGCGGACCCGGCCGAGCCCTGGAAGCCGGTCAGCCAGGCCAGGCGCTGGGCATAGGCACCGACATATTCGGACATGTGCTCGTCGGTGAGCGGCACGACGAAACCGTCGAGGGCGTCACGGGACAGCTGGTCCCGGAGGGCCTTCAGACGATCGGCATAGCTGGACATACACGTACTTCCTGCATCTTTGGGGGCGGCGCGATCTGCCGCGCGAATGGCCGGTTTCTGGCCGATGCAGGCGCATTTGGAAAGGGGCGGGCCAAGGCCCGCCCCTCCGGTTTCGTCAGCGGCGGACGCGGACGTAGGTGCAGCGATTCTTGGCGGTAAGCGTACGATCGATCGCGCGACCGCCCAGCGCGCCGGCGACACCGCCCGCGGCCGCGCCGAGCAGGCCGCCGCCGACCACCGACGGACCGGCGAGCGCACCGGCGACACCGCCCGCGATCAGGCCCGCCTCCCCCTTGGAGCGGCGGCACTTCTTCACATAGCGGTAGCGGCTCGACTTCGACTTGCCTTCGTAGCGCGACTGGGCGCTCGCGACGCTGATCGGCATCGCGACCGGCATCACCAGGGCGAAGGCGGCAAAGGCGGCAATTGTCTTACGCATGGTTGGACCCCATCTTCGGTTCGTGTTCGATGCGTATCAATGTGCCATGCCACATTTCGGTTGCATGAACCCGCAACGATCGTGGGGCCGCCGATGAAATCGGCGCGGCTCCGGCTGCGCGGCGCGGCGGCGGCGATCGCCGTGGAAGCCTTGCTGGCGGCGCTGCTGTTCGCCGGGCTTCGCGCGCAGACGGTGATGCGTTCGGGCGATGCGCCCGCATTGCTGAGCTTCGACGTGCCGCCGCCCGCGCCGCCGCCCGCGCCCGAGCCGGCCGTCCGCCGCGCGGCACCCAAGGCCGAGGGCGCCGCCGCGCCGCCCAATCGCGTGTCGAAGGCGACCGAGGTTGCGGCGCCCCCGCCGCCGATCCTGCTTCCTCCCCCGCCCCTGGTGACCGCCCCCAGGCCCGCGACGGCGGCCGACACCAGCTCCGGCGCGGCCCCCGTCGCGGGGCCGGGCACCGGCGCGGGCGGCGCAGGCCAGGGCACCGGCAGCGGCGGAGACGGCGACGGATCCGGCGGCGGCGGCGGGGAACCGCTCCACTGGATCGGCGGCCGCATCACCGATGCCGATTATCCGAAGGCGGCGCTGGAGGCCGGCGCCAGCGGCACCGTGGGGCTGCGCTTCGTCGTGGGGGTGAACGGCCGGGTGTCGAGCTGCACCGTCACCCGATCGAGCGGGAATCGCGACCTGGACGAGACGACCTGCCGATTGATACAGAAGCGCTTCCGCTATGTGCCGAGCAAGGATGCCGCCGGGCGCCCCTATGCCGATACGGTGACCGGCGAGCACCGCTGGGCCCTGTATGGCAGCCCGGACGAGGGGGAGTGACGCCTACCCTGCAGGGAAGGACCGCCGCTTACCCCTGCACCAGCGCGTCGATCGCGGTCGCCAGCTGGATGTCGCGGGTCGAAAGGCCGCCGGCGTCGTGGGTAGTCAGCAGCACGTCCACCCGGTTCCACACGTTGGACCATTCGGGATGGTGGTCCGCCTTCTCGGCGATCAGCGCGACGCGGGTCATGAAGGCAAAGGCCTCGACGAAGTCGGCGAACTGGAAGCGGCGGGTGATCGCGTCGCGGCCCGGCTCATAGGTCCAACCCGGCAGGGCGGCGAGCGATTCCTCGCGCAATCCGTCGGTCAAACGCGCAACCATGGTGTGCCTCCTTGCTCCTTCTCCGCCGCTCCGCCTATGCATTCGGCCATGCCGGAGCAAGCGCCAACCTTCGCCCCCGATGCGGCCCTGATCGAACGCCTCGCCCGCGACGCGCTGGCGCGCATTCCCGAACCGTTCCAGTCGCATCTTGCCGATGTGGTGCTGCTGGTGGAGGAGTTTGCCGACGAGGAAACGCTCGACGCACTGGAGATCGACGATCCCTTCGCGCTCAGCGGCCTCTATCACGGCCGCCCGGTCGGCGAGAAATCGGCGTTCGATTCGGGTGGGCTGCCCGATCGCATCCACCTCTATCGCCGCGCGATCCTCGACGAATGGGTGGAGAGCGGCGAATCGCTCGAACGGCTGGTGCACCATGTCGTGATCCACGAGGTGGGCCATCATTTCGGCTTGTCCGACGACGACATGCATGCGCTGGAAGACGCCGCCGATTGAGCCCGGCCCTCGCCTTTGACGATGTCACCTGCCTGCGCGGTGGGCGGATTCTGTTCGAGCGCCTCGGCTTCGCGCTGGGGCCCGGCGATGCGGGGCTGGTGCGGGGCCCGAACGGCGTCGGCAAGTCGAGCCTGATTCGCATCGCCGCCGGGCTGCTCGCGCCGCTGGAGGGACGCGTGACCGGCGACGGCGCCCGCGCGCTGTTGAGCGAGAGCGCCGCGCTGGATGCAGAACAGACGCTGGCGGCAGCGCTGGGCTTCTGGGCCGGGCTCGACGGGGGCAAGGCCTGCGTGGCCGAAGCGCTGGACGCGGTGGGGCTGGCCGAGATTGCCGAGGTGCCGGTGCGCCTGCTCTCCACCGGCCAGCGACGGCGGGCGGCGTTCGCCCGTGTGCTCGCCAGCGGCGCGCCGGTGTGGCTGCTCGACGAACCCGGCAACGGCCTCGACACCGCCTCGCTCGCGATGCTGGAGGCTCGGATCGCCGCGCACCGGGCCGCCGGCGGCATCGTGCTGGTCGCGACGCACCAGCCGATCGCCCTGCCCGACGCGCAGGAGATCCGGCTGTGACCGCGCTGGTCTGGCGCGAGCTGCGGCGGGCATGGAGCAGCGGCGGGCTGGTGCTGCCGATCGCCTTCTTCCTGCTCGTCGCCATCCTGTTCCCCTTCGCGGTGGGGCCGGACGGGCGCCTGCTCGCGCGGATCGGCGGCGGCGTGATCTGGGCGGCGGCGCTGCTCGCAGCACTGCTGCCGGTGGAGCGGCTGGTCGCCCCCGATGCCGAGAGCGGCGTGCTCGACCAGCTGGTGGCGCGCGGCTTTTCCGATGCAGGCATCGCGGCGGCGAAGATGCTCGGCCATTGGCTGGGCTTCGGCCCGGCCCTGCTGGCGGCAACCTGCGTGGCGGCGGCGCTGCTGCACGTGCCGGCCGGCGCACTCGCCACGATCCTGCTCGGGCTGGCGATCGGCACGCCGGGGCTGGCCGCGTTGGGCGTTGCCACGGCCGCGCTGGTGGCGGGGCTGCGCGGCGCGGGAGCGATCGCCGGGCTGGTGATGCTCCCCTTCGCGGTACCGCTGCTGATCTTCGGCGCGGGCGCCACCGGCGGCGAGCCCGGCGCGATCAAGCTGCTGGCGGCGATCAGCCTGCTGCTGGTCGCCGGCTGCCCGTTCGTCGCCGGGGCGGCGATGGGGATGGGGCGCGGCTGACACGCGGGCAGCCCCCTGCCCCCTCGGTCATCCACCCTGCGCCTTCCTTGACTTCTGCCCCGTGCGGCGCATGTGGGAGGGATGGCGCAGGATACTCCCCTCGATCGGTTTCGCGACGTGCTCGCGGGCACGGCACGCGCGCTTTCGGGTGCCGACGAACTCGAATTCGGCTTCACCGCCGACGCGCCGTTCCAGAGCGGCAAGACGATCAAGGTGCCCGCGCCCGCGCGCGCGCTGCCGCCCGAGCAGGTGGCCGAGGCGCGCGGCTTTGCCGACAGCTTTGCGCTGCGCATGCGCCACCACGACGCGACGCTCCACGGCCGCACCGCGCCCCGCGAGCCGGTCGCCCGCGCCGTCTATGACGCGGTGGAAACCGCCCGGGTCGAGGCGCTGGGGTCGCGCGGCTATGCCGGCATCGCCGACAATCTGGAGCAGGCGCTGGCGATGCGGCTGCGCTCCGACCCGATCGGCCGCGCCCGCACGCGCGACGAGGTGCCGCTGTCCACCGCGGTGGGGCTGATGGTGCGCGAGCGGCTTACGGGTCGCGAATCGCCGTCCAGCGCCGCGCTGGGGCTGGCGCTGGTGCGCGACTGGATCGAGGAAAAGGCGGGCTCCGACCTCGATGCGCTGGCCACCGCGATCGACGACCAGCACGCCTTTGCCGCACTCGCCGCCAAGCTGCTCCAGGATCTGGAGCTGACCGAGGGCGAGATGGTCCCCGACGAGGCCGATGAAAGCGGCGGCGAGGAGGAGGGCCAGGAAGAGCAGCAGGAACAGGGCGAAGAGGAAGGCGAGTCCCAGCAGCAGCAGGGCGAAGGCCAGACCGAAGCGCGCGGCGAGCAGCGCGAGTCCGAACAGGGCGAGGACGGCGAGCAGGACCAGCAGTCCGAGGGCATGGACGACGGCGACGGCGAGCCCGGCGACGATGGCGACGAAGGCATGATGCCCACCCGTCCCAATCGCCCGTGGAGCGACCTGCCGCCGAGCTTCGAATATCGCCCCTACACCACCCAGTTCGACGAGGTCGTCGCCGCCACCGACCTGTGCGACACCGACGAGCTGGAGCGGCTGCGCTCCTATCTCGACCAGCAGCTGGTGCATCTGCAGGGTGCGGTGACCAAGCTCGCCAACCGGCTGCAGCGCCGGCTGATGGCGCAGCAGAGCCGCAGCTGGGACTTCGACCAGGACGAGGGCCTGCTCGATGCCGCGCGGCTGGCGCGGGTGGTGGTGAACCCGATGCAGTCGCTCAGCTACAAGATCGAGCGCGACACCGAGTTCAAGGACACGGTGGTGACGCTGCTGATCGACAATTCGGGCTCGATGCGCGGGCGGCCGATCTCGATCGCGGCGATCAGCGCGGACATCCTCGCGCGCACGCTGGAGCGCGTCGGCGTGAAGACCGAGGTGCTCGGCTTCACCACCCGCGCCTGGAAGGGCGGCCAGTCGCGCGAGAAGTGGCTGGGCGAAGGGCGCGTCGCGCAGCCGGGCCGGCTCAACGACCTGCGCCATATCGTCTACAAGCAGGCCGACGAACCGTGGCGCCGCGCCAAGAAGTCGCTCGGCCTGATGATGCGCGAGGGGCTGCTCAAGGAGAATATCGACGGCGAGGCGCTGCTCTGGGCGCACAGCCGGCTGATCGCCCGGCCCGAGGATCGCAAGATCCTGATGGTGATCTCCGACGGCGCCCCGGTGGACGATTCGACGCTGTCGGTGAATTCGGGCTCCTATCTGGAGCGCCACCTGCGCCAGGTGATCGCCTGGATCGAGTCGCGCTCGCCGGTGGAACTGGCGGCGATCGGCATCGGCCATGACGTGACCCGCTATTACAGCCGCGCCGTGACGATCATGGATGCCGAACAGCTGGCCGGCACGATGGTCGAGCAGCTGGCCGCGCTGTTCGACAGCGAGTGACGCGGTGGCGGCGCTGGAGATCGTGCCGCCGCCGGGGGGCTTTCACGGGCCGGTGAAGCGATCGATCACGATCGCCGGGCATCCGACCTCGATCAGCCTGGAACCGATCTTCTGGGGCGCGCTGGAGACGGCTGCCGTCGCGGCGGGCCTGCCGCTCAGCGCGCTGGTCGCCGCGATCGACCATGCGCGGATCAGCGCCGAGGATCCGCCGAACCTCGCCAGCGCCATCCGCACCTGGCTGATGGCGCAGCAGCATCGCTGACGCAGGCCATCGGGCTGATTCGGTCAGTCCTGCGCGGAACGATTCAGCCCCTCTCCCGCAGCCTCGGCCTTCGCTTCCCGCGCCTGCGCCTTCCGCCGCCGCAGGTTTTCACGCAGCTTTTCGGCCAATCGGGCCTGCTTATCCACATCCTTCATGCGAAAAGTGATAAACCGGCGCGATAGCGGTTGACAATCGCCGGCCTCCCTGCACATAGGCCCCTCCCGCACGGCGCTGGTCGCCGCGGTTGGAAAAACAGTGCTGCCGTAGCTCAGTGGTAGAGCGCATCCTTGGTAAGGCTGAGGTCGCGAGTTCAATCCTCGCCGGCAGCACCATTTTTCCCTTCTGACAAAACAACTTGCCCGCAAGGGCCCCGCTACCTGAGCACGGCTCCGGTCGCCAACACACCCATGTTTGTCATCCCGGCGAAAGCCGGGACCCAGTCGCCTCTCGATGTCAGCTGGAGCCGAAACGGCGGCCCCAATGGATCCCGGCTTTGGCCGGGATGACGACTGGTCGGACAAGGGCGGCCGGTTCCCGCCGCCCCCTCCCGCTCACGCCCGGCGCAGCCCGTCGATCCGCACCACCGGCACCGTGCCCAGCCCCTTTGGCAGCGTGACCGCCAGTCCGGCGTCGGACTGGCGGAACGCCACGTCGCCGCCGCCGAGCAGACGCGCCCGCGCCACACGGCCCGCTTTCAGCCCCAGCGCCTGCACCGTCACGGGCGCACTCGGCGCCTTGAGGAAGAACAGGTAGAGCGCGTCGCCCTTGCTGGTGAAGCGCACGTCCTGCTCGGCAAAGCCCTTGAAGCCGTCCTCGTTCTGCATGCCCGAGGCGAGCTGGGTCGGCCCCTCGCCATAGCTGCGCCACGGCCGGCTGCCGAACACCGCCTCGCCGTTCACCGCCATCCAGGCGGCAAGATCGTCGAGGATGCGCTCTTCCTCCGAATCGATCGTGCCGTCGCCGCGCTGGGGCACGGAGAGCAGCAGGTTGCCGTTCTTGGAGATCACATCCGCCAGCCGGGTGAGCACATCGTTCGCCGACTTGTACGCCTTGTCGGTATAGAGGCTGCGCTTGTAGAACCAGTCGCCCAGGCAGGTATCGGTCTGCCAGGGCTCGTCCCACAGCCGATCGGCGAAGCCGCGCTCGACATCCTGCACCAGCCCGAAGCGGGCATAGGGCTTCAGCTGCTTGGCGTTGAGCACCACGTCGATCTTGCCGCTCTTCGCGATCGAGCGGTTGTAGTAATCGGCCGCTGCCGCCAGCCCGATGGGGCCGAAGGGCAGCTCGTAATCGTCGAAATAGCAGAGATCGGGCTGGTATTTGCTGACGAGGTCGACCTGGCGCTGCAGCCAGCGGGTGGCATAGGCGGCATCGCCGGCAGGGCCATGCTCGACCCACTGGCCGTCATGCGCCTCGTGCCACTTGCCCATCGCCTTCATGGTATCGATGCCGTCGGGCGCAGCGATGTGCTTGCCGGTATAGAGCAGCTGCGGATCGAGCCCCTCCCACCATGTGCCGGCGCCGTCCGCCTTGGTCAGGCGGAACGCATCGTAGCGCTCGCCCTTGCGCGGACCTTCGGGGTCATAGCCATAGGCGGTCTGGAACCAGTGCCAGGCATGGGCGGCATGGTTGGAGACGCCGAAGCGCAGCCCGTGTTCACGCGCCACCTTCGCCCAGGTGCCGACCACGTCGCGCTTCGGCCCCACGCGCAGGCTGTTCCAGCCATGATACGCGCTGTCGTAGCAATCGAGATTGTCGTGATGGCAGGCGAGCGACACGAAATATTTCGCGCCGGCCTTCACATAGCGCCTCATGAGCTCCTCGGGGTCCCAACGCTCGGCGGTCCAGCGGTTCTGGACCTCCATGAAGCCGACATCGGCCGGGTGGCCATAGGTCTTGCGATGGAAGTCCGAGGCGGGGTGGCCCTGGATATACAGGTGCCGCCCGTACCAGTCGCCCTGTTCGGGCACCGATTGCGGGCCCCAGTGCGACCAGATCCCGAACTTCGCATCGCGAAACCAGTCCGGGTAGCGATAGTTGGCCACCAGCGACGGCCAGTTGGGCTGTACCGGCCCCTGCGCCATCTGCTGTGCCCGCGCCACCGCCGGCAGGGCGGCGAGCCCCGCCAATACCCCGCGACGCCGCCACCCTGATCCGATCATTATTACCTCCGCTGAACCACCACAGTACCACCTTGATACCGCACTTCGGTGTCAAAGCCATTGTCGTCGGTGACCGGCTTGCCGGCGCTCACCCATTTCACGCGGAAGCTGCGTGCCGTCGGCATGCCCGCCCAGCCCTTGCCCTCGCGCGCGCCGATCGTCAGCGTGCCGGCCTTGTCGTCGTAAGTCAGCGGAATGCGGCTGAACGCGCCGCTCTTGTACTGTTCGCTGCGGCCGTCATCCTCGTAGAGCGAGAACGCGCCGTTCGCGCCGGTATAGACGGTGATCGTCAGCGGGGCGCCCGGCTGCTGGTCGACATATTGCGTCACCGGCCCCATCGGCACGATCGCGCCTGCCTTGACGAACAGCGGCATCCGCTCGGCAGGCGCCTGGATGCCCGCAATGGTGCCGCCGCGATAGGTCTTGGCGGTGCCGAAGTCGTACCAGGTGCCGGTGCCGGGGAAGTACACGGTGCGGCTGCGCGCCTTGTACTCGGTCACCGGGGCTACCAGGAACGCATCGCCGAACAGATACTGGTCGTCGATGTTGCGGGCCTTGGCATCGGCGGGGAAGTCCATCGCCAGCCCCCGCATGATGCTGCCGTCCTTCATATAGGTATCGGCACCCAGCGTGTAGATATAGGGCATCAGGCGGTAGCGAAGCTGATCGTACCAGACCATCGAGGCGCGCATCGGCGAGCCTTCGGGCGCGATCTCGTAGATCTCGCGATAGGGCACCTCCCCGTGGCTGCGGAACAGCGGGCTGAACGCGCCGAACTGGAACCAGCGCAGGTTGAGCTCGCGCCATTCGGCCACGTCCTCGGGCTTGGGGTTCTTCGCCTCGTAGCGCGGCTCGACCGCGAAGCCGCCGATGTCGTGCGTCCAGTTGGGGATGCCCGACATGGACGCATTGACCCCGGCCGAGATCTGCGCGCGCAGATCGTACCAGCGGGTGGCGACGTCGCCCGACCAGATCGCCGCGCCATAGCGCTGCAGCCCGCCGAAGCCCGAACGGGTGAGCAGGAACGGCCGGACATCGGGCTTGAAGCTGCGCCAGCCCTCGAAGAAGGCGCGGGCGTTCATCAGCGCATAGCTGTTGAAATATTGCTGCGCCGGCCCGATCGCGGTGGGGCCCATGGTGTCGATCCGCTCCTCGATCGACAGGTTGGAATGCATGTCCGGCTCGCTGGCATCGGCCCACCAGGCATCGGTGCCGAGCACGCCGAGGCGCTCCTGGATCTGCTTCCAGAAGATGCGGCGCCCTTCGGCCGAATAGGGATCGTAGAAGGTGTTGGCATAGCCGGGGCCGACCCAGTCCTTGTTCCCCTGGCGCAGATTGCCCTGATAGACCGCGCCCGCGGCGTTCAGCTCCTTGTAGGTGTCGGTGGTCGGATAGAATTTCGGCCAGACCGAGATCATGAAGTTGGCGTGGCTCCCGTGCACCTTGTCGATCATCGCCTTGGGATCGGGAAAGCGGGTCGGATCGAACCGATGGCTGCCCCAGTCGTCGTCACGCCAGTAGCGCCAGTCGAGCACGATATTGTCGAGCGGGATGTTCAGCGAACGGTATTTGTCGACCACACCGGTCACTTCGGCGGCGGTGTCGTAGCGCTGGCGGGACTGCCAGAAGCCATAGACCCATTTGGGCATCATCTCGGCCTTGCCGGTGATCTGGCGATAGCCGGCGATCACGCCGTCCATCGTGTCGGCGGGGACGAACCAATAGTTCTTGGCCTGGCCGACCTCACTGGTGAACCACAAGGAATGACGGTCCTGCACGGGCAGCGGATCATTGTGGAGCAGCGCCATATAGCCGGCGTTCGGCTCCCACTCGATGCGAATCTGCACCGGCTTGCCCTTCACCATGGCCAAGTCGAAATTGGCATACCAGGGGTTCCAGTTCTGCCGCCAGCGGTCGAGCACCAGCTTTCCGTCGGCATAGACCTTGTAATAGCTCGAGCCGTAGAGCTGGAACTTATGGGTGCCGGTCACCTCGGGCTGCAGGTCGCCGGTCCACACCACGGTCTGCTTCTGCACCGCGTTGCCGGCGGTGTTCTGGCCGCCGGTCGCCGCGACCGTCTGCGCCTTGGCAGCCTCGGGCCAGTTCTTCTGGTCCTTGATATACTGGTAGTTGATCGTCGCTTCCTGGCGCGAGACCGCCAGCTTGCCGTCGAGGAAATAGTCGGCCTTCCAGCCCGGCTTGCCGCCGCTGGTGACCTTCAGCCCCTCGCCCACCAGCGTGTAGGGCTTCGGGTTGCCGAAGCGGCTGATGCTGGCATTGTCCCAGAGCAGGCCGTAGCTGCGCGTGGAGACGACGAACGGCACCGCGATGTCCATGTTGTGCTGGGCGAGTTCGACGTCCTCGCCATTGTAGTTCATCTGGGCGTTCTGGTGCTGGCCGAGGCCGTACAGCCCCTCGTCGGTGCCGCGGTTGAACTGCTGGCTGACGGCGACGAAGGGCTTACCCTCGACCGTTACCGGCTTGAACGCGGCCTGGCCCGATTCGGCGAGCAGCTCGCGGCCCTTGGCATCGGTGAAGCGGACGCGGCCGGTGGCTATCTCGATATCGGCGGTGGCGCGCTTGGCCTTCACCAGCACATGGCCGTTGGCCTGGGCGACCTCGAAGGCACCGGCGGCGGGCGGGTTCGCCGCCATCAGGCTCGGTGCCAGCGTGCCGGTATCGACGCCCTTGGGGGTGGCGATGACGTGGAAGATGCCGTCGCCATGGACGGTCACTTCCACGCGTGCCGCGCTGCCGCCGGTCGGCGTGACGACCACGCCGCCATCGGTGCGGCTATAGCCATTGTCCTGCGCCGCCTGTGCCGACGCCATCGCGCTGCCGGCGAGCAGCGCCGCGATCCAAACCCTCTTCATGCCCAAGTCTCCTGCGTTTCTTTGATTTTCGCCGCTCAACGATAGCGGCCCATGGTGATCTTCAGAATCTGCGGACGATCGATCAGGTTGAGGCCGTAATCGGTCTGGTCCCCGTTCCACACGCGCGTCGTCCGCCACGTGCCGTCGACGAAAGTCCCTTCCTCGGTGCGGAGCATGATGCCGTTCGGCGCGCTGCCTTCTGCGGGCGCAAAGGTCACGCGGACGTGGTCGCCCACCACCAGGAACTCGTTCTCGGAAAGCTGCGCGACCGCGACGCCGCCGATCTTCTCCGCTCCCCAGGGGGCTGGATCGGACTTGAGGAAGGTCCACTCCTTCATGCCGAACTGCCATTCGCCCCAGCTGGCCGTGATCGTCCATCCTCCTAAGGTCGTAGAGCGCGGCTGGTTGTCGTCGGGCCTGGCGACGCCCCAGGTGGGGCGGCTATAGGCGATCCGCGCCCAGTCGCGCGCAATACCCTTCAGCATGCCATAGGGCAGCGCGAAGGCATCCATCGTCGCCGCATCCAGATCGCGCGCGCCGAGCGGAAAGTTGAAATAGCCGGTGGCATCCATCCCGAACGGGGCGAAGCCGATCGCCCCGCGCCCCAGCGCCTCGTAGAAGAAGCGGGCGAACTCGCGCGCATTGCCGATCTCCGGTACCATCAGCGCATTGTCGGCCCGGGCATATTTCTCGAGGTAGAGCGAGACGTTCGCGCTGCTCCGATCATAGAGGTCGGGTGCGGCGAAATCGAGCGCGGGTGCCGCCGCCTTCCAGATGTCGAGCACGTCCTGCTGCGGCCCGCCGCTCGCCACGCCATCGGGATCGGGCACGTTGGAGGGGCCGGCAAGGGCCGCGTTGACGTACATCGGCAGCGGCTTCACCGCCTTGCCCGCCGCGGCGATGGCGTTGACGAAGCGCGCGACATACCAGCTGTTGAACGCACGATCGGCCTGTCCGCCGAACACCTCGCTCCAGGTGCCGCGCTTGCCGATCTTCTTCGCTAGCTCGGCGGGGATGGCTTGCGCGAACAGCCGGTTGGCCTCGACCGAATAGTCGCGCGGGTTGCGGTAGCTGCCCGTCTCGTTCTCCGGCTGGACCAGGATCACCGTGTTCTGCGGATCATGATCCCGCAGATACTCCATGACCTTCACGAAGGCGCGCATGTCGGCCTTCAGCGTCTCCGCCCCATGCGCGCTGAGCACGCCGTGGTCCTTGCCGTCGCGCGTCTTCATCCGCGGGAAGCGCCTGGAGTCGAGCTTCACCCAATCGGGCGTGTAGCTGTAGCTCGTGTTCTTCCAGGTGCCGAACCACAGCAGCACCACACGCTTGTCGTGCGCGCGGGCCTGGTCGAGCAGCGTCTGGAGGAAGCTGAGGTCAAACTGCCCCTCGCGCGGCTCCACCTGCTGCCAGGCGATCGGCACTTCCACCGTGTTGGCGTGGATCCGGTCGAGCACGTCCCAGGCGGTGGCGAGCGGCTCGGCATAGTTGCTGGAGTTGTTCACCTGCCCGCCCAGCATCAGGAAGGGCGCGCCGTCGACGATCAGCGCGTGGCGACCGTTTTTCGTCTCGATATGCGGCACGGGCGTCGCCGTCTGCGCGACGGCCGCCGTCGGCGCCCCCGCCAGCACCGCGACGAGCGCGGCAATTTCCAGGCATTTCATGGCAATCCTCCCCCACCCCGCGCACGGCAACCGGTTTACGATCTCTTCCAACGAGGTTAGCGCTACCACCTGTGGATGCAATCGCCTTTGCGCGATCCGCATCCCCGAACGCACGACAAGGCACTGCCCGACGCCCCCGGCGCAGGGCCGAAACAGGAGAAGGAGCGCCCATGGCCGAACCACTTTCCCGACGCACCCTGCTGGAAGGCATCGCCGCTACCGGCGCGCTTTACGCCCTGCCGGCACGGGCCGCCGATGCCGCGCGGGACGAGGTGCTGCCGCTTTGGCCCGGCATCGCACCCGGCGCGCCCGCCACGCTGCCCACCCCGAAATACGACCAGCGCTCCAAGGACCCCACGTTCGAAGACCGCTGGCAGACCGGCATCGGCCAGCCGTCGCTCACCGTCCGTCGCGCCGCCCAGCCGAACGGCAGCGCGGTAATGCTGATCCCCGGCGGCGGCTATGGCTTTCTGGCGGTGGACAATGAAGGCGAGGAGCAGGCGCGCTGGCTGAACGCGATCGGCATCACCGCCTTCATCCTGCGCTACCGCATTCCCACCGAAGGCTGGGCGAACCGCGCGACCGTGCCGCTCGCCGATGCGCAGCGTGGGCTGCGGCTGATCCGTGCCGCAGCCGCGCGCTACGGCCTCGATCCGGCACGGGTGCTGGCGCTCGGCTTCTCCGCCGGCGGGCATCTCGCGGGCAGCCTGGCCACCCGGCATGACGAGCGCGTCTATGCACCGGTCGACGCGGCGGACCGGCTTTCCGCACGCCCCGATCTGGCAGGGCTCGTCTATCCGGTGGTCAGCCTCGCGGCGCCCTTCACCCATGGCGGATCGCGCGACAATCTGTTCGGGCCGGGTGCGGACCCCAAGGCGCTCGCCGCCGCTTCGGTCGAAAACCGGGTGACCGCCGGCACCCCGCCCATCTTCCTCACCCATGCCAGCGACGACGGACTGGTGCCGATCGCGAACAGCCTGGCCCTGTACCAGGCGCTGCTCGCTGCCGGGCGCCCGGCGGAGCTGCACGCCTTCGACCAGGGCGGCCATGGCTTCGGCGTGCGGCTTGCCAAGACCATACCGGCCTCGGCCTGGCCCACGCTCTTCGCCGCCTTTGCCCGCCGCCATGGTGTGCTGAAGGCATGAGACGGGCGGCGGCGGCCG
>NZ_AGFU01000025.1 GCF_000226955.1 Sphingomonas elodea ATCC 31461
AGACACAGCCCCACCCCAACCCCTCCCCTGAAGGGGAGGGGCTTTAGCAGTACTCTACAACGTCACCGCGAACTTCAAGCCCAGCACGCCGACATCCTTGGCGTTCTTCACCCCGCCCGGCTGGTGGATCCACTGCACGTTCGGCTGCACCACCAGCCATTCGGTCGGCGAGACGCTGTAATAGAGTTCGGCCGCATATTCCGCATCGCGCGCCGGCCTGCCGGCGAGGCGATCGGCCGTCTCCATCCGCCCGTTGACGTTGGTCCGTGCGACCGCCAGCCCGATCACGTCGCCCGGCAGGCTCGGCGCCAGGCCCTTGTAGAACAGGCCCAGCGACACCTGGTTGTCGGTCAGCGTCGTAGCGCGATCGGCGACGGTGACGTTGGCGAACATGCTGAAGCCGGTCAGCGCGCGCCCGTCCTTCGAGCTGCCGGTCAGCTGCTGCTGCACGCTGGCGAACATGCCGTAGCGGCTGGAGCGCTGGAGCGGCGCGAGCCCGGTCACCGCACGCGGCCGGCGGTTGACGTCGCGCACCAGATCGTCGCCGTCCGCGGTCGAGATCCAGCCGCCCAGCTTGTACGAGCCGACCCCTCCCTGGTCGCCGCCACGCGTCCAGCCGATCTCCGCGGGCAGCAGGACGCCCGTCGCGCCCTTGAAATGGCCGATGAAGAAATCATTCTCCAGATTGCGCGGGTTCACCTCATAGGCGCCGCCCTGCACATAGACGCCGGGCGCCACGTCGACATGAACGTTCGCGCCCCATTGGCTGACCGGCCAGTTGTACCAATAATCGCCCGCCAGATTGCCCGGCTGCGCGCCGCAGAAGCTGAGGTTTTGGAAATGGCAGGAAAACACCGCGAAGTCCTCTCCGGGATTGGTGCGGCCCAGCTTCACTTCCACCTTGTCGCCCAGCTTCTGCTGCAGCCAGAACTGCGTCAGGCGGACCGTCTGGCCACGGCCATAGACTTCCTGCACCTGCTGGAGCGTATCGAGGCCCGCGGTGGTCGTCAGGTCGATGCCGCGTCGCCAGGTGACGGTGGTCTGGAGCGCCGCCCCGCCCCAGCCGACCAGCTTGTCGAGGTCGAGCAGCGCGCCGACATCGAACTGGCCGGTTTCGGCCACCAGGCGGCGATCCCCGCCGGTGAAATTATACGCGGTCTCCGATGCATAGCGCGCCGACAGGCCGATGCCGCGCGCGCCCAGCCGGGTGCGGATTTCCTGCCAGTCGCCGATCAGCCCCGGCGGCGGCGAACGCTGCGTGTCACCGGCCAGCGATGAGGGTGAGGGATCGCGCGGGTGCAGAAGATGGCTGCGGACGCGGCGCTGGGTATCGGCGCGCGGACCGGCGCCGGCATCCTGCCGGGTGGCATCGGGCTTGGGGGTGTCGATCTCGTCGGCAGGCGGCGGCGGCGCGCCGACATCGACCTGCTGGGCCAGCGCCGGCCCCGCCATCGCCATCGCCATGAATGCGAACAGGGCCGCCTGCCCCGCCCGCCAGTTTCCACGCTTCATCCCGGGCCCCTTTCGATTGCGGCGCATCAAAGGGCCGAGCGGCCATTTGGTTGCGCGCCACCGCAGATGCAGGTGCCGAGGGCGGATCGCGCGTCGTGTTACCGGGCGTTCGGCGCGGGGCCCGTGCTCGCCCGGCGGATCAGTTCGTGCGCCAGCGTCACCTGTTGCCCGGCCGGCTCCGCGCCGGCCAGGATACCGACCAGCAGTTCCACGGCACGTTGCCCGATCATGCCCTTCGGCTGGGCGATGGTGGTGAGCGCGGGGTGGAAGAAGCGCGCGAGGGGCAGATCGTCGAAGCCCATCACCGAAACGTCGCCGGGGCAGGACAGGCCCGCCATGCTCACCGCGCTCATCGCCCCCAGCGCCATCTCGTCGCTGAAGCAGAAGATCGCGGTGACGCCCTTCGCCAGCAGCGCCTGCGCGCCGCGATGCGCGGACTCCGCGCCGTAATCGCCCTCGTACAGCTCCAGGTGCGCCGCCATGCCGTGTCGCGCGACGGCGCGCACTGCGCCCGCGAGGCGATCGCGGCTGATCGGACTGATCGGCGGCCCGGTGATCACGCCGATCGCACGATGGCCGAGTTCGACGAGATGCGCGATCGCGTCGGCGCTGGCCGCCGCATTGTCGATATGCACGCTCGGCACGCCGAGTTCCGGGCTGTACTCGCAGCCGTTGACGATCGGCGCCGCCGCCCCCTGCCGCGCGACCAGCGCCTCCAGGCTGGCCGGCAGCCGGTGGCCGAGAAAGACCAGCCCGTCGACCTCGCGGCGCAACAGCATCTCGGCATATTGATCCTCCACCTCCGGATCGTGGCGCGTGTCGCCCAGCACCACGGCATAGCCGGCGTCGCGCGCCGCTTCCTCGGCGCCGCGGATGACGCTGGCGAAGAAGGGGTTGGAGATGTCCGGCACGGTCAGCAGGATCTTGGCGGCACGCAGCGTCCGCAGCGTCCGCGCGGCGACGTTCGGCCGATAGTCCAGCGCCTCGACGACCTCGAGTACGCGTCGCCGCGTCGCCTCCGCCACCCGCCCGGGCTGGCTGAGCACACGCGAGACCGTGGCGGTGGAAACGCCCGCGGCCGCGGCGACCTCGATAATCGTCGTCATGCAGATCTCTTTGTCGCTTGCGGCGAACCGTGTCGAGCCCCGACGATGTAATCCTTTACATCATTACTCCGTGTGCATAGGCTGCGATTCGAACGGCGGCAACGCCGCATCCAGGGAGAGGGCGCGCATGGTCGCTGCTGAAGGTTTCGTCGCGCAGGGCGCACAGCCAAGTTCGGGGTTGCTCACGGGACGCCTCAGCGCGCTGATGTTCCTGCAATTCTTCGTCTGGGGGGCGTGGAACGTCACGCTCGGCCTGGTGATGCAGACCGTCGGCCTCGGCAGCCTGATCGCCAACGCCTTTTCGGTAGGCCCGATCGCGTCGATCGTCGGATCCTTCCTGCTCGGCATGGCCGCGGCGCGGTTCCTCAGCCCCAAGATGCTGATGGTGGTGCTCCACCTCGTCGGCGGCGTGCTGCTGTTCGTGCTGCCGACGCTGCTCACGCCCGAGCACGGTGCCAGCTTCGTCTGGCTGCTGCTCGGCTACATGATCCTCTACATGCCCACCGTGGGCCTGGCGAACACGATCGCGCTGAAGAGCTTCGGCGAGCGCGTCGATCGCTTTCCCTTCGTCCGCGCCTTCGGCACGCTCGGCTGGATCGTGGCGGGGCTGATCGTCGGGTGGGCGGGCCTGTCCGCCAGCCCCCAGATCTTCCAGATCGCCGGCGTCGCCTCGATCGCGCTCGGCCTGTACAGCATCACCTTGCCCAACGTTCAGCCCGATGCGCCGCAGGGCAACAGCCTGATCGCCGAGGTGTTCTGCACCGAAGCCTTCGGCTTGATGCGCAACCGCTCGTTCCTGATCTTCATCCTCTGCGCGACACTGATCTCGATCCCGCTGGCGATGTATTATGCCTATGCCTCGCCCTATGTGGGTGCGGCGGGGATCGAGAATGTCGGCGGCACGCTGGCGATCGGCCAGATGTCCGAACTGGTCTTCATGTTCTCGATGCCCTGGCTCTATCGCCGCTTCGGGGTGAAGCCGCTGCTGCTCGTCGGCATGATCGCCTGGGCGCTGCGCTACGCGCTGTTCGCGATCGGCGACGGCGGCGCGGGGATCTGGGCGATCTATCTCGGCGTCGCGCTGCACGGCGTGTGCTACGATTTCTTCTTCGTCGCCGGCGCGATCTATACCGGCACGATCGCGACGCCCAAGGGCGTCAACGCCCAGGCGCAGGGCATGCTGACGCTGTTCACCTATGGCGTCGGCATGCTGCTCGGCTCGCAGATCGGCGGGCTGCTCTATGCCCAGCTGCCGGTCACGCCGACGATCGCCGACTGGCAGCATATGTGGTGGTACCCGGCCATCGCCGCAGCGGTGATCGCGCTGCTGTTCCAGTTCACCTTCAAGAACAACGCCAAGGAGGCACGCGCATGACCGCGATGCAGGGCCCCGGCATCTTCCTCGCCCAGTTTCTCGGCGACACCGCGCCGTTCGACACGCTGGACCATTTGGCCGAATGGGCCGCCGGGCTCGGCTATGTCGGCGTGCAGATCCCCTGCGACCCGCGCCTGATCGACCTGAAACAGGCGGCCGAGAGCCAGGCCTATTGCGACGATCTCCGTGCCCGGCTCGACAGGTTCGGCATCCAGCCGACCGAGCTTTCGACGCACCTGCAGGGCCAGCTGGTCGCGGTCCACCCGGCGTACGACACGCTGTTCGACGGCTTCGCGCCGGCCGCGCTCCACGGCAAGCCCGCCGAGCGCCAGGCCTGGGCGGTGGAGCAGGTGAAGCTCGCCGCCCGCGCCAGCGCCCGACTGGGGCTGAAGGCGCACGCCACCTTCTCGGGCGCGCTTGCCTGGCCCTATGTCTATCCCTGGCCGCAGCGCCCGGCGGGACTGGTCGAGGAGGCCTTCGCCGAACTCGCCCGCCGCTGGCTGCCGATCCTCGACGTGTTCGAGGAGGCCGGCGTCGACTGCGCCTATGAGATCCATCCCGGCGAGGACATCCATGACGGCGCGACGTGGGAGCGTTTCCTGGAAGCAGTGAACCACCACCCCCGCGCGCGCATTCTGTTCGATCCGTCGCATTATGTGCTGCAGCAGCTCGACTATCTCGACTTCATCGATCGCTATCACGAGCGGATTTCGTGCTTCCACGTGAAGGACGCCGAGTTCAACCCGACCGGGCGCAGTGGCGCCTATGGCGGATATGAGAGCTGGGTGAACCGCGCCGGCCGCTTCCGCTCGACCGGCGACGGCCAGGTCGATTTCGTCGGTATCTTCAGCAAGCTTGCCCAATATGGCTATCGCGGCTGGGCCGTGATCGAATGGGAATGCGCGCTGAAGAACAGCGAGGACGGCGCCCGCGAAGGCGCCCCGTTCATCCGCGACCATATCATCCGCGTCACGGGTCGCGCGTTCGACGATTTCGCGTCGAGCGGCGTCGACAAGGGCGCGATCCGCAGCGTGCTGGGATTGGGAAGCGCGGAGGCATGATCCGGCACCCGCTGAAACTCGGCATGGTCGGCGGCGGCGAAGGCGCGTTCATCGGCGCCGTGCACCGCATGGCCGCCGCGCTCGACGGCGACTGGCGGCTGGCCGCCGGCGCGTTCAGCACCGATGCGGGCAAGAACGCGCGCACCGGCGACCTGCTCGGGCTCGATCCGGCGCGGGTCTATGCGACCTATGACGCGCTGTTCGCGGGCGAAGCGGCGCGGCCCGAAGCGGAGCGCATCGACGCGGTGGCGATCGTCACCCCCAATCATCTTCACGCCCCCGTCGCGATCGCCGCGCTGAACGCCGGTTTCCACGTCTTCTGCGAAAAGCCGATGGCGATGAACGGCGACGAGGCCCGCGCCATCGCCGCCGCCGCGCGCGACAGCGGCAAGCGCTTCGCGCTCGCCTTCACCTATAGCGGCTATCCGCTGGTCGAGGAGGCGCGCGCCCGTGTCGCCCGCGGCGATTTCGGCGCGATCCGGCTGGTGCAGGTGGAATATATCCAGGGTTGGCTGAGCGCACCGCTGGACACCAAAGGCAACAAACAGGCCGAGTGGCGCACCGATCCGGCCCGTGCAGGCATCGGCGGCTGCCTCGGCGACATCGGCACCCATGCCTTCCATCTGGCCGAGCTGGTCTCCGGCCTGCGCGTGGAACGCCTGTCCGCCGAGCTTGCCACCCATGTCCCCGGCCGGCGACTGGATGACGACGTGAGCGCGCTGCTCCGCTTCGAGGGCGGTGCGCGTGGGGTCCTGAAGGCGACGCAGGTCGCCGCAGGCGAGGAAAACGGCCTGCGCCTGCGCATCCATGGCGAGCGCGGCGGGCTGGACTGGACGCAGATGGAGCCGAACACGCTCACCCTGCGCTGGATCGATCGCCCCGCGGAGATCCTTCGCGCGGGCGGGCCCGGCCTGGGGGCGAGCGCTACCCCCCTGCTCCGCACCCCGGCCGGGCATCCCGAAGGCTATATCGAGGCGTTCGCCAACCTCTATCGCGGCTTCGCGGCGCTGCTGCGCGGCGATGCCGAGGCCCAAGTGCCCGGCGTCGCGGATGGCCTGCGGACGATGGCGTTCGTCGAGGCGATGATCGCCAACGCCACCGGCGATCACAAATGGACCGACATTCCCAACGGAGAGCGTGCATGAAACTCTGGATGGCCCTTACCGCGACCGCGGCGCTGACGGCGTCCGCGCCTGCCTGGGCGCAGACGGCCGCGCCGCCGGCCTTCGCCGCGTGCAAGGCGTGCCACACCGTCGAAAAGGGCGGCAAGAACGGCGTCGGCCCCAATCTGAACGGCGTGGTCGGCCGGCCCGCCGCCTCGGCGCCCGGTTTCAGCTATTCGACCGCGCTGAAGAATGCGAAGCTGAGCTGGGATCCCACGACGCTCGACCAGTTCCTGACCGCGCCGATGAAGAAGGTGCCGGGCACCCGCATGCCGATCGGCATGGCCGATCCCGCCAAGCGCGCGCAGATCATCGCGTACCTCAAGGCGGTGGGCGGCAAATGAGCGTGTCGCGCCGCTCCGTGCTGGCCGGCGCCGCAGCAGCGCCGCTGATCGCCGCCTCCGCCGCGCGCGGCCAGTCGAACGCGGCGCGCTTCTCGCTTCATTTCGCGCCGCACGAGGGCAGCTTCGCCAGCCGCGGCAATCGGCTGGAGCAGATCGCCTTCGCCGCCGACCAGGGCTTCACCGCCTGGGAGGACAACGAGGCCGCGAGCCGCCCGATCGACGAGCAGGTGGCGATGGCCAAGGCGCTGTCCAGCCGCGGCATGAAGATGGGCGTGTTCGTCGCCGCCATGCCGAAATGGGCACAGTCCCGCCCGATCCTGGGTGCGAACGACGGCGCCGAGCGCGACGCGTTCCTGGCGGACATCCGTGCCTCGATCGACGTTGCCAAGCGGCTGAACGCCACGCGGGTAACGGTGGTCACCGGCTTCCTCGATCCCAAGGTGCCGCTGGACATCCAGACCGCGCGGGTGATCGACACGATGCGCCGCGCCGGCGACATCGTCGCACCGCACGGGTTCGCGCTGGTGATGGAGCCGCTCAACACCCGCACCAACCATCCGGGCGTCTACATGCAGAGCATCGCGCAAGGGTTTGCGGTGGCACGCGGGGCGAACAGCACAGGCGTCAAGGTCCTCGCCGATCTGTACCACGAGCAGATCCAGTCCGGGAACCTGATCCCGACGCTCGACATGTGCTGGAGCGAGATCGGCTATATCCAGTTCGGCGACAATCCGGGCCGCAAGGAGCCGGGCACGGGCGAGGTGAACTACGCCAATATCGTCCGCTGGCTGCGGGCGAAGAGTTATGCCGGCGTGATTGGCATGGAACACGGCAATTCGGTGGCCGGGCGCGCGGGCGAGGAGCGGCTGATCGCCGCCTATCGCACGATCGACGCCGGCTGAAGGGGAAGAGAGCGATGTCGAAACGCAGCACCCTGCTGCTCGCCGGCCTGGCGGCACTGGCTGCAACGCCCGCAGCCGCGCAGGAAAAACCGGGCTTCAAGGATACGCCGACGCTGCCGGGCGGGAACTGGCACGTCCATGACTCGGACCGCCCCGCCCCCGATGTCGTCACCCCCGCCGCCCGGCCCGGCGGCGCGCCGTCGGATGCGATCGTGCTGTTCGACGGCCGCTCGCTCGATGCCTGGACGGCGCAGCGCAAGGCCTGGCCGGTCGAGGGCGGCGTGCTCACCGTACCCAGCCGCGCCAGCAGCGGCGGCGAGAACGCGCTGATCACCAGGCAGAGCTTCGGCGACGTTCAGCTGCATCTCGAGTTCCGCTCGCCCACCCCGCCGACCAAGAACTCGCAGGATCGCGGCAACAGCGGCATCTGGTTCATGCAGCGCTACGAGATCCAGATCCTCGACGGCTATCAGAACCCCACCTATGCCGACGGCACGGTCGGTGCGGTCTATGGCTGGAAGCCGCCGCTCGCCAACGCCTCGCGCAAGCCCGGCGCGTGGCAGAGCTACGATATCGTCTTCGAACGCCCCCGCTTCGCCGCCGACGGCAAGCTGCTGCGCCCGGCCTATATCACCGCGTTCCTGAACGGCGTGCTGGTGCAGAACCATCAGGCGATGCTCGGGACCACCATCTGGCGCAAGGTGGCCAGCTACGAGGCGCATGCCGATGCGCTGCCGATCCAGCTGCAGGACCATGATTCACCCGTCTCGTTCCGCAACATCTGGGTGCGTCCGCTGCCGGAGCGCGCGATCGCCCAGGATCTTCCCGGAGAAGGCAAATGAGGATCGATCGCCGCGCCGCGCTCACCGGCGTGCTCGCCCTGTTCGGCACCAGCGTGTTCGCGCCGCTCGCCCGCGCCGCGCAGATGACGGCCGCACAGCTGATCCCCGATGGACCGCCCAGCGTCGCCGTGTTCAGCCCCGCCCAGCGCGCGCTGATGACCGCGCTCAGCGAGCGGGTGATCCCCACCACCGATACGCCGGGCGCGATCGCCGCGGGCGTGCCGGACTTCATCGAGAAGCTGCTCGCCGACTGGGCATCGCCCACGGATCGCGTGCCGATCCTCGCCGGACTCGACGCGCTCGAGGCACGGTCGCAGCAGGACCATAAGGTCGCCGCCGACAAGGCGACGCCCGAGCAGCAGGATGCGCTGCTCACCCTGGCGATGAACGGGGGCTTCCCCGGCGGCAAGACCTTCTTCGAGGCGTTCCGCCAGCTGGTGATCACCGGCTACTACACCTCGGAGATCGGCATCACCCAGGAACGCGAATATCTGCCGGTGCCGGGCGAGTATAACGGCGCCTTCCCCTATGCTCAGGTCAACAAGGTGTACAGCGCATGATGCTCGATCGTCGCACTCTGCTCGCCGGCGCGGGCAGCGCCACCACCCTTGCCGTGATGGGCCGCCTGGTGCCGGCCGCGCACGCCGCCCGGATCCAGGCGGTGGGCATCCAGCTCTACACCGTGCGCGACATCTTCCAGAAGGATCCCGCCGGCACGCTCGAGGCGATCGCGAAGATCGGCTATCGCGAGGTCGAGTTCGGCGGGGGCGGCTATGACAGCATGGACCCGGCGATGCTCCGCCGGGCCATGGAAAAGGCGGGCCTGCGCTGCCCCTCGCTGCACATCGGCTACGACGCGCTGCTCGGCCAGTTCGACAAGTCGGTGACGATGGCGCGCACGCTCGGCGCGCAGACCGTGGTGCTGCCCTACATGACCGACCAATATCGCACCGAAGCCGGCTGGAGCGGCGCGGTGCCGAACTTCACCAAGTTCGCCACGCAGCTCAAGCAGGCCGGCATCGGCTTCGCCTATCACAACCATGATTTCGAGTTCACCACCAAGCCCGGTGGCGTGAGCCTCTACGACCGACTGCTCAAGGAAACCGATCCCGCGCTGGTGAAGGTCGAGCTCGACCTCTACTGGGCGAAGCGCGCGGGCCAGGACCTCGCCGCGCTGATCGATCGCCTGAACACGCGCCTCTATTCGTATCACGTCAAGGACATGCGGGCCGATGGCAGCATGGCCGCGGTCGGCACCGGCACGATCGATTTCGCCGCGCTGTTCAAGCGCAGGGCGAGCGCGGGCGTGCGCCATTTCTACGTCGAGAACGATCAGGCGCCCGCGCCCTATCTTCCGGACATCACCACCAGCTTCAAGACGCTGCAGACGCTGCGCTTCTGACCAAATAACCATCCCTTGGAGAGGGAACATCATGGCTGCAACCAACAGGTTCGACGCGATCGTGATCGGCTCGGGCGTCAGCGGCGGATTTGCCGCGAAAGAACTCACCGAGAAGGGACTTCGCGTGCTGATGCTCGATCGCGGCCGCATGGTCGAGCATGGCGAGGACTATCCGTACGACGGTAAGCCCGCCTATGACGTGCCGGCGCGCAACGTCATGCCCAAGGGCCTGCAGGAGCGCGACTATTTCATCGCCAAGCGCGGCTATGTGCAGCCCAGCAACATGGGCTTCTACAACAACGATCGGCTGAACCCCTATGCCTTTGACGAGGGCAGCAAATTCTACTGGATCCGCCCCGGCGCGGTGGGCGGCAAATCGCTGATTTGGGGCCGCTGGAGCTTCCGCTGGAGCCCGCAGGATTTCGAGGCGAACCAGCGCGAGGGCGTCGATGGCGCCTGGCCGATCGGCTATGACGATCTCGCACCTTGGTACGCCCGCGTCGAGGACTATATCGGCGTCTCCGGCTCGCGGGAAAATCTGCCCTATCTGCCGGACAGCAATTTCCAGCCGCCGATGCCGATGAACGTCGCCGAGAAGTGGCTGAAGAGTCAGCTGGAAGCCAAGTTCCCGGGCCGCAAGCTGATCCACACCCGCCTGTCGAACATGACCGAGGACAAGCCCGACCAGGGCCGCACCAAGTGCCAGTTCCGCAACCAGTGCGGCAATGGCTGCTCGTTCGGCGCCTATTTCTCGACGCAAGCCGTCACCCTCCCCGCCGCCCGCGCCACCGGCAGGCTGACGCTCCAGTCGGACGCGGTGGTGACCAGCATCGAATATGATGCGGCGAAGAAGCGCGTCACCGGCGTGCGCTATGTCGATGCCAAGACCGGCCAGGCGCAGGTGGTGCAGGCGGACCTGGTGTTCCTCTGCGCCTCGGCGATGGGCTCGAACCAGATCCTGCTCAATTCGCGCGCGCCCGGCAGCGAGCGCAGCCATTTCGACAGCAGCGGCACGCTGGGCCGTTATGTGATGGATCACATCTTCCGCGTCGGCGTGGAGGGCGAGATCCCGGGCATGACCGACCTGATCGAATATGGCCGGCGCCCCGGCGGCGTCTATATCCCCCGCTTCCGCAACCTGGACGGCGAAGAGGGCGTGGGGTTCCGGCGCGGCTATGGCTATCAGGGCAGTGCGCGGCGCGAGCCTGCGGCGCCGGTCGGCTTCGGCGCCGCGATGAAGCACGGCATGCGCCGCTACGGGCCCTGGAAGTTCAGCATGGGCGCGTTCGGCGAATGCCTGCCCTACAAGGACAATCGTGTCTCGCTGCACCCGAGCAAGGTCGACCGCTTCGGGGTGCCGCTGATGCGCTTCGACGTGACCTTCCGCGAAAACGAGCTGCGGCTGATCGCCGACGCCCGCGTGCAGGGCGAGGCGATGCTGCGCGCGGCGGGCCTCCAGAACGTGAAGAGCAGCGAGGGCGACCATGTACCTGGCGACGCGATCCATGAAATGGGCGGCGCGCGGATGGGCGCGGATCCGCGGACCTCGGTGCTGGGCAGCTTCAGCCAGGCGCATGATGCGCCGAACCTGTACGTCACCGACGGCGCGCAGATGGCGTCGGCATCGTGCGTGAACCCCTCGCTCACCTTCATGGCACTGACGATGCGCGCCGCGGATCACGCGGTGAAGCAGCTCCGCGCCTGACGTACGCGAGCGTCGTTACCGGCCCGGCCGGTAGCGACGCTCGACATGCCCGGCGAGTTCGTCCGCGTAGAAATAGACCTTGCGCAGATCGCCGCTGGCATAGCGATCGATCTGGTCGGCAAAGTGCGGCGAGGCCGGTTCGCCGCTCTGCCCGCCGGCCATCACCGCGCGGGCGGAGACGCGCGGGCCGAACGACACCACCGCCACGAAGCTGTTGCCGCTGGTGCCGTAATAGCGCTTCGTGCCCGGCCAGGTCTTCGCCCCGAACGAGGCGAGGCTGCCCCATTGCGCCGAGGTGAACGGCACCGCCACCGAGGCTTTCGCATCGTCGAAATGCGGCTGGAGCGCATCGTCGAGCCGCTGGAAGCGGTTGATCTGCCCCCAGGGCGCGCGCCAGGTACCGAAGTCGCGCGTCAGCCGGTCGACCACTGCCGACAGCGCCGCGAGCCGCGTCGGGGCATCGACCTTTGCCGCGATAAAGTCCGGCACGTTCATCCGCTCGGCCTGCGCGAAGCTGCCCACCTCGCGCCACAGCTGGTCACCCCAGAACACCGCGAGGCTGGTGGCCACCGAGTCCGCGCTCCAGCGATGGTCCCATCCCGCCAGGACCGCCACGGGCTCGGCCAGCGCCGCCCGTCGCGGATCGCTTAGCGGCAACGCGCGCCATGCCGCCACCAGTTCCGGCACGAGCCTGGCGAAGGCGGGCAGATAGGGATCGAACGCTGCCGCGCGCAGCCGCTCGGCCGTCCAGCCGCGCTTGCCGGTGAGCAGCAGGTCCGCATGCACGCCGCGCGCGTTGCCGCCCACCTGGTCCATGTAGCGCGGATAGTCCCTGGCCCTGGGGCTGTCCGGCCCCGCAGCACTCCACGGCCAGTCATTGGTGTTGTGCGCCCAGCCGACCTTGGGGTTGAGCACGCTCGGCAGGCTGAGGAGCGTGTGCAGCCCCTTCCAGTCGGTCGCCGGATCGCTGCCGTCGACGGGCCGCGTATAGTCGAAGCGATCGTCGCGCACCGGCATGAACTGCGGCATCAGGAACGCGATCTCGCCCTTCGAATCCGCGAACAGCGTGTCGTTGGAGGAATTGGCCTTGCGCTCGGCGACCTGCAGATAGCCGGCGAGGTCGGTCGCCTTGGTGCGCAGGAAGCTCTGCTCCAGCGCCGGCACCGGCCGCCACATCAACGCGGTGGCGATCCAGCGCCCGTCCTTCGCCGCGACGATCGGCCCGTGATGCGTGCGCCAGGTGGTGAAGCGCCGCTCGCCCATCGTGCCGTCGGGCTTGCGATAGCGCAGCGTCACCACCCGCGCCGCCACCGGCCGCATCTCTTTGCCATAGCGATAGGCCCAGCCGGCGCCCGCCCGCACGATCCGCTCGGCAAAGGCATCGACATTGTCGACCGTGGAGGAAGTGTGCATCCACCCGGCCTTGGCATTGAAGCCCTGGTAGATGAAGAACTGGCCCCAGGTGCTCGCGCCGTACGCATTCAGCCCCGCATCGCTGGTCACCTGCGCCTCGGAGCGGAAGTAGAAGCTGGTATGCGGGTTGATCAGCAGCAGCGCGCGGCCATCCGCCGTCAATTTCGGCGCGATCGCGATGCCGTTGGAGCCGCTGGGCTCGCGCGGCACGCTGCCCTGCTCCTCGGGCGTGGGCGGCGTGGGGGTGCCATAGAAGGTCTTGAGATCGCTCAGCGAGATGCGTTCGATGTCGCCGCCGATGCTGCCCTCGGTGAAGCTCAGCGCCATCCACGGCTCGAAGCGCGTCAGCACCTTGGGCTTTACCTGCGGATGCGTCGCCAGATAGAAGTTCAGCCCGTCCGCCCAGGCCTGCATCAGCGCCTGCAGCCACGCCGGGCTGCGGGCATAGTCCTGTTTCAGCTGCTCCGGATCGACGAACAGCCGCTGGCGCAGATCGGCCCAGAGCGCGCCCTCGCCCTCCGCCTCGGCGGTGCGGCCCAGCGCGGTGAGATAATTCGCCTCGATCCGGGGGAAATCATCCTCGGCCTGGGCATAGATCATGCCGAACACCGCATCGGCATCGCTCTTGCCGCGGATATGGGGGATACCCCAATCGTCGCGGGTGATCGTCACGCGGTCTGCCTGCGCCCGCCAGCGGGTGCGCTCCGGATCCGGCGCGGCGGCGGTCGCGCCGAGCAAAGCCAACAGAAGCAACGGATTGCGCGTGCGCCCGATCAGCGTATCCATGGGCGCAGACTAGAAGAGGGGGAGCAGATGGCCAAGCACTGGTTGGCGGTCCTTGCCGCGCTGGCACTGGGCGCCACGGCGACGGCGCAGCAGGCAGAACCCGCCGCCTTCCTGCTCAAGCCCGCCGCGGTGTTCGACGGCCTCGACGGCGAGCGCCATGCCGGCTGGCAGGTGTTGGTGCGCGGCGACCGGATCGTCGCGGTGGGCCCCGACCTCCCTGTCCCGGCCAACGCCACCGTGATCCCGCTCGACGGGACCACGCTGATGCCCGGCATGATCGAGGGCCATGCCCACCTCTTCCTCCACCCCTATAACGAGACGAGCTGGAACGATCAGGTGCTGCACGAGTCCCTCGCGCTGCGAACCGCCCGCGCGGTGGCGCAGGCGCGCGCGACGCTGCACGCGGGCTTCACCAGCCTGCGCGATCTCGGCACCGAAGGCGCCGGCTACGCCGATGTCGGCCTGAAGGCGGCGATCGACCAGGGTATCGTCGAGGGACCGCGCCTGCAGGTGGCGACCCGCGCCATCGTCGCGCTCGGCGCCTATGGCCCCAAGGGCTTCGAGCCCGGCGTCGCGGTGCCGCAGGGCGCCGAGGAAGTCTCCGGCCCCGACCAGATGGTCGCCGCGGTGCGCCGCCAGATCGCCGCCGGAGCCGACTGGATCAAGCTGTACGCCGACTATCGCTGGCGCCCCGGCGAAGACAGCCGCGCGACGCTGAGCCTCGAAGAGATCAGGGCCGCAGTCGCCGCCGCGCACGATGCCGGCCGCCCGGTGGCGGTGCATGCCGCGACCGCCGAGGGGATGCGCCGCGCGATCGAGGCGGGCGTGGACACGATCGAGCATGGCTATGGCGGCACGCCCGCGATCTTCGCCGCGATGGCCGCGAAGAAGATCGCGCTGTGCCCGACACTCGCCGCCTCGGATGCCACCGCGCGCTACCGAGGCTGGAACGGCGCCGAGCCCGCGCCCGCCGCCGTGCGCATCAATCGCGAGAGCTTCCGCCTCGCGCTCAAGGCCGGCGTGCCGATCTGCATGGGCGGCGATGTCGGCGTCTACGCGCACGGCGACAATGCCCGAGAGATGGTGCTGCTCGCCGCCGCCGGCATGCGCCCGGCCGAGGTGCTGATCGCGGCAACCTCGGGCAACGCCCGCTGGTCCGGCCAAGCCGAGCGGCTGGGCGCGGTGAAGCCCGGCCTGCTGGCCGACCTCGTCGCCGTCGCCGGCGACCCCACGCGCGACATCGCGGCGGTGCGCACCGTACGGTTCGTGATGAAAGGCGGCCGGATCGTGCCGCTGGAGACCGCCAGGTGACGCGATTTTCCCGCACCCTCGCCGCTGCCGCGCTCCTGGTGCCCGGCATCGCCGCTGCGCAGCCAGATCCCGCGCCCATCCCCGTCACGATCGCGGTCGACGCCGCGCGCGATGAGGGCCCGGTCGAGTCGATCTGGCGCTTCTTCGGCGCCGACGAGCCAAATTACGCGACGATGAAGGACGGCCGCACGACGCTGGCGACGCTGGGCGCCCTCGCCCCGGACCAGGTCTATTTCCGCGCGCACAACCTGTTCACCTCGGGCGACGGCACCCCGGCGCTCAAATGGGGCTCGACCGGCATCTACCGCGAGGATGCGGAGGGACGCGCGATCTACGACTGGACGATCGTCGACCGCATCTTCGACACCTATCGGGCGCGCGGGGTGCGGCCCTATGTCGAACTGGGGTTCATGCCCGAAGCGATGTCGACAAGGCCCCAGCCCTATCAGCATGACTGGCGCCCGGGCAGCGGCGATCTGCGCACCGGCTGGGCCTATCCGCCGCGCGACTATGCCAAATGGGAAGCGCTGATCTTCGAATGGGTGCGCCACTGCATCGACCGCTATGGCCGCGCCGAAGTCGCCACCTGGTATTTCGAGACGTGGAACGAGGCGAACCTGCCGCAATATTACTGGGGCGGCACGCGCGAGGAGTTCTTCCGCCTCCACGATGCCGCCATTCGGGGGGTGCGGCGCGCCCTGCCCGAGGCACGGGTCGGCGGACCCGACAGCGCGGGCGCGGGCGATGACTTCCTCACCGCCTTTCTCGCCCATGTGCATGCGGCGGGCACGCCCACCGACTTCCTGTCCTTCCACGCCAAGGGCCAGCCGGTCGTCGTGCAGGACGCACAGGGCAGCCATGTCCGCATGGGCCTGAACACCCATTTGCGCGCCGCCGATCGCGAGTTCGCGCGGATCGCCGCCGATCCGGTCGGCCGCACCAAACCCATCATCATCGGCGAATCCGATCCCGAGGGCTGCGCCGCCTGCCAGGGCCCGGCCAATGCCTATCGCAACGGCACCATGTATTCGAGCTACACCGCTGCCACCTTTCCCCGCCTCCGCGCACTCGCCGCGCGACGCGGGCTGAAGCTGGAAGGCGTGCTGTCCTGGGCCTTTGAGTTCGAGGACCAGGCGCCCTTTGCCGGCTTCCGCCAGCTCACCTCGGGTGGGATCGACCTGCCGGTGATGAACCTGTTCAAGCTGTTCGCCAAAATGCACGGCCGCTACGTCCGCGCGGTATCGAATCGTCAGCTGCCGCTCGACACGGTTCTCGGCCAGGGCGTCCGCGCGGAGCCGGACATCGGCAGCGTCGCCAGCCTCGACGGGCAGACGCTGTCGATCCTCGTCTGGCACTATCATGACGACGATGTGGCCGGCGCGGATGCGGACGTGACGGTGAAGCTTGCCGGCCTGCCCCCTGCGCTCGCCCGCGGCGCGGCGCTGGTCCACTATCGAATCGATGCGGCCCATTCGAACGCCTTCGCCGCGTGGCAGGCCATGGGCGCGCCGATCGCGCCCACCAACGCGCAGCGGGCAACCCTGCTCAAGGCGGCAGCGCTGGCGACCGTCGAGGCGCCTCCCGAGCCCATCCGCGCCGGCAAGGCCGGCACCACGCTGCGCTTCCGCCTGCCGCGACAGGGCGTCTCCCTCCTCGTGCTGCGTCCCGCCGGCGCCCGGGATGCGCAGGCCAAGCAGCGACACTGAACTCCCGTCGGGGTGAGGATGCCCGCGCCTCCTCAGTTCCGTCGAGCTGCGACCAAGACCATCCATAAACTATTACAAAGCATGCCTCCCACCAATTTCGCGGGTACATTGCCTCCATATTGGTAGAACTGCGTCCTTTACGAAGACAATACAGAGCCCTTCCGAAATAATGTAATAGACAATCCTACACGACAGGTGCATGGTCGCTGCATAGGGAATCATCAGTCAACGAGGGGAGGCGTTGAATGGTTGTACGTCCGAATATGCTGCGCCGTATCAGCAAGTCTTTTGGCGGCAGTGCAGCGATCCTTCTTTCCGGTACGGCGGCAGCACAGATCACCAATCCGCCGGTATTGCAGGATGCGCGAACACCCGTCGCCAAGCCGGTCACGACAGCCCTTGCCATGGCACAGCCACTCGATGGCAATTCGCAGCCACCGCGCGGCGACCGGCTGCTCGACTTGACGATCGTCTATACCGACAGCCAGCTCTACAACCCGACGACCGGGCTGTACGACAAGGTTCACCTGCGCAGCTACACCGGCAAGGGGGTCGATCCCAAGGCGCCGTTCGTCTCGCCGACGATCGAGGCGATTCCGGGCGACACCGTTCGCGTGCTGCTCAACAACCAGCTACCGCAGGGAGCGCAACCCGGCGATCCGGGCTGCACGGCCAAGGGCGTGATGCCGGATACGCCGCACTGCTTCAACGGCACCAATCTGCACACGCACGGCCTGTGGGTGAACCCGGCGGGCAACGGCGACAACGTGCTGTTGTCGATCAATCCGCAGACCAAGTTCACCTATGAGTATAACATCCCGTCGGACCATCCTTCGGGCACCTTCTGGTATCACACCCACCGCCACGGCTCGACGGCGCTGCAGGTATCGAGCGGGATGGCCGGCGCACTGATCATCCGCGGCAGCCGCCTGCCCAGCATGAGCGCGCATGGCGATATCGACACGCTGATCCCCACCACCGCAATTCCCGAGCGGGTGTTGGTGATGCAGCAGATACAATATGCCTGCCGCGGCCCCGCGCCGAAGCCCGGCGAGCTGGGCAAGATCAAGGTGGACCAGAAGACCGGCCATTGGATCTGCGATCCCGGCGATGTGGGCGGGATCGAGAGCTATGATCAGTTCGGGCCCGGCAGCTGGCCCGCCTCCGGCCGCTACACCTCCCTCAACGGCAAGGTGTTCAATCCCGACGATCCGATGAAGGCCACCCAGGGGCAGATCGAACGCTGGCGGATGATCCATGCGGGCGTGCGCGACACGATCGGCCTGCAGTTCGTGCCGGTCCGCCAGGGCCGGCTGAAGACGGGGTCGAAGGTACCCAAGGACGCGAAGACCGGCGCCAAGTTCATCAAGGAAAGCTGCGGCGGCACGCCGGTGCCCTACACGCTGATCGCCGCCGACGGCCTGACCATGGACCAGGCCCAGACGACCAGCCTCGCCACCTTCCAGCCCGGCTACCGCTTCGACGCGCTGGTGGTGTTCCCGGAGGCGGGGCGCTACTGCGTGCTCGATACCCAGGCGCCCAAATCGGGCGTGGTCAACGCGCTCGACGTCGGCACCCAGCTGCTGGCGGTGGTCGATGTCGCGCCGGGCACGGCGGTCAAGGACGTGAAGTCCTATGTCACCGACAAGCTGGTTTCGCTCGCCGACCAGACGATGCCCGGCGAGGTGAAGGCGGCGGTGGTCGAGGACCTGAAGGCCGGGATGCGCTTGCGCCGGTTCACCCCGCACCCGGACATCACCGATGCGGAGGTCGCGGGCAACGGCACGCAGGAACTCACCTTCTTCATCGACACATCGACGCCGGACACCAAGTTCGAAGTCGGCAACACGCTGCAGACCAAGGACGTCCGGCCCTATGACCCCAATCGGATCGATCGCAAGCTGCCGCTGGGCAAGGCGCAGGAATGGACGATGCAGTCGCACTTCGTCAGCCACCCCTTCCACATTCACGTCAATCCGTTCCAGATCGTGTCGATCCTCGATCCGAACGGTAAGGATGTGAGCGCGCCGGGGGCGGTCGACGATGCCGGCGGCAGTCCACCCGATCCGCAATATGCCGGGTTGAAAGGCGTGTGGAAGGACACGCTGTGGATCAAGAGCCTGTTGCCGAACAGCAATCTACCGGCGGGCTTTTCGGGCCTCTACACGATCAAGGTCCGTACCCGGTACGAGCGCTATATCGGCGAATTCGTCCTCCACTGTCACATCCTCGACCATGAGGACCAGGGGATGATGCAGAATGTCGCGGTCGTCCTGCCCGATCAGGTCGGCAGCACCGATGCGGCGACCGGCGCAGGCGGAATGCACCATGGCCACTGAGGCACCGGAAGCCCCGGCCGAGGCAGCGGCGGCGCCCTTCACCTGGGCGGACGTACGGGCGATCCTGGCGGCTGCCGGCGGCAGCTTCGGGCCGGGCGACATCCTGGGCGGCAGCCTGGCGGCCTTTCTCGGCGCCCGGCTGCACGGCATGCCGCTGATCGAGCCTGACGGCACCAGCTGCTGCGGCAAGGCGCAGGCGGGCGGGCGCGGCGATCGCTCGGCGCTGGTGCGGGGGCTGCGCGGCCAGCCCCCGTTCGACGGCACCCAGTTCCCGCGGCTGCCCTGGGGCGGCGCACCGGTCGCGGCGGAGGACATCGCCCGGATCGCCGCCTGGATCGACGAAGGCTGCCCCGCCGGCGTGGTGGAGACGACGGCGCTGGCGGGCGAAGTGAGCGTCGCCGTCGAGGCGCACGTCGCGGTGACCGGACTTCCGGGCCCGATCTTCACGCCCGTTTCCGATCCGGCAGCGTGGCGCCATGCCAAGGGCGAGTTGCGCCAGCGGATGGACGTGGACGCGCTGGACGAGGGGCAGAAGGAACGGCTGCGCTGCGCCTTTCGCGAGCTGTACGGGCTCAACAAATGGCCCGGCGACGCACGCAGCTACAACAATCTGGCGCTGATTCACCAGAACCACTGCCAGCATGGCTGGGAGCGTTTCCTGCCCTGGCACCGTGTCTATCTGTACGAGTTCGAGCAGGCGCTGCAGGATTTCTGCCCGGACGTGACGCTGCCCTGGTGGGACTTCCCCGCCCCCCGTTACAAGCCCGAGGATCCTGCCAACGGCGCGATCCTGCCGGATGCGTTCAAGGCATTCCTAACCGAAGGCTCGGTCGCGTTCCTGCGCGACAACGGCTTCCCGGCCGCAATCGAGACGCTGGTCGGGCAGCTCTGGGCCAATCCCACACAGATCTATGCTGCCGTCACCGCCGCCTGCGGGGCCGAGTATATCACCGGCACCTATCGCCAGCGGCTGATCGACGCACTGCTCGAGGCCAATGCGCTCTGGTATCCGCTGCGCTATTCCGGCGAGTTCGGATCGGGCACGATCAACACCGTCATCCACTATCATTACCCGACGCAAGGCGATCTCGACGAGATCTCCAGCCTGCGGACGTTCCGCGATTTCGGCGGCGGCAGCCTGTATGTCGACAGCTTCGGGTTCCTTGACCAGAACCCGCACAACACGATGCATATCTGGACCGGGGGCATGAACCCGGCCTTCAAAAGCGCAGCGCCGGCCGATCGCAACGCCGCCGTGCGCGTCGCCGGGCGCAAGTTCCACCAGCGCGACGACCTGTACAGCGAACCCCAGTTCGGCGACATGTTCAGCAACCTGACGGCGAGCTACGATCCGATCTTCTGGCCGATCCACGCCAATATCGATCGACTTTGGTGGCGCTGGCAGCAGGACCATCCCGACGGTCTGCCCGCCGACCTGGATTCCGCGCTGACGCCGTGGAGCTATGCGGTGCGCGACACGCTCGACATGTATCGCTTCGGCTATGAATATGTCCGCGGCGGATCGCTGATGCCGGTGGGGCTGGGCAATCCGGTCGGCCGGTTCGTCTCCGCCGCAATTCCCGTCCCGCCGCCGGAACGGGGGTTTCGCACCGCCGAGGTACGCCTGCACCGGGTGCCGCAGCTACCACGCTCCTGCTTCATCCGCGTCTTCCTCAACACCCCCGATGCCGATGCGCAGACACCGCTCACCGTCGATGGCTATGCCGGCTATGCGGCGGTGTTCGGACACGGAGAATGCTATGGCGGACCCGGGCATTGCGAACTGCCACCAGCGGAGAACCGCAAGTTCGACCTGCGCGGTCGCAGCATGAACACGCCGCGCAACCACCGGATCGACGTGACCCGCGCGGCGCGACGGCTGATCGCCAAGGGCGCGAGCCAGCTGACGGTGAGCCTGGTGGTGATCGGCGCGTCCTACGAGGAGGATCGCGAGCTGCTGCGGCTCGACGGCGTGTCGCTCACCTTTCTCGACTGAACCAAAGGCAGCGCCGCAGGGCGCGCGGGGGGGAATATCATGTCCGATCTGTCGGTGTACCGCATCCACCCGGCCGTGGGGATAGCGCGCCTCGGCGACAGTCCCGACGGCTTCTACATCGCACCGGAGAAACCGGGGCAGCTGCCGATCGACTGCGACGCCGACGGCAACGGCTTCGGCGACAAGCCGATCACCCACTTCAAAGACGCGCAGGGGCGGATCAAGCGGCAGGCGGCGCGCTTCCAGATCTTTACCTATGATGCGACAAATCCCGAAGGGCGTCCGCTCAAGATCGGGGACCAGGTCGAGGGCGGCGGCAATTCGGGCAAGCTGATCGATATCCAGTGGCGTGTGCACCTCGCCAACAAGAAGGCGGCGTGGTTCGCCTTTGACGGGCTTCAGGGCGAGGCGGGCTATCCCGAGGATGCGCCGCTGCGCAACCCGAAGATCACCGATCCGGTCGAGCGGCAGAAACTGATCATCGATGCCGGCCCACAGGCGGTGGATTGCACCGAGCGGCGCAAGGCGCAGTTCGGCCGCACCACCAACCGCGCCTATGCGACCACCTTCCCGCCCATCGGCATGGCGCCGAACGACATCGATACGCTGGGCGACCTGCTGACCGACAATGACGGGCGACTGCTGGTGCTGGGCGGTCACGGCAATAGCGGTTCGTTCCTCAAGGGCTTCGGCCATCCGCGCATCGATACCTACGCCAATAGCGACGGCTGGTTCGACGACATCTCCGACGGCCCGGTGATGGCACGGCTGGTGATGATGGACGAGCGCACCCAGTCGCCTCGCTATATCGATGTGGAGTATCCGGCCTGGGTGCTGGTCGGCTATCCGCGCTACGCCCCCGAGATCCTCGACATGATCACGCTGGACGACGTGGTCGAGGACATGTCGATCCGCGAATTCGCCCACCGCACGGACATGTACGGCACCGCCGGCACCTTCGCCGCACCCCAGAAGATCGATCCGACGGACACCAAGGCGCTGCTCCACTGGAAGGCGGGACCGCTGCAGTGGAACCCGGACTATCGGCCCTGGTTCTGGCGCGACGTCTGGCCGATCCTGTTCCGCGCCGACGAATTCTCCTATCTGACGGCAATCCTCGCCTCGTCCAACTATCCTCACAACCAGGGCAGCCGCGGCAGCTTCGATCCCTACCGCCTGTGCATCCCGCCCCGCATCGCCCCCGCGGCACTCGCGCGCAAACAGGCCCGGGCGCGGGACACGCACGTCAGCGGCGGGCTGCTCGCCGCGGCGGTGGAGCCGAACCTCATGCTGCTGGACGCGACCGCTGCGCCCGGTGCCGCCGATGCGGCGCTGGTCGACACGACAGCGGCCGAGCTGAAGTCGGCGGCGGCGGCGTTCGTCCAGGCGGTATGCCCGCCCGAGGCTGACGAAGCGCCTGCCGCCTACGCCGTCCGCTGGCACCAGGTTCACGCCGACAACGAGGCCGCGCCCGACCCGGGCTATGCCACGGCGAAGGATGCACTGGACGCGGCAGTAGCCAGCATCATCGCCCGCATCGCCGCCGCCTCGGCACCACCCAAGGTACGGCTCGCCGCCATCCGCGCCTCGTCGCGGCAGGAGCCGAAAGCGCCCGACCGCACCACCGATCCGGACGAGCCGATCGCCGCGGCGCTCCGCCGCATCGTCGGCGAGTTCCGCAGCGGCGCGCTGCTGGACCGCGCGCTCGACACCGCAACCGCCGAAGCGACCACCGATCCCGGCCGCCCCTATCGCCAGTATCTGTTCGACCTGCTCCGCAAGCCCGGCGAGGAGAACCTGTTCCAGCTGGATGCCAACCCCGCCACGCGCACCTATCACCTGCCGCTGATGCCGCTGCTGGCGGGCGACAATCCGATCACCAACAAGACCGTGTCGAAGTTCCTTCGCCTCACCGACACCCAATTGTTCCTGCTGCGACAATGGGCAGCAGGCATCTTCATCGACGAGGTGGAGGAAGGCTTCGCGCCGCCGATCGACCCCTGGCTGCCCTATGCCAGCTGGAACGTGCCCGGCGGTCGCGGCCTCGACCGGGGGGTTCTGGCGAACGGCCTGGGGGGCGCCTTCTGCCCGGGCGGCGAAGTGACCTGGATCATCCGGAACCCGGCGATCTGGCGCGAACCCTATCGGATCAAGGCCGATCCCGAATGGTACAGCTTCACCCTCACCGCCGCGCAGGAAAGCTTCAACCGCTGGGGGCTGGGCCTGGGAGAGGAAAGCTATGTCGCCTATGCCTCCGATCCCCTTTCGCAGAAGAGCAACTTCGCGACCGGGTTCCAGCCGGGCGACCTGACCAAGCTTTCCGGGCTGCCCTGGCAGGCCGATTTCAACGAATGCTCCACCCAGACGATCGACGTCACCTACGAGGCGTGGAACGTGCTCGAACCCGACAGCGTCGGCGATACGCTGATGGCGCAGGAACAGCGCGTGTGGGAGACGCTGTGGTGGCCGGCCCACCGTCCGATGCAGGTCTATTACCCCGTCGGCACGGATGTGCAGCTGCGCGCCTGGGCACGCGGCATTCCGCAGACTCTGGCGGGCGACCTGAAGATGGTGACCGAATGGTCCAAGCTGGGCTTCGTCAGGCGCAATCCGCAGGTGGATACGAACCAGCCATCGCCAAACGCGAAATATATCTGTGTCGAATATTCGGGGGACATCGCATGACCAATCCGTTCGTCGGCAGCTGGACCTATCGCAGCTTTCTCAACGATGCCGATATCAGCAAGGCCGCCAACGACCTGCTGTTCGGCGAAGGCACCCTGGTGATCGAGGAGAAATCGACCGCCAAGCTCGGCGGCACCATCGGCGGCCCGGGCTGGTCGCTCGATCTGCGGGGCAGCTTTGCCTATGGCGCACCGATGCAGCTGCGCTTCCAGGGCAAGGGCGTCGTCTCCGGGGAAGAGTGGATCTACGACTATATCGGCTGGCTGGTGCCGGTCTGGCCGAACAGCACCGATCGGCTGGAAGTGCCGGCGATCGTCGGTTCGGTGATCCGCACCATCCCGCATTCCGGCTCGGGCGGCGGCACCAACCCGGCGGGCGTGGTAGCATCCTTCTATGCCGTGCGTGCGCACTGACATTGCCATCATCGGCGGCGGCCCCGCCGGCAGTGCCGCCGCGCTGACGCTGCGCCAGCACGCGCCGGGGCTGGAGGTGCTGATGCTGGAGGCGGGGCACCAGAATCGACCGACGCTGGGTGAAGTGCTGCCGGCAGTGGCACAGGGGCTGCTCCGCCAGATCGGCGTCTGGCCGCGCTTCCAGGCGGCGGGCTTCCTGCCCGGGCGAGCGCTGGCATCCGCCTGGAGCACGCCCTGGATCGACGAGCGACACAGCCTGTTCTCGGCGCAAGGCACCGGCTGGCACCTCGACCGCCCCGTATTCGACCGGCTGCTGACCGATGCCGCAGCGGATGCCGGCACGATCGTGCGACGAGGCACGCCGGTGCGAACGGTCAGCCGTGCGGGCGAGAACTGGCGCCTGGATGTGCGGGAGGGCACGATCGAGGCGCGCTTCGTGCTGTGGGCGACCGGGCGACACTGGGGGCTGGCGCGCAACTTCCAGGCGACGCTGCACCTTTATGATCGGCTTGCTGCCTTCGCCCGTTTCTTCGATGCCGCCCCCGGCGAAGGCCGGATGACGATCGAGGCGCGCCCGGAAGGATGGTGGTACACCGCCGACCTGCCCGGCGCGCGGCGGGTAGTGGCATGCCTCACCGATGCGGATCTCGGCCGCAGCCTGCGCGGCAACGGCGGCTGGTACGCCGCGCTGGCGGAAACGCGTCATATCCGCGTGGGACTCGGCGACGATGCCAGGGAAACGGCCCAGCTGGTCCGCTCCGCCGCCACCGCCTTGCTGCGGCCATCGAGCGGTCCGGGCTGGATCGCGGCGGGCGACACGCTGTTTGCCGCGGACCCGCTCTCCTCGCGCGGGATCACGCACGCGCTGCGCTCCGGCATTCTCGCTGCCTATGCCGCATCGGACATGCTGGCCGGCGAGGCAGAGCGCGCGGCCGATCGCTACGCGCGGATCGCCGCGCACGGCATTGCCGGCTATGCCGAGGCGCTGGGCGCGCATTATGCCGCCGCCGCGCAATGGGATACGCCCTTCTGGCAGCGGCGAGCGCCGCCACCGCCGATGCACCAGGCCGCGCAATGACGCGGATCCTCCTGCCCGTATATGATCAGGTCGACATGCTCGACGTGGCGGGGCCCATGGAGATGTTCGGCTGGGCCGGGATCACGGTGGATCTGGTCGCCGAACAGGCAGGCATGGTGCGCTTTCGCGACGCGTTTCCCTTCGCGGTGGACAAGAGCTTCGCGGATGTCGCCGGCCAGCGCTACGATGCGCTCTGGGTGCCGGGCGGCGAGCCGGCGATTCTCCGCCGGCTGCTGTCCGATCCGCCGCGAACCTATTGCGATTTCCTGGCGGCGCAGGCGGCACGGTGCGACTGGGTATGCTCTGTCTGCGAGGGTGCATTGCTTCTGGCGGGCGCCGGCCTGCTCGACGGCTATCGCGCGACCACCCACTGGGCCTTCCGCAACTGCCTCAAGGCCTATCCGGCGGTTACCGTGGTTCCCGGCCATCCGCGCTTCGTGCAGGATCGCAACCGGCTGACCGGCGGCGGCATATCGGCCGGGCTGGACGAGGCGCTCGAACTGATTCGCCTCCTCCTAGGCCAGGCCGCAGCGGAGGAGGTACAGCGGACCACGCAATATTACCCCAGGCCGCCGGTGCGCGCGCGGCTGCCCAAGGCTCCGCCCTGCCCGCTGCCGCCCGCTACGGGCACCCCCGGATGACCCCGCCCTTGCTGCGTGGCGCACTTTGCGGGCTGGGTGTGATCGCCTGGGTGGTGCTGCTGGCCGGCGACGTCCTGCCCGTGGCGCCCGGCTGGTGCGGCGGCGGCGGCGGCTCCGGCCTGGCCATGCTGCCGCAGCAGGTCGAGGCGATACTGCGCAGGACGCCACCGCGGGACCTGTTGCTCGGCACCGGGCTGATGCTCGCGGCGATGATGGTGCCGCTGGTCCTGGAACCGCTGGAGCAGGTGCGCCGCCGCGGCGGATCGGCAATGCTGTTCCTGACGGGCTACTGCACCCTGTGGCTGCCAGCGATCCTGCTGCTGGGCCTCTGCTCAACACTTCTGCGGCTGGCAACGCTCGACCGTCCGATGCTGGGCCTCGCGGTGGCCGGAGGGGTGGCGCTGCTGTGGCATACCAGCCCCCTGCGCGCGCGCTGCCTGCTCGCCTGCCGGTGCGGTCCCGACCGGGGAAGCTTCCGTGCCGGGACCCGTCAGGCGCTTGGCTGCATCGGCGCCTGTGCGGCGGCGATGACCCTGCCGCCCTTGTTCGGGCAGGCGCATCTGGCGGCGATGGCGGTGGTTACGCTGCTGCTGTGGCATGAGCGCCGGGCACGGATCGGCTTGCCCTCGAAAGTGCCGGTCGGCGTACGCTGAAAGGTGGGCGGGGGACACCGGAGGTGGAGCTGGTTAAGAACGCAGGCCCCGACGGCGGGGACATGCGACCCCGCGCTGCGCGGCGCGTCTGCGATCAACTCGGCCGAATGCTGATGCCCGCCACGATGGCACCGCCGTCCAGCGGCTTGAATTGCGGGACGAGGCGCCCCCCACTGCTTTTCACCGCACAGCTCCGCACTCTGGCCGTCTGTATGCCGCTGACGCAGCTGCGGTGCGGGATGGCGGAAGACGCAGAGCGCGAGGATGGCCGCGACCGCTCAAACTCTCGGTCTCTCCACTGCGACGGTGAAGCGGTATTGCGCAGCCGCGTGAAGGCTCAACTCCTTCCTAGCGGCGCCACCTCCTCGTAGGCAGGGTACAACAGCTGCATGCACGCCTCCCCGTACCTCAAGGGAATACCGATGGGTGCAACCTCAGGCGCCCCGATACTGGCGTCACTTTGGCTGACGTCACGATTCGGCGGGTAGCCAATCAGCCTGTAGTGGAAGTCCCAAAAGCGCACCACAACCCTGCCCCACAGGAGCAGAATTTTTGGGATAAATCTTTGAAAAAATGATTCCAGAAACTGGCTGGGGCGGGAGGAGCCCCAGCCAGAAATGATCCAAGCATTTGATAAAAACGGGTTTCTTGCAACCCCGCCCCGCCAATGCACCACAACAGGGTGCCACGGCAGGGTACCACGGCAGGAAACCAGGCGCATGTCCCGCATCCAGAACGTCACCCGCAAGCACGGAACCTATTACTACCGTCGCCTGATACGTTTAGGGGGCGATAAACCTTTCAGGATACGCTTCTCGCTTCGAACCACATGCCGGAAGCGGGCCGGTCAGCTGGCGCCGGCCTTGACGTTGATCTGCGAGCGCATTGCCATGGACATGATCGCCAATCGCGGCAGGGATGACCTCACAGCGGAACAACGCGCCGAGATCTTTCGCCGACAGGTGCTGATCGAGCGTGACCGCCTGGCGGTGATGCACGCCCAGCTCCACATCCTGCCAGTCGAGGATCACGAGGATACCGAGAAGGCACTCGCCTTGCGCTTGGATGCGGGCGAGCTGGCTGCGATGGACGGCGCGATACGAGGCAAGATCGAGGACTTCCTGGTCACCCACATCGACCCCGAGGCGGCCGACGAGCCGATCGTGGTCATGGCGTGGTCAGACCTGGCTGCATCGATAGAACATGAGGGCACGGAAGACGCAGCGGTAGCTAGGCTCGCCGACATTGGTGTCGAGCAATCCAAGCTGCGTGCAGCTATGGCCGGGAAGGTCGTCAACCAGGCGCGGATACAAGCCATTCGCGAGTTCCGCGATGCGCTGACCACCCCCGGCGCAGCCTACCCGCCGGTGCCGATTACCGGATATCAACCGTCTTCGCCCGCCCAGCCAGCAACGCCCATGAATCATCCTGCGCCACAGCCGGTTACGACAGGTCCGTTCGCACTCATGACGCCGACGGAAGCCGTCGAGAAGTTCTTCGCGCACAATCCGCGAACCGGCGGCGTGGACGGCACAGCCCGCCGCAAAGGCGGCGACCCATGGACCGAGAAGACGCGCGAACAGTTCAAGCTGCCCGCCCTTCTGCTCGAGCAGGTGATGGACGGCAGGCCGCTAGCGACCGTCACCCACGACGACCTAGTCCAGCTCAACGACTGCTTCGCGAAGCTGCATGGCCCTTCGTTCCGAAAGTCACCCACGCATCGTACCATGACGATCCACGAGATCGTCGAGGAAACGGAAGCGCGCGTTCGCGAGGGCGAGAAGGCAATTGTACGGTCCGCTAAGTCCAAGGACGAAGCGGGTCCGCCAAAAATCCCTGCCGGCGCTCTGACCAGGGACCAGCTGGGCCTCGGCCTTAGCACGACCAACCGCCATTGGGGCTTCCTGCGTCAGCTGACGACCTGGTTTGCCAAGCACCAGCCGCTGGGCGCGCTGGACTACAGCGCTTTCGTCGAGAACGATCACCGCGATGCACGCGGGCAGCGGGACGCCTACACCGAAGAACAAGGCAGAATGCTGTTCAGCCTTCCGCCTTGGACGGGATCGAAATCACTGGCGCGCCGCATGCAACCCGGCAACCTACTCGTACACAGTGCCTGGTATTTCGTACCAATGATCGGATGGTACACGGGAATGCGGCGCGAGGAGATCTGCGGCCTTATGCTGGACGACATTGGTGAGGTCGACGGCGATTGGCAGTTCAACGTCCGCACGACTCAGATCAGACGGCTCAAGACCAGCACCTCGGCACGCAGGCTGCCCTTTGCGGGAGAGCTGGTACGTCTCGGGCTCCCCGACTATGTGCGCGCGCTCAGAGACGCTGGCGAAGTGATGCTGTTCCCGGAGCTGCAGGCCGAAAGCGGCAAAGGCACCATGGGCGACCGATATTACAAGACCATCTGGACCAAGATCGCAGCCGCCTTGCCTTTCCTTAGGGCCGGTCAGGCGACACACTCGTTCCGGCACACGGTGATCGACAGCATGAAGGCAGCTGGCATCCCCGCCGAAGTCCGAGCGGACTTCGCGGGCCACAAGCTATCGAGTGAAACCGAAGGGCGCTATTCGAAGGCGCACATGGAGTTGCTGCGGAACGCGGCGAAAGCGATTCCCGAGGTGACTCGGCACCTTCATCCATTTCCGGCGCAGCTATTGCCCGCCGGTATGCGCGCTCCGTGCGGCGCTAGAAGCCCTAAAAAGCGGGCGTGATCGGAACCGCTTCTCAATTCGTTAATTCGCCACCGCCAGAACGTACCCATAGGTAACCCACCGCTGCGACAAGGCGCCTCGATACAGCGGAACTGATGCATGAACGAGACTGACATCAAGGAAATCAAGCGCATCTCAGAAGCGATGGCAGCGGCAAGTGGTGGCGGCGGCTTCAGCACCAGCGAGCGCATCGCCGGTGCACTGGTCAACAATCGCCTCGACTGGTTGCCCGCCGGTCTCGAGGACGAGCATATTGTCGACCTGCTAAATCGCCTCGGCCGTGATTGGACGCTGGCCGTGATGGAGGTGCGCTCCCGAGATTTCAACGGGCGCTGGTGAGCTTCCTTAACCCAAGCACTCCATCAAAGCTCGGGAGGCTCCACGGGCCAAGGGTCATCCTTCTTGGCCATGCGGCCAAGGAAATAGCCACGGCTCCATCCAGCCCTGTAGCCCACCCGGTGTGCGAACCAGAGAGCACCGCCGGCAGCGATCAGAAACATCAGGTTGTGGTATTCTCGAAGCATCATTTCTCCTTCTGCACAGCCAAAGTAACGGCACGCGACGGCAAATTCCTCACGACGCCCGCGGCGACCGCGGCCTCCATTTCCAGCGACTGAATTGAATTCGCTATAGATTTACGTTGCTACCGCTGCGTCTATCTGCCGCGCCACCGTTCCGCCACGATCCAGCTCCGCCCAAAGGAACACCACGCTGCCCCCACTGACCTCCTGCAGCCGCGCCCCGATGTTCTTCTTCTCGCGGCTGTCGGCATTGTCGGTGCGATCGGCGCCCTTGTACTCGACGATCAGCTTTCGCCCATCGGCCAGCTCGGCGACGAAGTCCGGGTAGAACATGTCGGTCGACGTCGGCAGCGCATAGGACCACGGCGTGCGATCCACGTTGCGAACCCAGCGGTGCACGGCGGCATGATCATCGATCTGCACCGCTGCCATCCACTCCTCGCCGCCATGCTTCAGGTCACCGACCTGCGAGAACAGGTGCTTCCGCGGGCGCCAGGGCCCCGCATAGGGCGTGCGCGGATCGTAGCCAGCCTTCGAGAAGCTGAAGCCATTCTCGCCAAGCGCCAGAACCGGCGCAATGTCGGTCATCAGCAGCTGCACGCCCCGTACACCTGCCTCGCGACGAAGCTGCGCCACCCGCGCGACGATTGCCCGGCGCAGCGCATATTTGCCGCGCACCAGCTGTGGCAGCGGGATCCGCTCCACCACGCCTTCCACGACGCGACGGCAATATTCGAGGAAGATCGGTTGGGCGACGTCGCGCTGCCGCGTCGTCCGATCCAGCCAGCGGGAGAGCGCCGCAACGTCCCAGTCCGTGGCGTCGTCCAGCGCCAATTCGGCGGCGGCATCGATTCGCGAATAGACGACATGGTCACCTTCGATGTCCATCTCGAACGTGTCGGGACGATCGGTAAGCGCGAAGCCCGGAAGGCTTGTGTCGACCTGCCGAAGATCCCAGCCGCCCACATCGACCAACGTCTCCGGGAACACGATCTCCAGCTGGCCATCTCGCTCGATCGCCAGCTGCGGCAAGGTCAGCACCTCGCCCTGCTCAGCAGGCGATAGCGTCTCGACGCGGCGCGCGATGAACGCCTCGACGGCCGTCATTGGCGCCACCTCCGGCGTGGTGATCGCGGCCGCCACATCACGCAGCACTTGGTCTGGCGCATCGCGGTCGAACGTAATGGCCACGCCGCCTGCACCATCGTCGGCGATGCGAGTCGCGGAGAGCATTTCCTGCGTCCAACTGCTCTGGTCGGGCCGGTCCTGTACCCGCAGCACGGGCAGCTCCAGCGGCGTGAACAGCGGCTGGTTCTCGTTCCACTCGAACGATTCGGGCTGCTCGACGATGGCCTCCAACGCCGTGCGCTCGTCAAAGCCCATGTCGATGAGGCGGTCCTTCAGCCCTTCGGCAGCAAGGAAGAAGTCGCGCTCGGACACATGGGCATAGGCGCGGTTCAGCTCTTCGGACGAGCGGCGCGTAGCGAACGGCATCCGCAGCACGCGCCCCAGCAGCTGCTCCACGGCACCGCGACTGCGGATGCTCGTGAGCGAACAGAACACATAGGCGAAGGAGCAGTCCCAGCCTTCCTTCAGCGCGTCGACCGTAATGACGTGCTCGATCGTGCATGCCGGATCGAACAGGTCGATGCCGTCCAGTTCGCGCTGATCGCCCGTCGCCACGGCGATCCTGTTCTCGGGAATGCGGCAATCCTCGATCAGGTGACGCTTGACCACGTCGACCGTGGCCTCGGCACCCTCGCGCGCGGGCTGCGCCTGATACAAGGCAATCGGCCGGATACCGCCACCGTCCTTTGCGGCGATGCCCTCCAGCCAGGCGCGGTTGTCGACCGCATGGGCAATCGCCGCCTGCCAGCTGCCATGATGCGACAGGTGGATCGGCAGCTTGATCATGTCCGCCGCCTTCAATTCGGCGGCCGTGGCCGAGACGATCACGTTCGACCGCACCGGCGTGGCGGTAAACTCCACGACAGCCGCCGGCGCAAGGCGGCCAAAGGTCTCGCCGGACAAGGTCGAGGTGAAGTTGTGCGCCTCGTCGACGATGACGAGCGGCCGATGCAGCTTCATCAGGTTGGCGAAGCTGGCGATCGGCTTGCCGCGACGCGGCCCCTCGGCATGCCGCGCTACATCAGCGCCGGCCGGCAGCGTGGCGAAGTGCGGCTCGAGCTCCTCGTCGTCGAGATAGACGTTGCGGTCCTCCGCATTGCGAACGCGGAATGCCTGCACCGTCGAGACGATCACCGTCGCGGCATCGGCCATGTCCTGCGGGCGCAGCTGCCGACGCTCGTCGATGCCATAGACACGCACCGCGCCGCCGAATGTCGCCTCCAGCGCCTGCCGATACGGGTGGCCGACCTTCTTCAGCGCGCCCAGCGTCTGCTCGGCAATCGTCGTCGAGGTCACCAGCCAGAGCACCACCGGATAGCGCCGGCCGAGATAGGTGTCGCGCGCGACACCGACGGCGTGGGACGCCAGCAGCGTCTTGCCGCCGCCCGTCGGCAGGCGCAGGCAGCAATAGGGCACGTCCGGCAAACCGGCGAGTGGCCGATAGCCCGCGCCATAGGCACCAGGCTCGCCCACCGCGCAGGCGGCAGCATAGGCCTGGGCGTGATCCCGGATCGACGCCTTATCAAGGAACGTCCGCAGCGCATCGAGCGCGCGCCGCTGATATGCCTTCAGTTCCATCAGCGCGCCCTCACATCATAGGGCGTCTGCTTGAACGTCACGCCCGCCTCCGCCAGTCGCGCCGCGCCCAGCTTGCACCACTCGCCATAGATGGTCATCGGGCCGACCCAGCCGCTGTCCGCGCGCAGCTTTGCCAGCAGCGCCGCGGTCAACACATTGCCGCCGCTGACGGACCGATCGCCGAGAATGCCGTTGTACAGCAGGCAATAGGCCATGCCGTCATGCACTCCAAGGATCGGGGTATCGGCGGCACCAGTGAACGGCGCACCGGTTTCGCTGAACCAGACGTGGGCAGCGAGCGTCGTGAAGCGAATACCGTCGGTGATATGACCATCGGCATCGAATACCGGCGCGCCGAGGCGATAGAAGCGATAGCCGCCCCCGCCCGTCCAGCCGACGGCCTCGGAAATGCCGCCTTGCTCACCGGCGATCACCTTGTCGAGGCGCGGCTTGCAGTGGGTCTCGGCATGGTCTCCCATCTCGATACCGATCCAGCGACGACCCATCTTGTGCGCGACCGCCGCCGTGGTGCCAGAACCGAGGAAGCTGTCGAGCACGAGGTCGCCGGGGTTGCTGGCGATGTGAAGGACGCGCTGCATCAGCCGCTCCGGCTTCGGCGTCCCGAACACATCCTCGCTGTTGAGGGCGACCACCTCCTTCTTGGCTTCCTGCGTGTGACCCACGTCTGCGTGCTGCCAGATCGTCTGCGGCACTCGGCCGCCCTTGACCTCCGATAGAAACCTTTTCAGGCGCGGCACCCCATTGCCGTCCTTCCCCCACCAAATTCGATTATCAGCTTTCAGCTCTTCAAGCTTAGTCGCAGAAAATCGCCAGTACATGCCGGGCGGCGGTCCTGGGATCACTCGTCCAGAGGGCGTAGTCACAGGGTACGTGCCTGCACCATAGAAGTTTCTTGCTGAGAAATCGCCTGACGTCCAAGGCCCACGAGGATCGTTGTCGGGATTCTTGTACATCGAATCCTGCTTCTCGGAACGAGCAAGCTCGTTTGGCCTCCAAGCGTCAGCATTTTTCGCGTATACAGTGATGTAGTCGTGGTCCTCGGAGAAATATTGTGCAGAATTCTTCACCGAGAACATTTTATGCCAAATCACATTCGTGATAAAGTTACGGCGTCCGAACACCTCGTCCATAACAACCTTGAGATAATGGCCCTCATTGTCGTCGATCGACACCCAGATACTGCCATTCTCAGCGAGGAGATCGCGCAGCAGCACCAGGCGGGGATAGATCATCGCCAGCCACTGGCTGTGCTCCAGATTGTCGTCATAATGGTCGAAGGCCGACCGTGTATTGTACGGCGGATCGATGTAGATGCACTTCACTGCGCCTTTGTAGTAGGGCAGCAGCGCCTTCAGCGCGTCGAGATTGTCGCCCTGGATGAGCATGTTGCCGGCAGCGGCATCACCGCCGTCCAACGCGGGCACGCCTTCCAGCAACCGATACGGCACCCCCGCCGCCGCGCGCACGTCCGCCTCGCGCGTCATCCAATCCAGTATCGGCACCTAGCCCCCACGCATCCAGTAACTTCCCAGCCGCTGTAGCGCTTCGGCGACCGAACGAACAAGCCTTGGGGTCACGTGAGGAAGATTGCAGTCGCTGGTGCATAGAATCATTTCGCATCCAGCGCTCGGACGGAGGAGGTCACTGCGAACGACGGAACATTTGCGCGGTCGGACTGGCGTTTACCGCCGTAAACGCCAGCCCGTTGGCCTTGAACACGCGTGTCACGGGCGGGTCGGCAATGAGTCTGGGGACACCCTTACCGACCCTGTTCCTTAACCCGCATGGCAGCGATACGATTGGCGCGGCCTGCGATGCTCCGATGCTCGGTTGCGGCAGAATTCACCTCCTCCTGCCGTTCGGCCGGGAGCAACGATCGGGCTCGGGCAATAGCAGCATGCAGATCATCGACATCCTGATCGAGCTGCAGGATTCTTTCGGCGGCTTCTGCTCGATCCCTGAACATCTTGTCGATCATGCGGAGCAAATTGGCTGCCCAGGGCGGCGGGCGATTGACGATGGTTCGAGCGATGTCGGCCGGCGCCTTCGCATCCTTCCTGAGGCGGAAATATCCCTCCTCCTCGCGAAAGCTGCCGACCAGCGTGCCATCCGACGCTCCGGTGATAACTGCCAGCCAAGCTTGCTGGTCGGCGTCGCGGCGATCAAGCTCCGCTCTCCTGGCCTCAGCAGCAGACAGCTGCTGGCCCGTTTCACGCTCCCGTTTGACCAGCGCCACCTCGCGCTTCTCCGCCTCCTTCTGACGTTCATCAAGCCTTCGAAGGGCCTCCGTGTGGCGCTGATCGATTGCCGCCCTTCGCCTATCGAACTCGGCAGCGTTGGCCGCCTGTCGTTGCGCAAGTTCCGCCGCCGCCGCTTCTCGTACCGCCAACTCCGTCTCTCGGGCTTTCACCCGCCGCTCACGACCTAGCACATCCGCAGCTAGTTGCCGGATGCGTTGAAGCGCGAGCGCCAGGTGATGACCGATCCTTTTGGCACTCGTTGTCCATGTGCCAGTATATATGGCGTACTCATCCCGCGTCATGCGTTCGGTCGACATGCTGAAGGCGCTGCCTTTCGGCTTCAATTCCAGTCCGTTGCTGTCATCAGCCCCCCGAGCGAGCAGGTCGATCTCAGCACGTTGCCGTTCACGCTCAGCGATGAGCTCAGCCCGATCTCGCGCTATGGCACTTCGAGCGCTAAACAGCTCCGCACGTTCGTGTTCAGCGGCTCTTGCCGCTTCCCGTGCGCTGTTCGCCTCCGCTTCCGCCCGTCGCTGAAGCTCGCTCGCTTCGTGTCGCATCCTCTCTGCTTGCATGGTGGCCGCAGATAGCAGCTCGCGCTCCGCTTCAAGTTGACGGCGCTGCTCCTCCACGCCTTTCTGCTGAGCTTCGACAGCCGCGCGTGAGATGGAGGCGCTTTCCATCGCCCTGTATGCCTCCTCGAGCAGAGCCGCCGAGTGCTTCGCCTGCGAGATTGCCTCTGCAGCCGCCTCATCAGCGGCGGTACGTACCGCATTCGCGGCGGCGACATCTATTTTCGACTTCTCGACAGCCTCTTCGGCGTAACGCTTCAAAGCTTCTGCCTCCTTGTGGAGTCGCTTGATCAGCTTGCGATACTCAGCGGGTCTTAGCGAACGCCGCGGCCGAGGCGTGCCATCTGCCGTTTTGCCTCGCGCGAGCATGACAGCCGACACGGTCAATTCGTCACCGAGATCGATCTCCGTGTCATCGCGCTGCGTCTCGCCGCGCTCTAGCCCAAGATGCTTCACCGCATCATGGTATCGATCCTGCTCTTCCCCGAAGCGCTCCCTCTTCCCGCCAAGCACGTCGTGATATGACAAGGTCCACTTTCGGACCGCCTCAGCCCGACGCCGCTCGTAGGCCGCCAGTTTTTCGGGATCTCTGGGCCTCGCGCCCCGCGGCATAGCTGCCTTCTCCACCACGGGCACAGCCACGAAGTGTATGTGCCAGACCTCCTCGTCGAGGTGGAGCTTCGCGGCTAACAAACCGCGCCCGAACTTCTGCTTCGCCCATTCGACGTTGGCGGCTAGCCACTGCCGCTTATCCTGATCACTGGCATTATCGAACCAGCCTCCGCTAGCCGTGGTGACGGCCTCCACCGCCAGTACCTTACCGGAGCACGAATCTTTATCTATCGCCAGCTCCTCCATGAGAGCGTGCGCACTTGCGACAAAGTCATCGCTGCCATTCTCCAATAACTCCACCGGAGGTGGAGCATCCTTGCGTATGTTTTCACCAGAAATCGCTCTGGTGTTATGCTGGCACACTCTCGCCAGGACGGTGAACGAACTAATTTTGGCAAAGCGCATGATAGCATATGGCTTGCCAGCAGCAGTTTTTTTTGACATGATTGAACTCGACCAAGCGGGCATAATTTGCCCATTTAATAAATGGGTGGACTCACTCCGGGCATTTGCTTCGCAATTGCCCCCGTGAGCCATGGGGCGAGCCCCCTGGACCCCCGAGCAGCCCTCAACGAAGTTTCGGGCTGCACGCCGCTCAGCAGAGCGGCGCGAGGGCAAGGGACAGCGGCCGGAAGCTGCTGCGGCAGCTTCCAGCCATGCTCATCGCGGATCAGCGCGATGTACCGGATCGTGCCCTTCGAAGAGCTGGGGCTCGATGCGCAGCATCGAGCCTCCCGCGCTCTCGCCGCCTTCACTGCGCTCCACGGCGCGAACATCGGCGGGCACAGATCGCTCTTCGAACGAGCACCCATTCACCTCAGCAGGTGAAATAGCGTCAGGTCCGACAACCTGGCCGGCTGGCAGGCGTCCAAGGCGCTCCATTGCGGCCTCGAGCGCGGCGATCTGCCCCTTCAGCCCGGCTTCGGTGATGCGCGCGGCGTCAAGCTTCACACGCAGCTCGTCGTTCTCGGCAGTCGTCGCATCACGCTCTGCCTCCAGCGCCTCGTTGAGCCGGTAAGCCTCATCGCGTTCGGCACGCACCCGCTCGAGCTCGATTGCGACGCCAGCAGCGGCTGTGCGCTCCTCCTTGCGGACTAGTTCCGCCCGCTCGTCCGCGGCGGCTTGCACGGCCGCGACGACGCGCGCGATTGACTCCGCAGTCAGGTCTATCACTGGTGCGGGGTTTACCTCCGCAAGCCACCGGTCGAGGTGGCCCTGAATTGTGGTAAGACTTCCAGTCCCCGTCTCCTCCCGTACCGCCGCTGCCGATATTTTCTCAGGCTTAAGCCCCATAGCCACCAAAGCATTTGCAACTGTGACTGTGGTCTCGTACTGAATACCTCTCTTCTTTCTCATTTCGATAACTCCGAGAAGCGTACATACATACGATTACGTACGTACATACAGTTTTGTCGATTCATTCGCTATTGACAGCTTCTGAACCGGCAGCCAGCTTTGACCGCACAACGCTTCTGGGATGATAGAACTATATTTCCAAATCGCTCAGAATTATCTGGGATTGTGTTGCATAAATGCAACTATTAATGCGTGTTTACGACACTCATCGAATTTTTTCGTGAGAAGTCGGAGCGATGATCCATCTATACATCTAACATTACTTACAATAACGTGGAGACATCATGATCTGTGGATTCATGATGAATATACCCGTTCTCCTCCCGTCGGATGGCCGCCATGCGGCACAACCGGGCGTGCCAAGACGTCCGCGCGGTTGACGGGCCACACAGGGGGCGCCGTGTATCGCCGTTCTTTGAGTGTTCCCTGCGAGCCGTGACGGCTCTTCGATCGATTGAAGTGAGTGGAAAAAGGCAGCGCTCGCTGCAGCTCGCGATCGGTCCGCGTCCGCCATCCGGCGGCGCGTCCCCATGTGAGAGAAGACCATGCGCAAAGCGCCATATACTCAACGCACCGAATACAACCCGCACCATGTCGTCGCCTACGACATCGAGACCATCGTCGAGGACGAACCGGCAGACGGCTCCTTCCCGCCATGGCCACGCCACAAGCCTGTTGCCGCGTCCTTCCTGTGCGCCCGTTGGACACCGGCGGGCTACCAGTTCGCCATCGACGCGCTGGTCTGCGAGCCCGGCGAGGAGGCTGACTTCTACGAACAGGTCGACCGGCTGCTGCCGGTCAATGCCACGGGTATCACGTACAACGGCCGGGGCTTCGACAATCGCGTCCTCGCGCTCGGCGCTATGCGTCACCTGCCGGGGGCATCGCTGCAAGGCCTGTCCCGGCAAGCGCGCGCCGGGCGGTACGACGGCACGCACTGCGATCTGGCCGACGCATTTTCCGGCATGGGGGCAACGCGGCCGGTCGCCATGGCTGAGATCTGCGCCGCCCTCGGCATCCCGGCGAAGCTCAGCACCGATGGTTCGCAGGTCGGCACCCTTTGGCGTTCAGGCCAGCGTCGCAAGGTACTCGAATATGTGATGCAGGACTGCGTCTGCACCCTGCTCGCCTGGTACCACTATATCGCGTTCGAGAAGAGCGACGACCGGCTGTGGTATCTGCCGATGGCGGATCTGGCAGCATGGATCGAAGCCGATCCGAACCTCGCGCACCTGATGCCGTTCGTCGACTGCCGGCCGGTGAAGCTGGCACGCCAATGGGCGCCCGCGCTGCGAGCCTCCGCCGCGCTCGAAGATGCCGAGCTTCGCCTGAACCAGCAGCGCGACGAAGCCGCCTTTGCGAGCAGCGACACCGATCCGTTCTGATCGGCCGCGCTTCCACCCTTCCATCCCATCGTCCGCACGTCGCCGCCCGCGGCGGCGCGTGCGCGCACGCCTACGAAAGATCTTTCATGACCACGCCTACCGTTACCACCTGTGTTTCGCTCACCATGTCCCACGTACCCGTTCCCGCGTCTGCAGAGGGAGCGCATCCGGAGGGACGCCACCTCGTCGGTCTCGGCATCCTCGTTGCGCAGCGCGACTTGAGGCGAGGTTGGCGCTTCGAACTGCACGGCCACGCGCTATCCGCCGGCACGCCGGAGGAGGCGCTGCTCGAATGGGCAGCCGACCGGCTTCCCGGCAACGCCACCTTCATTGGCTGGCAGGTGGATCACGGCATGATGCCGATGCTGCTGGACGCCGCAGCGACGGCGAAGCCGGAGATCGCCCAGCACTTCCTCGTGCGGCTGCACCGGCTCCTGTCCGGCGGGGTGGTCGATCTGGCCGTGCCTCGCGGCGGGGCGGCTGCGTCGCCCTTTGCCGATGTCGCGGCGGAGATGGCGATTTCCGCGCCACGCATGGATCTGCCGTCCATCTTCTCGGCCTGGGCAACAGGCCGCTCCGAGCAGCACCGGGCCGACCTTGAGGCACAGGCCCTGGCGCTGTGGCGGGTGTTCACCCGCGACGCGGGGATGGCCGGCCTGTCGGCCGAGGCAGCGACAGAGGACTGGCTGCGCCGCGGCAAGACCGAAGGCTTCGTCTGCGCGACCAGATGAACCGGGACAGAGCATCGGAAGAACGGCGTCCGCCGTGGAGTGGAAAAACGCCTGTCGGCCTGCAGGGCCTTATCAACATTGGAGAAGTGAATGACCGACCTACCCCCGTATCTGGCGATCGCACAGAACTGGACCTTCGCGCTGCGCGTGCTGATGGGATATCCGCGGCAGGCGCCGCCGTTCCACACCATCGGGTGGTGCGCGACGGGATGCACCGGTTCGCTGCAGGAGCCCCAGCTGACGCGCGTTGCCGCCGAACTGCAGCGCGACATGGTGCAGATCGTGATGCCGGCGAACGACGAAGCGCCGCGCGAGCTCGCGCTTGCGGTCCGCGAAGGCATGAACATCCGCTTCCGGGGCCGATTGCGGCTCTATGCCGCCAGCGACAATGCCCGGGTCGAACTGCTGGCCAGCGATCGCCGCTGGTTCATCGGCCCGCGTCACGTCCTGACCAGCGCCAAGCTGCCGCCAAGCCACCGGCGTGATGCAGGCGAGCGCATCGCCCTGCGGCGCTGGCGTCAGGTCTTCGAGCAGCAGCAGTCGCTGCGGCTGGAGGGCAATCTGCTCGTGCCTGCGGGCAGCGGCATCGCCGACAGCCAGCGGTTGGACGACCTGAAGATCGCCTGCTGATCCGCTCCCCCAATTGCCCCCCCCTGCAACGCCGCCCTGCTTCGGGCGGCGTTGCCGTTTCTGGAGACCAACATGACCGACATCACCACCCCGCTCCTCCGTCAGGAGGATGTAGACATCGCCCGCCGCGCCTGGACCAGCTATAGGCGGGAACGACGGCCTGCCTCCGGCCTGCAGTTCAACATCCGGCCGATCAGCGAGGCATGGCGCATCGCTGGCCGCTCACCCGCCTACCGAACCGCAGTGGCCAACGTCGCCTATATCTGGCGCGACAGCGGCCCCGTCGACCAATTCGGCCCCATGCCGCGCGCCTTCAGCGAGCGTCGCTGCGAACTACGGGGGTCGGGTCTGTTGCTGCCAGCCAAGGCGCCCGTCTGGGCGACCGAAGGTTACACCATCTGGCAGGAAGCCGACGCTGCGGCAGAGGCGACGGACGACTTCACCGAGGTTTCGGCCTGGCACGTGGTGATGGAGATCCCCACGGCACTACCATCGAAGAACTGGAAAAGGCTGGCGACCAGCTTCGTCGAGCGGGAGCTTGTGGCCAAGGGGGCGGTCGTGGCCTGGGCGATCCATGCCATGGAGGGCGATGCGGACGACTGGATCATCGCGCCGCACGTCCATCTCGTCGTGACGGCCAGATATTGGCGGCGAGGCGAGAGGCATGGGAAGCGCCATCCTGGGTGGCTCCCGTCATGGCAGGCACACCGAAGGCTCGAGCTTAGCTGGCGGAGGCACTGCGCGCTCGCCGTTGACGCCATGAAAGTGGGCTGGCGGCTGGATTAGGCGTCCGTCCGCCGGCAGGGCGAAGGCGCCGAGCAGACGAGTTCTGGATCCGCGCCTTTGCGTGGATGCAAGCGACAGCAGCCGTTTCGACCAAACCTCGTCGTTCAATTCAATCGCCCTGGACGTCCGCTTCTGACAGAAGCTGCGAATCAAAAGTCCGACAGCGGCCAGTCAGCTTTTTGCCCCATATTTCTCATTCGTACTGCTTCGAAGTTGCTCGCAAGCTGCCCTTCGTTGAAACAAACGGGTGGCGCAGCGTTGTTTAACATTGTCGCTCTTGCTCCTTATTCGAAGAGGCTGTCGTCGGCGCCCTCGCGCTCGTCCCACCGCACGATGTTCGCCTCGAGGCGCTCGGACGCCTCCGCGGCCCACGCGCGCACCGCGTCGCTCTCGTGAGTCGTCATGGCGGCCACCAGCGGCCTCCGGCGGACAAAGCCCAGCGCGAATGACCCGCTTCCGCCGCCAGAGAAGAAGCGGTGCTCGTACGTGCGCAGCACGGCCACTTTGTCCGGGCTCAGCGCCAAGAGCTCAAGGGCGATCGACGACCATTCGAGGCTGGAGCTATCGGCGTGCTTCGTGCTGTACGGGATGAAGTTGGCTAGCTTAACCGCGCGCGTTGCCGGATCCTTGCGGACCCAGTCGAACATGGCCGTCGTGTCGATCTCGATATCCTTAGGCTCGAAGTCCTCGTCGTTGCGGCGCCAACCACCGAAGAAGCCACCGATCAAATGGTCGTTGTCGGACTTGTTGACGATCTCGTCGAGAACGACCCGAGGATGGAGCCGCATGAGCGTGGAAGAGATCGGGCCGACGTTCGGATAGCAGTATGGCTTGTCCTGGGCGGCGATCACCATGGCGCGGCAAACGAGCCTCGCGGCCTCATCGGCGCCGTCTCCGTGCAGTGCGACCTTGGCGATGACGTCGATGCCGTGATCCTGTCGCGCGAAGTCGTCCGAGTAAATTTCCGGCTGGGCCAGAAGGTCGCGTCCAAGATCTACGAGCTTCTTGTCGACTTCCAGTCCGTCCCTCCGGTCGCCGTAGATGCGCATGTGTAGCACCTGCAGCGCCGGAAGCGCTCCTCCCTCATGATCGAACAGTTCCCGTAGGAACCGCGCCAGCGCCGGAGCGGGAATGGTCTTAGTGACCCCGCCGGCCATCAGAAGCGCGAACCGGTCCGGCGCGACCCCGCCGTCCTTCAGCGCGGTCCGGAAGCGTTCGATGGCTGCCTCGTCCAGCGGCACAGCCGTGTGGAGCTCGACGAGATGCTGGCAGAGCAAGGGGTCCTTAACGATTTCGTCCAGCTTGCCGGACACCCAGTCGGGGCTGTGGAACCTGGAGCCTTGCAACACTCCGTCGAGGATCGACGGATCACGCTCTTTCGGCCCGTGCGCCTTGAACGCCCCGTATGCATGACGCCACAGCGCTTCCGGATCTCGCGTCGCACGTGCCAAACCGACGCCGAACTGCCTTGCGCTGTTGAAGCCTCCTCGGTGCGTCGCAAGCGCGAGGTAGGGACCTAGCTCGGTCCCTTCTCGGACCAAGCACTTTCCTGCGGCACGAGAGAGCAGCCCGACGTTGCGGGTGGGGGACTTTTCGCGCCCGCTGGGATGCCAGTGTCTCCACGGTTCACCGAGCACAAAGGCTTCGAAGAGGTCGTGGACCGTCCGAGGGCGCATATCCTGCTCGAGACGAATGAGGGCGCCCCTGTCGGCCTTGTCGTCGCGCCGTTCCTGGGAGTAGAGCGCGTCGTTCACGTTGCGCCAGCCTTCCTCCCAGAACCCGTTGCCGCGAACCTCCCGCATCGCTTCCATGGCGAGATCCGCGAAGTCGGCAGAAACGTGTTCGCGGAAGTGTTGCGCGATCACCTGACGCGCCCTCTCGGCAGGTACGTCCTCGCCGCGGGACACTGCGACGAGACGGTCGTACGCGGCTTTGAACCAAGGCTTGTAGCCGTCCCCATTGTAGGGCCGCCATTCGCTTAGGAGGGAGCGCGCGCCAAACTCGAGGTCCAATGACGAGCTGAAGTGCTTCGAATCCATCATGTGGTCCAGCGCCTCTACGCCGAGCGACCGGACCCTCTCGTCTTTGCTAGCAAGCATCGCATCCAGGGTCGAAAGCCGTTGCGCCTGATTGGCGTGCGTGAAGGAGAGGATCGGCCAAAACCGTTCGAGAAGATGGTTGCGCGCGCGCAGTTCCTCGCGGACGTCGCCATCTGCGAGCGTGAATTCCGTCAGGACGTACACGACGCGTTGGAAGAAGCGGGCGTCGTGCGCGATCTGCACAAGCAACTGCGTGTAGTCGCGGCGCCGCTCGTTCGCCTCGACCAGGTCCTCCCGGTCCGCGCCGGCTAGCCCGCGCTCAATTGCCGCGAGCGCGGCCTCCGGGTTGCACGGCGCGAGGTGCACGAAGGCGCCGCCGTGCACGTCGTCGAGGACACCGGGGCGACCCAGCGGCCCGCCTTCTTCCAGGAGGAGCCGCGCGATCTCCGCGGCCTCCGGGACGTCGTGCAGCTGACCGATCCGGCGGGCGAAGGACGCGAAGAGACGGCGGGGGCCGGAGAGGAATTCATCGATCAGCGATGCCGGATCGCTCTGGCGGACTAAGGGGGCCGCCAGCATGTTAGCGAGCGGTTGCGGCATCACGGCGCGTTGAGGTCCGCGCTTCTGCACGATTCCCCAATCGAGAAAGCGCGCGACGGCCCGGTGGAACTTGGCCGGCGTCGTCTCCGCGATCCCGGCAAGCGTAGCGTACTCGGCGACATGCGTGCCATGGTCCTTCACGTAGAACGCATAGACCAGTGATGCGACCGCGGCACATAGCCGTGCATCCTCGTCAGCGCCCTCGCGTTCGACCTGGAATAGGCGGTCCAGGAGATCGGCGTCGTTCAGCTTGGAGAGGTCGACGCCCGGCCGGCTCGCTTCTGCGATCTTCAGGGCGATACGGGCGTTGCCGCCGGAGAACTTGGCGAGGTGGTCTCGCTCGGCTCGGCTGAGGTGGGAAAAACGCTGCTCGAGGAGGTCGACGAGGACGGTCTCGCTGTTATCAGTCAGCGATACGAGCAGCCCGGCGGTGCCTTCACCGTTGACGTCGTAGTCGATCGTCAGGAGGCTGGCTTGGCTCGTTTCGCGCTTGACAAGCTGCGCCAGTTGCCCGTGTAGCCGCTGCGAGCAGTTGTCGACAACGATGATTGCGGGAGAGTGGCTGGACGCGAGTTGCTCCGTCAGCATGGCGGGGCTGACATCTGGGTTGAGCCCCGCGTCGGCGTAGATCGCTGAGGAGGGCGGCAGTTCGGTACCACCCTGCACGCGTGCATCGAACAACGCCTCGGCGAAGCGGGTCTTGCCCATCCCCGAGAGCCCGATCAGCCTGACTGCGTTTCCCGGCACCGCAAGATGCGCCCGGATGCGCGATATCGCTTCGACGACGGGAACGAATGTCCCGCCGACCTTTGCGCGGCTTGTGTCGTCGAGGACGTACCGACCGCCGGCTTCGGCGGCTCTCGACCAGTTCCCGTGGGGCTCCCAGCCGCCACGCGGCCGCCCGAGCTTCCCAAGCAGCCACGCGGCGATGCCGACGTGACCATTCGTCCATCGCGCGATCCTGTCCGCGCCATAGAAATCGAGCACGATGCGGTCGTTGTTCGGCACGTCCGCGACCGCCTCGCGCATAGCGACGATCCGCGCGTCGTAGGCCGATGCCGACGGATCGTCGGTTGAAAAGATGATGTAGGAACCGCGCCTCCTGGCGAGCTCCGTGAAGATCGACCGCGGCTGGCCGTTGGGCCGCATCTCCTTGGCGATCTTGGCAGGACCCATGGCCTCGGCCTTGGATTGGAAAATGATCGTGCGGCGGGGCAACCAGCCCTTCGGTTTGGGATCACCGGCCCAAGCGATGGACGCGTCTACGCCGCCATCCCCAGCGGTTTGGTTGCCCCCGACTGAAATCCCGGTCGCCGTGATGCCACGCGCCTTGGCCTCCGTGTCCAGCAGATGACGCAGCAGCTCTCGCAGGTCCTCATCGGAAAGGCCGGCGACCATCTCCTTGGTGATGTCGAAGGGGCCCAAGGTTAGCGCTCCCGGCTCTGCGAGCGTGGGGCATCGTCAAATAATTCCAACAGAGTCACCGGAATTGGAGGCGCCAAATCCACGAGATGCGAAAAACGTGCGACTATTGGGAGCTGCGAGAAAGCCATAAGAGCTTTGTGCCAGTAGGAGAAAATGACCGCAATATATCGTTTGCGCAGGACCTGCATAATTGATCCGACATCCGGAAATTAGGTTCCTCGAACTGAAAGCGGACTGACAGCAACCGGCCCATTTGCCGCCGCGCTACTTGTCCAGAAAACGTTCGGTGAGTGGCAGGTTTTAGCGATGCACCTGCCGTTGAACCCGCCCCTGCGGGAACGGCGGGATTGTCCAGTTCAGGCCAGCAGCACATTTTGTCGGCCGCTCCGCAAGACGGCCGAGCCTTCGAAGTCTGGTAGCGGCGCGGATCGATTGACGCGCCTCACCAGACATGGACGGGACGCCGCGTACCCTTGCACCGACCTTTCGAACTCCGTGTCCCTTGCATAATGTTCTTTTTTTGTTCTAGTTGATCCTTGCCGCTCCGGCGGCGATTCGACAGCAATGGGAGCTTCAGCGTGGAGCACGATCTTCAGCTGCGCGCGGCTGCGCGCGCGATCTACGATGCCTGCTATCCGAGCGAGGAATGGGCACCGCTCGGCTTCAACGAGGCCGAACGCTATGCCACCGTTCAATATCGCCAGGCCGTCGGCGCTGCGCAGCAGGCACGCTTGGTGCTGCTGGACAAAGCGGTACAGCCGGGCTTGTTTCCGGAACAGGCGGGCGCCTGAACTGCTGCGCCGTGGATGCGATCGAGCGAACCAACTGGCTGGCGCATCGCTGGCCGGTCGAGCTGGAAACCTTCCCGTATGGCGAATGGACCATCCATGTCGGCAAGGTCGAAGGTCACCGCGTGGTGCAGACCCACTCGCAGACCCAATACGAGGCTTGGGTAGCCGAACAGCGACCACTATGCTTGGCCCGCTTCATCGCCGCACGCCGGGAGCTGCATCCCGCCGTGGTGCTCGTAGTCGCCGGCAACTACCGCCTAGGACGGGTACCGCCGGAGCTGTGGTGCGGCTATGACACGACATTGCTGATCGACATGCCGGCCGCAACGCTGCTGTCCGCCAAGGTCCGCGCGATGTTTCCGGCTTGGCCGGGCGCGCTGTTGCGGGTCGTCCCTCAGGCGCAGCTGCCGTCCCTGGACCTACAGCGCGCGCCGGAAGCCGCAGGTCCCAGGCTGCGGCTCGTCGGCTGACGTGGCGCGCTACGACGCCGACGGCGGTCAGGTCCCGCGCACGCTGTTCGAGGCCGCCGCCTTTCATCGGACCCTTCGGGCTCAATGCCGCGCTTGCGGCAACGAGGCCGTGTTCCATGCCGCCGCCCTATGGTGGTTGTTCCAGCGGCGACAATGGCCCGACCGTCTGAACGATGCCGGCGCTCGCCTGCGCTGCTCGCGATGCGGACGAAGGGGAACGACGCTTGAGCTCACGCGCGACCCACCGACGATCGTTGATCTGCCGCTGCCCAGCGACGTAGCCTGGCGCCGCGCCGTCAGCCGGTTCCGCGCCTAGAAGAGCGAAGGCACCGCCTCCGCCGCCTTGCGCTTCACCCAAGGCTCGCTCGTGCGCTCGGTGACGATCAGCGCATCGGGGAAGCATCGCTCCTGCAGGGCGATGATGTCGTCGAAGCTGCCATGGAGCCAGCGCTCATGCTCGTCGCGGTGGAGCAGCACCGGCATGCGGTCATGTACCGGGCGGATCGCCTCGTTGCAGTCGGTCATTACGCCGGAATAGACCGGCCCCCATTCCGCGCTGTCCCGCCACAAGCCGGCCCAGGCGAAGATCGGTTCGTCCTTCACCCTGAACCAGGTACGGGTCTTGGCACCCTTGGCGCCTTCGGCCTCGGCAAAGCCGGTCAGCGGGATCAGGCAGCGCCACTCCGGCTTGCGCGCCAGGCCCACCCACATCGGCTTGCGCAGATCGGCGATGTTGTTCACGGGCTTCGGCTTCGCCGTGGGGCTCATCGTCTTCAGCCGCAGGGGAAAGCCCCAGACCATCGACTGGACGAGGCGCTGCCCTTCGGCGGCACGAACCACCATCCCGGGGTAGCCGGGGTATACCTCGTCACCCGCATTTGACCCAGCGACGTGCGCGGCGTCAAAGTGAGCGGCCACTTCGGCCACCGAGCGACGAAGGGTGTAAAGGTTACACATAACCTATTTCTAGCCGACGGCCTCGACCCGCAGCAACGTCGACGACGTGAGTTGCTGGCCCTCCAGACCTGCGCATCCTGGCCGAGCAGCTGCGGCGCAGCCGGGCTACGCAGCCATGCAGTTTCCTGTGGATAAGCCGGCCATTGCAGGATGGGGGCTTGCGCCTCGAATCCGGTCGAATCATGGTGTCGAAATCAACGCCACAACAGGGTACCACGGCAGGGTACCACGACGAATTTACCCGAAGAGAAACTCGTTATTTCTCAATAACTTGGGCCAGAAAAATGTACTGGCTGGGGCGGGAGGATTCGAACCTCCGAATGACGGTACCAAAAACCGTTGCCTTACCACTTGGCGACGCCCCAACGGGAAGCGGGCTTATAGAGCCTCAGAAGAGACGTTCAAGCCATCCGTGCGGGTCTTCCACCGTTCCGCGCTGGATTCCGACCAGCTGCTCGCGCAGCTGCTCGGTCAGCAGGCCGGGCCCGCCATTGCCGATCTGGAACTCGAAGCCGGTGCCGCGCACCGCGCCGATCGGCGTCACCACCGCGGCGGTGCCGCAGGCGAAGGCCTCGCGCAGGCGGCCGCTCTTGGCATCCTCGCGCCACTGGTCGATCGAATAGCGTTCCTCGCGCACCTCGACGCCGGCGCCGCGCGCCAGCGTGATCAGCGATTCGCGGGTGATGCCCGGCAGGATCGTCCCCGAAAGCGGCGGGGTGGAAATCGAGCCGTCGTCGAACACGAAGAACACGTTCATCCCGCCGAGTTCCTCGACATAGCGGTTCTCGACCGCATCGAGGAACACCACCTGATCGCAGCCCTGGCGGATCGCCTCGGCCTGGGCGACCAGGCTGCCGGCATAGTTGCCGCCGCACTTGGCAGCCCCCGTGCCGCCCGGCGCCGCGCGGGTATAGTGATCGGACACCCACAGCGTCACCGACGGCGCGCCGCCCTTGAAATAGGCGCCCGCCGGCGAGGCGATGACGAGGTAGAGATATTCGCTCGCCGGCTTGACCCCGAGGAAGGTCTCGCTCGCGAACATGAAGGGGCGCAGATACAGCGAGGCGCCCTCGCCTTCCGGGATCCAGTCGCGATCGGCCCGCACCAGCGCGCGGATCGAGGCGAGGAACAGTTCCTCCGGCAGCGGGGCCATCGCCATGCGCTCGGCCGATTCACGGAAGCGGCGGGCATTTTCCTCCGGGCGGAAGAGTGCTGCGCCGCCATCGGGCAGGCGATAGGCCTTGAGGCCCTCGAAGATTTCCTGTGCATAATGGAGCACGGCGCAGGCCGGATCGATCTGAAGCGGCGCATAGGGCTGGATGCGCGCATCGTGCCAGCCCTTGTCCACCGAATAGCGGATCACCGCCATGTGATCGGTGAAGGTCTTGCCGAAGCCGGGGTTGGCGAGGATCGCCGCGCGCGTATCGCGGTCACGCGGGTTGGTGTGGGCTTCGAATTCGAAATCCAGGATCGTCGCGTCTTCCATCACTCGGTCTTTCTCGTCCCCAGGAGCCTCGGGTTGCGCAGGACTAGGCGCGGTGGCAGAAACGGTCAACATGGCTGCCCCAATTCCTGCGTCCCCCCTCTTCCTGCGCGAACCCGAGATCCGGCGCGGCATCGAATTGCTCTATTTCGGCTATTCGCACCTCACCCGCTCGATCGACGACGGGCTGGCGCGCCAGGGGCTGGGCCGGGCGCACCACCGCGCGCTCTATTTCATCGCCCGCAAGCCGGACCTGACGGTGAGCGAGCTGCTCTCGCTGCTGGCGATCACCAAACAGTCGCTGGGCCGGGTGCTGGGCGAGCTGGCGGAGCGCGGGCTGGTCGAGACGCGCGCCGGCACGCGCGACCGGCGCCAGCGGCTGCTGCGGCTTACCGAGGCGGGCGCGGCGCTGGAGTCGGAGCTGTTCGAGGCGCTGCGCGAAAAAATGGCCGGCGCTTATTCAAGCGCCGGCCAGGGAGCCGTCGGGGGATTCTGGGCCGTGCTCGAAGGGCTGATGCCCGAGGATGAACGCGGCCGGGTGGCGACGCTGGGGCGCTGAGCGCCCGGCATTCCTGAATGCCGTCGTCCCGGCGGAAGCCGGAATCCAGACGCCACGCGCTCAGGGCAAGAACCGAGACGGAGGCTCCAATGGATTCCGGCTTTCGCCGGAATGACGGAAAGGGTCGTTCAGGCGACCTTGAAGCCTTCCTTGTTCATCGCGAGCGTGATCGCCTTGTTCTTTTCCTCGCTCAGCTGGGCGCGGAGTTCGGGGAACAGCTCGTCCTCTTCCTCACGGATGTGCTTTTCCAGCGCAGCGCGGAACTCCTTCACCTTTTCCAGCCACCTGGGCGAGGTGCTCGGCATGTTTTCCAGTTCGTAGAGGAACTGCTTCACATAGCCATGCTCGGCATTGAGCTCGTCCGCCTGCTCGGTCTTGCCCGCTTCGCGAAGCGCCGGATAGATTACGTTCTCTTCTTCGATCGCATGCTTCACCAGCGCGTGCTTGATGTGCGCGAGCAGCATGTTGCGGCGGATCGTCGCCTTGTCGTCGGTCGCCTCGAGCGTGTCGAACGCCTTGAGCACCGCCTTGTGTTCGGCCTTGAGCGCATCGTCCCAATTGCCGGCGAGCGCGCTGGGCGCCTGCACCGCCGCCTTGCGGCCGAGCATCGCGAGCAGGCCCAGCGCCGCGCCACCCGCAACCGCGCCGGCGATCACGCCGACGCTGGTACCGGTGTTGGGCTTCGCCGTGTCCTTGGCCGTGGTCTTCGTCGTGCGCTTGGGTTCGCGTTCGGTCGTCGTAGCCATGTCAGCCTCCGTCGATACTTGAGATCGGAGGCTTAACCGCTCGGAATAGCACGCGTTCCGTAGATGAACGCGCTATTTGCGCGCTTCGGCGGCCATTTCGGCATTGCGCCGCGCCGAGGCGGCCAGCGTCTCGCCCAGCAGCGCCTTCAGCGCGTCGTCGCGATCGAGCACATTCAGCCCCTCGCGCGTCGAGCCGCCCGGGCTGGCGACGCGATCAGCGAGCACCGCAGGGCTCTCGCTCGCCGCCGCCGCCATCAGGCCGGAGCCTTCGACCGTGGCGAGTGCCAGCCGCTGTGCCTGATCGGCCGGCAGACCCAGCGCCGCGCCGGCTTCGGCCAGCGCGTCGACGAAGCGGAACACGAAACCGGGGCCGCAGCCTGCAAGGGCGGTCAACGCGTCGAGCATGGTTTCGCTCGGCACCCATTCGACCAGTCCGAGCGGCCGCATCAGCGTCTCGGCGGCAGCCCGCGCTGCGGCATCGTCGCTCGGCGTGGTAAGACCGACGACGCCCTTGCCGATCGCGACCGGCAGATTGGGCATGGCGCGCACCACGGTCTTCGCGCCCAGCGCCTGCGCGAGCGTCGCGACTTCCACGCCCGCTAGGATCGAAACGAGCAGCGGCACGCCTGCCACCGCCGGAGCGAGCACCGGCGCGACGCTATGGAGTTGCTGAGGCTTCACCGCGAGCACGACCGCCGTGGGCCGCTCGCCCTCCGGCGGCGCGGTCACATGCCGCACACCTTCCGGAATCGCCGGGCTGCCCGGATCGATGACGGTGATCGCGGACGCGTCGATCCCGGCGCCAGCCCAGCGACGGAGCATCGCCCCGCCCATATTGCCGGCCCCGACCAGCCAGATGCGATCGAGCAATGCCATGGTTACGCCTCGCCCTGGGTCTCGATCAGCGCGGCGGCGATCGCCTCGCTCGGGGTCTTTCCGCCCCACAGCACGAACTGGAACACGGGATAGAAGCGCTCGCACTCGTCGATCGCGCTTTCCACCAGCAGCTCGGCCTGGGCCAGCGTGAGCGACGCGCCCTCGTCGCCGTCGATCAGCGCGGCGTGGCGGAACAGCAGGATGCCGGTCGACGACCAGAGCTCGAAATGGCCGATCCACAGCTGTTCGTTGACCAGCCCGATCGTCTCGTAGACCAGCCCGCGCCGCTCCTCGGGCACGCGCACGTCGGGAAAGCCCATGAACTGGAGCACGCCGTCATCCTCGCGCCAGATCGCGCGGAGTTCGTACTGGGTCCAGCTGCCCTTGACCTTGGCGACGATCTCGTCGTCCTCGCGCTCATGCGTCCAGCCGTGCGCGGCGAAATAGGTTTCGAGCATATCGATGGGCGCGGCGGCGTCGCGGTCGAACTCCGCTTCGTCTAGCATGCCCATTCCGCCCCCGATCGTGTAGCCATGCCCGCTCCTGCCAAGCACGCGGACGGGGCACAAGCTTGCGCCTGCGCCCCGCCACCGAAAGCTGTGGACAAGGAAAGACCGGCCAGCGTCACGCGTTCCCTTGCGGCGCGTCGATCGGTGCGGCGCCGCCGAGCTTGGCTTCGAGCGCATCGAGGCGCGCCTTCAGCGCATCGGCCTCGTCGCGCGCGGCCGCGGCCATCGCCTTCACCGCCTCGAACTCGTCGCGGGCGACGAAGTCGAGCCCGCCGATCCATTCGCGCGCGCGCTCGCGGGCGCCAGCCTCGGCCTCGCGCGCCACGCCGGCGAAGGTGCCGGCGGCACCGTTCACCATCTTCACCAGATCATCGAACAGGCGGTTGTCGGTCTGCATGTCAAATCTATCCCACTCAAAGCGTGTGAACGGCGATGTGGGCGCTCGCGGGCGCCAGCGCAATCTTTTCCGCATCCGGATTGAGGTCGCGGACCTGCGAAAACAGCACGCTCGCGAAGCAGACCCAGGCCAGATAGGGGAGCAGCATCAGCCCGGCGAGCGCGCGGACGCGCCAGAAGGCGAGCATCGTCACCGCCACCAGCACCGCAAGGGCCACGATCACGATCAGCGCGAGATCGAGCTTGTGAAAGCGGAAGAAGATCGGCGACCAGGCGAGGTTGACCGCCAGCTGCACCACGAACAGCGTGAGCGCCGCCGAACGCCCCCGTGCCCCGCGGGCGCTGATCACCAGCGCGAGCGCAAGGCCCATCAGGATGTAGAGGATCGTCCACACGATCGGAAAGGCGATGTTGGGCGGCTGGATGGCCGGCTTGGCCAGCGCCATGAACCAGGGGTTCTGGTCACCGGCGGGCGCCACCATCGCCGATCCGAAGCCGAGCAGCACGATCAGCGGCACCGTCACCGTCGCCGTTTTCCAGAAACCACGGCGCAGCTGCGCCTTCGATGCCAGTGCGTTCACCCCAATCCCCACCCAGTGCAACCCCGATGATTACGCCGACGCCTACGCCATCATCGCATCGGTTGAAAGCCACGCTTTGGTGCTGTCTATTGCGAATATGAAGGCACCCACGCTCGCGATCGTCTCGACATTCCCCATCCTGCTCTCGGCCAGCGCCTCAATCGGCGCCCCAGGGCGCTCCGCAGCTGGAGCGATCGACGGGGTCTACAAGAACCTTCAATATGTCGAGGAATCGGGCGATCTTCTTGGAATGGCCGTGGAGATCCACACCCAGCCGCGCCCGACCATTCGCGTGACACTGTGCGAAGGCGGCTGCTTCGGCGGCAAGGTCTGGCCGCTGACTGTCGAGGGATCGACGATTGCCTTCGCCACCTGCGAGGCGATGCGCGACGAAAAGGGGCGTCCGGCAGGCTGCCAGCCGATCCGCTATACGGGACAGTTTGGCGCCGAGCGTCGGCTGGTGATTTCATCTCAGGGCGACGCGGGCAACACAACCGTGCTGAAGTGGGTCCAGCACCCGAAACCGGGGGAAGTAGAGGCTCTGGCAAAGGCACATTGACAACGCATCGGCGCTCTCCAAGCCGAGCCAACCGCCCCCAAGCATCAGAACCAGCGCCCGTCTGCCAGACAACTTGGGCCAACGCCCCAACGGGTTCGCTTCTTGGCGCCGACACCGCGCAAAACGAACGAGCAGGTCCGCAGATTCGCCGCAGCGGCAACGAAGACGGGCCGATCCCGGACGAGCCGATCTGCGGTTGTCACCAGCGTGAACACAGCCTCGGCATCGCCGGCTGCAACGACCTGGTATCGGTTCTGGACGACCAGCCGCACCTCTGCACTTTCACGTTCCTCGCAGATCGGCCGGGGCGCGCCTAGGAACTGAATCTCCCCCACCTTGTTGCAGGGCGACGGCGATGGAGCGTCTTCCTCATCTACGGTGTTATGGCCATAATAGAGGCTGATAGCGGGAACGAAGTCGGGCTCAAAAGCTCGGCTACTCGATGGATAGCCTGCGCCTCCGCACTGGGCAGGAGGCGTCAGGAAAAGCACCGTCCCATGATCAGAGCCGAGCCAGCCCGGGGGCAAAGGACAATAGGTAAGGCCGGTGGGCACCGTGAAGGTCAGCCCATAATTGGTAGTCGCGTATATCGCCGGCGGAATCCGAGGCGGCTGCGCACGCTGCGCCGAGGCAGGTGTCGCCAAGAGCTGGGCGGTCCATACCAAAGCCACCAACGGGCACCGCAAGATATCATGGTACATGTGCGTACCGTCTCATGCGCACAGTGATTTGCCAACGTCAGGCTTGTCGCACCGCGCCGATCAGGAATTCCACATTGCCCTCCGGCCCGGTGATCGGGCTGCGGGTCACGCCCAGCACCTGCCAGCCCTTGCCTTCCAGCCAGGCGGCCACCTCGGCGCAGACCCGATCGTGCACGGCCGAATCGCGCACCACACCGCCCTTGCCGACTTCCTCGCGCCCTGCCTCGAACTGCGGCTTGATCAGCGCCGCCAGCCTTGCCCCCGGCCCGGTAAAGCCCAGGGGTACGTCCAGTACCTTTGCGAGGCCGATGAAGCTGGCGTCGCACACCACCAGGTCGATCGGCTCCGGGATATGCGATGGCGTCAGGATGCGGGCACTGGTCTGTTCGTGGACCACCACGCGCTCGTCCTGCCGCAGCTTCCAGGCGAGCTGGTTGGTGCCGCTGTCCACTGCATAGACGCGGGCCGCGCCGTTCGTCAGCAGCACGTCGGTGAAGCCGCCGGTCGAGGAGCCGACATCGATCGCCACGGCGCCGGTCACGTCCCAGCCAAAATGCTCGAGCGCATGAGCGAGCTTGATGCCCCCGCGCGAGACCCAGGGATGGTCGCGCCCACGCACCTCGATCGCGGCATCCTCGGCGAGCATCTGGCCCGCCTTCTCGATCTTGCGCTCGCCGCTGAAGGCGAGCCCGGCCATGATGAGCGCCTGTGCCCGTGTGCGACTCTCGGCGAGCCCGCGGTCGACGAGCAGTTGATCGGCGCGAAGCTTTGCCATGCCCGCCCTTTAGGCGCGGGCCACGCCTCGGCGCAACCGCTCCTCCGTTCGACGCAGGTTTATTGCCCACCTATCTGATAGGGATTACATCAGAGGTCCGGCCAGTCCCTCCACGGACACAAGGAGAGGAACGCAATGACGATCTTTTCGCCGATCGATGATCGCTCGCCGATCATCCTCACCGTCCCCGGCCTCGGCGGCTCCGGGCCGTCGCACTGGCAGACGCTGTGGGAACAGTCCCGCCCGGACACCCACCGGGTCGAACTGGGCATGTGGGACACGCCCCATCGCAATGCCTGGGTGACGAAGCTCGATCAGGCCATCCGGCAGGCGCAGGCGCCGGTGGTGCTCGCCGCGCACAGCCTGGGCTGCCTGGCGGTCGCCTGGTGGGCAGCGCTGGCGGGGCAGACCTTCGGCACGCCGGTGGCCGGCGCGCTGCTCGTGGCACCCGCCGATGTCGACCGCGACTCAGCGCCGCCGGAGCTTCACGCCTTCCGCCCGACGCCAACGACGGCGCTTCCCTTCCCAAGCCTGGTGGTGGCGAGCAGCGACGATCCCTGGATCAGCGTCCAGCGCGCCGAGGATCTTGCGCGCGGCTGGGGCAGCCTGTTCGTCGACGCAGGGCCCCAGGGGCATCTCAACGCTGCCAGCGGTATCGGCTGGTGGGAGGAGGGCCAGGCATTGCTCGACCGGCTGCTCGACACTGCGGCGGAGCGTTCGGGTGCCGTGCGGACCACCGCCGACGCCCGCTCGCTGCTCGCCGTCCACGCGACCGAGGCAGCACAGGCGCACTATCTGGGCGAAAGCAGCACACAGTGGGCAGGAAACACGTCCAGATCTACCGAAGCACGCTGGTAAAATGAGGGAGGATAACCTATAGTAATGGACATGGGCATGGCCGGGTGACGTACCCTAGAGCGTCATCCGGCCTACCCTTCCAGATGCGGCGGGAACTTGCGGGTTTCGTACGGCTATTGCAAATCCTGGACTTGCAATTGTTGCAAGTGCAATGCATCCCTTTGACATGACCGGACTGGATAGACGGGGCGTCCTCGCCGTCGGAATGGCTGCCTCCCTGCTTCCCGAGGCCGCGCGCGCGGCCATGCATACAGCCAACGTGCCCGCACCCACCGGCAGTATCCAGCTCTGGCCAGGCGATCCGCCCGGCCTGCGCGACGTCGCCCTGACCGACCACAGCATCGACCGCACCGTGCCCGGCGGCCCGCGGGACCGCGCCTATGATCGCGTTCGCATGCCGCGACTCGACCTGTTCCCCGCTACAAACCCCAATGGCGCGGCGGTGCTGATCACGCCCGGGGGCGGCTATGCCCGGGTGGTGATCGACAAGGAAGGCTATGAACTCGCCGCGTGGCTGCAGGCGCGCGGCGTCAGCGCCTTCGTGCTGTTCTACCGCCTGCCGGCTCAGGGCTGGGCAGATCCCGCCAACACGCCGCTCGCCGATGCCCAGCGCGCCATCCGCCTGATCCGCGCCCGTGCAGAGGCATGGCGAATCGATCCCGCCCGAATAGCCACGATCGGCTTTTCCGCCGGCGGTCATCTCTGCGCGGACGGCTGCACCCGGTTCGACACCCGGACCTATGCCCCCGTCGACGCCGCCGATGCACACTCCGCCCGCCCGATGCTGGCGGCGCCGATCTACCCGGTCGTCTCGATGGACCCGGCGATCGCCCATGCCGGATCGCGCACCAACCTGCTCGGCCCCGCTCCCGATGCCGCCGCCATGGCCGAACACTCGCCCGACCGGCAGGTCCGCGCCGATACCCCGCCCTGTTTCCTCGTTCATGCTGAAGACGACGCCACCGTGCCGGTGGAGAACAGCCTGCGCTTCCGCGCGGCGCTGAAGGCGGCCGGAGTGCCGGTGGAAACGCACCTGTTCGAACGCGGCGGACACGGCTTCGGCCTGCGCGGCGCCGCGCGACTGCCCGCCGCCGCCTGGCCGGAGTTGTGGCACCGCTGGGCCGCCGGCCACGGCCTGTTCGATGCGGGACGCCGTTAACGTCGATTTTGCCGGATGATATGTTGTACCGCCGCGCCTGCGGGTCTATATGCCGTCCATGTCGCTTACCACTCCTGTGGCCCGCTGGTGGGCCAGCCTGGATGGCGCCTTTGATCGCATCGCGATCGGGATCAGCGGCCTGTGCCTTATTCACTGCATCGCGACGACGGTGCTCCTGACGCTTCTGTCCACCGCCGGCGGCCTGCTGAATCCGCATATCCATGAATATGGACTGGCGCTGGCGATCGGCTTCGGCGTTTATGCGCTCGGCCGCGGCATCCTGCATCACGGCTATATGGCGCCCGCGGTCGTCGGCGCGTTCGGGTTGGGAATCATGAGTGGCGCCCTGTCGCTGCCGCATGGTGGCTTCGAGACGTTCTGGACGCTGGTCGGCGTATCGCTGGTCGCGCTGGGCCACGACCTGAATCGGCGCGCCACCTATTGACCGGGTGGCGGGCACAGCTTGCCGGAACCCGCGGCACCGCCTAAATCATTTTCATGTCCGCGCATCATCATCACGAACACCACGGGGCCGATCTCACCAGGGCGGCCCGCACCCGGCTCGAGGAGGCGGGCGAGCAGTGGACCGCGATGCGCGAGCGCGTGTTCGAGGCGCTTGCCGGCTTCGACAAGCCCGCCTCGGCCTATGACATCGCCGAAGCCGTTTCCAAGGCGGAGGGGCGTCGAGTGGCGGCGAACAGCGTCTATCGCATCCTGGACCTGTTCGTCGGCTCGAACCTTGCGCGGCGGGTGGAAAGCGCCAACGCCTATGTCGCCAATGCTCACCCGGAATGCCTGCACGACTGCATCTTCCTGGTGTGCGACAGCTGCGGCCAGACCACCCATATCGATGATGATGCGATCACCAAGAACGTACGCTCGGCGGCGAAACATGCGGGTTTCTCGCCGGTTCGTCCGGTAATCGAGGTGCGCGGCAAATGCGGCAACTGCGACTGAGCGGACCGGGCCTGCACGGCGCATGCACCATTTGACCGTTCGACTTGGGCCTAACACTGCGCTAACAAACGTCATGGCTGACCTACCCAAGACGCCGCTGCTCGACACGGTCGACACGCCGCAGGACCTCCGGAAGCTCGCCCCCGCCCAGCTGCGCCAGCTGGCCGACGAGCTTCGCGCCGAAACCATCAGTGCGGTGGGCTCCACCGGCGGACATCTCGGCTCCGGCCTCGGCGTCGTCGAGCTGACGGTGGCGATCCATTATGTGTTCAACACCCCCGACGACCGGCTGATCTGGGACGTCGGGCATCAATGCTACCCGCACAAGATCCTGACCGGCCGGCGGAATCGCATCCGCACGATCCGCCAGGGCGGCGGCCTTTCCGGCTTCACCAAGCGCAGCGAGAGCGAATTCGACCCGTTCGGCGCGGCCCACTCGTCGACCTCGATCTCGGCGGCGCTGGGATTCGCGACGGCGAACAAGCTGAAGGGCGCGCCGGGCAAGGCGATCGCGGTGATCGGCGACGGCGCGATGAGCGCGGGCATGGCCTATGAGGCGATGAACAACGCCGAAGCCGCCGGCAATCGCCTGATCGTGATCCTCAACGACAACGACATGTCGATCGCGCCGCCGGTGGGCGGGCTTTCGGCCTATCTGGCGCGGCTGATCTCGTCGTCCGAATATCTCGGCCTGCGTAGCCTCGCCCGCCGGGTAACGCAGAAGGTCTCGCGCCGCCTCACCGCCGCCGCCGGCAAGGCGGAGGAATTCGCGCGCGGCATGGCGACCGGCGGCACGCTGTTCGAGGAGCTGGGCTTCTATTATGTCGGCCCGATCGACGGCCACAATCTCGAGCATCTGATCCCGGTGCTGGAGAATGTCCGCGACGCCGAGCAGGGCCCGATCCTCGTCCATGTCGTGACCAAGAAGGGCAAGGGCTATGCCCCCGCCGAAAAGGCGGCGGACAAATATCACGGCGTCCAGAAGTTCGACGTGATCACCGGCGCGCAGGCCAAGGCGCCCCCGGGCCCGCCGGCCTATACCAAGGTCTTCGCCGACGCGCTGCTCGCCGAGGCGGAGCGCGACGCCACCGTCTGCGCGATCACCGCGGCGATGCCCTCGGGCACGGGGCTCGACAAGTTCCAGGCGATGTTCCCGGAGCGCACCTTCGACGTGGGCATCGCCGAGCAGCACGCCGTCACCTTCGCGGCCGGCCTCGCCGCGCAGGGGATGCGGCCGTTCTGCGCGATCTACTCGACCTTCCTGCAGCGCGCCTATGACCAGGTGGTGCACGACGTTGCGATCCAGAACCTGCCGGTCCGCTTCGCGATCGACCGCGCCGGGCTGGTCGGCGCCGACGGCGCGACGCATGCCGGCAGCTTCGACGTGACCTATCTCGCCAGCCTGCCCAATTTCGTGGTGATGGCGGCGGCGGACGAGGTCGAGCTCGTCCACATGACCCACACCGCCGCGCTGCACGACAGCGGCCCGATCGCGCTGCGCTATCCGCGCGGCAACGGCATCGGACTGGAACTGCCCAAGGTTCCGGAGCGGCTGGAGATCGGCAAGGGCCGCGTGGTGCGCGAGGGCAAGAAGGTCGCGATCCTCTCGCTCGGCACCCGCCTCGCCGAGGCGCTCAAGGCCGCCGACACGCTCGAGGCCAAGGGCCTATCGACCACGGTCGCCGATCTGCGCTTTGCCAAGCCGCTCGACGAGGATCTGATCCGCCGCCTGCTCACCACCCACGAAGTGGCGGTGACGATCGAGGAAGGCGCCATCGGCGGCCTCGGCGCGCATGTGCTGACGCTCGCCAGCGACACCGGGCTGATCGACGCCGGCCTCAAGCTGCGCACGATGCGCCTGCCGGACATGTTCCAGGACCAGGACAAGCCCGAGAAGCAGTATGACGAAGCCGGCCTCAACGCCGCGCATATCGTCGACACGGTGCTGAAGGCGCTGCGCTACAACGAGGCCGAACTGGCCGACGGGGTGCGGGCGTAATTTCAGCCCTATCCTCCCCCGCCAGGGGGAGGTGTCAGGCGCAGCCTGACGGAGGGGGAGGAAGCACGGCGGCCAGGTAGTCGCGCACCTCCCCCTCCGTCGCCTTCGGCGCCACCTCCCTCTGGCAGGGGAGGATACGCTGCCCCCACCTTGAATCTCCAACATGCACATGGTATGACCATGTGCATGGCAACGCAGCTTCCAGAGACCCGCTCCAGCCGTGTCGTCGTGCTGGTATCGCCGGAGGAAAAACGGCGCATTTCCGCCAATGCGGAAGCGGCGGACATGACGGTCAGCGACTTCATGCGCACCGCCGCCGAGCGCTATACCGAGCCCACCCCCGCCGAAATGGCATTGATGCGCGATCTGCTCGCCCAGCTCGAACAGGCCAATGCCCGCACCGATGCAGCCTTTGCGCAGCTCGATCACGCGCGCACCGCCGCCGCACAGTTTGACGAGGACGCCTACCGCGCCCGGGTCCGCGAACAGCTGCTTGCCGACTCCTCGATCGACTGGGATGCGCTGTCGACCGCCCTGTCCGGCTGGGCCCGCCAGTGAGCTTCTGGACCGATGCGCTGCGCGCCCTCCAGCAGGTCGCGCTGCTCCAGCACAAGGTCGAGCAGGCGCTGACCACCGCCGAGGAAGCCCGCCGCCACTCGATCGAGACGCGCGAGCGGGTGATCCGCCTGGAAACGCTGATCGATATCGCGATGAAGCGCCAGCCCGCGCCGCCGCCCGCGCCGCCCGCGCTTCCCGAAAGTCCACCCTCGGGCAGCTAGTGCCGGCTTCCCCCACGGCCTACATCGCGGTACGTGCTGAAGATGACCGTCCTGCCCCTCACCGCCCGCCCCCGCGCGCTTGCGCACTGGCTGTTCGTCGTCGCCGCGATGATCGTGACGATGGTCGTCGTCGGGGGGATCACCCGGCTCACCGAATCGGGCCTGTCGATCACCGAATGGAAGCCGATTTCCGGCATCCTTCCGCCGCTCAACGACGCGCAGTGGCAGGCCGAGTTCGATCACTACAAGCAGATCGGCCAGTATCAGCAGCTCAACCAGGGCATGACGCTGGCCGGGTTCAAGGGCATCTTCTTCTGGGAATATGTCCACCGCCTGCTCGGCCGGCTGATCGGCATGGTGTTCGCCCTGCCTTTGCTGTGGTTCGCGATCCGGCGCCGGATCCCGCAGGGCTATGGCTGGCGGCTGGTCGCGCTGCTCGCGCTGGGCGGTCTGCAGGGCGCGTTCGGCTGGTGGATGGTCAAGTCGGGGCTCAACCACACCCGCACCTCGGTCAGCCATTTCTGGCTCGCGATCCACCTGATGACCGCGCTGTTCACGCTAGGCGGCATCGTCTGGACGATGCTCGACCTGCGCGCGCTTGCCGCCAACAACGCCGAGCGCCCTGCCCGGCTGACCGGCATCGGCGCGGGCGTGCTGGTGCTGGTGGCAATCCAGCTCTTCTACGGCGCACTGGTCGCCGGGCTCGATGCGGGGCTGGTGACCAACCAGTGGCCGCTGATGAACGACCGCTTCTTCCCCGGCGTGAGCCAGATCGGCGAAAGCCCGATCCACGCCGCGCTCTATGATCCGGCGATCGTCCACTTCATCCACCGCTGGTGGGCCTGGATCGCCGTTGCCGGGCTGATCGTGCTCGCCCGCAAGGCGAAGGCGGCGGGCGATCGCCGCGCCTCGATCGCGATCCATTCGGCGTTCGGCATCCAGATCCTGCTCGGCATCGCGACGGTGATGACCGGGGTGAACCTCCACCTCGCTGCCACCCACCAGCTGGTCGGCGCGCTGCTGGTCGGCGCGACCGTGTGGGGCGTCCACGCCATCGGCCGCGCCCGGTGAGCGACACCGCGCTGCTCTACACGACCTTCGCCAGCCGCGCCGATGCCGAGCGCGTGGCGGAGACGGTGCTGGCGGAACGGCTGGCGGCCTGCGTCAACCTCTTCGCGCCCTGCACCTCGATCTATCGCTGGCAAGGCGGCGTCGAGCGCGGCGAGGAAGTACCCGCCCTGTTCAAGACCCGCCCCGCTTTGGCGCTGCGCCTGCGCGAGCGGATCGCGGCACTCCATGGCTATGACCTGCCGGTGATCGAACAATGGCCCGTGGAAGCGGGCAACGCCGTCGCCCGCTGGATCGCCGAAGAGACACGCTGAACCGACAGGTATCATTTTACCCGTCAGCAAACCCACGCATTTCTTGACTTTCAGCCCTCCTATCGGCATTGGGGCGTGGATCGCGCTGCCGGCAACGGTGGCGCGAATGCATTTCCTACGCGAAAGGTCACAGGCCATGAAGGCGCTGATGAAGACCACCAAGTCGGCCAAGCCGGCCGAGGTGGAGAAGAAGTGGCACATCGTCGACGCCGAAGGGCTCGTCGTCGGTCGTGCAGCGGTGGTGATCGCGAACGTCCTGCGCGGCAAGCACAAGACCAGCTTCACCCCGCACGTCGACTGCGGTGACAATGTCATCGTGATCAACGCGGACAAGATCCGTTTCACCGGCAAGAAGCTCGGCCAGAAGGTGTACTACAAGCACACCGGCTACGCAGGCGGCATCAAGGGCGTCACCGCCGCCAAGGTTCTCGAGGGCCGCTTCCCGGAGCGCGTTCTGGAGAAGGCCGTGGAGCGCATGATCCCGCGCGGTCCGCTCGGCCGCCAGCAGATGCGCAACCTGCGCATCTTCGCCGGTTCTGAGCACCCGCATGCAGCTCAGAACCCCGAGGTTCTCGACATCGCCGGCATGAGCCGCAAGAACAAGGTGGGTGCATAATGTCTGACAACCGCCAGTCGCTTTCCGACCTGGGTGCAGCGCTGGGCCAGCAGCCCGCCGCGGCGACCGAAGGCCAGGCCGCCGCGCCGGCTGCCGCCGCCGCCGACGCCTACCTCGCCGGCCAGATCGACGCGCCGGCCGCCCCGACCACGCCGCTGCGTGCGCAGGAGCTGGACCAGTATGGCCGCGCCTATGCCACCGGCCGTCGCAAGGACGCCGTGGCCCGCGTGTGGCTGAAGCCGGGCACCGGCAAGATCACGATCAACGGTCGTGATCAGGAAGTCTATTTCGCACGTCCGACGCTGCGTCTCGTCATCAACCAGCCGTTCGGTGTCGCCGAGCGCGAGGGCCAGTATGACGTGATCTGCACCGTCAAGGGCGGCGGTCTCTCGGGCCAGGCCGGTGCCGTGAAGCACGGCATCTCGCAGGCGCTGACCAAGTATGAGCCGGTGCTGCGCGCGCCGGTGAAGAAGGCCGGCTTCCTGACCCGCGACAGCCGCGCCGTCGAGCGTAAGAAGTACGGCAAGGCGAAGGCCCGCCGCAGCTTCCAGTTCTCGAAGCGCTAAGCGTCTCGGCTTCGGCCAAGGAAACAAGGGGCGGTCCGGCAACGGGCCGCCCTTTTTCTTTTGGCGGCAGACACGATCGGGCTGCCACCGCCTCATGTGCGAAGCCAAACGGTGCGGAGAGCTGCCGTTACCCGTAGCTCGTAAAGTTGACGCCAAGGAGGATGTTCACGCCCAGCGCGACGCCGAGCAAGGCCATCGCCATGAAACAGCGACGATCCCAGCCGGGGTTGGCGATCATCCCCACTCCGACCGGCAGCCCCATAATCCAAGCCAGGTTCGCAGGCGACCGGAATGCGAGCGCGTCGGTTATCAGCACTCAGAGGACGGTCACGACTGCCACAAAGCAGACCTGCAGCAGATACCGGTGTCGTGCGAAAGTTCGGGTGCGGGCTATTGCGGAAGCCTACACGGCAAGGAGAAGTCCCGCTACTGAGCAGACCACCTGCTACAGTAGCGCCCTACCCCTTCGGCAAAAACCCCAGCACCTTCTTCCCCAGCTTGATCAGCGTCATCAGCCGCGAGGGGGGCACGGCGATCATCTGCTGGTACCAGTCGTCCAGCGTCACGGTGAAGCCGTGCAGCGCCTCGATCCGCGCGCGCGCGACCGGGGATATGCGCGGATCGCCCTCCGCCTCGGCGACGCAGGCCTTGAGCGCGGCGACGGCGGGGTCGATCTCGCGCTCCTTGCGGCCCTGGGCGATGCGGGTAAGCATCTGCATCAGGTCGACCTCGGCCTCGTAATGGTCGCGCCGGTCGTGAAGCACCGGCACGCGGCGGATCAGCTTCCAGCCGATCAGTTCCTTGAGACTGTTGGAGGTGTTGCTGCGCGCGATGCGCAGCCGGTCGCTGATCTCCTCGGCGTGCATCGGCCGATCGCTTAGGTACAGCAGCGCGTGGATCTGCGCGACCGAGCGGTTGACGCCCCATTGGCTGCCCATCTCGCCCCAGTGGAGAACGAACTGCTGCACCGCTACCGGCAGCAACGCATGATCCGCACCATTTTCGGTCATGACAGAAATATCTGTCACTGTCCGATCGCCGTCAAGCGAAACCGGGGCGCCCTGCTAGAGCGCCACACTCGGCTCGCCCAGAAAGCGCGCACGGGTTTGGAACGTGATGCCCTCCACGGTGATCTCGTTGAACGACGGCGGCTGGTCTCGGGTGCGCTCGGAAAGGGTGCCCGCGCCGATCAGTCGCACCGCGCGGTCCCCCACTTGGTGCTCGATGTCGAAGGGATCATGGACATGGCCGCTCAGCACCGCATGCGCACCGGCGAGCGTGAGTGCCTCCAGCGCCCGCCGTCCGCCCCGCGTACGCGAGGTGGCGCGCGTGCCCGCCTCGATCAGCGGATGGTGCGCGGCGACGAATACCAGGCCGCCTTTCGGCACCGATTCGGCCAGCGCCAGCGACTTCTGCAGCGCATGCCGGCTGACATGGCCCTTCGACCAATTGGTGCGCAGCTGGAAGCGCGCGGTGGTCTTGAGCGGCACGATCGACACGCCGCGAATGTCGAGCGGGCGTTCGATCATCCGCTCCAGCGCGCGGTAGCGCTTGTACGGCATGGCCAGCCTTGCGAACGGATTGAAATAGGGCAGGTCGTGGTTGCCCACCTCCACCGTCACCGGCACCGCCAGGCTCTCCAGCCATTCGGCGGCGGCGGCGAACTCTCTGGCGCGGGCGCGCATGGTGAGATCGCCGGTCATGATCACGGCATCGGGCCGCTCGTCGCGCACGCGGGCGTTGAACCAGTCGACCGCCTCGCGATCCTCGCGGCCGAAATGGACGTCGCTGACATGGAAGAAGCGGGTCATGCGGCGGGCCCCTCGGCGCGGGTGGCGATGAACGTCTCCAGGCTGCGCCCGGCGCGGATCGGGGTGCCGGGATCCAGCGTCGCGGGCTCGCCGTCGAACAGCGCCAGCACGGGCTTGCGCTCCGCCACCTGCAGCGCCTCGGTGCGGCTTTCGGTGACCGCCCGCGCGGCGAGCCAGTCGCCGGTGATCCACTCCCAGCCGAGCTGCGCGATCGATCCCCAGTCCCGCGCGTCGACCGCCGTGACCTCCAGCCCATCCGGCGCGGGGCTGACGAATACCGCCTGATAGCGGTCGCCGAGCCCGCGCGCGCCGGTGACCGCCACCCCGCGGCGGTGGAAGGTGCTGCGCCAGGCACCGCGTACCGCCGCGCGCAGCCGCCCGAAGCGGCCCTTGCGCACCACCTCGCGCGCCCGGAACCAGCTGGCCGCCGGCCCGAGGATCAGGCCGACAAAGGCGCGATGCTCCCCCGCGACGATATAGGGCAGCGCCACCCGCCGGTCGCAGCCATGGGCGGCGTGGATGATCTTGTGAGGGTCCGTCTCGTCGTGCAGCGCCTTGGCGAGCAGGTTCATCGTGCCGCCGGGCAGGATCAGGAACGCGCCCCGCCACGCGGCCAGCGCGCGCAGCGCCGCATTGATCGTGCCGTCGCCGGCGAACAGCACCACCGTGTCCACGCCGGCCGCGTCGAGCGCGGCGGGGGTCGGCAGGGGATCGGCAGGGAAGCGCGTGCGGCCGGCAAGCGTCAGCCCGCGTTCGCCGAACACGGCCTCCAGGGCGTCGCATTTCGCCTCGGAGGTGGTGCCGGAATTCGGGTTGGTGATGAACCAGAGCGTCTGCATGCAGGTCGGAACGCCCGAGCATCGATTTCGTCGCGTGGAGGCCTAGCGTCCCTTGAAGTGCGGCTCCCGCTTGGCGAGGAAGGCAGCCACCGCCTCGGCGCAATCCTCGGTCTTGGAGGCGATGCTCTGGTGCTCGGCCTCCAGTTCCAGCGTCTCGGCCAAGGTGCCCGACAACGCCACGCCCACCTGCTTGCGGATCAGCCCCAGCGCCACGGTGGGCATGGCAGCCAGCTTTGCGGCAAGGCCATGGGCGACCTGCCACAGCCCGCCATCTTCCACCACGCGCGTTACCAGCCCTGCCTCCAGCGCTTCCTCGGCGGGCATGCGCTCGCCGAGCAGCGCCATCTCCAGCAGCCGCGCACGGCCTGCGGCCTTGCCGATCAGCCAGGTCGCGCCCGCATCGGGCACCAGCCCGATATTGGCGAAGGCAAGGAGCAGATAGGCGGATTGCGCCATTACCACGATGTCGGCGGCCAGCGCGATCGAGGCCCCCGCACCCGCCGCCGCGCCGTTCACCGCGCTCACGATGGGAATCGGCAGGTCGGCCATGGTAGCGATCACGGGGTTATAGTGCTGCCGGAGCGCCGCGCCCGAATCGCGCATGCCGACGCTGGCAGTCAGGTCCGCCCCGGCACAGAAGGCTCGTCCCTCGCCGGTGAGCAGCACGGCCCGGGCCCCCTCCTCGGCCGCCTGCCGTAGCGTCGAGGCCAGCAGATCGAGCATGTCGGGCGTGAGCGCGTTGAGGCGATCGGGGCGGTTGAGCCGCACCACGGCGATATTGCCTTCCATCGCAAACAGCACCGGCGCGTCGGACATCCCTGTTTCTCCTTGTGGTTGGGAAAAGGGATGCCCGGCCTGGGCCGTGCGTGCAACTCAAAGCTCTTTTAGCACCACCGCCGGATCGGCGAGCGTGGCGGGGTCCACGACCATCCGCTCGGCCACCAGCCGCTTGCCCTGCACATAGTCCCGCATCGCATTGACGCAGTCGAGCGCGATCACCCGGCCCTGCTTCAGATAGACGACCGAAAAGGCGCGGGCCGCAGGATCGCCGCGCAGCACCACCGCGTCATGGCCGATCGAGAGGCCGACGGTCTGCAGCTTGAGGTCATATTGGTTGGACCAGAACCAGGGCACGGCGTCGTAGTGCGCGTCCTGCCCGGTCAGCACCTTGGCGACGACATTCGCCTGGTCGTTGGCGTTCTGCACCGATTCAAGCCGGATCTCGGCATTGTCGGCATAGGCGTTCCCATGCAGCGCGCAGTCGCCGATCGCGTACACGTCCGGCAGGCTGGTGCGGCACTGCGCATCCACCCGCACGCCGTTGCTCCCGGCAGCGCCCGCCTCGATCAGCGGCGCCACTTCGGGGACGATGCCGATGCCGACGATCACCATGTCTGCCGGCAAGACCTCCCCGCTCGCGAGCCGCACGCCGCAGACGCGGCCGTCCCGCTCCTCAAGGCAGTCGACCATGGCGCCGGTGCGGATCTCCACGCCGTGGGCGCGGTGCTCGGCCTCGTAGAAGCGCGACAGCGGCTCGCCGGCGACCCGGGCGAGCACCCGGTCCATCGCCTCCAGCACCACCACCCGCTTGTCCTGCTTGATCAGCGCCGCCGCCGCCTCCAGCCCGATGTAGCCGCCGCCGATCACGACGATGTCGCGGGTGGCGGGCAGTTCCGTGAGCAACTGATCGACATCGCGCTTGGTGCGGATGGCATGGACGCCGGCCAGGTCATGCCCGCTGCATGCCAGCCGCCGCGCGCTGCCCCCGCCGGACCAGACAAGCGCGCCATAGCCGATCTGCGCGCCCGCGGCATCGGTAACGGTCTTGGCATCGGCGTCGACCGCGACGATGCGACGGCCGCACAGCATCGTCACCTGGCGCTCTTCCCAGAAGTTGGGCGCGCGGATGAGGATGCGCTCGAAGGTCTTTTCGCCCTTGAGATAGTCCTTGGAGAGCGGCGGCCGCTCATAGGGGATCTCGGGATCCTCGCCGATCACCGCCAGCGTGCCCGCAAACCCCACCTGCCGCAGCGCAATCGCGCACTGCGCCCCGCCATGGCCGCTGCCGACGATCAGGACATCAAACCGCTCCAAGCCCACTCTCCCCGCATCTATTGGATCCATTACCATAGTCCATAGCAAAGCAATGGATCCAGGTCACCTGGACGCGGCGTCTATCGCGCTGGTGATGAACCGCCAACCGGGAGAAGTGCGGCTTGACGGGTGCCGATCAGGTCTTCGAACCCGGATCGCCCGCCCCGCCGCCCCCGCCTTTTGGGCGTACCGGCGGCAGCGTGCAGTTCACCGCCGCCTGTGCGGCGATCGCAAGCAGCAGCAGCGCCAGTTCGATCAGCAGCAGCGTGTGAAACGGCGAGGCGGCCCCGTCGCCTGCCCGGAAGCCCGGCCACGCCACGCCGCCGATCCGAAAGGCGAAGCCTGCCCAGGCCGCCATTGCCGCTCCGGCAAGCACCAGCATGACGATCGATGCCCGGCACTGCCGGCGTTGCAGCCGGACCACGGGCTCCCAAGAGCCGTCGATCTTCATGCAGGGCGGCGTGCCCACCTGTGGACGACGTTTCTTCGACCGGTTGGCCGCCTTCTGCTCGACGGCCATGCGTGCATCGAACCAGCTGCCGGTCGCCCAGCGGATCAGCCCCGCCGCAAGGATGACGCCGAACACGATGGCGAGCAGCGGCGGCCAGCTATCACAGAACGCCCTGATGAAGGACGACCAGCTCGGCGGCTGCACCTCGCCCCCCGCGGATAGCACACGGCGCCCGAGCCCGCCCGCGAACGCGACGACCCCGGCGGTCACCACCCCCAGCACCAGCGTCAGCAACAGCGCGGTGCCGATCGCCACCAGCCGCCCGAGCCAGACCGGTTTGTCGATCGACTCGATCCGCGCCTCGGGATTCTCGCCGACCAGCCATTGCGCCAGTTGCATCCGCTGACGGATGCCGACGCCCTTCGCATAGGGCTCGGCGTTCCGGAAATAGCGGAGATGCGCGAGCAGGAACCATTGCAGGATCGGCGTGCGATGGCTCTCGCACGCCGGCACATAGCCCGCGAAGGGCGGTATCTCGGGCGCCTGTCCGGTACCCATCTGCCGCGCACCGAACCGGTCCAGCGTGCCGGCGACCGGGTCCAGCGGCGCCTGCAGGTTGATCCAGCGACAGCGGGTGAAAACGTCCGGCACCTTGCGGTCCTTCGCCGTCGCCACGATGCGCGGCCAGAGCGCGGCGAACTTGTTCAGCGGGCTGCCATAGGTGACGAAACCGCGCAGCCCGGCGAACAGGGCTCGCCGATCGATCACGTCTTCCGGCACCAGCCAGTCGGGCCGGGCGGGCATCATCAGATGCTCCTCCCCGTCTCGCCGCAGGCATTCCGAATCGCGCTTGAGCGCAAGGGGCAGCCCCGCCCATTGCGCCGCGCTCAGATAGTTGGGGAGCGCATGGCCGATCTCGGTCAGCCCGTTATAGGCAACCACCGATCCCAGGCTGTGGGCGAAGACATACCATTCCTTCAGGTCGGTACGCGCCCCCATCGCCACCATCTGGGACACCATCCGCCGCCGGATCGCCACCCGACGGGGGAAGCCGGGGTCGCTGAGCGTCGAATCCCCCGGCCGGGCGCGCTCCTCATAGGTACGGACGTCGCCGACATACTGGACCAGCAGGCTGGGCGACGGCGCCGATTGCAGGAGTTTCGCCGCCACCCGCTTGAGCAGCGACCAGGTCAGCAACGTGAACAGCGCGGCGACGCCCGAGAGCCAGAGCTTGAGCCGGACGCCGAACTCGATCCAGAACTCCCCCGCGACCGATTTGGGCAGCCGTGCCAGATCGGACACCGGCCGGGTGGTGTGGTCGCCGGTGCGGTCGGTCTTCGCCTTTCGCATCCGGGCCGCATCGAGATCACGGTAGATCGGCGCGCACCATTGGCCGAGCCCCCACAACCAGAAGGTCAGCGTGTCGGCGAGGCCGCTGCGGGCGCCGAGATCGCCCCAATATACCTCGTGGCACGCGAAGACGTAGTGGCGCGTCGGCCGCGCGGCACCGCCGCCGGGTGCGCGCGCCGCCACCCGCACCCGTAGCGTGATCGGCGCCTCGCCGGCGGCGGTGGGCGTGCCGGGCGGGAGCACATGCGCGCTGGCACGATCCTCGACCGCGCACGAGATCACCGACTCCGCCGACCCGCGCGCCATCAGCTCGGCGAGTTCGGCGACGCTCGTGCGCAGATGCTCGAACGGCTTCTGCTCGCCGATCCCGTGGACGAAGAGGAGCCCGATCCTGGTGACGTCTTCCGTCATATGCCCCCTCCCGCTGCGCCGCCCCCCGGTATCGGTGGGCATCCGGCGCCGCGAACGCTCCCGCCGGCGTGCCCGCTCCGGCAAGTTCGCACGGAGGACTGTCTCGCGCGCGGGCCCTGTGGTCAATCACCCATGACGTACGGGAATTCGCGCGCGCACCGCCGGCGCCAGCGCCATCGCCGTTGACGACCCGCCCGCAGATGTGGCACTCGCCAATCCGCGACGCAGGATGCGGGTGTAGCTCAATGGTAGAGCAGAAGCTTCCCAAGCTTACGACGAGGGTTCGATTCCCTTCACCCGCTCCAACCTCCGCCTGACCCCTTTCCCCTCTCGATCTGCTTCAGGCGACCAGCTGCACCCGCGGTGCCATGCAGGGACACGCGCGCCCGCTGACCCGATCGCCCGTTCTCACCCCGCCTTGAACCGCGCCCGGAAAGCGTGAAGCAGCGGTTCGGTATAGCCGTTAGGCTGCGCGACACCGTCGAACACCAGCGCCCGTGCCGCCTGGAAGGCGAGGCTGGCCGCCGGGTCGCTTGCCATCGGGCGATAGTGCGGGTCGCCGGCATTCTGCGCGTCGACCTTTGCCGCCATCCGCAGCAGCGCCGCGTCGACGTGGTCCGGCGTCACCACCCCGTGGAGCAGCCAGTTGGCCAAGTGCTGGCTGGAGATACGCAGCGTCGCGCGATCCTCCATCAGGCCGATATCGTGGATATCGGGCACCTTGGAGCAGCCGACCCCCTGGTCGATCCAGCGCACGACGTAGCCGAGAATGCCCTGGGCGTTGTTCTCGATCTCGTCGCGGACCTCGGCCTCGGACCAGTTCCGCCCCTCGGCGAGCGGCAGGGTGAGCAGCGCGGACAGCGGTGCTACCGGCTCCGCGGCGCGCGCTGCCTGCCGCGCAGCGACGTCGACCTGATGATAATGGGTCGCGTGCAGCGTCGCCGCGGTGGGAGACGGCACCCAGGCCGTCGTCGCACCCGATAGCGGATGGCCGATCTTCTGGGCGAGCATGTCCGCCATGCGATCGGGCATCGCCCACATGCCCTTGCCGATCTGCGCCTTCCCGGCAAAGCCGCAGGCCAGCCCGATCTGGACGTTGCGATTCTCATAGGCCTGGATCCAGGCGCTCGCCTTCATCTCTCCCTTGCGCAGCATCGCGCCGGCCTGCATGCCGGTGTGGATCTCGTCCCCGGTACGATCGAGGAAGCCGGTGTTGATGAAGACGATGCGGTCCTTCACCGCCGCGATGCAGGCGGCCAGATTGGCGCTGGTGCGGCGTTCCTCGTCCATCACCCCGATCTTCACCGTGTGGCGGGCGAGGCCGAGCAGGTCCTCGATCGCGTCGAACAGATCGTTGGCGAAGGTGGCCTCCTCCGGCCCGTGCATCTTCGGCTTGACGATATAGATCGATCCGGTGCGGCTGTTGCGCAGGGGCCCCACGCCGCGCAGGTCGTGCAGCGCGATCGCGGTCGAGACGATGCCGTCGAGGATGCCCTCGGGCGCCTCGCAGCCGTCCGGCAGCAGCACCGCCGGCGTCGTCATCAGGTGCCCGACATTGCGGACCAGCAGCAGCGAACGGCCGGGCAGCGTGAAGGGGGTTCCGTCGGGCGCGACATAGGCGCGGTCCGCGGCAAGGCGGCGGGTGACCGTCCGCCCGCCCTTGTCGAACGTCTCCTCGAGGTCGCCGCGCATCAGCCCCAGCCAATTGGCATAGGCGAGCACCTTGTCCTCCGCATCGACCGCCGCGACCGAATCCTCGAAGTCGCAGATCGTCGAGAGTGCGGATTCGAGAACGACGTCCGCGATGCCCGCGCGATCGGTGCGGCCGATCGGGTGATCGTGATCCATCACCACCTCGATGTGCAGGCCGTGGCGGACGAACAGGAGATTGTCCCCCGCCCGACCGACGAACTGCGCCGGATCGGCCAGGGGCGGAGGCGCAGTGCCGTCCCACTCGGCCCAGCGGCCTGCGGCAAGCGGCACGGCCTGATCGAGAAACGTCCGCGCCCAGGCGATCACCTGCGCGCCGCGCGCGGGATCATAGCCGCCTGCCGGCGCACCGGGCAGCGCGTCGGTGCCGTAGAGCGCATCGTACAGGCTGCCCCAGCGGGCATTGGCGGCGTTGAGCAGGAAGCGGGCGTTGAGCACCGGCACGACCAGCTGGGGTCCCGCGACCGTCGCCAGTTCCGGATCGACCCGCTCCGGCGCGATGCGGAACGGCGCGGGCTCAGGCGCCAGATATCCGTTCTCGCGGAGGAAGCCGGCATCGGCCTCCGCATCGTGCGGCTGCCCGGCGCGTGCCTGGTGCCAGCCGTCGATCGCTGCCTGGAGCGCGTCCCGCGTTGCCAGCAGCGCGCGGTTGCGCGGCACGAAGCGCTCGAACAGCGCCGCCGCCCCCTGCCAGAAGTCGTCCGCAGCGATGCCGGTGCCAGGCAGCACCTGGCCCTCGACAAAGTCCGCCAGTGCGGCCGCGACGCGCAGCCCTGCTCTTTCGCGATACTCGATCATGCCACGCATCCTTGATGTCGTTCCGGTTGGCACTCTAGCGCGCACGCTCGACCCGCGGTAGAAGGAAAGAATTCACAGCACCTTTTCCTTCAGGTTACCAATGTTCGACCCGGACTATGACCTGTTCCTGGACATCCTCGACGCCCGTTCGATCTCGGCGGCGGCGCGGCGGCGGGGGATGTCGACGCCGGCGCTTTCGAAGCGGCTGGCACGGCTGGAGCAGCGGCTGGGGGCGAGACTGCTTCAGCGGACCACCCGCCGGCTGATGCTGACCCCGGCAGGACAGGAACTGCTCGACACGCTGGCACCGATGCGGAGCGTGCTCGCCGCGGCGGAGAGCCGGATCGCGGGGCGCCACAGTCTGGTCCGGGGGCCGCTGCGCGTGACCGCGCCGACCTCGTTCGGCCGGATGCACGTCGTGCCCACCCTGCCCGCCTTCCTCGCGGCCCATGCCGAGGTGTCGCTGGCGATCGACCTGTCGGACGAGTTCGTCGACCTGCTTGACGGCCGGCACGATCTGGCGATCCGTATCTCCGGGGAGATCGGCCCCGGGCTGGTCGGCCATCGGCTGGGGACCAGCCGGCGGCTACTGTGTGCTGCCCCCACCTATCTCGACGTTGCGGGGGAGCCGCAGACGCTCGCCGATCTGGCCCGGCACCGGCTGCTCGCCACCGACCGGCAGCTCCCCTGGCAGCTGCAGGGTCCGGAAGGCCCGGTCGTCCAAACCGGACAGAGCTTCGTGCGCACCAATTCCAGCGAAGTGGTGCGCGAACTCGCCATTGGCGGCTGCGGCATCGCGCTGCGCTCGCTTTGGGATGTCGCCCAGGTGCTGGCGCAGGGCGCGCTGCGGCGGGTGCTGCCCGACTATACCGGATCCGAGGAGGTCGGCGTGTTCGCCGTCCACGCGCCCGATCCGCCTGCCCGGGTGCGCGCCTTCGTCTCCCATCTGCAGGCGACGGTTGCGCAGCGGCTTTGACCGGAGCGTCGGCGCGCGAGCTGCGCGGCTTTCCCGTGCGATTGACGCCGCCCGCCCGGCCTTTAGCGTGGCCGCTCGATCTTTCCGGGGAATTGCATGCGCTTCCGTCTTCTCGCCACTGCCGCTGTGTTCGCAGCCGCCGCGTTCTCTCCTGCCGCCATGGCACAGGGCCATCCCGAGGCCGAGGCGCAGGCGCTGGACCTGCTGAAGCGCGGCATCGCCTTCCGTACCGTCGCCGGGCCCGGCAACCAGACCCCGGCCTATGCCGCCTATCTGAAGCAAGTGCTGGTCGCAGGCGGCTTCGCCGAGGGCGATGTCGAGATCGTGCCGATGGACGACACCGCCTACCTCGTCGCCCGCTATCGCGGCACCGGCACGGCGAAGGGGGGCGCCAAGCCGCTGCTGATCTCCGGTCATATGGACGTGGTGGAGGCCAAGCCCGCCGACTGGACGCGCGATCCGTTCACCGCGGTTGTCGAGAACGGCTATGTCTATGGCCGCGGCGCCACCGACATGAAGTACGACCTGTCGACCATGGTCGCGACGCTGATCGACCTCAAGCGCACCGGCTTCAAGCCCGGCCGCGATATCGTCCTGCTCCTCTCCGGCGACGAGGAGACGATGATGCGCACCGGCGCCGCCCAGGCCGAGCGCTTCGCCGATGCCGAGTTGCTGCTCAACATCGATGGCGGCGGCGGGCGGCTGGACGAAGCGGGCAAGCCGGTGCTGTACGGTATCGACGGCGCCGAGAAGACCTATGCCGATTACGAACTGACCGTCACCAATCCCGGCGGCCATTCCTCCGCCCCGCGCAAGGACAATGCGATCTACACGCTCGCCCATGCGCTGGCGAAGATCGAGGCGCACGTCTTTCCGGGCCAGGTCAATGAGATCACCCGGGCCAGCTGGACCGCCGCCGCTGCCCGCGCGGAGCCTGCACGCGCCGCGATGATCCGCCGCTTTCTCGCCGACCAGACCGATGCCGAGGCGCTCGCCGCCCTGCGCGCCGAGCCCGGCCTGGTCGGCCAGACCGGCACCACCTGCGTCGCGACGATGATCTCCGGCGGGCACGCGACCAACGCTCTGCCCCAGCGCGCCACCGCCAACGTCAACTGCCGCATCTTCCCCGGCACCCCGGTGGAGGACGTGCGCAAGACGCTGGAGCAGGCGGCCGGCGAGCCGGCGGTGCAGGTCCGCACGCTGGACAGCGGCAGCATCGCCAGTCCCGCCTCGCCGCTCCGCCCCGACGTGATGAAAGCCGTGACCGACGCCGTCCACGCCCGCTTTCCCGGCGTGACGGTGGTGCCCGCAATGACCTCGGGCGCGAGCGATTCGATGTGGTTCCGTGCCAAGGGAGTGCCCAGCTATGCGGTGAGCCCCAAGTTCATGAAGGACAGCGACGATTTCTCGCACGGCCTCAACGAGCGCACCCCGGTGAGCGAGATCGCCCCGTCGATCACCTATTATCGCAGCCTGTTGACCGCACTAGCGCGGTAACCGCGGGACGGCGGCGACGCGCATCGCCTCGGCGACCGCTACAGCCAGCCCAGGGCGCGGAAGCTCACGGCTCCGCCGCGCGCGAGGATGAGGTGGTCGACCAGCCGCACGTCCACCGGCTCCAGCGCGTGGAGCAGGCGGCGGGTGGTGGCGCGGTCGGCGCGGCTGGGCCGGGGGTCGCCGCTCGGGTGATTGTGCGCCATGACCATGCCCGCGGCATCGAAGGCCAGCGCATCGGCGACGATCTGCCGCACGGGCACATCGATCGCATCGGCGCACACGCTGTGCACGTGGCGCATGCCGAGCAGCCGGCCGTCGCCGGCGAGATAGGCGAAGCCCGCCGTTTCGGTCCATGCCTCCGCCATCTGCGCGAACAGGGCCCGGGCGGCGGCGAAATCGCAGATGCGTGGCAGGGGATCCGTCATCAGCATGGCGCCAGAGTGCCATCGCAGCGTTCCGGCTCGAAGCACGACTCTATCCGATCCGGAGGTTCATTCCGGAGCGAAGCCGGGTGACTCGGCTCCCCCGCCCCGCTAGGTTCGCTGCCATGCGTCAATATCTTGATCTGATGGCCCGCGCGCTGAACGACGGCGTCGAGGTAATGGACCGCACCGGCACCGGCACGCGCAGCGTGTTCGGCGCGCAGATGCGCTTCGACCTGCGCGCAGGCTTCCCGCTGCTCACCACCAAGAAGCTGCACCTCCGCTCGATCCTGATCGAGCTGCTCTGGTTCCTGCGCGGCGACACCAATGTCCGCTGGCTCCAAGAGCGCAAGGTCAGCATCTGGGACGAATGGGCCGACGAGAACGGCGATCTCGGCCCCGTCTACGGCAAGCAGTGGCGCGACTGGGAGACGGCGGACGGCCGGCATATCGACCAGATCGCCGAGCTGATCGAAACGCTCAAGACCAACCCCGCCTCGCGCCGCATGGTCGTCTCCGCCTGGAACCCGGGCGAACTCGGCGCGATGGCGCTGGCGCCGTGCCACTGCCTGTTCCAGTGCCATGTCGCGGGTGGCCGGCTGAGCCTGCAGCTCTACCAGCGCTCGGCCGATATCTTCCTCGGCGTGCCGTTCAACATCGCCAGCTATGCGCTGCTCACCCATCTGCTCGCCGAGCAGGCCGGGCTGGAGGTGGGCGACTTCATCTGGACCGGCGGCGACTGCCACCTCTATCTCAACCATCTGGAGCAGGCGCAGGAACAGCTGTCCCGCACGCCCGGCCCGCTGCCCCGGCTGGAGATCCTGCGCAAGGCGCCGTCGATCGACGCCTACGAGTACGAGGATTTCGCAATCCACGATTATGTCGCCCAGCCGCATATCAAGGCGCCCGTCTCGGTATGATCAGCTTCCACCTCGCCCGCGCCGACAACGGCGTGATCGGCCGTGACGGGCAGCTGCCCTGGCGGCTGCCGGCCGATCTCAAGCGGTTCAAGGCGCAGACGATGGGCCGCCCGATGATCATGGGCCGCAAGACCTTCGAGTCCTTCCCCGCCCCCCTGCTCGGCCGCCGCCACATCGTGCTGACCCGCGACACCGCTTGGTCCGCCTCGGGCGCCGAAATCGCGCACAGCGTCGAGGAAGCCCTGGCACTGGCCGGCGAGGATGCCGCGGTGATCGGCGGGGCCGAGATCTTCGCACTGTTCCTCGATCGTGCCACCCGCATCGAGCTGACCGAGGTGCATCTCGATGCCGAAGGCGACGCCAGCGTGCCCGCTTTCGATCCGGCCCGCTGGCGCGAGACGGCCCGCGAGGCGTACCCTGCCGAGGGTGAACGCCCGGCCTATGCCTTCGTGACACTCGAGCGCCGGGGGTGAGGCGTCCGATCCTGATCGGGCTGGGCGTGGTGCTTCTCCTCGCCGCGATCGGCTTTTTCGGGATCGCGCCGGGTCTGGTGGAAGCGGGGATGAACCGCGTCGTCCCCGCGCCGCTCCCCCAGGTCACCCCGGCGACGCGCGTGCTGCACGCCAGTCTCCAGATCGCCGACATGCATGCGGATACGCTGCTGTGGCGCCGCAGCCTGCTCGATCGCTCGGCGCGCGGGCAGGTCGACCTGCCGCGACTGGAGGCCGGCAACGTCGCGCTGCAGATCTTCTCCTCGGTCACCAAGACCCCGCGCCACCGGAATTACGATGCGAACGGCGCCGACAGCGACAACATCACCCTGCTCGCCATCGCCCAGGCGCAGCCGCCCCGCACCTGGGGCTCGCTGCTCCAGCGCTCGCTCTGGCATGCCGAGAAGCTGGCGCGAGCAGCCGCCGGGTCGGGCGACCGCCTGCGGGTAATCCGCACCCCGGACGAGCTCGACCGGCTGCTCGCCGATCGCATGGGCGGCCGAAAGGTGGTCGGCGGCATGCTCTCCATCGAGGGGCTGCAGGGCCTGGAGGGCGATCTCGCCAATCTCGATCGGCTCCACGCAGCGGGATTTCGCATGGCGGGTTTCGCGCATTTCTTCGACAATGATGCCGCCGGATCGATGCACGGGCTCGCCAAGGGCGGCCTCACGCCCTTTGGCCGGCAGGTGCTGCGGCGGATGGAGGCACTGGGCATGGTGGCAGACGTGGCCCATGCCAGCCACCGCGCGGTCGCCGACATTCTTGCCGTGGCCCGCCGGCCCGTCGTCGCCAGCCATAGCGGGGTGCAGGCGACGTGCAAGGTCAACCGCAACCTTACCGACGACGAGATCCGCGGCATCGCCCGGACCGGCGGCGTGATCGGCATCGGCTATTGGGACGGGGCGATCTGCTCGACGAGTCCTGCCGCCACCGCTGCGGCGATCGCGCATGTCCGCGATCTGGTCGGCATCGACCATGTCGGGCTCGGCTCCGACTTCGACGGCGCGGTGACGACCGGCTTCGATGCCTCGCAACTGGTGGTGGTGACGCAAGCGCTGGTCGATCGCGGTTTCTCCGAGGCGGACATCGCCAAGGTGATGGGCGGCAATGTGCTGCGCGTGCTGCGAGCGGGGTTGGAGCAGGGGTAAAACCTAAGCCCGTCCCCATCAGGGGACGGGTTGAGGTGGGGCTGCGTCTCACCGAGACCAACGGACGTTCTGGAACCCCTCCACCCCCAAACCCCTCCTCCAAGGAGGAGGGGCTAAGCCCGTTTCCGCCCTCCTCCCCATTGGCATCGCCCCGCCCAGTCCTTATAGCCGCCCCATGCAGCGGCTGGACGGCGGCTCGGCGGTTCCGCTTCCCCTCCGGGGCGCGATCGTCGCGCTCGGGAATTTCGATGGCTTCCATCTTGGGCACCAGGCGGTGGTCGGCCGTGCGGTGGCACGCGCCCGTGACGAAGGGCGCCCGGCGATCGTCGCCACCTTCGATCCGCACCCGCGTCGCTTCTTCCAGCCCGACGCCCCGCCCTTCCGGCTGACCACGCTCGACCAACGCGAGCGGCTGTTCGGCCAGGCCGGCGCGGTGGCGATGCTGGTCTTTCATTTCGATGCCACCCTCGCCCGGCTGACCGCGCGCCAGTTCGCCGAACAGCTGACCGACACGATCGGCGCAGCGGGCGTGGTAACCGGCGAGGACTTCACCTTCGGCAAGGGCCGCGAGGGGGATGTCGCGACGCTCGCGGCGCTCGGCACCGAACTCAGCTTCACCGCGGAGACCGTGTCGCCGGTGGCGCTGGACGGCGGCACCGTCTCCTCCAGCCGGATCCGCGCGGCGCTGAAGGCGGGCGATCCGGGCACCGCGACCGCCCTGCTTACCCGCCCCTTCGCGATCGCGGCCGAAGTGGAAGGCGGCGCCAAGCTCGGCCGCCAGCTCGGCTATCCGACGGCGAACATGCGGCTCGGCACCTATCTGCGGCCGGCCTATGGCATCTACGCGGTGCGCGGCCGCCTGCCCGACGGGCGGGTGCTCGATGGGGTCGCCAATCTCGGCATCCGCCCCAGCTTCGATCCGCCGGTGGAACTGCTGGAGAGCTTCTTCTTCGACTTCAGCGGCGACCTGTACGGCCAGCGGCTGGAGGTCGAGCTGATCGCCTATCTTCGCCCCGAGGCCAAGTTCGACAGCCTCGACGCGCTGATCGTGCAGATGGATCAGGATGCGGCGCGGGCGCGGGAGATTCTGGCCGGTCGCGTATAGCCCCGCTTCGTTGAAGGCGGGCTTTGGCGGTGTGGGGATTGCAGAGTGCCGGTTGAGGCGGCCCTTCAGATCCCCCCGTCTACAGCCTCGAATCCACGGGCTTCCAGCCCCTCGGCCAGCACCGCCACGCAGCGATCGACCAGCGCGGGATCGGTCGCGCGGACGACGAAGTTCGCACCCACCCGCCCCTCGCGGAAGAAGGGGTAGCTGCCGATCGACACGCCGTCCTGGGCCCTTTCGGTATCGCCGAGCAGGTCGGCGACTTCGCTCTCTGCCACCCAGCAGCCGATCGTGCGCGAGATCACGGGCAGGCCGCCCTCCAGCGTGCCGGTCAGCGCATCGAGCATGCCCGCCGCGATGTGGGGCACGCCCGCCAGGATGAAGATGTTGCCCCAGCGGATGCCCGGCGCGCCGGACATGCGGTTGACGATCAGGTCCGCCCCTTCGGGCACCCGCGCCATCCGCAGCCGCGCCTCGGTCAGCCCGCCCTTGCTGGCATAATAGGCGTCCAGCGCCGCACGGGCCGCTGGGTGGACGATTACCGGCACCGCGAGCGCCGCGGCGATCGCATCAACGGTGATGTCGTCATGCGTGGGGCCGATGCCGCCGGTGGTGAACAGATAGTCGTTGCGGGCCCGCAGCGCGTTCACCGCCTCGACGATCGCGTCCTGCTTGTCCGGCACTACCCGCACCTCGGCCAGGCGGATGCCCTGCGCGTTCAGCCAGGTGGCAACCTGCGCGATATTCTTGTCCTGGGTTCGGCCCGACAGGATTTCGTCGCCGATCACCACCAGGGCCGCTGTCCAGATCCGCTCTTGCATTCCGTAGCGCTACGCTCTCGCAAAGCGGGGTGCAAATGCCTATATGGCCGGGATGACCGAATATGTGAACGTCACCGCGGACATGCCGCAGGCGCGCAGCCATGCGATCAAGCTCCATGGCCCGGAAGGATTCGAGGGCATGCGCAAGGCCGGCCGCCTCGCCGCCGAGATCCTCGATGCACTGGTGCCGCATGTCGTGCCCGGCGTGACGACGCAGGAGCTGGACGACATCGTCCGCCAGATGACGATCGCCGGCGGCGGCGTGCCCGCGACGCTCGGCTATCGCGGCTACACCCATAGCTGCTGCATCTCGATCAACCATGTCGTCTGCCACGGCATTCCGGGCGATCGCCCACTCAAGGACGGCGACATCGTCAACATCGACGTGACCCCGCTGCTCGGCGGCTGGCACGGGGATACCAGCCGCATGTATCTGGTTGGCGACGTGCCGATCAAGGCGCGGCGCCTGGTCGACGTGACCTATGAATGCCTGATGCTCGGCATCGAGCAGGCCAAGCCCGGCAACCATCTCGGCGACATCAGCAACGCCATCCAGCGCCATGCCGAGAAGCATCGCTACGGCGTGGTGCGCGATTTCTGCGGGCACGGCCTTGGCCAGGTGTTCCACGACGCGCCCGAGGTGGTGCATGTCGGCCGGCCCGGTACCGGCCCGGAGCTGCGTCCGGGCATGTTCTTCACGATCGAGCCGATGATCAACATCGGCAGGCCGGACGTGAAGCTGCTCGACGACGGCTGGACGGCGGTGACGCGCGACCGCTCGCTCTCGGCGCAGTTCGAACATTCGATCGGCATCACCGAGACCGGCTGCGAGATCTTCACGACCAGTCCGAAGGGCCTGCACCAGCCGCCCTATTGAGCGACCCGTGCGCGTGAGACCCTAAACTACCTGAGTCTCTCGCCGTCGAGCGGGAGGGCGTCCGCAACAATCTTGCGCCCTCCCGCAACTTCCGCTAGTACACCAACCAGCATCAAGAGTCGGGCCGACGCCCGGCACCAACCTGCCCCGTGCAAGGTGGTGCCTCCATCGAAATGGAGGGATGTGGCCGAACCCGGCAACACGGTGTCCACGCCACATGTCCGATCGTCTCCCGCCTTTTGCGCAACAGCAAGAAGGCAGTAGAGCGTGACCACCGAAGCCCAGCAATTCGCCAGCGACAACTATGCCGGAATCTGCCCCGATGCATGGGCAGCAATGGAGGCCGCCAATCACGGCCACGCCCCTGCCTATGGGGACGACCATTGGACCAACAGCGCCGCAAACGCGTTCCGCACACTGTTCGAAACCGACTGCGAGGTGTTCTTCGCTTTCAACGGCACCGCGGCCAACTCGCTGGCGCTGGCGGCGCTCTGCCAGTCCTATCACAGCGTGATCTGCTCGGCGGCGGCGCATGTCGAGACCGACGAATGCGGCGCGCCGGAATTCTTTTCCAACGGCTCGAAGCTGCTCGTCGCCCAGAGCGAGGACGGCAAGCTGACGCCGGCGGCGGTCCGCGCCGTCGCCACCAGCCGTTCCGACATTCACTTTCCCAAGCCGCGGGTGGTGACGATCACCCAGCCGACCGAGACCGGCCAGGTCTACACCGTCGAAGAGGTCCAGGCGCTGTCGTCGACTTGCCGTGAGCTGGGCCTGAAGCTGCATATGGACGGCGCCCGCTTCGCCCATGCGGTGGCAACGCTCGGCTGCGATCCTGCCGACATCACCTGGCGCGCCGGCGTCGACGTGCTCTGCTTCGGCGGCACCAAGAACGGCATGGCGGTGGGCGAAGCCGTGCTGTTCTTCGATCGCGCGCTGGCGCAGGATTTCGATTACCGGTGCAAGCAGGCCGGGCAGTTGGCTTCGAAGATGCGCTTCCTGGCGGCGCCCTGGGTGGGAATGCTGGAGAACGGTGCCTGGCTGCGCAACGCCGCCCATGCCAATGCCTGTGCGCAGCGGCTGGCCGGACAGATCGAGGGACTGCCGGGTATCGAACTGATGTTCCCGGTGGAGGCGAACGGCGTCTTCGTCCGTGCCCCCGACGCGGTGCTCGAAGGGCTGCGCGCCCGCGGCTGGCGCTTCTACACCTTCATCGGCGGCGGCGCGCGGTTCATGTTCGCCTGGGATGCCGATCCGGCACGGGTCGACCAGCTGGCAGCGGATATCCGCGCGGTGAGCGCGACGACGGCGCTCGCCGCCTGAGGCATCGCTCCCCCGGAGCACCGCTCCGGGGGAGCACAGGGTCAGCCGACGAAGGCGCGCTCGATCACGAAGTCGCCGGGCGCGTTGTTCGAGCCTTCCTTGAAGCCCTTGGCTTCCAGCAGCGCGGCGAAGTCGCGGATCATGTCCATCGATCCGCACAGCATCACCCGGTCGGTCTCCGGGTTGAGCGCCGCCTCGCCGGGGACGCCCTCGAACAGCTTGCCGTTCTCGATCAGCGCGCCGATCCGCTCGCTGGTGTGGAACGGCTCGCGGGTCACGGTCGGCACGTAATGGAACTGCGCCGCCGCCTGCTCGCCGATCAGCGGATCCTCGGCCAGCTTGCCCGCCAGTTCGTCATGATAGGCAAGGTCGCTCACCCGGCGCACGCTGTGCACGGTGACAACCTGTTCGAACCGCTCATAGATGTCCGGATCGCGCGCGACGCTGAGGAACGGCGCGAGACCGGTGCCGGTGGAGAGCAGGAACAGCCGCTTGCCCGGCAGCAGCGCATCGGCGACCAGCGTGCCGGTCGGCTTCTTGCCGAGATAGATGTCGTCGCCGGCCACGATCTTCTGCAGCTTCGAGGTCAGTGGCCCGTCCTGCACCTTGATCGAGAGGAATTCGAGCTCCTCCGCCCAGGACGGGCTGGCGACCGAATAGGCGCGCATCAGCGGCTTGTCGTTCTCGCCCTGCAGGCCGATCATCACGAACTCGCCCGAGCGGAAGCGGAAGCTGGCCGGCCGCTCGATCGCGAAGCTGAACAGATGCTCGTTCCAGTGCCGCACCCACAGCACCTTGGCGGTGGCGAAGGCGGGATGCTCGGGGAGCAGCGCGGGCGCGCGCGTATCGACGGTCATGAAAAGCGGGTCCTCGTTCGTAACGGTCTGACCCTCTGCCGGCCGCATGGGGCGAGGGTCTGCAAACATGAAGGCGGCCCTCTGCCACCAGAAGGCCGCGACGTCCAGAAAGTAGCGCTAGGGCAGCCTAAACCCTGTCCTCGAAGGGGACGCCGGTTTCCCAGTGCCGCAGCAGCGCAGCCGCACCGTCCGAATCGAGGATAGCGCCCGCAGTTTCGATCCAGCAGCAGGCCCGCCGCTCGGGCGGTTCGACGGCGGCCAGCGCATGGGCCAGCAGCACCAGCGATCCCCGCGCGATCACCTGAACCTCCCCCGCCGCGTCGCCCTCCGCGGCGGATATCCGCTGCCGCAATTCGGCAGGCGCGTCCATCGTCGGCGACTGCATCGGTGCCTTCCCCTGCTGCGCGGGCGCGGCGGACCGACGCCGCTCACCCGAACAACATCTGGCATCATGGTTGCGAAGATTTGATGGTCATGTGTCGTAAACCTGTCATCAAACACTAAGCGCGCGTTTACCGTTTCACGATACCGACGGCGCCAATGCTCAACCCGCCCGCGCCCGCCGCATCGAGGCGGCGAGCGAACGGATCGAGGGCCAGGTGAGCGCGCTGACGACGGAGCTGCGCCGTCTCGCCGCATCGCTGCGCAGCGGTGCCGATGCCACCGCCGATCGCGCCGCCGCCAACAGCGCGGCGGCGACCGCCCTCGCCGCCGCCATCGCCCAGACCCACGGCAATCTCGCGACAATTGCTGCCGAGTCCGACGCGCTCGCCGCGACGCCGGACGCGATCCGCCGCGATACCGCGACAGCGCGCACCTGCGCTGCCGAAGCGGTGCGGCTGGTGGAAGACAATCGCGCGCGCACCGCCGAGCTCGACGCCTTCGCCCAAACCGTCGGCACCGTCACCGGCGTGATCGGCGATATCGCGGGCCAGGTGAACCTGCTCGCGCTCAACGCCTCGATCGAGGCCGCCCGCGCGGGTGCGGCCGGTCGCGGCTTCACCGTCGTGGCGCAGGAAGTGAAGGCCCTCGCCGGCCAGGTAGGCCGCGCGGCCAAGAGCGTGGGCGCGCAAGTGGGCGGGGTGCGCCAGGAAATCGAACAGCTCGGCGAGGCCGCCACGGCCGCATCGCGCAATGCCGTCGCTATCGCCGACCTCGCGACCGGGCTTCTCCGCGGCGCGGAAGCACTGTCGAACGGCGTCGACTGCTTCCTCGCGGAGGTCCGTGCCGCCCGATCTGCCGCAGGATTGGGCAGGTGCTGCCCAAAGTTCAGGCAAACGGAAGCGGCGAAATCCATTCGGCGCGTGCCCCCACGCTGACCCTTCCCGTTCTGGCATACAGGTTGCTAAACACCCTGGACTCACACCGATCGCGGCTCGACACCCGCTGCCTGGGGGAAAACGTGAAAAAGATCGAAGCCATCATCAAGCCGTTCAAGCTCGATGAAGTGAAGGAAGCGCTGCACGAGGTGGGCGTTTCCGGGATTACCGTCACCGAAGCCAAGGGCTTCGGCCGCCAGAAGGGCCATACCGAGCTCTACCGCGGCGCCGAATATGTCGTCGACTTCCTGCCCAAGGTGAAGCTCGAGGTCGTCGTGGAAGACACGCTGGCCGAGCGCGTGGTGGAGGCGATCGCCGCCGCCGCGCAGACGGGGCGGATCGGCGACGGCAAGATCTTCGTGATTCCGGTGGAAACGGCGCTGCGCATCCGCACCGGGGAGCGGAACGAAAACGCCGTTTGACGAAGGCCATCGCGGACGCGATGACGCGCCTGCGAAGGAAATTTTATTGCCCGATTCGTCGGGCAGACGAAAGAGAGCGAAAGGGCACCTACGATGGCGAATTCGGCCAGTGACATCCTGAAGATGGTGAAGGACCAGGAGATCGAGTGGATCGACCTGCGCTTCACCGACCCCAAGGGCAAGTGGCAGCACCTGACCATGGTCGCCTCGATCCTCGGTGAGGACGAGCTGACCGACGGCCTGATGTTCGACGGTTCGTCGATCGAGGGCTGGAAGGCGATCAACGAGTCCGACATGATCCTGAAGCCGGATCTGGACGCGGTGTGGGTCGATCCGTTCTCGGCCACGCCGATGCTGATCCTGGTGTGCGACATCGTCGAGCCCTCGACCGGCGAGCTCTATGCCCGCGATCCGCGCTCGACCGCGAAGCGCGCCGAGGCGTATCTGAAGACCACCGGCATCGGCGACACCATCTATGTCGGCCCCGAAGCCGAGTTCTTCATGTTCGACGACGTGCGGTTCGAGAACAGCTACTCGACCAGCTACTACAAGATCGACGACATCGAGCTGCCGGGCAATTCGGGCCGCGAATATGAAGCCGGCAACCTCGGCCACCGTCCGCGCGCCAAGGGCGGCTATTTCCCGGTCGCGCCGGTCGACAGCGCCGTCGACATCCGCGGCGAGATGGTCTCGACCATGCTGGAGATGGGCCTGCCCTGCGACAAGCACCACCACGAGGTCGCCGCCGCGCAGCACGAGCTGGGCCTGACCTTCGGCACGCTGGTGACCACCGCCGACCGCATGCAGATCTACAAGTATGTCGTGCACCAGGTAGCGCAAGCCTATGGCAAGACCGCGACCTTCATGCCGAAGCCGATCAAGGAAGATAACGGCTCGGGCATGCACACCCACATGTCGATCTGGGAAAAGGGCCAGCCGCTCTTCGCCGGCAACGGCTATGCGGGCCTTTCCGAGACCTGCCTCTATTTCATCGGCGGCGTGATCAAGCACGCCAAGGCGCTCAATGCCTTCACCAACCCGTCGACCAACAGCTACAAGCGCCTGGTCCCGGGCTATGAGGCACCGGTGCTGCTCGCCTATTCGAGCCGCAACCGCTCGGCCTCGTGCCGCATCCCGTACGGCACGGGCAGCAAGGCGAAGCGCGTCGAGTTCCGCTTCCCGGACGCGCTGGCCAACCCGTATCTCTGCTATTCGGCGCTGCTGATGGCGGGCCTGGACGGCATCCAGAACAAGATCCACCCGGGCGACCCGATGGACAAGAACCTGTACGACCTGCCCCCGGCCGAGCTGGCCGAAGTGCCGACCGTGTGCGGTTCGCTCCGCGAGGCGCTGGACAGCCTGGAAGCCGATTTCGACTTCCTGCTGAAGGGCGACGTGTTCTCGAAGGACCAGATCGAGGCCTATATCGAGATCAAGCGCGCCGACGTGGCCCGGTGGGAAATGACCCCGAGCCCGGTCGAATACGACATGTACTATTCGAGCTGATCCCTCGCGGATCGGCTGAAGAAAGGGCGTCCGGAGCGATCCGGGCGCCCTTTTCATTTGGGCGATCCCACCAAGAGGGTCGCCAGACAGCCGATTGAGCCGCGATGCACACCGTGCTAGCCCGCTACATCACCCAGTAAGGACTTCTGCCTCCATGCGTATCGTGCGTCTCGCAGCCCTGCTGCTCGGCACTTCCCTGCTCGCCTCCCCCGCCCTCGCCCAGACCGGCGCGCAGCCCAAGTTCGCGCCCTGGGGCGTGGACCTGACCACGATGGACCGCAGCGTGAAGCCGGGGAACGACTTCTACGCCTATGCTCTCGGCAGCTGGCTGCGCGACGCACCCTTCCCGCCCGACAAAGCGCGCATCGGCTACAATTACGACCTGCCCGACCAGACCGAACTCGAGGTCCGGGAACTGATCGAAGGCGCCGGCAGCGCACCGGACGATCCCGTGCTGCGCCAGGTATCGACCTTCTACCGCGCCTATATGGACGAGGCCGGCATCGAGGCGCGCGGCACCGCACCGCTCAAGCCCTATCTCGCCCGCATCGACGCCGTGCAGGACCGCCGCGCGCTCGAACTGCTGATGGCCGACCATGGCTATGCCAGCCCGATCGGCATCGGCATCTCGGCCGACGAGAAGGACCCGACCCGCTACACCGTGATGGCCGGCCAGGCGGGGCTGGGCCTGCCCAGCCGCGACTATTACCTGCTGCCGGGCGCGAAGTACGAGACGATCCGCAAGGCATACCGCGCCTATATCGTGAAGATCCAGCAGCTGGCCGGCATCGCCGACGCAGAGGCCAAGGCCGACGCGATCCTCGCGCTGGAAACCAGCCTCGCCAAGGACCAGTGGACGCCCGAGGCGCGCCGCGATCCCCAGAAGACCTACAACCCGATGAACCGCGCGCAGCTCGCCAAACTTGCGCCCGAATTCGACTGGAACGCCGTGCTCGCCCATCAGGGCCTGGGCAAGATGCCGACCGTCGTGGTGCGCGAGACGACCGCCGTCACCGCCGCCGCCAAGCGGCTGGGCGACGTGCCGCTCGCCACCTGGAAGGACTGGCTGCGCTTCCGCTTCGTCAGCGACCATGCAAGCCTGCTGCCCAAGGCGTTCGACGCGGCCCGCTTCGACTTTTACAGCCGCACCCTGCAGGACGTGCAGCAGCAGTCCGAACGCTGGAAGCGCGGCGTGCGGATGGTCAACGGTGCGCTCGGCGAGGCGATCGGGAAGGTCTATGCGGAGCGCCACTGGGGCAAGGATGCCGAGGCGCTGTCCAAGGAACTGGTCGAGGATCTGCGTGCCGCCTATGCGGACAAGATCAACGGCGCGGCCTGGATGGACGAGCCCACCCGCAAGGAGGCGCTGAAGAAACTCGCGGCGTTCGAGCCCCGGATCGGCCATCCGGACAAATATATCGATTACGCCGCAATGCCGGTCAGCGCCACCGATCCGCTGGCCAACGACCTCGCCTCGGACGCGTTCGAGTGGCAGCTGGAGCTGTCGCGGCTCGGCAAGCCGGTCGATCGTTCTCTCTGGGCGATGACGCCGCAGACGGTGAACGCCTATTACGATCCGGTGATGAACCAGGTGACCTTCCCGGCCGCCCAGCTCTCCCCGCCCTTCTTCGATCCCGCGGCCGATCCGGCGGTGAACTATGGCGAGACCGGCGCCACCATCGGCCACGAAATGGGCCATGGCTTCGACGACGAAGGCCGCCAGTTCGACGCCAGCGGCAAGCTCCGCGACTGGTGGACGCCGCAATCGGCCGCCCGCTACACCGCCCATGCGCAGGAACTGGTGAAGCAGTTCGATGCCTATGAGCCGATCCCCGGCACCCACATCAAGGGCCAGCTGACGCTCGGCGAAAATCTCGCAGACCTGGGCGGACTGGAAGTCGCCTATGCCGCCTATCGCCGCTATGTCGCCCGCCACGGCGAGCCCAAGGTGCTGGACGGGCTGACCGGCGACCAGCGCTTCTTCCTCGCCTATGCCGCCAGCTGGCAGGGCAAGGCGCGTGAGGGCGCACTGCGCGCGCAGCTGCTGTCGGATCCTCACAGCCCCGAACAGTATCGCGTCAACGGGATCGTGCGGAACATGGACGCCTGGTACAAGGCGTTCGACGTGAAGCCCGGCGACGCGCTGTATCTCGCGCCGCAAGCGCGGGTGCACGTCTGGTAAGCACGCCTCAGCCGGGGCGGTAGGCGAACACCCCGGCGCGCTTCGGCGCGCCGGCCTCGGCAACCTCGTACGCCGCACGCAGCACGAGTCGTTCCACCGGCAAAGGCGCGCGCCACGGATCGCCGACCAGCACCGTCACGCCGGCGGCAACACAGCGGTCCAGGAAGGCCGTCACCCGTGTGGCGACATAGGGGTCGTAGAACAGGTCGCCCACCAGCAGCAGGTCGACGGCGGGTGCTGCGCCTTGTGTCATGTCGCCGGTGATGTCCGCGATCGCAACGCGGTTCAGCGCGGCATTGAGGGCAATCGCGACGCACGCGTTGGGGTCGATTTCGGACGCGGTCACCTGCGCGGCCCCGGCTCGCGCGGCGGCGATGCCGACCAACCCGGACCCCGCGCCAAGATCGAGCACGCGCCGGCCCCCTACTTGCTCGGGATGATCGAGCAGGTACCGGGCCAGTGCGAGCCCGCCCGCCCACCAATAGGCCCAGTAGGGCGCCGCCTCGCCTAGCCGGCCGATGCCGCTCGCAGACCCTGCCTTGTGCAGCTTCAGCGCAGGGATGCCGGGCACCGCGGTTACCGGCAGATGCGCACGGATGAAGTCGGCGACCGCCGCCGCCTTCGTCACAGCACCCGCCCCAGCCACGCTACCCGCCCGACCAGCTGGAAGCTGCCTGCTCGCGCGAACCGCACCGGATGCGACGGATTATCGCTGACCAGCTCCACGCCGCCCAGCGCGGTGCGCACCCGCTTGACCAGCAACGCTCCCTCCACGCGAAGCACGAAGATGCCACGGGCATCGATCCGGCAACGGTCGCGGTCCACCAGGATTTCGTCGCCGTCGCTCAACGTCGGCTCCATCGAATCGCCCGCCACCCGAACCATGGAGGCTGCCTCCGGTCGCACGCCGAGCTGGCGCAGCAGCGCCGGAGGGAAGGCGAAGGGCGCACGCTGCGTCTCGTCCTCGGCCCAGCCGCCCGGCCCCGCCGAAGCCCCGAGATCGATCCGCGGCACCGCCACCAGTCCGGCCGCCGGTCGCCCACCGAGCAGCGATTCGTCGACACCCAGATAGGCCGCCAGTCGGGCGCGCTCCTGCTCGGGCAGCATGCGCGGCGAGCCCCGCATCAGATATTGCTGGAGATAGGCCGGATTGCGCCCGAGGATGCGCGACAGCGGCGCCAGCCGAAGCCCCCGCTCCGCCACCAGCTTCGCAAAATTCGCCCTGTGCACATCGGCTTCCATATCCTCTTTCCTACACTTAGGATTTTTCCTACGCAAGACGAAGATGAGAACATATCGTGATCATCTGAGTCGACAGGAGGAGGGCATGGATGTCCTTGCATGGGGAAATCGAGACGTTTCTGGCGCAGACGCGGATGGCCGCGACACGCTTCGGCAGGCTGGCGGCGGGCGACCCGCGGCTGGTCAGCGATCTTCGGAGCGGGCGCGTGCCGGGGCCGGCGCTGGCGGCACGGCTGCGCGCCTTCCTGGCCGCCCCGCCGGACTGGACGCCCGGACGGCCCGGCGGCGCGGGATCGGCCCCAGGCTCGAACGGGCACTGATCGCATCGGCGGCGGCGCATGACGTTCCGCTCACGATCGTCGCGGCGACCTTTCAGCCCTGGGCGAGCGCCACCTTCGTCGGCGCGCGACACGCATTGAACCTTGTCGCGGACGCATCGGACGCGCTTGATGCATGGCTGGGGGCTCTGGCAGAACTGGAGTTGCCGATAGCCGGGCACCTCGTCGCGGATATCGAGCTTGGCAGCGCCACGCGCGAGGGCGCGCTGGTGCGGGTCGCCGTCGCGGTGCTGACCGTCGAGGAATGCTGAGCGGCGCTCAGGCCTGGCGAACGAGGTTGCGCAAGGTCGCGAGGGCGTCGTCCAGGCCGCGATCGGGCCGGGTGCGCGTGCGCGCCTGAACCGCCTGGTTGCGGCGGACGACGCCGCGCTCCAGCCGTTCCAGCAGCGCGTGGACCGTCGCGTCCGTCTCCGGGCGAACAAGCCGCTCGGCCGTGTCCCGCGCGCTGCCGGCACGCTCCCGCCGCGGTACCGGCGGGGGCAGCGGGACGGACGGGATTGCCTGGGGATCGAAGGCGGCGAGCGGCTGATCGAGATCCACGGGCAATGCACGCTCCGTAACCTCGCTAGCGGGTGCGGTCGCCGGCGGAGCGTCGACATCGAAGGCGACACCGAGCGGCGGCTGTGACCGGGCATCGGGGAGCGCATTGGCGCGGCGGATCATCGGCAGTCGCGCATCCTCACCGGCCGGATGCGGTATCGGCATGGCTTCGCGCCTGGCCAGCATCAGCATCGCTGCGAAGGCGCCCGCGCCACCGCCGACGGCACCGGTTGCAAGCGCAATCAGCGGACGTCCGCCCAGCGCCAGTTGTGACGGGATCCAGCCGTCGGTCGACAGGCTGTGAAGCAGCGAAGCCGGTGCGGCCGCAGCCGAACAGGCGAAGATGCCGCCGAGACATACGGCGGCCAGGGGTACGAGCGGCAGCTTCATGCATTCACCCGATACGTGTGCGACCACGTGGCTATCATGCCATCTTTATGGCAAGGTTTTCATACAAACTGGCATATACTGCAACATTTACAGACCAGTTGCGCTCGGCCTCGATATACGCGCGGGCCGCTTTTCTGCGCACATCCCATTGATTGCGGGCCAGAAAAAAATTTTCAAGAGCCTTTGCGAGCGCGACCGGGTCATCGGCCGGAAACAAGGTGCCGGTGTTTCCGTCGGCAATGAGCTCGCGGTGCCCGCCGACATCCGATGCCGCGACGAGCCGCTGCTGCGCCATCGCCTCCAGCGGCTTGAGCGGCGTGACCAGATCGGTGAGCCGCATTTTCTTGCGCGGGTATACCAGCACGTCGATCAGGCTGTAGTAGCGCTCGACCGCATCGTGCGGCACGCGCCCGAGAAAGTGGATGCGGTCTGCGGCCGGCGATGCCGCCGCCTGGGCGCGCAATGCCGGCTCGGCAGGACCGCCGCCGACCAGCAGCAGCTGCATCGCCGGCCGCGCCGCGACCAGCGCGGGCATCGCCGCGATCAGCACGTCCAGCCCTTCATAGTCGTAGAAGCTGCCGATGAAGCCGATCGTCTCGGCACCCGCCAGGCCCAGGTCGGCGGCGAGCGCCGCGTCATGGGGTAGGGGCGCACCGAACATCGCCATGTCGACGCCGTTGGGAGAGACGGCGATCTTGGCGGGATCGATACCGCGGGCGATCAGGTCGCCGCGCAAGCCTTCGCAGATCACCGCCACCGCATCGGCCTTGCGCACCGCATGCGTCTCCAGCGCCTTGGTGACGCGGTAGCGCAGACTGCCCTCCCGCCCGGTGCCGTTGCCGACCGCGGCATCTTCCCAGAAGGCGCGGATTTCGTAGAGGAGCGGCACCCCCGTCCAGCGCCGTACCCGTAGCCCGGCCAGCGCGCAGAGCACCGGGGAATGGGCGTGGAGCACGTCCGGCTGGAATCGCTTCACCACCTGGTGCATGCGCCGTGCAAAGGCATCGATCTCGCGCCATTCGCTCAGGCCCGGCAGCGCCGGCCTGGTCGGCAGCGTTCGAAAGAAGCGGAGGCCGTCAATCTCCTCCTCGCCCGCCGGCGCGGGACCGTGCCGCGGGCCGGTGACCGCCGCCACCTCCCAGCCGCGCGCCAGCTCCGCCTTCAGGATCGCGCGGGTGCGGAACGCATAGCCGCTGTGGAGCGGCAGGCCATGATCCAGAAGGTGCAGGACTCGCATGAGAAGCTGCATGCCACGGCGCGCTTAACGGCACGTCAACTGAAACCCACGATTTCCTGCGGCACACGGGCCGAGTTTTCCAATAGTTTTCCCGTTCACCTTTTCCCCCCCTCCAGTTTCAGGATGGCGGCATCCGCCAGCCGGCGGGTGGAGCGACGCTTCGCGTAGTGCTCGACCATCTGGAGAGATTGGCCGGTGACGGCCGAGGTTTCCGCGACGCTGCAGCCCGCTTCCAGGAGCGCGTTGACGGCGTTCTTCCGCAGCCCGTGGGGAACAACCTTATGCCCCTGCGCCTCCGCGAAACGCTGCAGGCGAGCCCGCAACGCGTTGACGCTCAGCGGCCGGCCGCGCGGATCGGCAAGGATGGTGATGGATCGCCGCGCCGTCCGCTCCAGCTCGGCGGCCAGATCGCGGTGCACGCGGATCTCCAGCTCCTTGCCGGTCTTCTGCTGGCGAACGATGACCAGGCCATCGCGGATGTCGCTCCACCGAAGGGCGCAGACATCCCCGATCCGCTGGGCAGTGTAGTAGAGCAGCGCCACCGGAAGGCGGATGGCAGCGTCCGCGCTCGCAAGCGCGGCGGATAGCAGATCCTCCGGCCACGGCGCGTGATCGGTCGAGGCGAACAGCTCCACGCCACTGCACGGATCGTTCGTGACATGCTCCCGCCCCCTGCCCCAGCCGTACAGCGCGCGCGCCGTCCGGATCATGCCGTTCGCGGCGCCGGGGCGGTCGCCCATCTTGTCCCGCAGCATCAGCAAGTCTCGACGCTCGACCTGCTGCGCCGGCGCCGTGTTCAGCTCGTCGGCGATGCGGCGGAGATAGATGCCGTAGGTGTTCTGTGTGGAGTGGGCGAGCTGGCGGAACTCCGGGCTTCGCTGGAACAAGTCCACCAGCTTCGGGACCGTCAGCTCGGCCGCGACATTTTCCCGCCTGGTGCGGCCGGCCAGCAACGCCGCATAGGTGGCACCGAACGCGGGGTCGCCCAGCGGCGGCAGTCGCTTGTAAATCTTCCGACCGGAAGGGTTGAGCGCGCCAGTATCGAAGTAGGCGTAGCGCTTGCCCTTGGCGGTGACAATCTTGACGTAGAGGAGGCTGCTACCTTTGCGCATACAGTTTGCTCTCGCTCCTCCAATCAGGAAGCGCCGAGCCGGAGAGCCTTTCCAGCGCTTCGTCCAGCGCGCGCCGATTCCACCGCTCCCCGTTGCCGAGCCGAACGGGGAGCGGCAGGCGGCCCGCCACCACCTCGCCTTCGAACTCGGCGGCCGACATGTCACAGTACCGCGCGGCAGTCGCGCGGAGCATCATCGCAGGCCAGTCGGGAGCGGTGGAGCGTGCCATTATGCCGCGAACGCTCCACCCTGGAGCTTTGCTTGCACGTCCCGAAACACGGTCGTCGCGTCGATCGCGACGAAGCCTTTGGGCATCAAGTCGGGGTGCTCGCCAGGCTGAGAACCTCGAACCACCTCCCCAGCGAAGCGCTTTTGGAAATCGCTGAATCTCTCAGCAAAATGACCCCTTGCGACGCCGTAGAAGATCGCGCCGAATACGAACCGATCTTCATTAGGTTCAAGCGCGCCCTCAATGACCGCATGCGCGAGCGGCCCGAAGTTGTTGTCTACGAGCGAGTTCGCCATCTCGGCGGTCAGCCCCAGATTCGTGGTCGCGTACTCAACGCAGGCCATTGCGACAACGTGCTCAAGCCCGAACCGACTGCGGCCGTTCTCATAGTCTGCCCGCCCCCCGTCACCAGGTACGGCCTCGTACATGAACCGGTACAGGTCACGACGACGGGCGGAATCGAAACGGGGCTTGGCGATCTCATTGATCTGCAGCACCTGCTTAAGATTGAACTTCATAAATGCTCCTGCCAACGCATCCTTGGAGGATGTGCATTAACGCATCCTCCAAGGATGCGCAATGCCATTAGTTGGCGAGCAACCGTTCGGCATCCGCCATAACCGCGTCGGCGAACTCCGAGCACCACGACGTGGTGCAGCCGCTCTCTTGCCGTGCGGACGGTCCGAGCAGATGCCCAATCTTCCATAGCAGCGCGGCATGATGGGGGGCCGGCATCGACATCAGCTGATCTTCCAGCTCTGCCCAAGCGTCCTCCAGCTCGCCAAACTGCTTTTGGACGACATGAAAGCCGGTACCCTCTTTCGCGGATTGCCACGCCCGCCAGCGCTCGGCCAAGGCCGCTGCGCCTTCCCTGATCGGTGAGGCCACATGATGCTGATAGGCATCGAGAGCCCACGGATAGAGGTGGTAGCGCGCCACCTCCCCGCTCGTCGCCTGAACCTCGAAGTACATGGGAGGGCGAGGCGCCTGCCGGTTCAGCTGCTCCTCGATCGGATCGAACACCTCCGCCTTGAACGTTTCGGAACGCGCCCTCGCCGCTTCCATACGAAGGCGCACGCGATCCCATTCGGTGAGCGGCTGGGCGGAGTGGGCGTGCGCCCTCGCGGGCACGGCCAATGCGGCGCCGGCGATCATCGCGCCGATAACGGTCCGGCGGGTAGCGGAAAGCTCTTCGGAAAATCCAGATGCGCGCGAGGGCGCGCCCGTGATAGGGGCGGCATCAGCCATGATCGTCTCCACGAAAGACGTTGTGGTTAGAGCCGGGCGGAAGTTGGCGCTTCCGTTCGGCTCAATCGCCTGTTATCAAAAACCACATGGCACGGTCAACAACTGATAACAAAAACCTTGGCGGACGGCCTCGGACGGGGATCGGCACGCTGATCGGCGTTCGCCTTCAACCGGATCAGTTGAACGCTCTCGACGCCTGGATCGACCAGCAAAATCCTAAGCCTACCCGGCCGGAGGCCATCCGGACCATCCTCGCCGCCCACCTGAAATAGTACCACGAGGCGTGAGCCGCCCCGCCCGCTTCACGCAAAGCGATGTAGCGCGCGCACTAAAGGGCGCGAAGGCGGCCGGCTATACGCACGTTCGGATTCGCATCGACGTGGCCGGCAATATCGAGATCATGGCGAGCGATTGCCCGGCCGCATCCGAGCGCGATCGGCAGAACCCGTTAGATCGCCTGTTGCGGCCGGCCTAGGCGGTTCGTTGCGTCCAGACTGTCCGTACCCGTCTTGGGAAAGCACCCGTGTTACAAGGGTGCTCTGCAATCGCGCGACACGCGCCGGCCGCGTTTCAGGCCACGAAGTTCCGCCCTTCGGCCATGTAGCCCGACAGCCCGCCTCCCGCGCCCATACGGGCTAGAAGCTCGTTGGTCTTCGCCATCTGCTGCGAGAGCTGGTCGAGCAGATCGTTGGCCGTCTCGGTGTTCTTCGCGGTGGCGGCAGTACTGGTCGCCGTTGCCGAGGCGAAGGGGCTTTCCACGGCGGCGGTGACCGGCACGGCGTTGTCGATCGCGCTGATCGCCTTGTTCGTCGTGCCCTGCACCAGGTCGAGGAAGTCGAAGAATTCCTTGGTCGAGCCGTAGATCTGGCGTTCGATGTCGATCGCGGTGTTCGCCGCCGCCTGATAGGCAGACTGGTCGATCGACTGTCCGGCGGCGATCTGATCGAGGAACGGCTGCAGCTTGGCCATCGCCGCCGCTTCCTGGTCGCGAAGCGAATAGGGCGAATTGCTGCCGAGCTTCAGCCCGGAGAGAAAATCCTTCAACGTCGCGCTGGCGCTCGAGGTGCTGTTCTTCGCCTGCTCGAGCTGCAGGTTATACAGCTGCTGCGCCTGCGCCATCTGCTCCGCCGACGCGCCGCCCTCCTTCAGTGCATCGACCGTCTTCTTCCACTTCCGGTTCAGCTCATCCACCTGCGCGCCGACCGGATCGAGCATGGCCTTCAGGTCCTTGGGAATGGCCTCGATCAGCACCGCCTTGCCGATGGCGGTTTCCAGATCCTTGCCCGCTGCCAGGATTCGCTGCGACGCATCGCTGATGCCCTTGATCGCGCCGTCCTGCAGGGCGTTGGCGATCGCCGCGCGCACCGCGCCCTCGGGATCGTTGTCGAACTTCAACACTCCGTCGTTCGTGCCGTACTTGCCGCCGACGCTGGTGCCGCCCGAAGGATCGACCCGGTAGCTGTCCTTGTACTTGTTGATCGACACGGCGAAGCTGCCGACATCGGCGCCGAGCGCATCGGCGATCTGTCGGATACCCGTCTGCACGTTGGTGGCCAGGCCGCCCAGGTCCGACTGCACCGCCGAATAATTGCCGTTCACCACAGCGGCCTGGTCGACGCTGGTGATCTGGGCCGAACCGCGCTCGGTCTTTTTGAATAGGCCGCTGACGACATCGCCGAGGACGCCGCCGACGATACCGCCCAGCGGGCCGGCGAACCCGCCCAGAGTCTTGCCCAGCGACCCGCCGATTTCCTTGGTGATCGTCTTGCCCAGCTCCTTGCCGCCATATTCGCCAAGGATGCCGCCGATGCCCTCGGCCGTCTTGTCGCCCTTGCCGCCGCCCAGCGCCGTGAAGACCGAGCCACCGATACCGCCGAAGGCCGCGCCTTCCAGGATCGTTGGCAGCTGCTGCTTCAGCCCGCTGGTCAGCTGCTTCGGTAGATCAATGCCGAGGTGGCTCAGGTTCGCCGAGAACTTGTCGACAACGCGCTCCAGAACGGCACTGGAGCGGACGATGCCCAGCGTTTCGCCCACACCGGCCGCCCTCTGCCCGGTGACGACGATGTTGCTTTCATCGGGAACGAAGCCGCCGCCGCCCATGGCGGTGGTGAAGGACGATGCCGCGAGGGCCGTCGCGTTCCGGAACACCGTTGGGTTGGCGCCGCGAATGCGCAGGGTGGCGTCCAGCACCGTGTCCGCGAAGCTGGTGACCGCCGTCGATGCGCCGGTCACGCTAAAGGCCAGCGCGCTCCCGGCGTCCTTCGCCTGATCCTGCAGGATCTCCGCCGGCGTCCGCTTGCCCGTTACCCTGCGGACATATTCCTCGATATCGCGATCGATGCCGCCGAACAGGGCGTTGCTGAGCAGATCGCGCTGGAGCTTCTGCGCCACGCCGACGATGCCGCCGGAATTGCCCTGGATCTTGGCGAACACGCCGTCGACCTGCTCCAGCACGCCGCTCCAGGCATTCTCGTAGATGCCGACAATGCGGCGTTGGTCTTCCAGCAGGCGGTTGATGGCCTGGTGCTGCTGGGCGAGCCGATAGACCGACTGGACCTGTTCGTCGGTGAGCTGCTTGCCCTGATCCTGAAGGCGCAGGATGTTCTGCAGCGCCTCGGCATCCGCGTCGCGGCCGGCCAGCACCAGGTTGCCGACTTCCAGGCTTTCGCGCTGCGCCTTGACGAATTCCCGGAAGGGACGGTCGAGCCCCTCCTGGATATTCTCCTTCGCTTCCTTCGCCAGCCCGATCAGCCGGGCGACCTCCGGCGTCATGACCTTCCGCTTTTCGAGCTGGGCGATCAGATTGTCGAGTCGCAGCGTTTCCACCCGGGCGCGGTCGATCAGCCGCGGCTGCTCGTCCCACTCGGCATTGATCGACGCGATCATCTGCTCGGCCGAGTCGTCGGCGCGCGAGAAATCTGGCTCCTTCTTCGGCTTCTTGGGCTTGGGTGGCTTGACGATTTTCAGACCCGAGGAAAGCTTTCCCGTCTGGATCGCCTCGACAATTTCCTGATTCGCCTGCTTGTCGCTGATCGCCGTTCCGACCGCCAACACTGCAGCCTGCGCATCGAGAAGGTCCCTACCCGCGAGCTTACCGGCCTTGCCCAGCTTCTCGATTCGGCCAAGCGCCGCTTCGAAACCCGCCATCAACTGCTCAGGCTTGGCGCGCGGATCGTTCACTAGATTGATGTAATCCGTGATTACAGCCTTCAGCGGCGCGAGCTTTCCGGCAAGTGCCGTCGCCTGCTGCTGTGCGCCATCCATGTTGGGCGCGCCTGCCGTGACCGATCCGATCGACGCAGCCGAAACGCCGGCATTCTCGACCAGCGTTGGATCGCCGAACGCCTTCAGCGCGGCAGTCGCATCGGCCTGCTTTTTCGTCGCCGTGACGATGTTGGCACGGGCCTGCAGATTGATGGCCTGGATCAGATAGGCGTTCTGCGTCTTCAACTTGCCCGTCGTCAGATCCATGATCTTGCCGAGAAGGGTCTGCGCATTTCCGAAGGTGTCTGCCGCCTCGGCAGCATCGGCTAGGTGTTTAGCCTGTTCCTTTGCAGCATCAGCGCCGTCCAACAGCTTCGCGACGAACGGCACCGCAACCACGGTAGCAATCGTCAGCGCCGTCCCCCAAGGGCCGGTGAGGAAGGCGCCCAGCTTACCGGCGCCACCTTCCAATCCCGCCATCGCGGCAGTCGCCTGCGGGAACTGCTGAACGAAAGCGGTAACCGCCGATTGGCCCGATTGAACCTGCACGGCGAAGTCGACGGCCTGCTGGCCGATATTGGCCATGGCATAGCGGCCCGCATTGGAGGCGCCGGCAAGCCGCTGTTCTTCCTGCGTCAGCACGCGCGTGCCGCTTACGGTCTGAGCAAGCTCCGCCTGCAGTTCCTCATAGGCGGTGATCTTACGCCGGATTGCCGACACTTCTTCCTCGGCGGCACGCTCGGCGACCATGGCGCTGTCGGCGATCTGGCGCTGGCTTTCGGCCACGGCGCCACCGCGCGCCGCCGCTGCGCTCGCGGCGGTCTGAAGCTCACGCATCCCCTGCGCGGCGTTCTCGGCCGCAGCCTCCTGCGCTTTCAGCTGCGCAATTTCACGTGACAGGTCGAGGCCACCACCCTGCGCGCGCGGCATCTGGAGCGCGGTTTGCGCTACGCGCTGGACCTCCGCAAAGGAGCTGACGAACTCCCGGCGAACGCTTCCTGACGCCGTTTTCGCCCGCGCCGCCAGTTCGGCGAACCGCTTCCCGGACTCCGAGGAAAATTGGTCCGCCTGAAGCTGGAGGCGGGCAATGATGTCTGTTGTTCGCATCGTCGAATTCCTCGGCTGCTGGGAGACGACTGGCAATCTCCCCGGCTTGCGGCCTGCCGGTTGCCGTCGCGGTCGGGATGTCACTAGGCCAGGAAACGGCCCCAGGGCGGTCCCTTATCCCGCGAATATCCGCCCTTCGCTTCTCGTCAGATCGCGATACCGGGAAGATACGCCAGTACCGTCGCATCACCCGCAGCGGCAGCAGCTGCGGCGGCACCGACGTGGGTATTGCTGGTCGCGGTCGTCGTCAGAACCTTGGCGGTATTGTCCCAGTAGATCTTCGCGCCGACCGCGATTGCCCCGGCGGCCTTCGGCATCTGGAAAATGCCGCGCAGCTCGAACGGGCCGCTCTGGCCGGACGCAATGGTGATCTTGGCGACGCCGAACAGGCCGGGACCGATCAGCGCGCCACCACCAGAAGCGACCGCGTAGGGAGCAACGAAGCTCGCGCCATCGGGCGCGGAGATGTAGTTCTTCATGCTCAAGCCCCCTTGTTCAGATAGGCGCCGCGATAATCGACCAGGCCACAGCCGAAATCGAGGACGACACGCGTTTCCATGCCCAGCACGTCCCATCCCATTTGGGTGTCCATCTGCGGCCCCTCTTCGCCAGACAGATAGGCGTATTCGAGTACCGGAAGGGCCGAGGGTTCTGCCCAGAGGCTCCACGCCTGCGCCGGCAGGCGCGAATCGATCAACGGCGTCAGTTTGCCGCTGAACGGGTTGACGCTTGCCACCTGGTTCGCCGCGAGCGTGGTTAGGAGCTGTTCGATCGTGGTTTCCTGCCCGGCGCCCGCCAGGATGTAGCGGGGAACGGCGTTGAGCGGGGTGACACCATCGGCATCCATCTGCTTCCGCATCGCCTGTCGGCCCGCATCCAGCGTCGCGACGCTCGGCGCGGCACCCGTTGCCGCGATGTTGTTGTGTGCCGGATCGAACAGCGGCTTGAGGTCAGACATGGCAAAGCCGAGGCCGTTATTGGCGTTCAGCAACGTGACCAACTGCTTGGCTTCCGTTTCGGCTGCAGCCCTCGCCATCGTGCGGACAGGATCGGTGAAAGCACCCAGATCATCGTTGATCATGGCCTGACGGGACATGCTGAAGATCTTCGCGAAGGTCCCGATCGCGTAGGCTTCACCGCTGGCACCGAATGTGCCACGCTTGATCGTTCCGCTTTCCGGCACCTGCTCCAGAATACCGAAGCCGCTCAATTGCAGAGCGTTCATTGCTCGAAAGTCGTTGGCGGACCGCTGACGCGCGATGGTTTTCAGCGGTGTCGCTGCAGCCTCGAACATGTCGAGGAGGAAACGCTGGCCGGCAGTCTGTAGGAGGCTGGGAAAGTCGCTGATGGTGTGCTCCCCGACGTTGCGCGGCATCATTGTGGCCGGTTTCAGCACCTCTTCGGCACGCATCCGGCGGACGCCACGAACGCCGGAGTGTTCAAGGATCTCCCGCGCCATGTCCGTCATGCTGAGGGCGATGACCTCCGCAGCGGCGCCCTCCGGGCGACGGCCGGACATCCGGCAGTACAAGGCGTCCGCCATCGCCTGTGCGTGGAACCCTGGGTTTCCGAAGCGCTGGTCCTGCGGAAGATAGTTGGTGATGACGGGCGCGCGTTCCGCGAGCTGGTCGATCACGGCATTCCTTACGTCCTCGATCGAGAGGCCCCGTTCCGCCAGGTCGAGCGCGAATTCAGCGGGAAGCTTGGCCTGCGCTACGATTTGCCGGATCGTCGCGACGGGCGCGATCGGGACGCGGTTCATGATTTGCGGCGCGCTGGGCGCGGGTGCGGCGGGCGGCGAAGGATTCTCGTCCATCGAATTGCCTTTCAGGTGAGAGGGGATGTTGCGGAAACCGAAGGAGGTCAGATCGGCGACGGCCGCGATTTTCAGGCGGGGACCAATGGCGGTGACGAAGCCATATTCCAGCGCCTGCTCAGCACCCATCCAGGTCTCGCGAGCCATCATCGCAACTAGGGCTCCCGGCTCCAGCTGCGTCCGGCTCGCATAGATGCGGACCAGCTGGTCACGGACCTTATCGAGGGTGTCGGCACTCGACCGGAACGCTGATGCATTTCCGGCCACGTCGGCTTCCGGATCGTGGATCATCATCATGGCGGATTCCGCCATGATGATCTGATCCGCCGCCATGACGATGATGCTGGCGATCGAAGCCGCCAGACCGTCCACGTACGCGATAACCTTGCCCGGGTACGAATTCAGCGCCTGGTAGATGGCGAGCCCGTCGAAGACCAAGCCGCCGGGCGAGTTGACGCGAAGGGTCAGATCCCCCGATGCTGCCCGAATGCGGGCGCAGACCGCGTTCGCGTCCAGCCGTGCCTTTGGGTCGCCGATAGTGCCGTAGAGCAAGATTTCCATGACAGGGAACCTGCGCAGGGCCGCTGCAAATTGCGATTACCCTTGTGCGGCCGTTTGTGTCGTCACGCGGCCGGAAGTGACATGCACCCGGGAACGACGCTGCAATTCGAGCAGATCTTCCATGGTGTAGCGGACACGCCCGCCGGGGGTCCGGTGATGCGACACGTTGCCGGCGACGCGCCAGGAGCGGAGGGTGCGCGGCGCTACGCCTAGGATGCGCGCAGCGGCCTTCTCGTCATATTCGAACAGTGCATCAGCCACGGTGCATTCCTTTGATCGCGCGCCCAGCGCGGCGGACCCAAACCGAAAGAACAACAACAAGTGTCGGAGAATTAAGCGATACTCGCACGAGCCACGCCTTCGGCCCCCGTATAGCAAGGGGGCCGGGGAAGGACCCAAGGCACCCCGCCCCCGTCACCGCACGCTCTCCACCAGCCCGCCCCACTCGCGGATGGTCGGCGCCAGCATCGCGTTGAGCGCCCGAAGCCGGTCAGGCCCGGCGTGCACCCTGCCGATGACCGCCAGCGCTGCGGTCATCAGCACCTCTGCGGCATCCTCGCCACGCATACCCGCACCATGCACGACCTGCAGGACGGCGTGCGCCACACTCAGATTGGCGGCGCGCGCCATGAGCATCTCGCGCTCTTCCGGGGTCATCTCAGTTTGCATCGTCTGATCCCTGCTCTTCGCTGATCGCGATATTGGCCACGCCAGCACCGACCGTTCCGGCGGTGGAAGGCACACGGAATGGAGAAGCCAAGCCAATGGTCAGCACAACCAATTGATATAGATACATAATTTCAATCACCGGAAAGAACCGGAAGGGTCGGAAGAGTTTACGTGTTTTTCGCATCGCGCATGCGCATGTGTGCGCGCACGCTCATGCGAGGCAGATACAGCGCGGATGGTTCCGACCCTTCCGATGGCGCGGAAATCTGCCGCTTTTGCTTTCCGCGACCATTCCGCCATCATTCCGAACCGGAAGGGTGGCGTTTGAACAGGCCACACCGGCCGCCCGCCGCTCACGATGCGCTCCCGGCTATACGCAACCGCAATTCGGCTAGGTCAGCCGCAATCGCGTCCAGGCGAGCCAGCAAATCCAATGTCCCGACGCTCTGCAGAAAGTCGATAGGAGGAGCGCAAGAGCCTTGCGAATCGTCTTCGCCGAAGAGCGCTACATCACGATAGAAGGAGCCGTTGCTATAGAACTGCTCGTGACCGCGCGAGAGCATTAGCGTCTTGAGACGCCTATAGCCGATGCTTTGTCCTCGGCGATCCTGCATGACGGTCTGCTGGTAGGCTTGCAAAACATCGCAAGCCTTCAGTCGAGCACCGACCACCCTACGTAGTCGAGTGGCGTAGAAGCGGCTGAACTGCGCCTCGACCGTATCGATCGACGCGAGCCGCCGGTGGGGTAACTCATTCATGATCCACCTCACGGAAGGTTTGGGTTGTTGAGACTTCCAAAGATGCCGCGCGCTACCTGCTTAGGGTCGACCGCCCACCCTTCCATTCGGAAGGACGTTATCTCCGCCAACGCCGGGGAACGGTTTTCCTCGGGAACGCTAAGCCACTGACGGTGCAGGTTAAGGTTTTCCGCGCCAATCGCCTGAAAACGGCGGATTTCTGCGGTTGCTCGTTTACGGCACGTCAACTGCACCCGGGCTAGAGCGGGCGCGGAAGGAAACGCCCGGCCGATGATCGACAATCTCTCGCTCGCTCTCACCCATGGGCTGATGCTGCTGGCGGCCATCCTGCTGCTCCGCCGCCCGGACCTCGACCGTGAGGAAACCGCCCCCCCCGCCCGCGAGAAGAAGCGCACCGGCTGGGGCAAGCGCGGTGCGTGACTGGGTCTTCGTCCTTTTCCTCGCGGCCTTCTTCGGCACCGGCCTTCGCAAGCCGTTCCTGTTCGTGCTGGTCTATGCTTATATCGACATCGTCGCACCCCAGCGGCTGACCTATCTGCTGCTCAATTCCCTGCCGATCTCGGCGATGGCGGCGGCGCTGGCGCTGGGCGGGTTCCTGCTGTTCGACGACAAGCGCGACGTCCGCGTGGCGCCGCGCCAGCTGATGATCGTGGCGCTGATCGGCTATTGCTGGTTCACCACCCAGCACGCCGACTTTCCGCTGGAGGCCAAGGACAAGTGGGACTGGGTGTGGAAGGCCCTCGCCTTCGCCGCCTTCCTGCCGCTCACCCTGCGCACGCGCCTCCGCATCGAGGCGCTGCTGCTGTTCATGATCCTGTCGGCCAGCTCGATCATCATCGTCGGCGCGATCAAGACGATCATTTCCGGCGGGGGCTATGGCGAGCTGAACCTGATGGTGGCGAACAATTCGGGGCTGTACGAAGGCAGCACCATCTCCACCGTCGCCATCGCGATCCTGCCGCTGATCCTTTGGTTCACCCGCCACGGCACGCTGTTCGCGACCGATTGGCGGCTGAAGGCCTTCGCCTACGCGCTGTGCTTCGCCTGCCTGCTGATCCCGATCGGCACCTCGACGCGCACCGGGCTGCTCTGCATCGGGCTGGTTGCGCTCCTCATGCTGCGCGACAGCCAGAAGAAGCTGCTCTATCTGGGCACCGTCGCGGCGATGGCGCTGGTGGCCCTGCCCTTCCTCCCCTCCGCCTTCACCGAGCGGATGGGGACGATCAAGACCTACAAGGGCGATGCCTCCGCCTCCACCCGCCTCGCGGTGTGGCAATGGACGATGGATTATGCCCGCGGCCACCCGCTGGGCGGCGGCTTCGAGGCCTATCGCCAGAACCAGATCCGCTACGAGAAGGTAGCGGTGGAGGACCAGGGCGGCGTCGCGGTGGTCGACCGCTCGCTCGAGATCGACAAGGCGCGCGCCTATCACAGCGCCTATTTCGAGATGCTGGGCGAACAGGGCTATCCGGGCCTCGCGCTATGGCTCCTGATCAACCTCTCGGGCCTGGTGCGGATGGAGCTACTGCGCCGCCGCTATGCCCGTGCGGGCCCCGAGGACGCGTGGATCGCACCGCTCGCGGCGGCGCTGCAGAACGGCCATATCGTCTATCTGCTCGGCGCCGCGTTCGTGGCGATCGCCTTCCAGCCCTTCGTCTACATGCTGATCGGCGCGCAGATCGGGCTCGACACCTATTGCGCCCGCAAGCGCGCGGCGGCGCACTGGCGGCCGCTGCGCAAGGCGGGTGCAGCCGTCGCATGAGCGGCCGCCACGAGCTGCGCCCCCTTACCGCCGCGCGCGGGATCGCGGCCTGGTGGGTCGTGCTCTACCATCTGCGTGGCGCGCTGGAGGACGTGCCGGCAGTAATCGAGGCGGTGCTCGCCAAGGGGTATCTGGCAGTCGATTTCTTCTTCCTGCTCTCGGGCTTCGTGCTGGCGCTGCGCCATGGCGAACGATTGCGCGCCGGCGGCCTGGCCGCCATCCCGGACTTCCTCCGCCGCCGGATCGCGCGGATCTGGCCGCTGCACGCCGCGATGCTCGGCTTCGCGCTGCTGCTGGTCGCCCTGCTCCGCACAAGCGGGCGGACGACACAGGACTTTCCGCTGGCCGAGCTGCCCGCGCACCTGCTGCTCGTGCAGGCCTGGGGCTTCGCCAACCCGCTCTGCTGGAACGATCCCGCCTGGTCGATCTCGTGCGAGCTGGCCGCCTATCTGCTGTTGCCGTTCTGGGCGATGGCCATCGACTGGCGAAGGCAGCGGACGCCGTTCCTCCTTGCGGCCATCGCGCTACTCCTGGCGCTGCTGCACGGCGCCTTCGCGCTGCGCGGAGCGGCGGGCCTTGGGCAGAATATCGCGCAACTGGGTGTGCCGCGCTGCCTGCTGGAGTTCGCGACCGGGACCTTAGTGTACGCGCTGTGGCAGCGCTGGCGGGCGCGCGCCCTGGTCCCGGCGCTCGCCGTCGCCACGCTGCTGGCCGCCGGCTGGGTTCTCGGCCTGTCCGAAACCGCCATGGTGCCTGCGATGCTGGCGGCGCTGCTGCTGGCGCTTGCCAACGCGGCCGGCAGGGCCCGCAACCCGCTGGAGGGCGCCCTGCTGCACCGTCTGGGCACGATCAGCTACGCGACCTATCTCAGCCATTTCCTGCTGTGGTTCGCCTTCAAGCTGGCTTTCGTGCACGGCGAGGCGATCGGATGGCCGCTCGCCCTCATCTATCTGGCGCTGGTTCTGGGCGCGTCCGAGGCGCTCCACCGCGTCGTGGAGCGCCCCGCACAGGCATGGATCAACCGCCTGCCGCTCAGGCGGTCGCCTGCACCTCTTCCAGCGCCGCGAGTACCGCGCGGTTGAAGGCGGGGATGTCGTCGGGCTTGCGGCTGGTGATCAGGTTGCGGTCGGTCACGACCTCCTGATCGACCACGTCCGCGCCGGCGTTGGCGAGATCGGTACGGATCGACGGCCAGCTGGTCAGGCGGCGGCCGGCCACCACATCCGCCTCGGCGAGCAACCAGGGCGCGTGGCAGATCGCCGCCACCAGCTTGTCCGAATCCATGAAGCCGCGGACGATTGCGATCGCCTTTTGTTGCATCCGCATCTTGTCCGGGTTGCCGACGCCGCCCGGCAGCACCAGCGCGTCGAACTGGTCGGGCTCGACCTGATCGAGCGTCGTGTCGGGCGTGATGCTCTTGCCCTTCTCGCCGGCGGTTTCGCCGGTGATGGCATCGGTACTGATCGAGGCGAGCGTTACCTGCGCGCCGGCATCGAGCAGTGCCTGGCGCGGCTCGAACAGCTCCGATTCCTCGAAGCCGTCGGTGGCGAGCATCAGCACGCGCGCGTTCTGCAGAGTGGCCATGGGGGCATCCTTTCCCGTTTCTTGTCGCAAGATGCCGCGCCAACCCGCCGGCCATGGCGGTGGTTCCGGAACAGTTTGTCGTCGCGGCGCATTTGCCCTGGCTCTGGCCAAGGAGTTGGAATGGACAGCGCCGACATCGTCTATGTCGAGGATCAGGCACCCGGCATCACTCGCCGCAAGATTCGCCACGGCTGGGGCTATTTCGATGCGGAAGGCACCCGCATCACCGACCGCGACGAGATCGACCGGCTCAATGCCATCGGCCTGCCGCCTGCGTACGAGAATGCCTGGTTCTGCCCGGACCCGAACGGCCATATCCAGGCGACCGGCTATGACGCGCGCGGCCGCAAGCAATATCGCTACCATACCGGCTTCCGCGAGGCGCAGGAGGCAGCGAAATATGATCGCTGCGGGATGTTCGGCGAGCGCCTGCCCCGCCTGCGCCGCCAGGTGGAAGCGGACCTGCGGCTCCGCGGGCTGTGCAAGGACAAGGCGGTGGCCGCGGTCGTCCGTTTGCTGGACCTCGGCTCGATCCGAGTCGGCAACGAGCATTATGCGCAGGAAAACAAGAGCTTCGGCGCCACGACGCTGCGCAAGCGCCACGTGAAGGTGGCCGGCGGCACGCTCAAGCTCCAGTTCCGCGCCAAGTCGGGCAAGCTGCGGGTGATGACCGTTTCGGACAGGTCGCTAAGCCGCTTTGTGAAGCGCTGCCAGGATCTGCCCGGCCAGCACCTGTTCCGCTGGATCGACGATGCCGGCGCGGCGCACGCAGTCACGTCGAGCGACGTCAACGCCTATATCCGCGACGCGATGGGCGCGCATTTCAGCGCCAAGCATTTCCGTACCTGGGGGGCGAGCGTGATCGCCTATCGCACGCTGGCACAGTCGCCCGAGCCGATCGGCCTCAAGACGCTGCTGGAACCCGTCACCGAAGCGCTGGGCAACACGCCTGCCATCGCCCGCAAATCCTATGTCCATCCCCGCCTGATCGAGCTGGCGCGCGACAAGGCTGCCCAGGCGCTGTTCCGCGCCGGGTTGCGCCTGCCCCGCACCACGCAGTACCTCGACCGATACGAACGCGGCCTGATCGTCTTCCTGGAGACCGATCCGGCCGAACAGCCCGCCAAGGCAGCCTGACGAGAAAAGATGCTGATCTCCACCAACGCAAACTCCACCCATTTCCAGCGCCAGGTCGCGAGCTTCGTCGGCGATACGCCCGAATGGATCAGCGAGCACTGGCTGAGCATCCTGATCGCGACCGGCATCGCGATCGGCATCGTGCTGCTGCTCCACACGCTGCGGTCCTGGGGCATGCGGCTGTGCCGCAACAGCGAGGGCGGCGGCACCAACTGGTACACGATCCTCGGCCGCACCGTCGCGCGGACGGGCAATTTCTTCATCCTGATGACCGCGATCCGGCTGGTGGTGAACTATGCCCAGACGCCGGTGCTGCTCGACAAGACCATCACCTTCCTGTTCACCGTCGCCGCCGCGTTCCAGGCGGCGATCTGGGTCCGCGAGGTGATCTTCGGCCTGATCGAGCACCGCACCCGCGGCGACAGCCCCAGCGAGAGCCTGGCGAGCGCGGTCGGCATCATCCGCCTGCTCATCTCGATCGCGCTGTTCGCGATCGCGCTGGTGATGGTGCTCAGCAATGTCGGCGTGAACGTCACCGGCCTGATCGCCGGTCTCGGCGTCGGCGGCATCGCCATCGGTCTGGCGGCGCAGGGCATCTTCGGCGACCTGATAGCGGCGCTGTCGATCCTGTTCGACCGCCCCTTCCGCGTCGGCGACAACATCAAGTTCGACCAGACCAGCGGCACGGTGGAGGGCATCGGCCTGAAATCCACCCGCGTCCGCTCGTTCGACGGCGAGATGCACATCATCTCGAACCGCCAACTGCTCGACAAGGAACTGCAGAACCTCACCGATCGCACCCGCATCCGCCTGCCGTTCAAGATCGGCGTGGCGTACGAGACGCCGCCGGAGAAGCTCGAGCGGCTGCCGGAAATCTTCCGGGCGATCGTCGAGGCGAATGGCGCCACCGCGGTGCGCAACGGCTTTACCGGGTTCGGCGCGAGCTCGATCGACTATGAGCTGATCGCCGAGATCCACACCGGCAGCTGGGACGTCGGCCACCCGACGCGCGACCGCATCCTGGTCGGCATCGTCCGCAAGCTGGCGGAAGAAGGGATCAGCATCCCCTACCCGACCCAGACCAGCTACACCGCCGCGCCCGACGGGCGGATCATCATGCCCTATCCGGACGTGCAGCCGGTGGTGCGGATGGACAAGGAAGAGGGGGAGAGGTGAGGGGTAGCGCCCTCACCTCGACCGTCATCCCGGCGAAAGCCGGGATCCATTCGCCACCAAGTCACGGCTGAAGCCGATCCGCAGACCCCAATGGACTCCGGCATTCGTCGGAATGACGAAGCTGGGCGAAGGCCACCGCCCCTCAATCATATTTCGTCACCAGCCAGCCCCAGACCAGCCACGCCAGCAGCGCCCACACCCCCAGCACGATCGCGATCCCGCCCCAGCTCACCGGCCGGTGGCTCGCGTCCTCGGCGGCGGCGCGATGTTCGGCGAATTGTTCGGGAGGGATCAGCCGCTCGAACAGCCAGACGCCGAGCGGAATCAGGATGGCGTCGTCCACCAGCCCCAATACCGGCACGAAATCGGGGATCAGGTCGATCGGCGACAGCGCATAGGCGGCCACCAGAAGACCAACGATCCGCGCCGCCAGCGGCGTGCGCGGATCGCGAATGGCGAGCCATACGGCATGCGCCTCGGTGCGGACGCGGTGTGCGAGCGAGGGACCCATGTCCCTGGATCGCCCACCCGCGCCGCATGGTCAATCTCGGCTCAACGCTCGGCGGTGGTTTCCACCTTGGCGTGACTGCCGGCCTCGTCCGACTTGATCTTGCCGCCGAACAGCATCTTCAGCTTGCCGGTGACGGACATGTCGGTCTCCCACATCTCTGCATCGTCGATGTCGATGCGGAGCAGGGCAAGGTTCGGATCCGATTTGCCGCCGGGAAACCAGGCCTCGACCTGGTTGTTCCACAGCTTGTCGATCATCGCGAAGTCGTTGTCGATCCGCGCCGTGCCCGCCAGGCAGGCGAAGAAGTCATGCCCCTTCGAAACGAACTGGAGCATTGCCGGGCCACCCTTGGCCATGCGATTGTCCTTGCCGATGAAGAAGAAGATCGTGTCGACCTGATCCTCGTCGAGCTGCGCGGTAAGCGGTTCGCTGTGCTGCCCGTCCTGCAGGCCGACCATCAGGAAGGGGCTGGACGCCAGCTTGGACCAGAAATGCTTCTTCAGTTCGACCGTATCGGCCATGATCGTCTCCCGGTGTTGGTTCAGCCGGGTAACGTGCAGGTCCGCTCAGGCGTTCCGGATCGCAGCGGCCGCGCCGATCAGTTCCAGGTCGCTGCGATTGACCAGCGCGACGGGCGTTTCCGCGAGCTGACGGCGAAAGGCGGTCCGCGCCTCCATCCGCCGCCGGAAACCCGGCTGTTTGAGCTGGGCCTCCAGCGCCCTCGCGATGGCGCCGGTCAGGAACACCCCGTCCCATGCATCGAAGGTGAGCGCCAGATCGCCGACGAACGCGCCGAGATGCTCCACGAACATCCGCACCACGGCGGTGCAGACGGGATCGCGACCGATGTTGCGGGTAACGTCCTCGGGCGAAGGAAGCCGCTGGCCGCCGGACAGCGCCTCATAGGCGAGCAGCAGCCCGTTGGCACTGAGCAGCGTCTCGACCTCCACCACCCCGCCCCTGCCCTTGCAATAAGCGGCAAACCGCTCCTCGTCGCCGGTCTGGGGCGCGAAGCCGATATGCCCCGCCTCGCTCTGCACGGGCACGTGACGGCCATCGGCGCTGATCAGCGCGGCGACGCCCAGCCCGGTGCCGACGCCGATCACCGCATAGTTGCCGCCGGGCGAGATCGGGCGGGCGGCAGGTCCGGGCAGCGCGGTAAACGCTGTCGGCGGAAGCCGGGTGAGCGCCAGCGCGTTGGCGGCACATTCGTTGAGCGCCACCGGCTTCTCGCGCAGCACCGCTTCCACGCCGGCAAGCGAGATATACCAGCGGCTGCCGGTCAGGTTGACCAGGTCGCCGCGCACCGCCCCGGCCACGGCCAGCACGCTCGGCAGCCGCGCGTCGCGGAGGCCGACATCCGCCAGGTAGGTGACCAGTGCGCCGGTAAAGGTCTGGTGATCGCTGTTGGAGAAGCGCTTGATCGACCGCGGCTCGGCCCCTTCTGGGCCACCGGTCAGGCCGAACCGGACCGATTGGCGACCGATATCGGCCACCAGGGCCACGCCCTCTTGCATGTGCGTCCTCTCTCCTGCGTCCGGCCGGTTCTTCCGGGCTCGGCGGAGGGGTATCGCCAACAATCCTTAACGGAGCAATGATGAAACGCGCATTGGCATCGTTTGCCTTGCAAATTCAGGCGGTTCGCGGGTCCATGCCGAAGCGGTTAGCACCGATCGCAGGCGACCAGTAGAGGCCGATGACAAGGATCGCGAGCGCCACATGACCCGCCGTCGGCAGCATCGGCACGCCGGGATATACGCCGATCGCCACCTGGGTACGATCCAGGTCGCCGGCGATGCCGATCGCGGCCAGCAACAGGCCCGGTAGAGCCGGCAGGCCGACATCGTGGAGCCGCCGCACGATCAGCCCGATCAGCGGCACGAACAGCGCCAGCGCCAGCGCCTCCTCCAGTGCCACGCGGCGGCGGAACAGGGGAACGTTGAGCGCGGTCGGCGGATGCAGGAAGTGAAAGGCGAGGAACAGCGCCACTTCGCCGAGCGCGATCAGGATCAGGGCGCTGGTCAGTTCGCTGCGGGTCGAACGACCGCGGAACACGAAGCTCTGGCCGATGGCGCGGAGGCCGCTCCGCAGCGAGACGCCATCGCTATAGCTGGCTGCTGTCATGGGATGGAGGGTGCCGCGCACGACACCCTCCGGTCAACCCCTTAGAGGATCGCCGAAAACGGGACGGATCCCATTTTCAAACGCCGGGTCAGAGGACTTCGAACAGACCCGCTGCGCCCATGCCGCCGCCGATGCACATGGTGACGACGACGTACTTGGCACCGCGGCGCTTGCCTTCGATCAGCGCATGGCCGGTCATCCGCGCGCCCGACATGCCGTACGGATGGCCGATCGAAATCGCGCCGCCGTTGACGTTGAGCAGCTCATTGGGAATGCCCAGCGTGTCGCGGCAATAGAGCACCTGCACCGCGAACGCCTCGTTGAGCTCCCAAAGACCGATATCGTCCATCTTCAGGTTGAAGCGCTCGAGCAGCTTGGGGATGGCATAGACCGGGCCGATGCCCATCTCGTCAGGCTTGGTGCCGGCCACCGCCATGCCGACATAGCGGCCGAGCGGGGTAAGGCCGCGCTGCGAGGCGAGCTTCTCCTCCATCAGCACGCAGGCCGACGAGCCGTCCGACAGCTGGCTGGCATTGCCTGCAGTGACGGTGCCGTTCGGCACCACCGGCTGGAGCGCCTGCAGGCCCTCCAGCGTCGTTTCGGGTCGATTGCCCTCGTCCTTGGCGAGGGTGATCTCTTTCTGCGAGACCTCCTTCGTCTCCTTGTTGACGACATTCATCGTCGCGGTGACGGGCACGATCTCGTCATCGAACTTGCCCGCGGCCTGTGCGGCAGCGGTGCGCTGCTGCGACTGGAACGCGTAGGCGTCGCACGCATCGCGGCCGATGCCGTAGCGCGCGGCGACCACCTCGGCGGTCTGGAGCATCGGCATGTACGTGTCGTTATGCAGCGCGATCAGCTCGCGATCGGGCTCGACGCGCATCTGCGGGGTCTGCACGATGCTGATCGATTCCACGCCGCCGCCCAGGGTGATGTCCATATTGTCGACGACGATCTGCTTGGCCGCCGTCGCGATCGCCATCAGGCCCGACGCGCACTGGCGGTCGATCGACATGCCCGGCACGTCCACCGGCAGGCCGGCGCGGAGCAGCGCGAGGCGGGCGATGTTGGGCGCCTGGCTGCCCTGCTGGAGCGCGGCGCCGAACACCACGTCGTCGACCTGACCCGGCTCGATGCCTGCCCGCTCGACCGCGGCGCGGATCGCGTGCGCGCCCAGCGTCGGCGCCGGGGTGGCGTTGAACGCCCCGCGATAGGCCCGGCCGATGCCCGTGCGGGCGGTGGAAACGATGACTGCGGAGCGCATTGGGGTTCCTCTCTTCTGATTTCTAAAGCCCCTCCCCTTCAGGGGAGGGGTTTGGGGTGGGGCACTTTTAACAGCGACGGGCTGGCGGATCGGTCATCCCCCACCCCAACCCCTCCCCTGAAGGGGAGGGGCTTTTTGAACCTCAAACATAGACCAGCGCGATCCACTCGGCGATCACCGCCGGCTTCTCCTCGCCCTCGATCTCGAGCCGATAGTCCTGCACCTGTTCCCAGACGCCGGGTTGCCGCTCGACGAACTTCTTCAGCGTGAATCGCCCGCGCACCCGCTTGCCGGAGCGCACCGGCGTCAGGAACCGGACCTTGTTCCCCCCATAGTTCACACCCATCCGCGCGCCTTCGATTCCCGGCGCATCGGTGCGCGCGGCGAGCATCGGCATCAGCGACAGCGAGAGGAAACCATGCGCGATCGTGCCGCCGAACGGCGTTTCCGCCGCGCGCACCGGATCGACATGGAGGAACTGGTGGTCGCCGGTCGCTTCCGCGAACTGGTCGATCATCGCCTGGGTGACCTCCACCCAGTCCGAGACATGCTCGGTGCCGACCCGTTCGGCCATCTCCTGCGGGGTGACGGTCGCTGCCAAGACTATCCTCTCGCGTAATTATCTTTCATAGGCTCGCCATATCTAAGGGGGCCACCGGCCTCCCTGCAAGCTTTAGCCGACCGGAAACTGGAAAATGCCGACTGCCGTACCGTCACACCACCGCGAAATGATGGCCAAGCTGCACCGTGCGGCCGAACCCGATGTTCTAAAACCGCTTCTGGAGCGGGCGCGACTCACGCCTGAGTCGCGCGAACGGGTGATGGATCACGCGCTGGCGCTGCTGGCGGACCTGCGCGCGGCGCAGACCCGCGGCTGGGTGAACCAGTTCCTCCAGGAATACAGGCTGAACTCGTCCGAGGGCGTGGCGCTGCTCAGCCTCGCCGAGGCGTTCCTGCGCGTGCCCGATCCCGAAACCGCCGACCTGCTGATCGCCGACAAGATCGGCGATGCCGACTGGAAGGCGCATTCGGGCAAGTCGAACTCGGTGCTGGTCAACTCGGCGACCTGGGGCCTGATGCTCGGCCGCGCGCTGGTCGGTGACGAGAAGACGGGTGCACTTCGCCGCCTGATCTCGCGCGCCGGCGAGCCGTTCGTCCGCCAGGCCGTGGGCGCCGCGATGAAGCGGATGGGCGAGGTGTTCGTGATGGGCCGCACCATCGACGAGGCGATGAAGCGGATGAAGAAGCCCGAGAACAAGGGCTTCACCGCGAGCTTCGACATGCTGGGCGAGGCCGCGCGCACCAAGGCCGATGCCGAACGCTATTTCCAGGCCTATTTCGAGGCGATCCGCGCGGTCGGGCGTGATCCCAAGGCGGGCCATTCGATCTCGGTGAAGCTCTCCGCGCTCCACCCGCGCTACGAGGTCGCGCAGTACGACCGCTGCGTGCCCGAGCTGACCGACATGCTGGCGCAGCTCGCCTCGGAATCGGCGGCGCAGGGCATCCCGCTCACGGTCGACGCCGAGGAAAGCGAACGGCTGGAGATGAGCCTCGACATCATCGCCTCGGTCGCGCGGCGGCCCGAGCTCAAGGGCTGGAACGGCTTCGGCATGGCGGTGCAGGCCTATGGCAAGCGCGCGCGTGCGGTGATCGGCTGGGCCGACGATCTCGGCCGGCCGATGCATGTCCGCCTGGTCAAGGGCGCCTATTGGGATAGCGAGATCAAGCGCACCCAGGTGGAGGGCCTGTCCGACTATCCGCTGTTCACCCGCAAGGCGGCGACCGACGTGTCGTACCTCGCCTGCGCGCGCGACATGCTCGCGGCGCGGAACATCGTGCCCGCCTTCGCCAGCCACAATGCGCTGACCGTCGCCACCATCCTCGACTGGGCCGGCGACAGCCGCGACTTCGAGTTCCAGCGCCTCCACGGCATGGGCGAAGGCCTGTACGAGCGGCTGGTAAACGAGCAGGGCTATCACTGCCGCATCTATGCGCCGGTGGGCGGGCACCGGGATCTGCTGGCGTACCTCGTCCGCCGACTGCTGGAGAATGGGGCGAATTCCAGCTTCGTTCACCAGCTCGCCGACGAGCAGCTGAGCGAAGCCGAACTGCTCGCCGATCCGGTGGAGAAGATTGCAGCGGTGGGCGGCACGCGCCACCCGAGCATTCCGCTGCCCGTCGAGCTATTCGGCGCGTGGAAGAACTCGGGCGGCATCGATCTCGCCGAGCGGACGATCCTCGCGGAGACGGCGATGGCGATCGCGGCAAAGCCCGTGCCCGCCGCCGGTGCGACCGCGCCGGTCGACGTGCGCGCCGCGATCGACCGCGCTACCGCCGCCTTCCCCGGCTGGGCCGCCACGCCGCTCGCCACGCGCGCCGCGACCCTTGAGCGCCTCGCCGATCTGCTCGAAGAAAACCGCATCGAACTGATGGCGCTCGCCGTCAAGGAAGCCTTCAAGACCATCCCCGACGCACTCGGCGAGGTCCGCGAGGCGGCCGATTTCTGCCGTTACTATGCGCTTCAGGCCCGCACCGGCCTCGCCCCGATCACCCTTCCCGGGCCGACGGGCGAGCGCAACGAACTGCGCATGGAAGGCCGCGGCGTCTGGGCGACGATCGCCCCGTGGAACTTCCCGCTGGCGATCTTCCTCGGCCAGACCGCCGCAGCCTTGGTCGCGGGTAACGCCGTCGTCGCCAAGCCCGCGCCGCAGACGCCCGAGATCGCCCGCGTCGCCGTGCGCCTCGCGCATCAGGCGGGCGTGCCGGAGGATGCGCTGGTGCTGGTGACCGGCGGGCCGGAGGTGGGCGCCGCGCTCACCGCCGATCCGCGCATCGCCGGCGTGGCCTTCACCGGATCGACGCCTACCGCCAAGAAGATCGCCGCAGCTTTGCTCGAAGGCGAGGATCGCCCGCTGGTCCCGCTGATCGCCGAGACCGGCGGCATCAACGCGATGATCGTCGATTCGACCGCGCTGCCCGAGCAGGTGGTGGCCGACGTGCTCACCTCCGCCTTCCGCTCGGCCGGCCAGCGCTGCTCGGCACTGCGCCTGCTGCTGCTGCAGGAGGAGATCGCCGAGGGCGTGATCGAGATGCTGCGCGGCGCGATGGAGCTGCTGATCCTCGGCGACCCCGCCGATCCGCGCACCGATATCGGCCCGGTGATCGACCAGGCGGCGTACGACAAGCTGATGGCCTATCGCGACAGCGCCAAGGCCCAGTGGATCAAGACGGTGCCGGTGCCCGCCACCGGCCTGTTCGTGCCGCCGACGATGATCCGCATCGATCGCCCCGAGGATCTGACCCGCGAATGGTTCGGGCCGATCCTCCACGTCGCCACCTGGAAGGCGGGCCAGCTTGCCGAGACGGTGGCGCGGGTCAACGCCAAGGGCTTCGGCCTGACGATGGGCCTGCACAGCCGCATCGCCCGCTCGGCCGAGCTGGTCGAGGCGGAAGCGCGGGTGGGCAATCTCTACATCAACCGCTCGATGATCGGCGCGGTGGTGGGCTCGCAGCCGTTCGGCGGCGAGGGCCTGTCGGGCACCGGCCCCAAGGCGGGCGGGCCGCACTATCTGCACCGCTTCTGCGCCGAGCGGGCGGTGTCGGTGGACACGACCAGCGCGGGCGGCAACGCGACGCTGCTCAGCCTGGACGAAGGGGGGATTTGAGGGCGTTCACCCTCACCCTTCCCACCGCCGTCGGCGGCGGGCCCCTTCCCTCTCCCATTGGGAGAGGGAGGGAGGCGCGAAGCGCCGGAAGGGTGAGGGCGACCTGAACTGCTATCTTCTAACGCGGGCTCACCCGCCGTGCGTCGCCATCCACTGCTCGACGACCGGCGCGATCCGGTTGCGCCACTTGGAGCCGTTGAAGATACCGTAATGGCCGACACCCTCGGCCAGATGGTACTGCTTGAACGATTCCGGCAGGTTGGTCGCGATGGTCAGCGCCGCCTTGGTCTGGCCGATGCCGGAGATATCGTCGCGCTCGCCTTCGATCGCGAGGATGCCGATATCGGTGATCGCGCCCGGATCGACCTTGCGGCCGCGATGCAGCATTTCGCCCTTGGGCAGCGCGTGCGTCTGGAACACGGTGGAGATCGTCTGCAGGTAGAATTCCGCGGTCATGTCGCAGACCGAGCGATATTCTTCGTAAAACTTCATCGTCGAATCGGCGCTCTCGTCGTCGCCCTGGACGAGATGCTTGAACATCTCCCAGTGCGAGATGAGGTGATTGCCGAGATTCATCGTCATGAACCCGGCAAGCTGCAGGAAGCCGGGATATACCTTCCGGCCTGCACCCGCATAGGTCATCGGCACGGTGGCGATCACGTTCTGCTCGAACCAGCTGAACGGCCGCTCGGTCGCCAGCGTGTTGACGGCGGTGGGCGCTTCGCGGGTGTCGATCGGGCCGCCCATCATGGTCAGCGTAGCCGGCCGGTTCGGGTGCTTGTCCGCGCTCATCAGCGCGGCGGCGGCGTAGCAGGGTACAGACGGCTGGCAGACCGCCAGCATGTGCGGCCGCGGATCGCCCTCGGCGCCGATATGGGCAAGGAACTCGATCACGTAATCGACATAGTCGTCGAGGTCGAACTTGCCCTCGCTGGTCGGCACCAGCTTCGCGTCGCGCCAGTCGGTGATGTACACGTCCGCCACCGGCAGCATCCGCTGCACCGTGCCGCGCAGCAGTGTGGCATAATGGCCGGACATCGGCGCCACGATCAGCAGCTTCGGGCCGCCCTCCACGCCCTCGCGGACGAACCGCTTGAGCTGGCCGAAGGGCTTGCGCAGCACGATCTCTTCGTGGACCTCGACGCGGCGGCCGTCGATCTCGGTGAAGTCGAGCGCGAAATCAGGCTTGCCGCGCGGCGCCGAGGCGTGCGCGAACACCTCCAGCGCCGAAGCCATCACCGGTCCACCGCCGAAATAGGCGAAGGGATTGGCCGGATTGTTGAGCAATCCTGCGCTGAAATTGGCCAAGGCACTTGCCCCGGCGAGCATGGAACGCTGAATCTCGTAGGCGTCGTACAGCATCTATAATCCTTCCCCGTGCCCCGATCCCTGCAGCGGGGGTTGTCTTACCACCCATATAGACGGGCCCCTTGTGCGCCGCAATGTCGTAGCTATGCGGAACCGAGACGACCGCAGGTGGTTCCCCTGCCCCGCGAACCGCGCTACGCGCTTCCACCATGGCCGACACGACCCCGCCGCCTGCGCCCCGCCGCAAGCTCAGCAGCCTGCTCGTCATCTGGCAGTTCACCCGCCGCTATCCGTTGCAGATCGTCATCGCCTCGATAGCGCTGGTCACCTCGTCGCTGGCGACACTGTGGATTCCGCGCACGTTCAAGCAGATCGTCGACAACGGCTTCGCCGCCGGTGCGGACACGAGCCGGATCGGGGTCTATTTCCAGGGCCTGCTCGCCGTGATCCTGGTGCTCTCGATCGCGACGGCAGTGCGCTTCTTCTTTGTCTCCTGGGTGGCGGAACGGACCGTGGCGGACCTGCGCGTGGCGGTACACCGCAACCTGCTGCGCCTGCCGCCGAAATGGTTCGAGGAAAACCGCCCGTCCGAGATCGCCTCGCGACTCACCTCGGATACCGCGCTGGTCGAGCAGGTGGTGGGGTCCACCGTCTCGATCGCGCTCCGGAACCTGCTGACCGGCGTGGGCGGCGTGATCTATCTGTTCGTGCTGGCCCCCAAGATCGCCGCCTATCTGATCGTCGGCATGCCGCTCACCGTGCTGCCGATCGTCTGGCTGGGCGGGCGGGTGCGCCAATATTCGCGCAACAGCCAGGACCGCGTGGCCGATATCGGCGCGATCGCCTCCGAAACGCTGGGGGCGATGCGCATCGTCCAGGCCTTCGGGCAGGAGCCCCGCGAGAGCCAGCGCTTCCAGGATGCGGTGGTGCGCAGCTTCGCCGCCGCGCAGAAGCGATTCGCCCTGCGGGCGGTGATGACAGCATTGGTCATCGGGCTGCTGTTCACCGCGATCACGCTGATCATGTGGGATGCGGTGTCGGGCGTCGCCGCCGGCCAGATCACCGGCGGGGCGATCACCGCCTTCGTGATCACCGCCGGTCTCGTCACCGGATCGTTCGGCGCGCTGACCGAGGTCTATGGCGACCTGCTGCGCGCCTCGGGCGCCGCCAGCCGCCTCGCCGAACTGCTCCAGCAGGAGCCGGACATCGCCCCGCCCGCCCACCCGGTCGCGCTGCCCAGCCCGGCCGAGGGTGCGATCGCGTTCGACGCGGTCACCTTCCGCTATCCCACGCGCCCCGAAGTTTCGGCGCTTCAGGATTTCTCGCTGTTCGTGGCACCCGGCGAGACGGTGGCGGTGGTCGGCCCCTCGGGCGCGGGCAAGTCCACCCTCTTCCAGCTGCTCCAGCGCTTCTACGATCCCGAAGCGGGCGAGATCCGCATCGACGGCGTCGCCATCCCCAGGGCCGATCCCGCGGAGGTGCGCGCCCGCATGGCGATGGTGCCGCAGGAAACGGTGATCTTCGCCGCCTCGGCGCGCGACAATCTGCGCTACGGCAATTGGAACGCCAGCGACGACGCGATCTGGGCCGCCGCCGAGGCCGCCAATGCCGCCGAGTTCCTGCGCGAATTGCCGGACGGGCTCGACACCTTCCTCGGCGAAGGCGGCGCGCGCCTGTCCGGCGGCCAGCGCCAGCGGCTTGCCATCGCCCGCGCGCTGCTCCGCGACTCGCCGATCCTGCTGCTGGACGAGGCGACCAGCGCGCTCGACGCCGAGAGCGAAAAGCTGGTGCAGGATGCGCTCGAGCGACTGATGCAAGGCCGCACCACGCTGGTGATCGCGCACCGCCTAGCCACCGTCCGCGCGGCAGGACGGATCATCGTGATGGACGGCGGCCGCATCGTCGAGACCGGCACCCATGCCGAACTGGTCGCGCTGGGCGGGCTCTACGCCCGGCTGGCAGCCCTGCAGTTCAGCGAAGCGGCCTGATCAGCGTACGGCGAGCATGCTCGCCGCCACCGCCTCGGCGACCTTGATGCCGTCGATCGCTGCCGAGAGGATGCCGCCGGCATAACCCGCGCCCTCGCCTGCCGGGAACAGCTGCGGGGTGTTGAGGCTCTGGAAATCCGCCCCGCGCGTGATCCGCAAGGGCGAGGAGGTGCGCGTCTCGACACCCGTCATCACCGCCTCGGGATGGTCGTAGCGGGCGATCTGGCGGCCGAACACCGGGAGCGCCTCGCGGAACGCCTCGATCACGAAGCCCGGCAGGCAGGCCGAGAGATCGGTGGGGGTGACGCCCGGCTTGTAGCTCGGCACCACCTGCCCCAGCGCCGTGGAGGGACGCCCCGCGAGCAGGTCCCCGACCAGCTGGCCGGGCGCATTGTAGTTGGAGCCGCCTGCGATGAAGGCGGCGTCCTCCCATTTGCGCTGCAGTTCGATGCCGGCGAGCGGCCCGCCCGGATAGTCCCGCGCCGGGTCGATCGCCACGACCAGCCCCGAATTGGCGTTGAATTCGGCGCGCGAATATTGGCTCATGCCGTTGGTGACGACGCGGCCCTCCTCGGACGTCGCCGCCACCACGCGCCCGCCCGGGCACATGCAGAAGCTGTAGACGGTGCGACCATTGGTGCAGTGGTGCGACAGCGCATAGGCGGCCGCGCCCAGATCGGGATGCTTGGCGCAGTTGCCGAAGCGGGCCTGGTCGATCCAGCTCTGCGGATGCTCGATCCGCACGCCGATCGAGAAGGGCTTGGCCTCCAGATGCACGCCCATCCGGTGGAGCATCTCGAAGGTCGGACGGGCGCTGTGTCCAACGGCGAGAACGACATGATCGGCTTCCAGAAAGCTGCCGTCGTGCAGGTGCAGGCCGCGGATCTTGCGCTGGCCGTCGAGCTCGATCCCGTCGACGCGGGTCTGCCAGCGATACTCGCCGCCCAGTTCCTCGATGGTGCGACGCATGCTCTCCACCATCGTCACCAGCCGGAAGGTGCCGATATGCGGATGCGCCTGCCACAGGATGTCGTCGGGCGCGCCGGCATTCACGAACTCTTCCAGCACCTTGCGGCCGAGGAAGCGCGGATCCTTGACCCGGCAATAGAGCTTGCCGTCGGAGAAGGTCCCCGCCCCGCCCTCGCCGAACTGGACGTTCGAATCCGGATTGAGCTCGGAGCGGCGCCACAGGCCCCAGGTATCCTTGGTCCGCTCGCGCACGATCTTGCCGCGATCGAGGATGATCGGGCGGAAGCCCATCTGCGCGAGGATAAGCCCGGCGAACAGCCCGCACGGCCCCGCGCCGATCACCACCGGGCGCAGGCCCTGCCAGCCCTCGGGCGCATGGAAGGGCGGGCGATAGGCCATGTCCGGCGTCGGCCGCACGTCCTTGTCGCCAGCGAGCCGCGCCAGCACCTCGGCCTCGTCCGCCAGATCGACATCGACCGTATAGACCAGCAGGATCGCGCTCCGCCGCCGGGCATCATTGCCCCGCTTGAACACGGTGAAGCCGCGCACGTCCGCCGCCGCCACGCCCAGCCGCGCGGCGATCGCGGGCGCGAGCGCTTCGGCGGGGTGGTCGAGGGGCAGGGAAAGTCCGGACAGGCGCAGCATCGAAACGGGGATTCCAGGAGAGTTCGGGGAGTGGAGTCTCCCCTTAGCCGCAAGGGCCCGTGCGGCAAACCGGGGATTGCTGCGGAGCGCTCAGTCGCGCGCCAGCGAGTCGCGCAGCGCCTGCGCCTCGCGGTTGAGCGCCGCCAGCCGTTCGAGCGACAGATCGGTCTTGTCCAGCACCGCCTCGCCCAGGCAGCCGCATTCCTCGCGGATCCTCAGGCCATTGTCGGTCAGGAACACCTGCACCTGCCGCTCGTCCTCCGGATTGCGCCGGCGGGTGACCAGCCCGGCCGCTTCTAGCCGCTTCACCAGCGGCGTGATCGTGCTCGATTCCAGCGCCAGCCGCTCGCCGATCGCGCCTACTGTGCGGCCATCCTGTTCCCACAGCGCGTGCAGCACCAGATATTGCGGATAGGTGATCCCCAGCCGATCGAGGATCGGCTTGTAGACACGCGTGATCGCCATGCTCGCGCTGTAGAGCGAGAAGCAAAGCTGGCCGTCGAGCGGGAGCGGGGCAGGCATCGTCGAACACTCCTCCCCGCCGGACCGTGGCGGGACAAATCCCATATCGCGATAACGAATCCTCTGGACAAGGCCCGGCACATCCTCTATCTGATCATTATCGCGATAATGTTTATCGCATCACTGAAAGGAAACATCCCATGTCGGTCGATGTGAAGTATACCACCAAGGCAACGGCAACCGGCGGTCGGGACGGCAGCGCGCGTTCGGAAGACGGCGTGCTCGACGTCAAGCTGTCGACCCCGAAGGAACTGGGCGGTGCCGGCGGCGACGGCACCAATCCCGAGCAGCTGTTCGCGGCGGGCTATTCCGCCTGCTTCATCGGCGCGCTGAAGGCAGTGGGCGCCGGCATGAAGATCAAGGTTCCGGCCGACGTGTCGGTCACCGCAACCGTAGGCATCGGCCCGCGTTCGGAAGGCGGCTTCGGCATCACCGCCGATCTGCAGGTCAGCCTGCCGGGCATGGATCGCGAGGAAGCGCAGAAGCTGGTCGACGCGGCGCACCAGGTCTGCCCCTACTCGAACGCCACCCGCGGCAATGTCGATGTCGGCCTGACGCTGGCCTGACGCCCTGCCCTGAAGGATCCCGCGGGTTGCCCGCGGGGTCCTCACACCCTGGTATCGAGCAGGGACCCCATCATCTGGTCCTGCGTGCGGATCACCGAAAGATTGGCGCGATAGGAAAACAGCGCCTTGCGCTGCTCGCCGTCCTCTTCCGCGAAATCCACCTCGGGCGCCTCGACATTGCCGTCGGCGTCCGCCTGCTCCGCTTCCGGATCGTAGCGCGGTCCCGTGCCCGGCACGGCCGGCACCGGCTTGGCGGTCACCCCGCCCGAAGCGGCCGCGGCCTGGTAGATGGCGATCGGCTGATAGGCGTGGTTGACCGTCTTTCCGATCGCGTTCGCCGCCGTCACCGCCTTCGCGGTCTCGCCCGTCGTGTTCGCATTGGCGACGTTCTGCGCACTGACGTTGAGCCGCGCGACGCTGGCCTGGACTCCGGAAAGGGCGATGTTGGTGGCGATCATGGCGCTGCTCCAATGCCAGAGGGTCGCACGCACGCCTTGCCAAATGTTTGCCGGACGCGGTTAACGCCCTGTCAACGCGTCTTCGGGCGCTCCAGCACGAGCGCACCCCCCTTTCGATGCGGCTCCATCCCTACCAGCGCGCCGATCAGCGCAACGCTCTTCTCCGGCGTATCGAGTCGGAACCGCCCCCCCAGCCGGGTACCGCCCAGCGTGGGATCGGCGAGACGGATCGGCACCGCGCTGTAGCGCTCGATGCGCGTGAGCGCCGCATCCAGCCGCATCCCGTCAGCGCTCAGCCAGGCATCGTCCAACCCGCTCGCCGCCTTGGGATCGAAGCGCTGCGGACGCAGCGGCGCGGCGCCGACGCTCAGCCATTCTCCGCCGGTCACCACGATCGGCGCGCGCCCCGGCTGATCCACCCGCACCCGTCCGCGGAACACGCGCAGTTCCACCCCGCCGGGCAGCTGGTCGACACTGAAATTGGTGCCGAGCGCCGTAAAGCGCGCCTGGCCCGCCTGGACCGAGAAGGGACGGCTGGGATCATGCGCGACCTCGAACCGGGCGGCGCCTTTTTCGAGCTGTACCGGCCGGGCGCGCCGCGCGAAGGCGACCCGCACCGCCGAGGCGGCATCGAGCGTCATCGTCGAGCCGTCCCGCAAACGGACCATCGATCGCTTCGCCACGGGGCTCTCGATCAGGTAGCCGCTATTCTCCGCCACGCTCGGCGCGGGCGGCGTCGCCTGGCGAAGCAGCAGCGGCACGGCAACCGCCGCCGCAAGACCCGCCGCGACCGCTGCCACCTGCAATCCACGACGACGGCGCAGGGCCGGGCGCGGCGGCAGGGAATCGCTCCGCCGCCGGCGTAGCGCCGGTATCGCCCGAGGCGCCTGCGCGGCCTGCAGTACCTCCAGCAGCGCCGGATCGCGCAACAGATCGTGCATTCGCGAGAAGGCGTGGACATGCGCCCCCGATTCGTTGAGCCAGGCGATCAGCGCGCGCCGCTCGGCGGGATCCAGCGTGTCCATCCGGTCCGCCCAGTCGGCGGCGACTTCCAGGGCCGTCGGCTCAGTCATGCGCCGCCCCCTGCCCGGACGAATCGAGGTCGCCGCATTCGGCCAGATCGATCATCGCGCGCACCAGATGCTTCTTCACCGACTCCAGACTCAATCCCAGCGCCTCGGCGATCTCGGCGCGCGACTTGCCGTCGAGATGGCGTTGCACGAACACGTCCCGGCGCAGCGGCGGCAACGATGCCAGCTTCGTCTCGAACCGCGCGAGCCGCCGGCGATAGTCCAGCACCTCCTCGGGCAGCGGCAGCGCACAGGCGATGTCGGCGTCCAGCGGCTCGGTCTGGCCGGTGCCCTTGCGCGAGCCGGCGAACAGGATCGAATCCGCCACGCGAAAGGCGTAGGCAAGCGGTTGCTCGATCCGCTGCTTCTGCTCCTGTTCCACCACCCGCATGAAGGTCTCCTGCACGATGTCGTCTGCCTGCTCCGGATCGCGGAGCCGCTTGCGGACATAGGCAGTGAGGCGCGCCCGATTCCCGGCCAGGAGTTCGGCCGCGTCCATCAGTCGCATCGCACCGGCCTGGCCGTTACCCTGATGTAGAGGCGGGAATCGCCGAAACGGGGACATTCCTCCCCTGTTGTCTCTCCATCGCCGTCAAAAGGCATAGCGAACCCCTGCGCTCAGCACCCGTCCGCTGCGCGTTCGTGCGAGCAGTCGGCGGGCGTCGCGATCGGTATATTGGATCACGGGCGTGTTGGTAAGGTTCTGCGCTTCGAGCACCAGCTTGGCACGCCGGGCAAGGACGACATGGGCCGCGGCGTCGAGGGTGGTCGCCGGCGCTACCCATTCGCCGACATTGCCGCCCGTGCCGATCGCGCCGCGATACCGATCGCGATAGGCCAGCGCGAGGCGGGCGTCCCAGCCGCGGCCGGTATAGTAGAGCGTCGCGTTCCCCGCCCAGCGCGACAGATCCATCAGCGGCAGCCGCACCGGCACCCCTGCATAGACCACGTCGGACCGCCCGTCGGCATAGGTGCCGTTCAGCTGAACGCCCATCCGGTCGAGCGGCCCGGGCAGGAAGCGCAGTTCCTGCTGCACCGTCAGCTCGGCGCCCAGGATCGACGCGCCCCGGCCGTTGAACGGGCGGATGACGTTGAACATCGTGCTCGCGCTCTGCCCGGGGAACAGGAAGTCGAGGGGGTAACCGGTCTCGGCATAGGACTGCACGGTCGTCGCCGAGGTGATGAAGGAGTCCATGTGCTTGTA